>JBBKXN010000053.1:0-48442 GCA_037969475.1 Pyrinomonadaceae bacterium | reverse complement strand
ATCTATGACCGCAATGGCAACTTGAATTCCTTCGAGGGCCGAAAAATCAGGTTTAGACGTTGAAAATTTTCGGAAATTTTCATTTTCGGTAATCAAATTTAGTATGTGTCCGAGGTTGTCGGTTTCCAGATATACAATTGTTTCCGCTGGAACAAGCGTGCGTAGATCAATTCTTTCGCTAGCACATGAAACAAATACAACCGCAGCTGCGGACGCCGTAAAAATTAGTAGAAGCCTTAACGCCCGCTCTCTATAATCAATCAATTTACGAAACGAATTTTTGATCTCGACTACTCCGTTCGAACCCTGCTCTATGATAAAATTTCATCAATATGAGCGATAAAATTTTTGCAGAGAACATTTTACAGGGAAAAGTTGCGTTTGTAACAGGCGGCGGAACGGGTATCACTGGCGGAATTGCGCGAGCGCTTGCTGAAAATGGAGCAAAGGTCGCAATCACTTCAAGAAAAATCGAAAACCTTGAGCCGATGAAAAAAGTTATTGAAGATAACGGCGGTGAGTGTTTTGCTGTAGCAGCAGATGTTCGTGATTACGAAGCGATCGAAAAAGCGTTAAGCGAAAGTGTCAAGACATTTGGTAAAATCGACATCGTCGTAAACGGCGCGGCGGGAAATTTCCTCTGTCTGGCAAAAGACCTTTCTTCTAATGGTTTCGGAACGGTTGTGGATATCGACACAAAAGGAACCTTTAATGTTTGCCGAGCCGCTTTTGAACAGTTGAAAGAAAACAAAGGTCAAATTTTAAATATTTCCGCAACTCTTCACTTAGCCGCAACCCCAATGCAAATTCACGTATCAGCGGCAAAAGCCGGAGTGGACTCGATAACCCGAAGTCTTGCCGTTGAATGGGGACGCTACGGCATCCGCGTAAATGGAATCGCGCCGGGGCCGATCGAGGACACTGAGGGAATGAAACGACTCTTACCTCCGCAAATGAAGGAAGCTTTGACAAAGAAAATTCCGCTCCAACGTTTTGGTCGAATAAAAGATATTGAAAACTCTGCCATTTTTTTGTGTTCGGATGCGGCAAGTTATATTAACGGCGTAACGCTTGTAGTTGATGGCGGACATTGGCTGACGGGGACTTCTTTGGGATAGTTCGGAAATGCTTCTCATAATCGACAATTACGATTCCTTCACATACAACCTCGTTCAGTATTGCGGTGAACTTGGTGCGGAAATGAAGATTTTCCGAAATGATGAAATCACTATCGAGCAGATAGAATCAGACCTTAAACCCGATCGGATCATGATCTCGCCCGGACCGGGCACGCCGGAAAAGGCCGGAATCTCAATGGAAGTTTTGAAGCAATTCGCCGGTAAGCTTCCGATCTTGGGAGTGTGTTTGGGACATCAGGCGATCGGACAAGTATTCGGCGGGAATGTCGTGAGAGCTCCGGAGCCTATCCATGGGAAACCATCGACAATCAAACACGACAAAAAAGGAGTCTTTGTAGGCGTCGCAGATTCACTCGAAGTCGGCAGATATCATTCTTTGATCGTCGAGCGCGAAACACTTCCTGATTGTCTAGAAATATCGGCGGAGACTGATGATGGTTTGATCATGGGGCTCCGACATAAGAACTTTGAAATCGAGGGTGTTCAGTTTCATCCTGAGTCGATCTTAACTTCCGATGGTAAAAAGCTCTTGCAAAACTTCCTTAATTTCTGAGATAGTAATAGTGAGCGTTTCCGCGCCACTCGCCTTCCATCCGTTCTTACGCTTCCCGCTTACCGCAGATTGTTTCGAATTACAGTTCCCTAAGTTAGTATTTAATTATGCCTAGTTCACATTGGCTCAATGATGCCCCAAAATCTGCCGTGAATAAACAGGCTGACACGCCTCTTTATCAATTTCTCGCCCGTTTAATGCGCGGCGAAAATCTCTCGTTTAAGGAATCGGCGGAGTTTTTTCGAGAACTTACATCAAGAGATGCTCTCCGCGAGCAGATCGCCGGGTCTCTTGTTGCGCTTAACAGCAAAGGGGAAACGTTTGAAGAGCTTGCCGGAATGGCCCGGGCGATGAACGAGCAATCTGTAAAAATAACCACACATCACAAAAATTACATAGACACATCAGGAACGGGTTCGAGTCCTGCAAAAACTTTCAATGTTTCGACCGCCGCAGCATTTGTGATTGCCGGCGCCGGATTGGCAGTAGCGAAACATTCGAGCCGCGCGGTAATAAGCAATTCGGGGAGTGCCGACGTACTAAACCAACTTGAAGTAAGAATTGCGGGCGAGCCCAAAGTGTCTCAAACTTGCCTGAATGGAGCCGGAATTTGTTTTATGTTTGCCCCGAAATTCCATCCTTCGCTGCTTCGGGTTGGCGACGTCAAACGGAGCCTGGGAATACGCACAAGCCTTAACCTTCTCGGCGTGCTTTCCAACCCGTCTAATGCGCCGCGGCAACTTCTTGGTGTTTGGCATCCATCGCTTGTCGAACCGCTGGCACAGGCTCTCGCTTTGCTGGGACGCAGCCATGCGTGGGTTGTTCATGGTTCGGATGGACTTGATGAGATTACGCTGTCGGGAAAAACGCGGGTTGCCGAAGTTACGGGAAACAAAATTCGAACGTTTGAGATCTCCCCCGAAGATTTTGGTCTTCAAACCGCAAGTCTTAAAGATTTACGCGTGGATAGTCCAGCCGCAAGTGCCCAAATAATTAGCGATGTCCTCGAAAGCAAGCGCCGTGATGAAGCGCGTGCACTCGTGGTTTTAAACGCAGCAGCAGCTCTCGTGATCGGCGGGAAAACCGATGACCCTATGCACGCTGCGCGTCTTGCAGAACAAAGTATTGACAGCGGCTCAGCCCGTATCAAACTAGACCGCCTAATCCAAACTACTAATAAAAAATAGCCGTAAGCATTGCGGTTTTCGCAAATGAATTTGATAATTGTCTAATTATGTCACCACTCGGCTGGCTTTACGGCAAGATCATAGATGCGAGAAATGCGCGATATGAAGACGGCACTTTGAAATCTCATTCTCTTGGTGCGCCGGTAATTTCTGTCGGAAATATCACAGTTGGCGGTACGGGAAAAACTCCGCTTGTCGCCTATATTGCCGAGACTCTCGCCGTTATGGGTGAGGAAGTGTGTATCATCTCGCGCGGCTATAAACGGGAAAACGGAAAGACAAGAGTTTTGGTCTCTGATGGCGAAAAACGACTTGCTAACGTGAATCAAGCCGGGGACGAACCATTCGAGCTTGCATCAAAACTCATCGGAAAAGCGATCGTCATTTCGGATGCTGATCGCGTAAGCGCGGGAAAATGGGCGGTTGAAAATTACGGAATCACTGCATTTATCTTGGATGACGCGTTTCAACACCGAAAGGCCCATCGAGATCTCGATATTGTTGTGATTGATGCGACCAATCCATTTGGAAACGAAAAAACGCTTCCATTTGGAATCCTTCGCGAACCGTTCAAGAATCTCAGACGTGCCGATCTATTTATTATTTCCCGCGCAAATCTCGTAAATTCCGTCGAGCCTTTGAAAACAAAAATTCGCGAATTTAATAATTCTGCGCCAATTGTAATCAGCGAGAATGTTGTATCAAAGGTTCTCAAGCTCGAAGATTTTGTGAAGAATAATGATGTACCGATTCTCGACCCCGCCACACAAAATGGGTTGGCTTTCTGTGCTATCGGAAACCCAGATAATTTTTTCCGCCAATTGACAAAATCCGACTTCAAAATTTCTGCAACGAAAGCATTTCCCGACCACCACGCCTACTCCAAACGAGATTTTCAAAAACTTGAATCGGCAGCAAGAATGTGCGGCGCAGATGTTTTTTTTACGACAGCGAAAGACGCTGTAAAACTTTCCCGAGTTGAGTTCTATCGCCCGTGTTATGTAGTTGAAAATGAAATGATTTTCGACGACGAAAAAAAACTGCGGGAAACAATCACCGCAGTTTTCAAAACAATAACTGAACCTTAAGGCTTAAGAGTCCTGCTCACCACCGCTTGTTAAATTTTTGTTTGTCGCAGCGGGTGACGGTTTCGAGGCCGGCTGTTTTGCTGGTGTTTTCGGCGGCGTCTTTTTGTCGGCCGGTTTATCCGTCGTAGCTTCAGGTTTCACCGTCGACTTAGTATCCGTTGGCGAAGAAGTCTTATCATCCGGTTTGGTCGGAGTCTTGCCATCGATTTCTGGTTTTGTCTTTTCCCCGCCAGGTTTGGTCGCCGGAGTAGGATTCGCAATAGGTCGCCGAACCAAATATATCGGGTTCCCCTTTTCGTCATAACCGACGGGTTCATCCTGCGTAAAAATACTTCCTGAATCTCCGGGAATAACGACGGTATTTTCGCCTGGACCTACTGGCTGGTATGAGGGCACACCGCCGGGCGGCGTTCCGGGAGTTCGCCACGGATCATATCCATCGCCTCCGATATCCGGCTGAATCATGGGATCATTTGGATCAAGCGAATTTGTCGGATAATCGGCGATATTAGGTAAATTTTGCTCGTTGAGCCCAGTTGCCGGATTTAATGGCTGAACGGGAAGCCCGTTTTCATCCACTTGCTGAACTGTCGTCGGATTGGTCTGCTTGGTATTTGTCCAATAGATCATCCCGAACGCTAGTAACGAAATTCCGGCTAGGAGTACAAACGCTGTCTTCCATAGATTGTTTGTGTTTCCTGTATCTTCGGCTATCGCTTGCGGAATGATGATCGAATCCATTTCGCCGTCTAACAAGAGGACTTCGCCAAGATCTTCCGCGAGAGCCGCTGCAGTTTGATAACGCATATCCGGGTTTTTCGCCAAGGCTCTAATCGCGATCGGTTCCAGCTCGCCTGGAATGTCATCCCGAAAGGCGGCAAACGGCGGAGGCGGAACTTCCGCGTGCTTGAGCATAAGATCGGAAGCATTGTCTGCACTAAACGGTACTTCGCCCACTAACATTTCATAAAAGATTATGCCCAACGCGTAAATATCGGAACGCTGATCTACGTCCGAGCTCGCTGAGCATTGTTCCGGCGACAAGTAGGCGAGTCGATCCAATGAATCCGGGTCATCAAAATTTTCTCTTTTTTGGGAATCAAAAGAGCCTAGCTCAAAAATCTTTGCGAGCTCCGCATCGTTAACCATCTTCGAAAGCAAGATATTCTCGCTCGTCAAGTGACCGTGAATTATCGCACTCGCATGCGCTGCAGAAAGTCCCGATGCAATTTGTCTCGCAATTCTAACGGCGCGCTCAACCGAAAATGCGCCTTCCTCACGGATGGCTTCCTTCAAATTTTTCCCTTCGCCATCTTCCATTACTATGAAAACGGTACCGTCCTCATCCCGCCCAAAATCCGTAATATTTAAAATATTCGGATGCGAAAGGCGAGAGATGGTTCTGGCTTCGATCGAGAAACTCTCAACAATGCTCTCGTCAACCGCCAAAGCAGGCGCAAGGATCTTCACCGTCACAGGCTTTTCCATCAGCAGGTGTTGTCCGCGATATACGTTTCCCAGTTCGCTTTCTCTTAACAGCTCTTCAATTTGGTATTTGTCTGATAAGGTTTGTCCAATAAATTCGTCTATCATTTTTCTCTATCGTAAGGAACGTTCGTAAAAGGTAAATCTTGCGCGAAAAATCCTTGTTTTGATTCAGCTAGCCCCACTTTAGTTGTAACATAGCCACACCCAAATTGGAATAAAAAATGTGGACGAAGCCGCTGACTTCGTCCACATCGAATTCGAAGTTTTCGATGCTTAGAGTTTTACAAAAACGATAAGCAGAGCGAAAAGCACAAGCGACTCGATAAGAGCTAGCGCAATAATCATAAGTGTTTGAACCGTTCCGGCCGCTCCCGGGTTGCGAGCAGCGCCTTCAGCCGCTCGCGAGCCAACAAGCCCCTGTCCGATACCAGCAAGTCCCGCGACAATACCAAAACCGATTCCACCGCCGATTGCTTTCGCAGCACTCACCGTAAATTCGTTATCACCGGCTGCGACAGCCGCATCTTGACCGAAAGCGGCGACAGCCATAACGGCCAACGCCAAAACCGCAAAGAACAAAAATTTTACTTTTCTCATTGTTTTATCTCCTGTTTTTATTTTACGAAGATCGAAATGAGTTCCATATCTTGCTTGGTATGAGTTCGCCTCACTTCCGGTATGCCTTGATTTATACTCTCGTTGGAGTCAAGGCTCCTGTCGCGTGCGGGCCTATCTTTTATAAACGCAAGTTTAAGAAACCCCGATCTCGATCTTCTATCTATCAAAAAATCTAAACCTTAAACTAGACCGATTCCGCTACGGTGTCCGCAATTGCGGTAGCCGCCTTTCCTGTAGCAGACGTATCTTGCTCAACACCTTCATTTGCATGATCATCGTGATGATGCGTCACTTCCCCGAGATAAATCATCGAAAGAAGCGTGAAAACTAATGTCTGTACGAACGCCACAAAAACCGCGAGAGGCATTATAACCACGGGCAGCAAAAACTGCGTTAATGGCGCATATAAGCTGGAAATCTGCATTGCGATCTGCTCATCTGCAAACATATTCGCAAAGAGCCTGAGCGCAAGGGTCGCGGGACGAATAAGGTTACTAATAACCTCAATACCAAAAATCAAAATGGTTATTGGAATCATCAATAGCGGTAGTTTGGGTCCGGCTAGATGCGCAAGATGCTTGAAAAATCCATTCTCTGCTATTCCGACGTAGTTGTAGTAAACGAAAGATGAAATACCGAGCGCGAATGTTACGCTGATGTGCGCAGTCGGTGACATAAACAACGGGAAGAGCCCCATTAGGTTTGAAATCAGGATCAGTACTGCAAACGTCGCAACCACGGGAAAGTATTTATACCCGTGTTCGCCGATTATACTTACAACCATATCTTTGATCGCAAGAAATCCCGCTTCAAGCGTCAATTGTCCATGGCCCGGATCATCTTCCGAAAGTTTCCCCCGCAGAATCGAAATCACAAAAACTGATAACAGACACGCGATAACAAACATCACGGTGTACCACGGGATCGCATTTTCAACTGTGTATTCACCAAAAACAGCTTCGGGAGTCGTTACAACACCAAGCAGATCGAAGATCGTCTGCCACGCCGGATACGTAACCGCCATTTGAAACTCGTGCACCGGTTTACCCAAATAGTGATTTACAAATTCGACTATAAGCGGAGTATGGTGTCCGCCGCCTTCAGAAAATAAGAACATTATTAAATTTCCTTTTTACCAAACGAAGAAAATATACGTAATATACCTTCTACAACTACCGCAAACGCAAAACCTGACAACCCTAAAATTACTGAAGATATCGGCAAAAGTTTGGTCAAGTAGACAACAGCGATCGCTAGACCAAAAACCAAATATCGAATTATGTACTGCGCCCCGAAAATCCTCGGTTTTTCACCTTCGGCCGCGATGTCGAAAACTTGGCTGAGAGCATATTTTAGCCAGTAATAATTCAAAAAAGCTAAAATACCGCCCAATAAGGTCCCAATACCAAAAGCCCAGGACACAAAAAACGCACCAGCCGCGCTTCCGCCAAGGGTGATCAAGGCCATTAACCACAAAATTCGTTGATGGGTAATTGGAGCGATGTTTTCGCTTTCGTTTTCAATAATTTCAATCTTCCCGCCCATTGCGAAACAAGCATTTTATCGATTTCGCCTATAAATTTCAAAGCCAAAAAACGAATTTCCCTGGATATTTTAGATGAATGAGTAAGAATCGCTGAAACGGCCGGGAAAAATAGCTTTGAGATCTAATCGTTATCATCCTCACCCAAGAACAGCGGGTGTTTTTTGAGAGTGCTATTGGGCGGATTCAGAATTCGAGCCGTAGTTCTAAAAAATTGCACAAACCCAATTACCGCACCAAGAATGATTCCACCTACAAGGCCCCAGGGTTTGCTGCCGATTGTCAGATCGACAAACCAACCTAAAAGCATCATAAAAGTGACCGAGCCAAACAAAACAATTGCTGCCGACCATGCAAGACCCGTTTTTCTAACAGTTTCACCAGCCGAATCGGGCGTAAAGGCTTTCGACGAAATATTTATCGTGTCATTGGTAAAACTGTTTTCCGCAATTTCCTTGAATGAATCTGACGGGCTTTGAGAGTTAGATTGAGATTGCAACTCCGGTTTTTTGATATCGTCAGCGATACTTGGTTCAGAAATTATTGGCAAAACGTCTCCTGGTGGCGTTTCTGGAATTTCTCCGACCTCGACTCTGGCTTGCGCAGGCTTAGGTTTTCCAATCGGCTCACCAATTTCAAAAGGCTTAACCGCTTGAGGAGTTATTTTTTCTTTTGAGTGCTCATTGTTTTCAACCTGGAAACTATCGATATCGAGCATCTTACTTGCATCGGGCGCTCTGCTTCGTGAGGCGTCGGCCGATCTCATTCCTTCTTTCTTTTTTACGTTCTCGTCGTCGCCGAGCAAACTTTTGATCATACCCAATGCTCCCGGGTCCAATGTTAATAATAATTGGAACCTCGAAATGTAATCTTTTCCAGAATCTGCAAACCCTATTTCTTTATTCGGCTTATAATAACAGTTTCTTTTGCAGACTTTAATTTATATTTGATTCCACGCCAAATAATTGTTTTCGAGATCATCGCACGGATATTGTTGTAAAGAAAAAGCATCGGAGAGATGGTCCAAATCGTTGTTTGCCAATAAATCTGTCTTTCTAACTCTACTTTATAAATATCTAATACTAGCTTTACTGCCTCGAGACGCAGCCACGCTTTTGCGGCTCCGAAAATGTAGCAACTTATTACAAATACGAGAGTCACCCAAAAATGCCATCCCGAGACAAGAAAAAGCAGCGCAAATCCTCCCCAGAATGTTAGTGTAAACATTACGGAACCAATGACGGAAACCCTCCACAAATGTGGTGAATAAACCCGCGTGATCTTCATTTGACGGGTTGTAAATTCAAGCAAATCCGTGAGCGTGGCGTCTTCAACGGTCGCAGTTAGACACTGCGGCACAAAAACGATCGGCATTCCCTCGGCATTTAAAATGTTCGTGAGCGCGAAGTCATCGGAAAGAACGCCCTTCCATTTTTTTCGCACCTCTAGTTTTTCAAACGTTTCCCGCTTGATAGCCGTCGAACCTCCCCAACAAAAATTGCCGTCGGGTTTAGCGCCGAGTGCAGTGGCAATTGATGCGTTCCAAACCGAGCGAAGATGGGTAGAGAATCCGCCACTCTTTTGCACAAACCAGCGATATCCGGTCGCACAGCCTATATCATCATTTTCTAAAGGTGCGACGAGGTTGCTAAGCCAATTCTTACGTGGGCGGGCGTCGGAATCGACAAAAACGATAACCTCGCATTTCTCCGATACCTCCAATACCGCGGTGCGTAAATTGTGAACTTTTTGACCGCAGTCCACCGCTTCGCCGGCAACTATCAGTTCCGATCTACCGTTTTTTTGGATAAGATTGTCAATAATGGACGCCGCATCATCGGCGCGGTTTTCAACGACAAAAAGAATTTCAAATTTTGGATATGCTTGTCTGAAAAGCGCCTCGAGATTGCGCTCAAGATCTTCGTCAATTCCCCGGCATGGTACGATTATCGACGCAAAAGGATGGTAATTCTTGTCAACTTTCGTGAGTTCGCTTTTGAAAAACTTAAGATATTCGATCCCTCCGCGAAGAGACTTATAGCTTAAGAATAGTTGTATGGCTGCAAGGAAATAAAAAAAGATCATTGCTGCTCGTTTGCTTCCGATTTTTCGTCTCTGAGTTTCAAGTACGGACGGAGATGCTCAATTGTTCTTAAAGTCGCACCACCGTTTTTCGTTGCTACGGAAAGCGCATTTTTAGCAAGCGTTTTTCTCAATTCTTCGTTCGCAAGAAGGTGTTCGAGTGTCCCGGATAATTGTAGAACGGCTTGTTTGTCGTCAAGCTCGGGCAGTTGGATCAAAGCTTCTTCGCCCAAAAAATCTTCAACTATCGCGGAGAAATTCTCGGTGTGGTGGCCCGTAATGATGGGTTTTTCGTAAAACGCGGGTTCCAACACGCTTTGGCCGCCATGCGGTATCAAACTACCACCCACAAAAACTATTTCAGCCAGAGGATAAACATCTCTAAGTTCGCCAACGCTGTCCAACAAGATCACTTCGGCTGCCTTGTCCCGTCCAGACCCGCCTTCGGTTCGTTTAACCCAATCAAACCCCGAATTCCTAATCAGCTTCTCAACTTCCCCGAACCGTTCGGGATGCCGCGGGGCGATCAGAAGTCGCGGCAACTTCCCTTTTGAGTTTTTCCAAACTTCCCTGAAAGCCTCCAAAATTATCTGCTCTTCGGGTTCGTGAGTACTCGCGGCAACGATCAATGGCGCTTTTACACTTATCCCAAAACGACGACGCAATTCTTCGGTTAATTCCAGATTTGATTCCACCGCGTTCTGATCGAACTTCAGATTTCCGGTAACACGTACCTTGCTGCTTCGAATTCCGAGTTGAATCATGCGTTTTGCATCTTTTGGATCCTGCATCAATGCTAACTCAATGTAGTGCAAAACACGTTTCATGGTCTTTTGTATCCATGAATATCGCTTTACACTTTTATCTGATAGGCGACCATTTACGATAAAAACCCGCGCGCCACGTTTATAGGATTCACGAAAAAAATTTAACCAAATCTCAGTTTCCAAAACTAGAATAACCACTGGTTTAACTCTGTTTAGAGCCCTTCGAACCGAAAAACGCCAATCGTACGGAAAATAAAAAATCTGAGAAATTCTTCCTTCGAAAATTGATTTTGCAAGCGATTGTCCGGTTGCGGTCGTGGTGGAAATCGCAATCCGATATTGTGGAAATTCTGCAAGAAGTTTTTCGATCAATGGCCGGGCAGCGTTGGTCTCGCCTACAGACACGCAGTGGACCCAGATCACCGGGCGTTGATCATCCGCGAGTGTTTCAATAAACCCAAGTCTTTGCTTAAACCCCGACGCATATTTCCGACGACGAACGATTAGCAGCGGCGTCATCAAAAAAAACGCGATCGTGTAAAGGATGCTGTAAACGAAGAACATTTAGGTTTTAAAAAGATGAAAGCCCGGAAAGCCAAACGACTTCCCAGACTTTCGAAACTCCTAGAAACTGCAAAAGTTATTTAACGCGTTCAATATATTTTTCCTCGGTAGGATTCACACGGATCTTTTCGCCCTCTTTCATAAATGGTGGAACGTAGAGCGTAACACCATTTTCGAGAGTCGCCGGCTTATTGGAATTTGATGCGGTCGCGCCTTTTAATACCGGCTCGGTTTCGACAATATCGAGCTCAAGGGTAGTTGGAAGTTCAACCCCGATCGGCATCGCTTCATAAAACTCAATTTGGATCTTCAATCCCGCCATTAGCCATTTCGCTGCATCACCCAGATCGTCCTCACTCATTGAAATTTGTTCAAAAGATTCGGTATTCATAAAATGATGGTTTTCTCCATCCGAGTAAAGATATTCCATTTCATGTTGATCGAGAACGGCGCGTTCGACGTTTTCGTTTGAACGAAAACGATGATCAAATGAATTACCCGTCACGAGGTTTCTCAATTTGGTTTGAACAATCGCACCGCCTTTCCCGGGCTGGTTGCGGTCGAAGTCCATAACCTTACACGGCGCCCCGTCTAAAAGTATTGTATTGCCTTTGCGAAGATCGTTTGCACTTTTTCCCATATCTGAATTTCAAAATTCTCAGTATCACATTATAAAGACGGAAAAGAATTCTCCTCCCCGTCGTCTCTCAATATGAGTGTAGTTTATGGTGTGCGCTCCCCGTTGTCTAGTTAAGAGCTTTTCTTTTCAGGCTTAAACTCTAACGGGGCTGGTTCTTCGCCCTCGCTTGGAATTTCACGATTCATACTTTTGTAAATATTTTGAATCATCGCCATCCACTTTTTCGACTCTTCGTGGTTAGGAACATAGTTAAGCGCGCGCCGATAGTCGCCAACTGCGGAGGCATATTGCCGGGCCTGTGTAAGCGCAAATCCTCGATCATAAAACGCTTCAGCAAGGCCGGCTTTTTTTGATGAATCGTTCGAATCCGATTTCAAAGCCTTTTCAGCTTTGGAAATTTTTTCGTCAAACTTGCTCACGTCAATCGGATCACCGCTTCGAGTCCATGTCGTCTTCGACTCTGATTTTGCGATTTTTTCCGTCGCAGGCAAGCTCATTGTTTCCTTCTCCTTTTCAACACTGTGAGCCGCGACAGTTTTGCTATCACGCGTCGCGGTTGCTTCTGTTTTCTCGATCGGAGTTTTTGAAACCGTGCTCGATGCCCCGCACCCGCTCAGCGACAGGATTCCAGCGATTAGTAAAGATATATATTTCATATTAATTCTCAATAAACGGACGCGACTGAAGTATAAAAATTTGCCCACGTTTGTAGCCCCACTCAATGTCCTGATCTTGCTTGCCCCCAAAAATACGTTTGATTCTCGCGCCGACATCTGCAAGTCTTCGCGCAACGGAATCGGTCAAAACGTTGCGATCGCCGTCGATCGGTATTTCTTTTACTCCGCCGTTTTCGTCAAACGTTAGCAAGGAATCCTCCGCTGAACGCGTCAGAACCTGCACCGCATTCGAAGCTTTTCGATAAAGTATCTGCTCGGCAATTTTCTTGCCGTCAACGACCTTTATTCCCAATCCGCGTTTTGCACTTATGTATACCGATTCGACATTTTCAGGATCGAATGGGTCTTTTGTGATCAACACGCCGCTACTATCCATATCGACACCGACTTGCATCAGCACGCCCATATACGTTCCGGTGTGCTCGATAAAATTCCGCTCACGGGCTTCATACGCTTCAAAATTCCAAAGCGACGCCCAAACTGTTTTTATTCCTGCGACAATGTCATCTGCCTGCTTTACGTTTGGAACCGTGTCGTAGAGTCCGGCACCGCTGAAGTTTGGCATGTCTTCAGCATTTGAAGAACTTCGAATAAAAACGCCTTGCCCACCAAGATACGTTTTCCATTTCGCCAACACACTACTTTTCAATTCTGTATCAAACTCACCTTTTTCAATTTCCTTCCTGAATTCCTCAAGTTTCTGTCTCCTGATGCGCGGGTTGTGAACGAAATCCATATCAAACGAAAAATCGATTATCTTTTTATCGAAACCGTTTTTCTTCATAAATTCGTCGTAATAATGAAACGGGATTCCAAAACCTTTTGGAACGATCGTGTTTGGAATTTGCGCACTTTGAACCTCGCCCAGATTTGCGGCTTTTGCACCAAAAGATTTGCTATCGGCTTTGCGCATCTGGAGAAGCGTGGCGAGCTTTTTCTCCGCCAGATTAGAAGGCGGAGATTTTACAACCTGATCAAGCTCCTCACGCCTCTTCGCATACCAATCCAGCTCTTCTTTACCCGCCAGCTTTATTTTCGGTTCGGTCAATGTCGTTTCGAATTCTATCCAACGCCCGTCAAACTCCTTAAACAGCTTGTCCGCATCTTTGATGTAGGCGTTTGGAATTCCCCAACCCTTTGCCAGTAGATTTACATGAGAAAGGGGTGTCGATGGCTTGGCGATAATAATTCCTGCGACCGGAGGAATGTTGAGCGGCACTTCAGTGAGAATCACGATCTCGTTATAACCGATTTCGACCGTATCATCTAATTTCTCGATAATGTGCACACGACCGACGGCTTTCGCCGTATTCAACGCCAAATATTCCTGATTGCTTGAAATCTCCGCCGAAGTTACCCGGTCAATCCCCGTGTTTGCAGTAAGCTCATCGTGCCGGATCGAATTCGGTTTAAAGTAGACTTTATCGAAGAATGTCTTGTTGACCTTTTCGTAAGTTAGTTTTATGAGGTCGGCGGAAAGGAGATCACCCTCCCACAATTCAAACGTAAACTTGCTTACCGTTTTCTGCCAAGCGAGCGTGCCAACGATAAATCTGCGGTTTGGATTAATGTAGATATCCTGAAAGAAATCCTGCCCCTTCAAAACCAAGTGATTGCCGCGAAGGAAATCCTTGTGGAATCGATACTTCTGAGAGTTTATGTAATAAATTTTTCCATCCTGGCGATCAATTACAAACATCGCGTGGGGCATCGCATATGCTGTACCCTGATGATATACCCGTGCCAACATATCAAAGCTCGCCTGCGATGTGATTCTTGAGAGCGAACGGATATTCGTGTCCGGCTTCTTGGACATCGCGCCATCAGGCTCGCGCGTTGGCGATGGTTTTCGTGTCATCTGCCCCGAAACGAACGAAGACGCGAAAAGTGCAAAAATGAACGCAAAAATGAAATTGTTTCTTACTTTCATAAACTTAAAACAAAAAGACCCGAGAATTCAAAATTATAACAAAAATCCGGCTAAAGTATTTGGGGGCTCAGCGAAATCTCTACTAAGTTTTCATTCTCAAGATACTTTCGACCGCGTCGCAGGCTGTTTCCGTGCCATGCTCCCGTTCTACGATGCTTTTCGCTTCGAGAGCCTTTGCCTTATAACTTAAATCGCCAAGCAGCTTAGTAATTTCTTCAGCGGCCCTTTCGGCGTTATAACGATTTCGGTCTATACTTCTTGCAACTCCTTTCCGCTTACATCTCGCCGCATTATCAGGCTGATCGTGCGAAAATGGCATGATCAACTGCGGAACTCCCGCACGCAAAACCTGGGCGGTCGTCCCGATCCCGCCCTGATGAACAACACACGCTGCACGTGGAAAAACTTGGCTAAATGGCGCGTAATCAAATCCGACCCGCTCATCGTCCAATCCTTTTGGCGGCTCATTGAAAACTCCATAGAGTATCACCGATCTGCGATTTAGACGTTTCGCGGCTGCAATACTTTCCTCAAAGAAATCCCGAGCATCCATAACGGCCGCCGAGCCAAGCGTAAATACAATCGGCGACTCGCCGGAATCGATAAATTCGTTCAATCCATCGGGCATAACGCCGAGAATCTTTTGCCCGTCATAAAAGCAAAAACCGGTTTGAAGTGTTCTCGGATACCAGTCTGGCTGGGGTTTTGCCAGAACTTTCGAAAACATTGCTAAATGCAGGTTTTTAGAATATTTATCCTTTACGATCGGATCGTGATCAGAGCTTAAACCGATCGCTGTTCGAAATTCCTTGTAGGGCCCGAGCCAGCTCTCCAAAACACTTCCCATTACGGAAAAAACCAACTTTTGAAATGGGCGTCCCAGGAAATTCAAGTGTCGGAGAAATAGGGCGTTTGCGTAAATGTTCGGCTCATATTGCGAGAACATCGATATGGGTGCGAGCGACGTAGTTATTAGTTTTAGCCCGAGTTTTTCCGAGACAGAGTGTGCGGGAAAAACAATTTCGCCGGCGATTAACAAATCCATCGATTTGGAGGCATTTAACAGATCCAAGTATGTTTCATGAATATTTCCAAGCATTAGCTCTTTAATCACTTTTTCCGAACCCGTTTTCGTATCCATTAGTTCCCGCGCAAGCTTGCGATCTTCCGTATCGATATCGGGTCGCATCGGAAAAAACTCAAAATCTAGTTTCTCGATCTTTTCGCGGTAGCCCTCAAAAGTGCAGATTCGTATCTCATGTCCTCGTTTACGAAGTTCGATCGCGATTGCGAGGAGCGGATGCAAGTCACCCAAAGAACCGTATGGAGCGATAACTATTTTTGCCATGATCTAATCTTGAGGGGGAATTTTGTGTTCTCCAATTCGCGTTTCAGGCATGGAGCTAAATTCATCCGTCGACTTGTATGCCTCGCTATCCAGCACATCTCTGCCATATTTTCCTTCGAGAATTTCGGCATTTCGTTTTTCGACACGTTTTTTTACCTGAAAACGTATATGCAGAAAGAATGCCGCGCAACCGAGCACAGCGGAGACAAAGGCTCCGTCTCCATTTCCGCGCCATAAGAAAAATGCGGCGACTCCGATAAGAACCACCGCCAATACCTGCAAAATTCGTTCCATAGAGAGATCAAGATAATCGTTTTTTCTAGGGCGCCTTCTGAGCTACTTCCCGAAACGTAGCGCCGCTAAATAATGCCCGCGTAGCATTGATCATCTTTCTGATCGCACGAAAAACTTTCGGAGCAAACCACACGAAGAATATGCCAAAAATCACCAGCACGATCGCAATCACTACCGGAGCAAACACCGCCAAAATGGCCCCACCAAATGCAATAATATCTTCAACGATCGACAAAACCCAATTCGAAACGGGTTCGGGAGACAGATTCACGCCCGCTCTGAGTGCGGCTTTTGTGCCGTGAGATGAAAGTGCTAATCCGCCTCCTAGAAGCCCGGCAATAACCGCAACGCTCGAATCCATTCCAACAGTTGCGGCATACGCCATAACTGCACCCGCCGGAACTCTGATAAACGTGTGTACGACATCCCAGACACTATCTACGTAGGGCACCTTATCTGCAACAAATTCAACAAGATAAAGCCCGCCCGCGATCCCGATAACCCACCAATTTTCGAGTGATTCAAGTCCGGCAGGAAATTGGTGGGTCGTAAACTTCTGTAATAAGCCGACGACCGCGACCGTAGCGTATAAATTAATGCCCGATGTCCAGGCAGAACCTAGTGCGAGCGTCAAAGTGGAAAACCAATCCATAGCATTTTCTCCTTTAATTAAAGGGGCACTGCAGTTTCTAAGTACGTCTATTCGTCTTCGTCAGTTCCGTCGTCATCCTTCTTTATACCAAACTTTTCAAGTCTGTATTGGAGAGTGCGAAATGTTAAACCAAGTAGTTTTGCCGATTTTGTGATGTTGTGATCAGTTCGCTCCATTGCTTGGGTGATCAAACTTCGCTCGACATCCTCAAAATCAACGCCATTTGGAGGCAGCTTAAATAATTCAGCGCTGCTCGCCGCTTCCCCTTGTGTCATTTCCGGAGGTAAATCTTCGACCGTAATTGTATCATCCTCGCAAAGAAGGATTGCGCGTTCGATTGCCGATTCAAGTTGGCGCACATTTCCCGGATAGCTGTAGTTTTCGAGAATCTTATCGGCTTCTTTGCCGATATGAATATTTCGGTCGGTATCACGGGTATTTTTCTTAACGAAATATTTTTTTAATAGTGGAATATCCAAGGTACGTTCGCGAAGCGGCGGAATTTCAAGCGACAGCACATTTAACCGGTAATATAGATCTTCACGAAACCGCCCGTCCTGGGTCATTTTCAGTAGATCACGGTTTGTAGCTGCGACTACCCGAACATCGATATCAATTTCTTTTGTACCGCCAACCCTGCGAATTTGCCTTTCCTGCAAAGCACGTAAAAGTTTTGCCTGGAGGGAGATATCGAGTTCGCCGATCTCATCCAGGAAGAGTGTTCCGGAATCGGCCACTTCAAAAAGTCCTTTTTTGTCTGAAACCGCTCCGGTAAAACTTCCCTTCTGATGCCCGAAGAGTTCGGATTCAAGTAGATTTTCATTTATTGCGGCGCAGTTTACCGCTTGGAAAATCTCACCCGCTCGCGGTGAATTTGTGTGAATCGAACGCGCGATCAATTCTTTTCCCGTGCCGCTTTCGCCTCGAATCAAAACCGTGGAATTCGATTTCGCGATCTTCAGAATAAGCTTTTTAACCCTATCCATTTCTTCCGAAGCGGATATGATCTCGACATCGAGAACCGATAATTTTTTGAGAGCTCTGGATACAGTTTCAAGAAGCTTTTCGCTGTCGTAAGGCTTTTGAAGGTAATCAAAGGCACCCAAACGAAGCGCATCGACCGCGGAATCGACTGAGCCATGGGCCGTGAGCAGCAGCACAATAATTGATTTGTCGAAATCCGTAAGCTCTTTCAACAAGTCCAATCCGCTCATACCGGTCATTTTTAGATCCGTCAATACAAGATCGAAATGTCTGTCCGCAACAAATTTCATCGCCGCTTCACCCGATGACGCAGTAGTTACATTATAACCTTCGCCCGACAAAATCATTTCTAAGATTTCCCGCTGACTCTTTTCATCGTCAACAACTAATATCGATTTTCTTGACATAAATTAATCCGCTTTTGGTAAACTCACTCTGAAACAGGACCCGGAACCGATCTCGGAATCCACTTCAATTTTACCCCTGTGTTCATCAATAATTTTCTTTACGATTGCTAAACCAAGGCCAGTTCCCGTCTCTTTCGTCGAAAAATAAGGCTGAAAAATCTTGTTCAAATTCTCCTCGGGAATACCGTCGCCAGTGTCTCTAACTTCAATAGTAACGCATTTTGTCCCTTGCGAAATAATCACACTGAGATTGCCTCCATTTTTTTCCATCGATTGTGATGCGTTAATAAATAAATTGTTAAATACGGAGCGCAATACTTCCGCATCCGCGTTTATCAACGGTATTTCCCCGCGTTCGATTACACTGATCAATATTTTCTGCTCACCCGCTTGTGGCTCTATGATTCGTAATGAATCGTCAATCACATTTCGAACTCTTACTGGTTGAATGTCCAGTTTTGGGGGACGCGAATATCTAAGGAAATCCGAGATTTGCTGATTGATCCTCTCTACTTCCGTTTTCAATTGCCTGGTTAACTTTTCAAATGTTTCCTTGCCGGCAGCATCAGCGGGGGTAAATTTCTTGCGGAGATGATCGAGCGTTAAGTTTATGTAGTTTAGCGGATTGCGTATTTCGTGGGCGATCGCTGAGGCCAATCTACCGACGACCGCAGACTTTTCGGCCTCCTGAAGCTGCGTCTGAAGCTCGCGCGTCTTTTCAAGTTCCGCAGTCATTTCATTGAACTGCATTGCCAGCCGCCCCATTTCGTCCGATTTATGAGCGTTTTCCAAACGAAAGTTGAGGTCGCCGTCAGCAACTCTCTTTGCGGCTTGCGACAAGTTTGTGATCGGTCTTGTAAACCGCCAGACGAGAAAAAATGCGCCGATCGTCGAAAGCAAAAGTATCCCCAGTGTCGGAATCAATGGTTGAATCACTTTTGCCAGTGTATCCGGACGATCGTTTTTGTTGATGACCATGACGTACCAGCGCCCCTGATCTGTCGTCTCAACCGGAATTGCATGAGCTTCGGCGTCATCGGAAGGCGCAATCGATTTTCGATTTGGGAATTTATCGATGTCTGCGCCGAGTTTTTCAGTTTCGATCAATGGTGGAAGATCCTTTGCATCTTTAAGGGCGATAAACACTGCCTTGCCATTCTTGTCGCTATAGGGGCGGTATTTTTCAGAGAGCGCATCCGTGATAATCCAGTCGTTATTGATTATCAGGATGTCTTTGATTCGCTTTAGTGCGGCGTCACCGTAAAGCGTTTTTCCTTCCTTTTTTACGAAATCCACAAGATAGGTCGCCGATGTAATGCTGTTTAAGCCCAAAGCAAAGCCGGCAAGCAAGGCTTGTTCGCGTTCTTCCGTCCGCTTTATGTTTTCATCCTGAGTCTTCAGGTTTAGATAATACTGGACACTCAAGGTCGTGATCAGCATTAACGCCAAAATCGAGAGCAGTCGCATCCGAAATGTGCTGAAAATTTTCATAATGTGGCGTCTTCGTTGAGGCGAAATCAAATAATTCTTGCCGATCGCGTGATTCGAATGTTATAGTTTTAATAGGCGCGAAGGCAAACGCTGATCAGTTCGTGTCCTCTCCATTTTTTTTAACTTTTCTCTCCACCGCATTAAACACCATACGACTTTTCCAGAGGTAATATTATCGATGCAGTTCTTTCCGAAAAAATCGCTTCCTATTTCCATTCTTGCCTTCTTAATTTCAGTTTCAATTTTTCCCGCTTCAGCGATCGCTCAATTTGACGACACAACTCTCCGCAATAACACGAATGAAAATATCGAAAATGATAACGTTGAGGGAGAAGACCTTAGAATCAGAAAAGCGGCAATAGAAGCCTTAGGAGATCGTGCGGGAACAGTGGTAGTAATGAGCCCGCAATCGGGTCGTATATATACGATTGTTAATCAGGACTGGGGAATTCGCCGTGGTTTCAAACCTTGTTCGACGATCAAGCTCGTAACAGGTGTTGCGGGTTACAACGAGAGCCTGATTCAACCGAGCGGTTTTCTTGCAAATGGAACATACCGCCGTGGATTAAACGCGTCTCTGGCTTATTCGGACAATCGTTTTTTTCAAAAAGTCGGCTCGTCTCTTGGAAGCGACAAACTCATTTCTTACTCGCGCAAAATGGGGCTAGGTGAGATCACGGGCATAAACGCTCCCGGTGAATTCGCCGGAAAACTTCCTTTCGGAAATGAAAATTTACGCATCTATTCGCATGCTGATGATTTTGAAGTTACGCCTCTTCAACTCGCGGTCCTGGTTTCGGCAGTTTCAAACGGAGGCGACCTTGTAATTCCTCAAATAGTAAAATCAACTTATTCCACTGCAAAATTTCGCGGTTTCTACAAACGGCGACTCGATTTAGAACCTACCGTCTTCGAACGAGTTATTCCCGGGATGATCGGTGCCGTCGAATATGGAACCGCAAAACAGATCAATGACGCGCATTTAGATATTGCGGGTAAGACCGGATCGTGCATAGCAAATGGTACCTGGGTTGGCCTGTTTGCGTCGGTCGCACCGATCAAAAATCCGAAATTTGCAGTTATCGTTATTATCGAAGGTAAATATGCCAGAGGAAAACATTCCGCCGCGATTGCCGGGAAAATTTACCGTTCGCTTCGCGGTCGTTACAACGAAGGCTACAAGGGTAAGCTCGCTCGTAAAGCTGTATATACGAAAACAGAAAACACCACGGCATTGGCTGAGACAAAAATAATCCGTGTCGTAAGCAGCGCCCCCTTGCAAACCGGCTCTGCTTCGAAAAAGGTCAACGCCTCCCAACAAAAGCCCGAAGAAACATCGGATTCGAAGCGCGTAGCAAAGGTCACAAAGAAAACACCACCTAAAACTGAAAATTTATTTCCAACGGTTGTGATCGGTGGAAAGACGGAAATATCACGACCTAGAATAGTTAAAAATCAATAGTTTAGTGATCCCGCACTTGGCCAACCTCCCGCAGTCGTTAATACACGGCTGCGGGATTTTGTTTATTTTGCTTGACATAAACCCGTTTCTTGCGTGAAAATTGGGGTTTGCATTTTACGATAGTTCATTTAAAAAAGAATTTCGAATAAAATTTGTTTCTTGCAACAGATAATTTTGCAACGTTTTTTTATTCGTGTTCATCTGAATTTTCGCATAACGCTAGAGGCCATTACCAAAAAAAGGGCTTCTAATTCTAAATAAAATAAATTGCAGATTAAAGGTTTGCTTGGGGGAATAACTTAATGAAAAAGGTTTTCAGAGGTCTTGTGCTTGGAATTTTTATGGTTGCTTTAACAGTCGGTGCATCGACTTCGACGTTTGCGCAGGATGATGGGAAAGCGACCTTGTACGCGAAATATACCGACAATTATGCCGGAAATATGGAACAGCGGCGCGAAGCTATTAAAGCGGCAAAGCAATATATTGATAAATATGGTAGCAGTGCCGATGATAAAGAAATCGTCGATTATCTTAAGAGCGCAATTCCGGCACTTGAGCAGGGAATTAAGGATGAATTAGAGCAAATCGAAGCCGCTAAGAAACGGGCGGAGAAGCAAGCTCGCTACGGCAAGTTTGATTCGAGTTTCAAGGCAAAAGATTGGGACGGACTTTATCAATCAGGTGCGGAGATTCTTGGATACGAACCGGATATGTTGGACGTTACCCTGGTTTTGGGGTCGATTGGTTTTGACGAAATCGTAAAGAATCCGCCAATCGACAAATACAATGACGCAACGATCAAATACGCGAAAAAGGCGATCGAGATGATTGAAGGCGGTGCAAAATCAAAGAAATTCGGCGCATTCATTTACGAATACGATGACGCAAATAATGCAAAAGGCTGGATGAACTACATTATCGGAATGATCATGTATCACCGCCAAGGAAAAACTGATGCGTCAAAGAAAACAGAAGCAGTAAGTTACCTCTTCAAGGCGACTCAGATTCCTTCGGAAAAACAAAAAGAGCCAAGAACATACGGAGTAATCGGTGACTGGTATTTCGACAAGGCGCTTTCACTGGGTCAGGAACGAGCTAAACTCGACAAAGCTGATGAAGCAAACTTTAAAGCCATTGACGATTCCGTTGCGCTTGAAAGGGCATATGCAGACCGAGCGCTTGATGCTTATGCGAGAGCATATAATCTTGCGAAAGCAGACGCTAAGGAATCCCAAGCTTATAAGGACGGCCTTTTGAAGACGATCAATGATCTTTACAATTTCCGTTATCTCAAGCCGGAGGAAAAAACACCCGCACAAGTAAATATGTATATTGCAGGTGTTATGGCAAAACCGATGCCGAATCCTTTTACCGTGGTAACGCCGGTTGTTGAAGCAAAGCCCGATGAAAAGGCTGTTCAGGTAAAAACCGGTACGACTTCGAATAAGACGGTATCGTCGAAAGCTCAGAAGCGCTAGCGCGATCTAAAGCAATTTATTTGGAAAAAGAGAGCCGAACGTTTTTTAGTGAACGTTCGGCTTCTTTTTTTCACTTGTTTTGTTTAGAATAACGCGATGCCGAATTCTCTTTCGAAATTGGAAAAATTAATAGACTGCCAGTTTACCCAAATTGAGCTTCTCGAGCGGGCCCTTACCCATCGCTCATGGGCAAACGAAAAACTGGTAGCAAGTTCCGATGAAAATATCCACTATAAACAAAATGAACGCCTTGAATTTGTTGGAGATTCGGTATTAGGCCTCGCCATTGCTGAGGAGCTTTTTCTTTTGAATCCCGATCTCAGCGAAGGTGATTTAACCCTGATGAAACACCATTTGGTGAGCGCCGAAACCTTAGCTAAGCTCGCTGATAAACTTGATTTAGGAAGGTTCATGCGAATCGGACGCGGTGAAGAAAAGACCGGAGGCCGAAAAAAAAATGCGATTCTGGCCGACACGCTAGAAGCAGTTATCGCGGCGATATTTTTTGACAGTGGATATCTTTCCGCACGACGCTTTGTAGTGAAATTATTTTTGGAAGAAATTACAAACGTTACGCCAAAAAGCTCCCTTGATTACAAAACACTGCTTCAAGAAACGCTTCAGGCAGAAAAACGTGACGCGCCACAATACGCCGTTATTAAAACGGACGGACCGCCACACAATCGGTTTTTTACCGTTGAAGCCGTTTGGGACTGCGGAAAGACCTCTGGAGGCGGAAGCACGATAAAATCGGCAGAAATGGAAGCTGCGCGTCTTGCGATCGATATTCTCGATCGTCAGATTGGAAAACAAACGGAAAAAGTTTAACGTAGTATTTTTATGAGCAAATCGGAAAAAAAAACTAAACCTGAAACCAAATCGAAATTAATTGGGCCGCCGAAACCGATAGTTTTGGAATATCTGGAATCTTTTGTTGTTACCTTGATAATGGCGATCTTCGGAATGACCTTCGTGATACAAGCCGTAACCGTTCCCACAGGTTCGATGCAGAATACGATTCTGGTCGGTGATTACTTACTCGTAAACAAATTTATTTTTAACGCCGGCGGGAACCCGCTTCCTTTTTTGCCGCAGCGTGATATAAAACGAGGGGATATTATCGTATTCAAATACCCGGGCAACCGACTTCATCCGGAAGCGGACGCCAGCCGGAATCCGCCGATAATTCCGTATCAGGTTAACTACGTCAAACGCGTGATCGGCTTGCCCGGGGAAACGGTTGAGTTCAAAAATAATAAGGTATTTATTAACGGCAAGCTTCTTCCCGAGCATCGCGTAATTGGTAATTCATCTGGTCCGGCATTTGCTCTCGAGACGAAAGAATTCGAAGATAATTCGCCCGATCAGAAATATACCGTTTACTACGATGAGGATCGGATTCGTTACGTGGAAAACGGAGGCGATTTACCGATTGATAATTATGAGTTTGGCGTCGCAGGCAAAACAGTAAAGATTCCGGAAGATAATTTCTTCGTAATGGGCGACAGCCGTGATAACAGCGAAGATAGCCGTGTTTGGGGGTTTGTTCCACGAAGTGTAATCGTCGGTCGCGCGATGTTTGTTTATTGGTCATGCGACCGAGGCGCCAGTAACGGGAATGTTTTTGGATGCCTGACCCATCCGAGACTCAACCGAATAGGTACGATGATCAAGTAAGAAGGACCGATTCCTTTATTCAAACCACCAGCTTTACCCGCGGGTGGTTTTTATTTTTCTATGAAGCATAACGAAGAAGTAAGAGCCGCATTAGATATGCATATTCCTCTAGTTGCGCTGGAATCAACGGTGATCGCCCATGGATTGCCTTACCCGGAAAACCTTGAAATGGGCATCAAACTTGAACAAATTATTCGCGATAATGGCGGTGTTCCCGCAACCGTTGCGATGTTTGACGGGGAATTCTGCGTCGGTCTTAATAAAGCCCAATTGGCCCGGCTGGCCACCGATAAAGAATTACGAAAGATCTCCACGCGGGATTTGCCGATCTCCGTTGCAAATAAACAGAACTGTGCGACAACAGTTGCGACAACGATGTTTGTTGCCTATAAAGCAGGAATTAAAGTGTTTGCAACCGGGGGAATCGGAGGTGTTCATCGCGGGTTTTCTGCTGATATATCAGCCGATTTGCCGGCTTTAGCGAGTACGCCGATGATTACCGTTTGTTCCGGTGCAAAAATTGTTCTTGATCTTCCGGCAACGCGAGAATGGCTCGAAACTCACGGCATTACGATCTTGGGTTATCGTTGTGATGTGATGCCTGCTTTCTATTCGAGGAATAGCGGTTTGGCTGTGGATCAAAGAGTTGAATCAACTGAAGAAATTGCGAAGATTGCGAAGGCGCGTGACGATCTCGGTCTACGAAGTGCGATTCTTGTAACCGTTCCGATACCAAAAGAATTTGAAATTGAATCGCTCTGGCTTGAAGAATTGCTGGGAAAAGCACTTAACCGAGCGGACGAATTAGGGATTAAGGGAAAGAAAATTACCCCATTTCTATTATCGGAAATGTCTGGTTTAAGCGATGGCAAAACGCTCAAAGCAAATATTGCATTGCTCGAAAATAATGCGATGGTAGCTGCAAAAATCGCTACTTCGCTAGAGGGCTAGATTCACTTACGTTCCATTTTTTCCTTTAGAAAATCAAGACGTGATCTGGCTTCGTCCGCCTCCCGGGATTTTGGAAATTTATCGATCAATTCAAACCACGCGCCGCCATCATAATGAAATGCTTTTGTGTTGATGTTGAACAAAAACCTAATCCCGAGCTTTCGATATCGGTCGAGTCCTGAATAACTCAAATAAAAACTATGCAGGGGCGCACCGGAAGCTGCCATTTCGCGTCGATCAAGTCGCTCAGCTGCTTTTTTCGAAAGCGCCAAAGTCTCTTCTTCAAGGAGATCTCCCAATAGCAAAAGAATCGATGGCCTCAAAGTTGACTGAGGAAAATACGTTAGAAAAAATACTGTCCGTTCAATTTTCGCAAACCCGTTCGAGGCTTGAACGAGCTTGGCAAGCCTTTGGTCATCATTACGCCTGAAGTTGCCGATGATCGCTTCACTCTGGACCCATCCTTTACGGTCGCCGGTTTCGGAAGTTTTTACTTCGTAAAAGGTTACGCCGTCGGCATCTTTTGAAGTCAAAACAAGGAGTTGTCTTCCCCGCCTCAGACGTTGAATCGGAACTGCGTATAAACTTGGATCCGTCAAAAGAACTGCGAGTCTTTCATCGACAACAATCGCCGCGTTCTGAATATCATCCGGATTCGTTTGCGCGGATTTCGTAGAGCTCGATAGCTGCGCCGCCGTAGACGCGAAACTTATTAGGATTAGTGCCAAAATTTGAATTAGCTGGCGTTTCATAGGAACCTCGTTTTGAGCGGGAATGTGGGGTTTTAGATGGATTGGGTAGCTTTTTTTAACTTATTGTCCAAGCCGGAATGATGAAAATGGCAAATTGCAATTGCCAGAGCGTCCGCCGCGTCATGGGGTTGGGGATTCTCGTCTAATTTCAGCAGGATTCGAACCATTTCCTGAACTTGTACTTTTTCGGCATTTCCATAACCAACAACGGTTTTTTTTATCAAACGAGGACTGTATTCGGCGATCTCCAACCCGCATTTTTCACCAAGCAGCATGACTGCTCCCCGAACCTGCCCCAATTTTAGCGCAACTTTTACATTTTGCGCATAAAAAGCTTCCTCTATTGATAGAACGTCCGGTTCGAAGCGTTCGATGACTGCAGCTAAATCATCGTAGATCTTAAGCAGTCTTGCGGAAAATGCTGCCTTAGGATCTGATTTGACTGTTCCGAAAGCGACGCCCTGATATTTCAAACCGCTGCCTTCAACGATTCCCCAACCCAGCGTTCTGCTCCCGGGATCAATGCCTAAAATTCTCACCTGTTAACCTACTCCTCTAAATCCGCTTCGTCTATATCAAAATTCGCGTAAACATTCTGCACGTCGTCGTGATCATCGATCACCTCGTAAAGTTTTAACATCTGCTGGGCGTCGCTGCCTTCGAGTTTTACATAGTTTTGAGGAATCATCGAAATTTCACTCACCTCGGATTCAACGCCTGCTGTTCCGAGGGCCGTTTTGACGGCCTCAAAGTTTTCTTGATCGGTATAGATCTCAAAACTGCCGTCGTCATCTCTCAAATCTTCCGCACCGGCTTCAATAGCAATTTCAAAAAGCTCTTCCTCGCCTTTTTTATCTTTTCCAACGACAAAATATCCCTTTCGATCAAACATCCAGGCAACAGATCCGGCTTCGCCCAGGTTTCCATTATTTTTCGACAAAAGATGTCGCAACTCCGCAACCGTCCGATTTCGATTATCGGTCATTGTCTCGATTAAAATTGCTACTCCCCCGGGACCATAAGCCTCATAAGTGATCTCATCGTAAGAAACCCCCTCAAGCTCGCCGGTGCCGCGCTCTATCGCCCGATCTATATTGTCGTTTGGCATATTTGCGGCTTTTCCATCGGAAACCGCTTTGCGCAAACGGGGGTTCATATCAGGGTCACCACCGCCGTCACGAGCCGCAACCGTTATTTCCCGAATGAGTCGCGTGAAAATCTTACCGCGCTTTGCATCCGCCGCCCCTTTCTTATGTTTAATACTGTGCCACTTGGAATGTCCCGACATTTAATAACTTCCTTATCTTTCGCAATTATCTTGGCTAAAAAGGCAATATATCACGCCGATTTTTCTTTCCGCAATCTACAACGTTGCCGTCAGGTGTTGGACATTCAAACGAAGTATTGCAAAAGTTTCAAAACGTTTTTTGCCTTAACAAATTTCACTTTTAGTTTTTTCGTTTTGGAATGTTTTCCACCCGTTATCTCAACGCCGCTTTTCGAAATTCCCAACCGCTTCGAAATCAAATTTATCAGATCGCGATTCGCTGCACCTTCGACCGGTGGCGAAGTGAGTTTCACTTTGACGGCGCCATTATGTTCGCCAATGATCTCGTTTTGAGACGAACGCGGAATTACGCGCACCGAAAATATCACGCAATCTTCCGTTTCTATTATCTCAATCACTTACTAAGTAATACTCCGGCAACCGCCATTTGTAGAAAATGTATCAGGAAAAGCACAACAATCGGCGAAATATCAAACATTCCTAACGGCGGTATAATTCTCCGAAACGGTTCCATAATCGGATCCGTAACTTTGAGCAGAAATCTCATCAGGGCATTCCCAGATGAGGTAACCCAAGACATAACGATCCGAACGACGATCAGCAACGAATATATACCCAGAAATCCGTAAAGCAAATAGCCTACAACTCGCGTGATACTCGCTTCTTTAATACTTGAAGCAACGCCGTCAACGGTGAAAAAGAGGTTATAAAAAAGCTGTAGTATAAAATACCCCACAACACAGAACACCAAAATCGTAATCAGGGGAGCTATCCGCGTGTCAACCTTCATACGTGCTAAGAAACGCGCCACCGGATAGACCATCCGATCGGTATGTTTTTTAAGTTTGTAGGAAAATCGCCCTATCGTTCCGAATGGATTTGGGTCAGTATAATTGAAGATCAATCGCAAGATCATAAGGATCACGATGATCATCACCAAGAAAACAATAAAGCCCTGAATGACAGGATATAAAACTTGTAACATCTCTATTCTTTGTACCTTAAATAAAACCGATAGAAAATATACGCGGCGAAAACCAAATCAAATCCAAGACAAATGCCCGGATAAAACGGCGGGACAAACGACACTGATGCAGAATAATGAATCGCCAAATCCCAAACGACGTGCAGCGACCAACCAATCGCAAGGAGCATCGCCCACTTACGAAACCCACAATATGCAAATGTGAAATAAATTCCAAACCCGACGAGTTCGATCAAGAGCCAGCTCGCCGTTGCGGTTCCGGCAACTATTCCAAATAGCGCGAACCCAACATATATGAGCGCCGCAAGTGTCAAAGTTCCGGCAAAAAAACTTTTCATTGCCCGATTTGAACGGCTCTTGTAGAGGTACAAGACGCCTGCCGCCAAAATCCCACCAATAATTGTTTCGATCAGAAGCATGCTTTCTTATCCGTTTGACGTAGCTTTCGCATTATCATTTTCGAGCTTTGTAATTTTATCCACGCGCCTCGAATGTCGGCCGCCTTCAAACTCCGCTTTAAACCAAGCTTCGACGATCTTTGGGATTTCGCCATGAGGCGTCGTTCGTGCACCGATCGAGAGAACATTTGCATTATTATGCTGACGCGCCAGTCGCGCAGTTTCCGCGTTCCATGCCAATGCGGATCTGACTCCATCGATTTTATTCGCCGCGATCGAAATTCCGATTCCCGAGCCGCACAATAAAATTCCCTGTTCGACTTCGCCGCGGGCAACTGCCTCACCAACTTTCTCCGCAAAATCCGGATAATCGACAGATTCCTCCGAGTAAGTGCCAAAATCCTCGTAATCAATTCCAAGCTTATCAAGCTGTTTTTTTAATTTTTCCTTTTCTTCAAAACCCGCGTGATCGGCGCCGATAGCAACTTTCTTTGTCATTGGTTTTTACCTGCCTCTTTTTACGTTTTGAATAATTTTAACTGAATTTCGTTGCATAGCGAAGCAGTCGGACAGAAAACCTGCCTGATTGAAATGAAGAATGGCGCCGATACGCAGGTTTCCCTAAATACAACCTTTTTTAGGTGTGCCTGCCTCTAATTCGTAAGTTTTATTACTTTTTCTTAATCCACATGAGTGACCGATATGAAAACCAAAATTTTTTTCGCGACCATTTTGTCTGCAGTTTTATCTATTTCCGTGTTCGCAAACGGCAATTTGGCCGCACTGGTTAAATCAGCAGTTTCGTCAGATTCGGTAGTTGCAAATACAGCGATAAAGGAATTGCGGTCGAACGGCCAAAAGGGTTCGGACGCTCTGTTCGATGCGTATGCGGACGAAATATATCAATTTGCTGAAGGAAAAACACCGGAAAACTGGGAGAAGATAGAAAAGGCATTGGATGGCGTCACGATGCAGAAAGACAGCTACGCATCGTGGAAAATTTTCTGGCATACCGATCTCGAAGAAGCAAAGGAGTTTTCCCGAAAAACGGGTCGTCCGATCCTAAGCCTTCGTTTACTTGGAAATCTGAATGAAGACTTGAGTTGTGCAAACAGCCGTCTGTTTCGCGCGCTGTTATACCCAGATTCTTATAATCAAACTTTGCTTCATGACGAATATATATTGCATTGGCAAACCGTTCGTCCCGCACCGAAGGTCACGGTCGATTTTGGAGACGGTCGAAAAATAGTCAGAACTTTGACCGGAAATAGTATTCATTACGTCATGGATAGCGATGGTGCGGTGATCGAGGCTCTGCCGGGGCTTTATACTTCGGATGAATTTCGAACGTTTCTGAATCAGGCCAAAGACGTATTTGAAACGGGACAAAGGATCGATATTAAAAAACGAAGTGATTATTACAGGCAATATCAGGAATCCCGTTTCAACAATTTGGTCGCAAGCCGTGAGAGATACCTCAGAATTGCCAATATAGCTTCTGACAAATCTGTAAAACCGCAAGCCATAGCGCCGACTGCCCGGAATGCCGCCCCGCGTGCAGTAACAAAAATGGTTGTGACCGCGGAAAATTTACTCATTAACGAAATCACTGATAATTTTGCGAAGTTTGAGCGCGAGATCAATCTCGACGGCTGGCGAAAATTGGCCGATTTGCGCGTTAAGCATTCTGATGTTTCGTCCAACAGCCGGAAGTTTATTTGGCGTCAGCTTGCGAATTCAGGCGCAGATATGACAGATCATTTCGAGCGCATACGAAAGCTAGAGAATTTTATCGCGCTCGATACTGTTCGCAACGAATTCTTATACCGCCCGGCGATATATCAATTGCTCGCAAAAAACGGCGATCTCACGGTGGGTCAAATTAACGAAATGATCTACACACAGGTTTTTCTTACTCCGGGCGCGGATCCTTGGCTCGGATTAAATGCGCCTGATATTTACACAGGATTGGATGGAAATGGGATTCTACGTTAGATTATTCTAAGGCTTGATTTGAGCGCCGACCTGAGCGCTGCGATCCTTGAATAAAGCCGTCAATACCTTATTCTGAATGACCGAATTATTCATTATTTTCTCATGCGCTTCACAGACAAAGAGGTTCGAATCGGAGTTTACCACTTTCTTCAATTTTGTTTGAAGGGTTTCCGCCAGCATCGAACGCCTTGTGACAGCTCCGTCGCCCGGAGCCAGCATTAGAGGCTTTAATCTATCAGACTTGATATTTATTCCTTTGGAGTTCTTGAACGAGTCAGGCGTCGTCAGAGTTATCCATCGATCTTCTCCATTTTTATACAGCACCATGGCATCGAGTGTCTCTTTACAATCGCTCCCGAAATAGTAGGTTCCCAGCGTGCTTTTACGATTAACGCTTACATCCAGCGCGCGGTGAAAATTCTTTGCACGTATTAGAACAATTTCAAAATATTGTTCGAAACGAGCCGCTTCAGCCTCCGTAAACGATTCCATATTCTTTTTGTCTCCGTATATCGCCCAGCCGTATTTTTCCCATATTTTGCGGTCATAGAGATCAACTCTGAGTGGTCTGAGATTCTCGTCGAAAAAACGTGCGGAGCGGACATGGGGCAGCAATTGGAAGACAGATGGCATGGTCGCGATATCTACAGGAGTCAAATACTTTACAAATGGAAGTTTTATAGTGCCTCCCAGGCTGGATCGCCCCTTGAAAAGAGATTCTAAAGCTTCCGCCGATCCTTCGTTTGGCGTGCCAAAAAAGAATATATTTGCGATGTGCTTCTCACCCGACCAATTTGGGCTTGGCGCGCCGTTTCCCAAATCGGATTTTCCATACATCGCGGCATACTTCGCGATCAGCCCGCCCATAGAATGCGCGAGAATATTAAACTTTACGTCCTTTTGACCTGTTCGCCGTTTTAACTCTTCAATCTCTTCGATCAAAAACTGCGCAGTTTCCACGTTGTCGCGGCGCCAGTCATATGGAAAAACAAAAAATTTGTCGTTGAGGTTTTTAGGAGGATTGTCCCATTTTGCTTCCTGGTAGGCTCCATCTCTTTCAAGGGCATCGATAATTCCTTGGTAAACCTTTATGTCAGGGAAAAGCTTAATGTTTATCTGGCGAATAATATCGCCGGGAATAAGCTTATCTTTACTCTGGCGCAAATTTACAGCGACGGGCAACCTGAGGTCTTCGCCATCTTTTTTCAGAAGGCTAAACCAAGCCGTATTACCTGTTTCAATATCTTTTAGCTCTGACCCCAATATGCCCGGAATAATTATTACCGGGCGTTTACCCTCGGCACCGTTTCGTTGGCCTGGCGTCTCGGCGATCCCGGCAAGGGGAAATGTGATGGTGACAAGCACAAAAAAGCCCACAGAAAACAAAATATCTAAACGCGTTTTTTTTCTTTGCATTTTTATTCTTCCCACTTCCGGTTGATCAAACTCGCTACGAAACCCGCCCCAAATCCATTATCGATATTAACGACGGTTACATTTGAAGAACATGAATTGAGCATTCCCAAGAGCGCGGCGATGCCGCCAAATGAGGCTCCATAACCAATACTGGTTGGAACGGCAATAACGGGAACTTTTACTAATCCGCCAACCACCGAAGGTAGCGCGCCCTCCATGCCTGCGACGACGATTACTACACGGGATTTCTGAAGGATATCCCGTTCTGATAAAATCCTATGGATCCCCGCGACACCCGCGTCCCAAATTCTTTTTACACGATTACCCATTGCTTCGGCCGTCAAAGCCGCTTCTTCCGCAACCGGAATATCGCTCGTTCCTGCAGTAACTATAGAAATTTCGCTAACTCCTAATTCGGTTTTGTCTCGTATCACACGAATCAAATTCGCATGTTCATGCCACTCGGATTCGGAGTAAACATTTCGAATCTCGCCAAAAATTTCAGCGTTTGTTCTGGTTATCAAAACGTTGGGCGATTTTGCAATGAGTTTCTCGAAAATCCCCACGATTTGGTCCGAAGTCTTTCCTTCGCCAAAAATTACTTCAGGAAAACCCTGTCTCGACGCACGCGAATGATCGATTCTGGCATATCCAACGTCCTCATAAGATAGGTTTTGGATTGCTTTCGTTGCATCTTTTGTCGAAATATTTCCTTTTGTATGCGAGGACAGGATTTCCTGAATGTCTTCTGTTTTCATGCGGTTATTGTAACTTCTGACCAGATGACCACAAAGCCGAAGTCACCAAAAAAAAGAGCGGCGAATAGTACGCCGCTCCCTGAGAAACATGAGAGAGGTAACGCAACTAAATGAACATCGAAACGTACTTATATGCCCCCGACAGTTTTGACACTGCCCATACAATCGCATCCGAATTGACTACTTTTAGCAAAGTATTGCTCATTACAATCTCGTTCACGGTCGTTCTACCTCCAAAAATATTATCGATCGCGTGACCGACGGTAATATCTTCAGCAAATGGCGTGCCATTTCGGCTTTGTACCGTTAACCTTATTAAATAGGGAATTAGCGTAAGGTTCCTGACTTTTCCGCGTACGAACTTCGGTCAATTTGACCGAAAATTGATACAGAAATGAACGAAGATACATTTTTTTGAACGTATCAAGGGATGGCTTTAGAAATTCCAAAATGCTAAAGTCTTCAAACGGGAAAAATCTATGGAACTCACCGTTGCGATCACGGGTGCTTCAGGCACAATTTACGCTCATCGAACGCTTCAGCTTTTGGCTCAAAGCGGCGCCGTAAAGACAATAAATCTTATTATGTCGAGCGTCGTTCCAACCGTCGCTCAAGTGGAAATGGGTGTAAATCTGCGTGATCCTGACACTTCTAAGATCAATGATTGGTTAGGTTTAGATAAAGACTCGAAGATCATTCGCTATTGGAAGCTCGATAATTTCGCAGCAAAACCCTCATCCGGATCGAATAAACAAGCGGGGATGATAATTGTGCCCTGTTCGATGGGAACGCTCGGTGCAATCGCCAGTGGTGCCGGAACAAATCTAATTCATCGGGCGGCCGACGTGACGCTCAAAGAGGGGCGAAAACTAGTGCTTGTTCCCCGGGAAACTCCATTTAACTCTATCCATCTTGAAAATATGCTTAAGCTTTCGAGAGCGGGAGCTCGAATAATCCCAGCGGCACCGGGTTTTTATCACAGGCCAAAAACAATCGATGATCTTATAGAACATTTTTGCTTTCGAATTTTGGATCAATTCGATATTCCGCATTCTGCAAAAACGCAATGGACCGGCGACGAGGTAAACGAACCGTGAACAGCGTATCGAGATTTGACGATCGCGTTAAGAATTATGTCAAATATCGCCCGCATTATCCGAAGGAGATTCTTGATCTTATCTATCGAGAAATGGGGCTTGATGCCAGCTCTGTCATCGCGGACATTGGCTCAGGAAGCGGAATCTCTGCAAAGCTATTTCTGGAGAACGGGAACACGGTTTATGGTGTCGAGCCAAATGCGTCGATGCGGCAGGCGTCTGTCGAATATCTTCGAGACTTTAAAGATTTTCTCGCGATCGACGGAACGGCCGAGGAAACAACGCTCGAAGCGGACAGCGTAGACTTCATAATAGCGGCTCAGGCGTTTCACTGGTTCGACAACGCAAAAGCACCGGGCGAGTTTCGTCGAATACTACGGAAACACGGTTTTGTAGCATTAATTTGGAACGAACGCCAACTTGACTCAAATGAATTTTTGCGTGAGTATGAACGCTTTTTGGTCGATTGGGGCAATGATTATCAAAGTGTACGTCATGATCAGGTAGACATGGAAAGAATCGAGTCAGTTTTTCACGCGGAGTTTCGAAGTGCAACCTTCGACAATTCCCAGACCCTCGATTTTAAGGGCTTGATTGGAAGATTAGCCTCGGCTTCGTATATGCCTTCAGAGGATGATGTTCAATTTCCTGAAATGGAAAATTCGTTAAATCGTCTCTTCACGGAACATCAGGAAAAGGGTAGAATACGTATTTTATATGATACGAAGATCTATTACGGAATAATCTAATTTTATGGAAGCGATATCAGAATCGAGAACAATAACCGTCGCGCATTCGCCGGATTCAGACGATGCCTTTATGTTTTACGGGTTGGCAACGAACAAGCTGGAAACGGACGGGTTGAAGTTTGAGCACACGCTAAAAGACATACAATCTCTAAACGAAGACGCGAAAAATGGTGTTTTTGACGTCACTGCCGTAAGTTTTCATGCTTACGCATATGTCGCCGATAAATATGCACTCCTTCCTCATGGAGCAAGCATTGGCGATAACTACGGTCCTATTTTGGTTTCAAAAGAGCCGCGCAAAAAAGAAGAGATCTCGGGAATGAAAATTGCGATTCCGGGTGAACTGACAAGCGCATTTCTCGCGCTGAGAATTTATAATTCGGATTTTGAATACGAGGTCGTACCGTTTGACGAGATCATTGACGCCGTACTGGCCGGAAAGGTCGATGCCGGTTTACTGATTCACGAAGGACAACTATTTTACAAACAGGTAGGCCTCGACAAAATTATGGATCTTGGGGAATGGTGGTTTGAGGACACCGGACTTCCCTTGCCGATGGGTGGAAACGTTATTAAACGTGATCTGGGCAAAGATCTAATGCGGGAAGTTTCAACACATCTTCATAAGAGCATCCAGTATTCAATGGACAACCGTGAAGACGCGCTCGCCTATGCAATGCAGTTTGCACGGGATATGCCGCCGGAATTAGCTGATCGCTTTGTCGCCATGTGGGTAAACAAACTAACGCTGGATTATGGTGACCGCGGACGCGAGGCAGTAAACCTGCTTCTCCAGAAAGGCTTCGAAAAAGGAATAATTCCCCACAAGGTAGATATTGAATTCGCGGAATAACCTGAAATCCCGCTAAATATTCGAAGGGTGCTGTGATTATTTTCGCGGCACCTTTTTGTTTTTTTATTATTTGATAAACTTGATTCGATTTACCTGCATCTATGAATTAGACCTGGCTCAAGGAAGAAAGATGAAAAAGTTAAAACAAGCAACCGTGGGATTTGCGATCGTGTGTCTTTTGTCGATAGGGGCGCTTGCGCAAACTAGTGTGATTCAAAGGGTGAACCTAAATGCCGTAGAGGTCGAACAGATCATCAAAAAGTTTACAAAAAACGAAGATGATTTTCGTTTTGCCTTGACGAATTATGTTTTTAATCGAAGCGCGACGATCCAGACCGTTGGTCTCGGGGGTTTAATTACAGGTACCTATCGGCGCGACTCGTTTTTGACATTTACTACGGACGGCAAACGTTTTGAAAAAATAACCTATCATCCCGTTTCGACACTCAAGGAAATTCAAGTAACCCCGGAAGACCTTGAAGATCTTGGCGGTGTAAATCCTTTTGCGATCAATCCGCAGGATGTCGCACTTTACACATTTGATTATCTAGGAAAGGAAAAGATCGATGAGCTGGATTTGCACGTTTTTGATGTGCGGCCGAAGGTAATTCCCGATCCCGATAAAACTAAGAAACGCCTTTTTGTCGGAAGAATTTGGGTAGATGACCGAGATTTTATGATCGTCAAATCGAAAGGGAAAGGCATGCCGGAAACCAAGAGGAATAAGTTTCCCGTGGTCGAAACGTGGCGTACAAATGTTGACGGAAAATACTGGTTTCCGGCATACAGCGTAGCAAATGACGAACTCGAGTTTGACAGCGGACAGGTCGTAAAACTTCGAATACGCGTCAAGTACGAAGACTACAAACAAGGGCGAAGCGAAGTAATAATTTTAGATGATGAAACGCCCGTCCCGGAACCTCCAGCGGATAAAAAGCCCGCAACTGTAAAACCGGAAGATGAACCGTCGAGATAACTATTCTTCTATCAAGTTTTAAGTTGACTTCGGGAAACATGATCGATTCCCGAAGTCAGATTTTTGCTTTCCCGTTCCAGCACTTCCGCAACCGCAGTTCGCGTTTCGTTAAGAATTCCCATCAGGTCTTCGGCAGTCTTGCCCGCGGTTTCTATTGAAGGAAGAAGCACCATTTTTATGGTGCCGGGGTAGGCGACTCCGGTTCGTTTACCCATTAGTTGGTCGGTATTTGTAAACACCACCGGAATTATTGGTGCTTCGGTTTGAAGCGCAAGATGAATCGCACCTTTCTTAAATGGCAAGAGTTCTCCCGACATTGCCCTCGTCCCTTCAGCAAAAACACCAAAAGAATATCCATCGCGCATTACTTGCCGCGCTTTATCAATTGACCGCTTTGCACTTTCCCTGTTTGTGCGATCGATGGCGATCACATTTGCGATCGCCATCCCATATCCAAAGATCGGCACTTTTAGTAATTCCTTTTTTGCGACAAGTCCAACGCGTCTTCCGGCAAATGCATAAAGTGTAGCTGTGTCTAAATAAGAGCGGTGGTTGGAAACAAAAACGTATTCTCTTCCCTCTTCAAGATTTTCTTTCCCTTCAACTTCTACTTGCACCCCGCAAGCCCGCAGCCAAATTCTCGAGCCCCAATCGCACCATGCAAAAAAGCCGTCTCGATTCTCGCGAAACCGATAAAAAATCATGATCGGCGCAGCGACAAAAAGTATGATAATGCTCACAACAAGCCAACTCCACCAATAGCGTAGTTTTCCGCGAAGCCTAGATTTGTTAGACTCTTTTACGGGAAACACCAGTTTTTTATTATTCTTTACAGCCAGTGAAAAATCTTGCGGTTCCAGCAAATCTGAGTTGATCGGTTTTCGTTTTTGAGCCTGCATCTTTCGAATCTTCTTATGACAAAACTAATCTGTCGAATCGCTTTATTATTGGTCTTAATCAATTCAAGTTTAACGCTTTTTGCCCAAACGGAAAACATTCCATCACCAAAATCGGTGCTGGGTTTTAATCCAACCGATGATAAAACGATTGCTGATTGGAAACAAATAACAAACTATTTCGGGAAACTTGATGCAGCAAGTGCGAGGGTAAAAGTTCAGGAAATCGGTAAAACAACGCTTGGGAAACCACAGATCGTGGCTTTTATTTCATCTGTGGATAACATAAAACATCTCGGCAGTATTCAACAGGCTAGTCGCGCAATAAACCACCCTCAAACCATTTATTCAATTGACCGGCGCGACGGAAAAACCGAAACGGTTGACATGAAAGGGAGAGGAAAAACGGTAGTCGCAATTTCCTGCTCGATCCACTCGACCGAAATCGTTGCATCGCAGATGTCGATGTTGCTCGCGTATCAGCTAGCAACCGCAAACGATCCAGAAACAAAAGAAATCTTAAACAACACGATTCTACTCTTGATCCCGTCTGCAAACCCAGACGGAATTGACATTGTCGCCGATTGGTATCGAAAAACACTCGGCACGAAATATGAAGGAAGTTCGCCGCCCGAGCTTTATCACCACTATGCCGGACACGATAACAACCGCGATTGGTTTATGCTGAACCTTGCCGAAACGCGAAACATTACAAAACTTTTTTGGCAGGAATGGTTTCCTCAGATCGTTTATGACGTACATCAGCAGGGTCAAAACGGCGCGAGAATGACGCTTCCGCCGTTTTTCGACCCGCCAAACCCGCGGATTTCGCCCTTGATAATTCGCGAGCTTGGGCTCATCGGTTACAAAATGGCAGCTGATCTGCAAAGCGCGGGGCAAGCCGGAGTTACAACGAACGCGACGTATGATACGTGGTGGCACGGCGGCTTTCGTTCAGCTCCTTATTACCACAATTCCATCGGTATCTTATCCGAGGCAGCAAGTGCTGATCTGATGACTCCAATTACCGTAAAAAAAGAAGATCTGGCTCGGCGAAATCCGACCCGCGGAATCGTTTCGATGCTCGAAAACGCAACAAATATACCGGACCCCTGGGAAGGTGGAAGATGGGCACCTTCGGATATTGCGAAAGCAGAAATGATCGCGGCGATGTCCGTTCTTGAAATGGCATCAAAATTTCGTGAAAGATATTTGACCAACGCCCGAAATCTCGCATCTGCAAATTTGTCACCTGATCCTCTTGCGCCTAAGGCATTTATCGTTTATGCGGGGCAGCCAAATGGAGAGCGGGTTTCTAGATTTTTGGAAATCTTGATGTGGCAGGGAATGGAAGTCCACGAGATGACACGCGAACTTGAGGTCGCGCTCGAACAGGATGATTTAGATAAATTCGGTGAAATCCCGGCGGGCAGTTTTATCGTTTTCGTAAATCAAGCTCAAAAACCTAACGTTCTAAGCTTGTTTGAAAAGCAGGTTTATCCTCAGAGATTTAATGCGGATGGCGAAGCCGAAATACCCTACGACGTCGCGGGTTGGACGCTCCCTCTGCAGATGGGTGTAGAATACGCCGAGGCTTGGAACATCAAGGATCTGGAAACCCACCGAAATACATTGAAAACTGTCGTCAATATAAATCAGGCGAGAAAAGCCTTAAATCTGAAACCAACAAAGGGCGATTTCGCTAAGCTTCCGAATCCCTTAAAATCAAATCCAAAGATCGGACTTTACAAAGGCTGGGCAAATTCGATGGATGAAGGCTGGACGCGGCTTGTTCTAGACAATCATCAGATCAAATTTACATCGCTAATGGATGATGATTTTCGAGACGGCTCTCTGGAATATGACGCCATAATTCTTCCCTCCATAAGGGAGAATCTATTGTTAAAAGGGCGAAATGATAAAGACTATCCAAAAGAATATACAGGCGGAATCACGGAAAACGGAGTTAAAAACCTAAAAACGTTTGTTGAAAATGGCGGTAAGCTTATCTGTTTTGATGAATCCTGCAAAATGGTTATCGAGCAATTCGAACTTCCCGTTAAAAATGTACTAGATGGTAAAACCCGAAAGGAGTTTTATTGCCCGGGCTCGATCCTAAATTTGGATGTTGATCGACGATTTACCCTGGCGAAAGGTTTTGGACAGCAAACCCCGGCGTACTTCATTTCAAGCGCGGCTTATGAGATCAGCGATAACAAGAAGGTAAAATCGGTCGCTAAATATGCAGATAAGGATCTATTGCTTTCGGGCTGGGTTTACGGCGGCGATCTTATTAAAGGAAAAACGGCTCTTGCTGAAGCCGAATACGGAAAAGGCAAAATTGTTCTTTTCGGATTTAATCCGCAGCACCGCGGACAAACCTTTGTCACTTTTCCGTTTATTTTTAATGCCTTGGAGAAGTAGCGGCAACCCCTAGGTGAATAGCGGATCATATTGCGTTAAAATCGTTCGGTAAATATAGACATTTTCATTGTTGTATCATTATGAAATTTCGCACTTATCTTTTTCTTTTCCTGCTCTTTTTCGTTTTTATCCCAAATGCCTTTTCCGTTGTGGAACCCCTTCCTTTTCCGATCTTCAAACTTGAAGCGGAACCGCTTGTAAGAATTGGCTTGATCAGGAATTCATCAACGGCGCTCATTTCTACGAGCGAATCCTCGCTGACTGCTTCGGAAGACGGTCAGTTTAATCGGGTTTTGGATACAAACAGTCTGAGAGTTTCTGCCCGCGGTTATAGTCCTCCTGTTTTTGAAATATACAGGATCGAAAAAAGCGGTATTGAAACACGTGAACAGGCAGTATCTATCGCCGCCGCAATTCAGGTGAAGCTCAATATTTTTTCGACACTGTCAGCAGATTCTGATGGTGTGAAATTTATTATCCGGCTAAATGAAGAATTTGATGTTCGCCCCGAAGCGGATGCCCAAGTTCAACGCCTTGCGGAAATCGGTGTTGAAGGTGCGGAAGTGACGGTCGATAAATACACGTCCCCATCTGATGAAGCGATCGCACTGACCCGGCAAATTTCTTCCAACCCAAAATCAAAAGTGAGGAGTTTGATGTCGTCGCCGCCAACCGGAGGAGTAACACTGCCCGGTTTGGTCAAAACGATAGGTTCGAGTCAGCCAATAGGACGAAAAAATCGAGGCGCGTATTTCAATCCTTCGCTGCGCGAGGTAGTCACATCCGGGAGCGGTCCGCAATCAAATTCATCCTCGCTAAGACCTATAATAATTGGATCAGAAAGCAATCGCGGAATTGTCAAATTAAACGGAAAAAGCTATCGCGGGAAAATGGAGGTCTTTGTAAATGCAAGCGGCGGAGTTACGGTCGTAAATGTGGTTCCGATGGAAGATTATCTTCTTGGTGTAGTCCCAGCGGAATTGTCGCTGCCGCAGATTGAAGCTCAAAAGGCTCAGGCGGTCGCTGCGAGAACTTACGCTATTGCTAATAAGAACGGCTATGGCAACGAGGGCTTTGATATGCTTCCTACCGTCTGGTCACAGGTTTACAAAGGCGTCAGTATTGAAACGGGAATGGGTTCGCAAGCAGTCAGAGAAACGCGCGGCGTGGTTGCTACTTATCGCGGAACACCGATAAATGCGCTCTATACATCAACCTGCGGCGGACGAACTGAAGACTCGGGAAACATATTTGAGTTTAATGAACCGTATTTAAAAGGCGTAGATTGCTCTCTCGAAGGACATGATCATTTTGTTCCATTTCTGGTGAAATCATCGCGCGAACCGGCGCTGATACGGAACGAGGCGAATTACCCGTATGTAAGGTTGGCGTCAAAATTTGCGGTCAACAATTTCTTAATGATCACGAACCGTTTTGATGACGAGTATTTTGAGGACGCTCCGAATGAATTGGAACTCAAGAGTTGGCTCAATAATATTGCCGTAAAATTTGGCAAGCCTTTTCCGATCGTCGATCAAAATTCTGCGAAACCATTACATCTAGCCCGTATCCTCTACCAAATAATATATACACCGAACTCCGCGGAAGATGCCGATACCCTGATGTCCGAATCGGATTTAAATTACCAGCTTTCATTTTTAGACGCTAAAGACGTGCCGAGACAAGACCGGCCGATGCTTGCAGAATTAATGCGAGACGGGTGGTTTTCAATTTATTCCGATCTGACGATAAAACCAAATAAATCTTATCCGCGCGCGAAAATATTGCGGCTTATCGAAAATATATACCGCAAGAAGAAAATCGAACTTTCGTTTGAAGATGGTATAGCAAAACCGACCGAAGATGCGAAATTGATAATAAGTGCAGGCCGCAGCGAGCGCCAAATTACGGTCAACCCAAATGTATTCTTGTTTAGAAAGTTTGGTGATGAATACTACCAGGTTAAAGAAGCGGCATTGGTCGGCGGCGAAAATATACGATACAAAACAAACGGTAGCGGTGAAGTTGTCTATCTCGAAATCGACCCCATTGACAAAACTACCGTCGCCGAACGAATGTCTTCATTTACACTTTGGCGAAGCAATTTATCGGCCTCAACCGTACGAGCGCGTTTGGCTCGTTACGTGAAGGGTATGGGAGCATTGATTGACGTAAAGGTCAAAACCAAAGGTTTTTCGCGAAGGGCGACCGAGCTCGAAATCATTACGACCAACGGCGTCCAGTCGCTTAAAGGCGGTAAAATTCGCTCGGCGCTGCGGCTAAATGAGCAGCTTTTCGTTATCGACAAAAAGTACGGATCAGATGGCCGCGTTGTTAGTTATAACTTCACCGGACGCGGCTGGGGACACGGCGTCGGAATGTGTCAATACGGCGCATACGGTTTCGCCCAAATGGGCCTGAAATACGACCGCATCATCAAACACTATTATACAGGCGTCAATCTCACAAAAGCTTATTAATCTATGACAATTCTTTCTGCAGCATTATTGCTCTTCCTGGTAATGGATCCGCTCGGAAATATTCCGCTTTTCATGACCACGCTCAAGAAAGTGGACGATGAGCGAAAACGGAGAGTTGTGTTGCGGGAGCTTCTGATCGCCCTTGTGATTTTGGTTGCGTTTCTTTTTCTCGGTCAATATTTGCTACACGCTCTGCACCTTTCTCAGACTGCTTTGACTACTGCCGGCGGGATAATATTGATGATCATCGCTTTAAAGATGATCTTCCCTTCAAAACATGCTTCTCTTGAAGAAGATGTCGAGGGCGAACCTTTTATCGTTCCGCTCGCAATTCCATACGTTGCCGGCCCTTCAGCGATGGCAACCTCGTTGCTCTTGATGAGCGGTGACCCGGGCCGATGGCGCGATTGGCTTATAGCCGTGCTTCTAGCCTGGTTTGTTTCGGCAATGATCATCTATTTCGCCAGCTATTTTGCAAGATTTCTGGGCGAAAAAGGCTTGATCGCTATTGAACGATTGATGGGAATGCTTTTGATAACCGTCGCCGTTCAAATGCTTTTGACGGGAATCGCCGAGTTTGTCGGAAAAAGCATGGAAAAAACAGTGCAATGATAAGATTTTCTCGAAACCAATTACTGGGGTCAATTCTGCTGTTGGGCATTATTTTGATGATTGCTGTTCTGCGACATGTATTTTCCTAGAATGACTCAAGAAACAAAAATAAGAAAGTTACGTCAAAGCGATTGCGCAAATATAGTTTCGGCATTCCAAAAACAGGGTTGGAATCAAAAACTGTCTCATTTTCAAAACTATTTTGATGAACAGAAAAAGAAGACCCGTGATGTATTGATCGCAAAATCTAATGACGAATTTGCGGGGTATTTAACTATTGTCTGGAATTCTAACTATCCGCCTTTTCGCCAAACAGCAATACCGGAGATTGTGGATTTCAATGTGCTTGTTAAGTTTCAAAAACGCGGGGTAGGCTCGAAGCTTTTGGATGCAGCGGAAAATGCGATCAAGCAAGTTTCCCAATATGCAGGAATCGGCGTCGGTCTATTTCCGGATTACGGAAATGCCCAAAGACTCTATGTAAAACGCGGTTACATTCCCGATGGTCTTGGAATTTATAAAGAGGGTTGCCACCCACAATTTGGCGACATAGTAACGGTTGACGACGATTTGGCTCTATACTTCACAAAAAAACTTAGATAATCTTCCCTCAGTGAGCACTTCAGAGACAATTTATGCGATCGTCGGTCCAACCGCTTCGGGAAAAACCGAAATCGGTGTCGCACTCGCGCTCAAACTCGGAAATGGCGAGATCATAAACTGCGACTCAGTTCAGATTTACAAAGGGATTCAAATCGCGACAGCAAAACCATCTCCCCTGGAAAGGAAAGGGGTTGCGCACCATTTGATTGATTATGTGGCACCGGAGATCAACTACACGGCGTCGGATTGGGCTAAGGATGCGACAGCAACGATCCAGGCAATCGAAGCGCGTAGTAATGTACCTATTCTGGTCGGCGGAACCGGGTTTTATCTTCGAACCTTACGCCAGCCATTTTTTGTTGGACCAAAAGCGGATGAAAATTTTCGGGCAAGGCTCCAAAAACTCGTAAAGGAAAAAGGTGCGGAGCATCTACACAAAATACTGAAACGCATCGATCCCGTATCGGCGAAAAAACTCTTTCCAAATGACTATGTACGAACAATGCGCGCCATAGAAGTTTATTTCCAAACTGGTGAGCCGATTTCAAAGCTCCAGCCTAAACGAAAAGCCCCGCCGGAATTTGCTAGCCGAATCAAGGTTTTCGCGCTTAACCCTAAAAGAGAAACCTTGTACGCAAAAATAAACAAGCGTGCCGAAAAACATTATGAAAAAGGACTGGTTGAAGAAGTTCGACATTTGCGGGAGAGCGGTTTGCGGGATGATACTAATGCACTTGGCGCGCATGGATATCGAAGAGTTTGCGAATTTCTCCGCGGTGAACGCTCGCTCGAAAGCGCGATCGAACAAACTAAACAGGACGTGCGTAATTATTCTAAGCGGCAAATGTCCTGGTTTCGTCATAAAGAAGAAGTTATTTGGCTTGACGGTTTTGGCGACGAAAAGAATACTCAAGAACGCCTTTGGGGAATGCTCGATTCGCCTCCGAATGGAACATCTTTCTTGTCACGAAAATAAAAACTGTTATAATTTGAAAACGGTTTAAAACTAAGAAACAAAAGGGGAAACGTGATGGAAAAACAAACCACCCAAAACATTCAAGATGCATTTCTCAACACGGCTCGAAAGGAAAAATCCGAGGTTGTTTTTCATTTAATGCAGGGTTCTACACTCACCGGTACGATCAAAAGTTTTGATAAATTCTCCGTTTTGATCTTCGTAGGGAATGAAGAAGTGCTCCTTTTCAAACACTCAATTTCGACAGTTTCAATCGAGAAAAAGCAACAATCTCAGCTGACAGTAAAATACCTTGGACGGAAAACTAATAACCTTTGAAGGAATTGACGGAAGCGGCAAGTCTACTCAGATAAGGATGCTTTCTGGTGAACTGCTGTCTCGTGGTTTCGAAGTCTTGAACACTCGCGAACCTGGCGGAACTCCGCTCGGTCGCAGATTGCGCGAGGCTTTCCTGGAAACGGAAGAGGAGGTCGACCCACTTGCCGAACTCCTATTATTTGCGGCGGATCGAGCCCAGCACGTTAATTTTTTGATCAAACCTGCCCTCGCTGAAGGAAAAATTGTGCTTTCGGATCGATACGCAGATGCGACATATGCTTATCAGGGAGCCGGTCGCGGTTTTCCGGAAGGCACGGTGAACACAGTAATTGAGTTAGCTACCGGTGGATTAAAACCTGATTTGACGATCTTCTTCGACCTTCCGGTTGAAAAATCGCTCTCACGGGCCGGAACGCGCGGCCAAAATGCAAAGAATAATCGGATGGATCTTGAAACGGCAGATTTTTACGGACGGGTTCGTAAAGCTTATCTAGGAATTGCAGAACAGGAAAGGCATCGTTTCATTGTAGTTAACGGCGATTCTTCGATCGAAAAAATCCAGGCGGAGGTCGTCAAAATTGTCGTCGATTTTCTTAACAAGAAAGAAGTTCAGGCAGCAAAGTAAGGTTTATGTTTGATGCGTTGATCGGAAATGAACAAATAAAAGCGGTCCTAAAAAGGCTGCTATCGTTGAATAGATTTCCTCAGTCGTCGATCTTTGTGGGCAATGACGGAATTGGCAAAAAGCAGTTTGCTTTGGAAATAGCCAAAGCTTTTATTTGTAAGGATCCGCGAAATTCTGCCTCGTGCGGTAAATGCAGCGCTTGTTTACGAGCTACCCGATTTAACCTCGCAACTTCCGGGAAAAAGGAAGATTATTTACAGGTGTTTTTAAGTGAGCACGCCGACGTAGGGCTCGTAATTCCAAATAAACATACAATTTATGTAGATGCGATCCGGGATCTTGAAAAAGAAGCAAATCTCAGACCGTATGAGGGATCGGCGCGAATTTTTATCATTGACCGGGCCGAAAAGATGTCCGCCCAAGCGTCAAATGCGCTACTTAAAACGCTCGAAGAACCGCCGGAAAATACTTATATTATCCTAATTACCTCGCACCCTTCGTCTCTTCTTTCGACGATTCATTCGCGATGCCAAACGATTCGTTTTGCACCAATCGAAAAAACTGAAATCGAGCGATATTTATTTAACGAGCAGAGTCATTCTTCGCAAGACGCCAAGTTGATGGCAAATATTTCCCGGGGAAGTTTCGGAAAGGCGCTGACTACAGACCTCGACTCGTTTCGTGAAAAACGATCGCAAATGATCGAAGTTTTAAACACTCTAGCCGGGGGCAAACATTACACTTCCCTGCTTAGAGCGGCAGAAGAGATCAACAATTCAAAAAACAAAGATGACTTTGAAGAGTATTTGACGATTCTCCAAACCGTGGCTCATGACATCTGGAAGCTCGCGAATGATAAAAATGCGGGAATTACAAACGAAGATATAGCGGATGAAATATCCGGTTTTTCCGTGCCGATTGCTCGTCTCGCAAATTGGCTTGAGGAAATTGAAACACTTCGCGAGAATTTGCGTTCGAACTTAAACCGAAAAATCGCAACAGACGCGCTCTTTATGAAAATGGCCACATAGGTGGAATAATCGGTGGGCAAATCCGTATAATCGAATCAGAATGGCTTTTGAATTTCCAGCATTGGATCGAATAATCGTTTCGACAACCGAAAGAATTTTGGCAGCAAGTTCGCTGGCGGCACTTTTTCTTGGAAGTATAATTTTGTGGTTCGTCAACCCATCAACCACGCAGATTTTACCCGCGTGCCCGATGCTGGCAATCACGGGTTTTGCCTGCCCTGGGTGCGGAATGACCAGAGGCTTCCACGCCCTTCTTCACGGCGATCTTATTACGGCTCTTGATTTCAATGCGTTGATCCCTATCTATGCGATCGGCGGACTATATGTTTTGGTCTCTTTATTTTTAGTAGTTGTGAGAGGAAGAGGATTGCCTTTTAGGTTTATAACTCCTGTGACACTTTTCGGGTTCTTATTTGTCTCAATTCTTTTCGGAGTGATTAGAAATATTCCGGCCTATCCTTTTTCAGTGCTGTTTCCTTAATACTTTTTCCGTCGCTTGCACGCTATTTTAAGTAATTTGCACAACCTGTTTATCTGTGGAGATGGGCTTTGCGTCTTTTCCTTCCTTTCGAAGTATTTCCACTTCTTTGACGAATTCTTCGACAATATCTTCGCCGGAAACTTTTCGCATTGGAACACCGTCTTTAAAGATCATCCCGACCTGTCGTCCGAACGTAACTCCGAGCTGAGAATCGTGTGCTTCTCCCGGGCCATTTACCGCGCAGCCCATAATTGATAAATGAAGCGGTTCTTCAACGTGCTGCAGGCGGCGTTCGATTTCCGTTACAATACCGACAAAGTCGTCTACGGCAAGTCGTCCGCATGTTGGACAAGCAACGACCGTAACGCCTCGTTCGCGCAATTCAAGACTCTTTAGAATTTCCCATCCTACGCGGATTTCTTCATCCGGTTCCGCGGCGAGCGAAACCCTGATCGTATCTCCGATCCCGTCGTACAATAAAACGCCCAATCCGATCGACGATTTAATTGTTCCTCCAAAAGGAGTTCCGGCTTCGGTCACCCCTAAATGAAGGGGATAGTCTACCTTTTCCGCCATCAAGCGATAAGCTTCAATCGTTCTTCGCGCATCCGACGCTTTGAGTGAGATAACTATGTCGCTAAAACCTAAATCTTCAAGGATCTTCACGTGCCGCATTCCCGATTCCACCATTGCTTCGGGTGTGGCAGTTCCATATTTCTTGAGTAGATCCTTTTCGAGCGAACCGCCGTTTACGCCGATTCTGATCGGGACACCATGAGCTTCCGTTGCTCGGACAACTTCTCTCACACGGTCAATTGAGCCAATATTGCCAGGATTGATTCTAAGCTTATCGATTCCAGCTTCGAGTGCCTGAAGTGCCAGTTTGTAGTGAAAATGTATATCGGCAACAATCGGGATCTTTACGCGTTTTCGTATTTCCTTTAGTGCTTTTGCGGCTTCAGGATTTGGCACAGCGATCCGGACGATCTCGCAGCCCGCTTCGACCATCTTGTCGACCTGAGCTACGGTTTCATCAACGTTTTCAGTATCGGTCTTCGTCATTGACTGAACAACAACTGGCGCATCGCCGCCAATTTGAACACCGCCAACCATTACCGCTTTTGATTTTCTACGCATAACGTTTCCAAAAAAATGACGAGCCGAAGCTCGCCGTTCGTTTCATTAGCCGATGAGCCGCGATATATCCAGATACATCACCACAACCATCAACAGTAATATCAGTGCCAGCCCGGTTAGCTGTATTTTTTCCTTTATCGCCATTGAAAGCGTCATCCCAAACATCGCAAGCACAGCTTCGATACCGAGCACCGCAATTTGGCCGCCATCGAGCATCGGTATCGGAAGCAGATTAAAAACGCCGAGATTCAGGCTGATAACCATCAGAAGCGGAAGCAACCCTAAAAATCCGGCGTCGCGAACAACCTGTGCAATTATTTGAACAATCCCGATCGGTCCCGCAACACCGCCCTCGCGCACCGAACGCTCGCCTGAAAACATTTGCCCAAACGCTTTACCAGTTAAACGGAGGATGCGCCAGTTTGACTGAACAGCGAAGTCTGAAGCGCCTGCGACCCCGACTGGCTCCATTGCGGAAGCCAGCTGGCTCGTAAATCCGATCCCGACGAGCCACTCTTCGCCGCGTTTTTGAGCGGTCGTCTCAATATCAAGGCTTTTGCCATTTCTATTAA
>JBBKXN010000052.1:0-3566 GCA_037969475.1 Pyrinomonadaceae bacterium | reverse complement strand
ATTAATTAGAAAACAAAAAGGAAAGGCGGTCAACAATCGATTTCCAAAATCGATTACTGACCGCCGAAATTAATAAATATATCAAAACTAGTTGATTACTTTTTCAGTGGTTTCGGAGGTTTTCTTCGCCGCTTTTTTTGAGGTAAACCAAACTTTTTTGGAAACCCATTTCGTGCCGTCCCAAGTAGTTGCGGTATAATATTTTCCTTCTTCAACCGTTTTTTCAGTAACGTTTTCAGTTACTTCAACGGTCTTGTCGCCAAAGTTTTTCGTGGCTTTTACAGTTCCTTTGGCACCTTTCACGGTTACATCTTTTGTTCCTTCGGCAATGTCGCCTGAGACATCGGCTGTCTTCTTCGCCGCGTCAACGGTCACGTCTTTTGTGCCGACAGCGATATCTTTACTTACCTCTGCGGTCTTTTTTGCAGCATCGACGGTTACGTCTTTTGTCTTTTCAGCAGCCTTCTTTATCGCATCCACAACTTGAGCATTCGCCAAGCTGTACGAAACCAATACAAACGAAAAAACCAACATCAATTTTCCTAAATTCTTTATCCACATAATTAAACTCCTTGAATTAAAAACTATTCGATACCCTTAATGATTCATAGCTTATTGTAATGCATATATGATGCCAAACCAATTGTTTTCACCGTATGAAGATGAAAAAAGCGATCATTCTGTGAATTCTTTCGCAGAAAGATCGCTTAATTATGATGGTATAGAAGCACTATTGAACAATTTTCTTCGTTCGACTTACTACCATTCTTGAACCTTTGTAAGTTTTCTTTCCAACGTATTTTGTTCCCTTGTAAGTCTTTTTGCCGACATATTTGGTGCCCTTGTAAGTCTTTTTACCTACATAAACAAGTCCTTTTGCGCTTTTGCGATAAATGTAAACCACACCGTTCTTGCCTTTACGGTAAACATATTTGCTGCCGCGATATGTTCGCGAGGCAATTCCGTTTTTCTTTTTCTTGACGGAAACACTGCCTTTTCGGGTTTGCGCTTGCGCGGAATATGGATTATTCGTCGGCGAAATTGCGTCGCTGATAAAAACGACTGTCAAGATCATTAAGAATGCGAAAAATATACCTAAAATCTTCTTCATAAAAATGTTAAACCTCATAAATCAAATTAAGAAACTTCTCATGCATCGTTTTGATGCGTAATTTCTCCTCTTCATGCTAACAGAGCAAACGCCGTTCCGCAGAAAAATCGAATCTTAATTTGCTCCGCGAACATTGTTATTAATGAAATCTACGATGTCTACAGTTGAGGTCCCGGGAAGAAAAATCTCAGAAACTCCTTGTTCCTTTAGTTTTACGATGTCTTCCTGCGGCACGATTCCGCCGACCAAAACGAGTGTGTCGTCCATTCCATTTTCGCGCAAAAGATTTACGATGCGCGGGCAAAGAGTGTTGTGCGCACCGGAAAGTATTGAAATTCCAACGGCGTCGACGTCTTCCTGCAGCGCTGCTGCCGCGATCATCTCCGGCGTTTGCCGCAATCCTGTGTAAATTACTTCCATTCCGGCGTCTCGTAATGCACGTGCAATCACTTTTGCGCCGCGATCATGTCCGTCAAGTCCGGGTTTGGCCACCAATACACGAATTTTCCTATCGCTCATAATTTCCCAAAAAAAATACTCGATCAATTCTTGCAGTTAGGATTCTAGTTTCTTTAGAGACGGATGACAAATAGAAAATTTTGGAATCAATCAGACTAAACCGCGCGGAATAATTCACATTCATCGCGAGATATTCCGCGCATTGGACTAGAAAATTGACTAGAGCCCAGCGTTTATAGATGTTTAATTCGGGCATGTAAATTGCCCCTTAACGCAAGTAGTAGGGACAATATTAGAAGATCATCGGCGAAATGCGTTTCCGATTTTTTGAAAAATCGCGATTAATAATATTTTCCCGCAATCAAAGGAGACCGGAATGAAAATGAAAAATAATATAAAACTAGGAATAATAACAACAATCGGGTTTTTGTTGATGACTGCAAACATAAAGGCACAGAACATAACCAGTTCGTCCTGGACCGAGTGGTTGACTATGAAACAAGCCAATTGTATTCAGCGTGCGAAAGTTTCTCTAAAGCTAGCCGGGATTAAGGTGACAGAAAGTCAAAATTGGTATGTTGTCGGCAAGGCCCTGAATCATTACGTGAGGATCAAATGCATTGCGGATGCCAATACTACCAGCATGGTAAACGTAAATGCGACGAGGATGTTGGTCGATGTAGAAGTTGGAGGACCGAACTCGAATGCATCAAGTTTGGACAATCTGCGAAACTGCATCAAGGAATTTATGTTGACCGGTGTGAGCAATTGCTGGCAAACTGGTGCCGGTCCCGGTAAATTCCTTCCGATTGCCTGGACGGATACGCCGCAAACTCTCAAACTCTGGGGAGGAAATGGTCAGATTTACATATTTTATTGTCCGCCCAACGGACAGATCAGACCAGTCTGGGGTTCGGTAACATACACGCATAATTCTTCGATTTGTACGGCGGCCGTCCACGCCAGCCGGATTACACGGGGAGGTGGCGGGAATGTTAGGATTCAGATGGATTCGGGACCGAGATTCTTTAACGGCGTCAAGCGTGCCGGAATTACGAGCCAGGAATACAGGGGCGCAGTTCGGGCATTTGGTTTTATGGATCCGCCGCTTAGCGTCAATGCGCCGGTCGTAACGATCTATGGAAAAACCTGGAATGAAACCGAAAGCGGCTGGACGGGTGTATGGACGCGTGTTGGATTCACAAATGTCTTTTCCGCTTTATGGACCCGAGGAAGCCAGCAGGTGAAGGCGCTCCTGACCATCCAAATCAGCGGAAACAATGTAAACATAGAACGCCGAGATAGCGCGAGTAGCGGTTGGATCTGTAACTATACTGGAACACTATCAGCAGATCGCAAGAACGTTTCCGGCACATACTCATGTACTAAGATTCAAGGAGCAGGAACTTATGGACCGGCACCTTGGCAGGCGACAATCAATCGCTAGCGACAAAAAAGTCAGCAGTGAGAATATGGCGTTAAGATCAAGTTGATAAAATTTCCGCTCAATCTGTCTGTTTGAATAATGACTTCGATACGATTCAAATGAAGAAAGCATCAGATCTTTCCGGTGCCAATTTCAAAATTGGATTTTTCCTCAAAATCCATCGCGGGCGCGGAAAAAACGCAGCGGAGTTTGCCGAGCAATGTCCGCTTAGTCTTCATCGCCGCGAACATCTCGAACCATGCGTGGGTATTGATCCAGAACCAATTATAGCCGTCGATTGGTTTGATAATTCCGTAGCGGACCGGCTCGGTTTCTTCAACAAAGGAGCCGAACAAACGGTCCCAAATGATAAGAACACCGGCGTAATTTTTATCCAGATACTGAGGGTTAACGCCGTGATGAACGCGGTGATGCGAAGGCGTATTGAAAATATATTCGACCGGTTTTGGTAATTTATCGATCAATTCCGTATGAATCCAGAATTGATAAAGCAGATTGAACCCATGCATCGTCAAATACGCCCAAAGCGGAAATCCGAGCAATGCGAGC
>JBBKXN010000051.1:0-14435 GCA_037969475.1 Pyrinomonadaceae bacterium | reverse complement strand
CGTTCGACCTCACGACGCAACCTACCATTTTCGCCGCATTTTGCGTCCAGAAACGCAGAGCGCTCTTCAGTCACAAGTTCGACCGCTGACTGAAAGATCTGTTTAATTTGTTGGTAGTCTTTCTGCTTCATTACGGTGTCATCTCAATTTTTGATACTCCTTCTTCGCCGCGACCAACGCCGGCAGATCCTTATCCGCATCCTTCCACATCTCGAAAAACTTTTCGTATTCCCGTTTGTCCTTCATCGCCCGCGCTTTTCCTAACTGAGCCAGCGGATAAAGAGGCGAAAGCGAGTACCATCCCCGATGGTCAAGTATCGTTTGAAATTCTATTCTGGCTTTTTCATTTTCATTCAGTTTCAGATATGCCTCACCTCTCACGGTTTGCACCCAATAAAAGGAACCCGATTCATAACGTCGGACGGTTTCCAGCAACTTGATAGCTTCTTTCGGATTATCCTTGTTGAGTTCGATCATGGCTCTGTAGATTGGTATCCCGAAACCATTATAATAGGTAGAATCTGGATATTTCTCTTGTATTTCTTTTATCAGCGATTGAGTCCGGGAAATATTGCCGCACCGGGCAAAAGCGAAGGTAGCGCGCCACGTTAAAAACCAGTTTCGAAAACGTTTAAGTGAATCATTTGCCAATGACTGCGCTTGCGAGCATTGACCAATTTCTGCGGCTCTCATTGCGTGGACCGCGTTCTGTGTGGCTTGAGGTTCTTTAGTTATATCCTGAACTTGGAGATTTATTTGTTGACGGTAAAACTTCATAGACTGCTGCCACTGTCCGCTGTACGCCCTCAAACGTGTTGGCAACCGGGGATGAATTTTTCCATCCTTCAACTCAACCACTCGCTGCATTTCCGCCTCATCATTGTTGATAAATGCAAGTAAATACAGCAGATACTCAAACTCGTGCCTTTCAAAACCATTCTTAACTGCCTGTTCGACTACTTTCTTCGCTTCTTCATAACGATTTAAGTGGATATAGGCGCTTACTAAATTAGCAAAGATCATCAGGTCTTTCGGAGCGGTATTTACCGCCAACCGGAATTCCTCCAGAGCCTTTTCGTAATCTCCGATCCATTGGTATTCCAGGCCAAGATCATTCATCGCGTCTGGCTCGCGAGGATACATACTTTTCATAAGTTTCAAAGTAGCGATATGCTTGTCTACTTCTTGGGTCCAACGGTAATGCCCGGCGATAACCCATAACTTTTCACGTTCCGACAATCGTTCTCTTAATTCATATGCTTTTCTATCTGCCTCCTCTGCCAATGTATACTCGGCGAGGTTGAAATAAACGACTGCCAGCCCCTTATAGGCCATGGCAAAACTCGGGTCGATTTTTATCGCTCTCCGGCAATGCAGAATCCACTCGCTTAAGTCACCTCTTCTTTCACTTTCTCTAGCCATTGTAAATGCTTTGAACGCCTCCAATGATGAAGTGGTAACTTCTTCTAAAGACTTATCGGATTTTGCAATTTGTGCGAGTGGTTCTCCCAGTTTTTTACGCATCTCGGTCGCTGCCTTTGACAATGCCGCTAAGATATTTTTTTGGTCATCTGCATCAGCCTGAACTTGTACCGAGGTGATCGTCTCTCCCGATTGGGCGTTTATTGTCTCTAGTCCGAGTACATATGCACTTCCGAGTCTTGTCAGTGTTCCCGTAATAAACGCCTTCAGGCCCTTTCTCTGGCTAATCTCCCGTCCCAGTTCTTTGGTGATCTTCTCATCGGGATCGCGCTTCATCAGCTTCAGAGTTTCGTGAGCCTCCGCCTCCGGAAAGATACTCAAGAATGGCGACTGCTGAAATGCCATCGTAAGGCCATGCTTTAATGTTCCGTCAAATATCTCTTCGCCGGTCTTGTTGTCGAAGTCAGTGATAAGGATTACGTCCTTGTCTGTAAGCGGGGCAGCAGAAGTGGAATAAAAATAGTAACCAACCCACCCAGATGCAATTACCATTGCCATAAGTGTCGGAATTACAATTGATTTGTTCCTCAACAAATTTGAGAATTTGAAAGTTGTAACGACTGTTGTTTCAGTCTTCTTCTCTGTTTCAGATGTTTCCTTTCCAATGTCTTCAGCGTTTGTTATGTTCGCCGCTTCCGGACTTTCTGTGCGCTCCAGTTTCTTGGCAAACTCCAAATCAACATTCAGCGTTTTCAAATCAGCCAGAAGACTTTTCATCGTCTGATATCGCTCATCTTTATCCTTACGAAGGGACTTGCTGACAATATGTTGCAATTCTGAAGGGGTGTCCGATGCATAGCGTGAAACTGGAATTGGCTCTTTTTCCAAAATTGCCACCAATAAATCACTAGTCGTCTCTCCCTCAAACGGCACTTTTCCTGTCAGCATCTCGTACATCAACACTCCGAAACTGAAAATGTCCGTTCGTTTATCAACCTTAATTCCGCGAGCCTGCTCTGGTGACATATAAGAAACCGTTCCCATGACTATTCCGGTATCAGTCTTAACGAGATTTTTTGTTTCATCTTCCGATTTGACGTTTTCAGTTTCAACTTCAGTCAGTTTGGCGAGACCAAAATCGAGAACTTTTACATAACCGTCATCACGAATCATAATGTTTTCAGGTTTAATATCTCGATGAATAATTCCCGCATTGTGAGCCGTGGAAAGAGCTTCGGCAATCTGAATGGTGATTTTGAGAATTGTTTTCAGAGGAATCAAATCTTTCTGCTCAAGAATATCGCGGAGCGTTTTACCTTCAATATATTCCGAAGCGATGTATTGCTTGTCATCAGTCTGACCAATCTCGTGGATGGTTAGAATATTCGGATGATTGAGAGCCGAGGCCGCTTTGGCTTCCTGAATAAAGCGATTTAGCTTGTCGGTGTCCCGGCTAAGATCTTTGCTCAAAAACTTGATCGCAACTTTTCGGTCAAGCGAAGTATCTTTGGCAAGAAATACCTCACCCATTCCGCCCTTTCCTATCTGTTTTATGATATTGAAATGACCAAACTGATTGCTTTTCGTCGAGTCAAACAGGATGCTGGTGGGTTCGTCTTCATTACCTATGACATCAGCAACATGAGCGATCGCCGGCACTTCCATAAACTCGCTGTCTTTCGCTGTCAGAAGGCGTTCGACCTCACGACGCAACCTACCATTTTCGCCGCATTTTGCGTCCAGAAACGCAGAGCGCTCTTCAGTCACAAGTTCGACCGCTGACTGAAAGATCGTCTTGACTCTTTGGTAGCCTTCACGTTTCATTAACCGACCTGCCTAAAACTCATAACGAAATCCAAACTGCATTGATCTTGGATTTCCCTGAATACGATCATATATTTTACCAAACGCATTGCCTGCCATACCCAAATCCGAATCCTGAGGAATCCCCCAGGTCAGATTTGTGCGTCTTCCTCCGGCAAAGGACTGGAAGTTCAAAACATTCAGCACTTCCCATCGAAACTGGAATTTGTGATTCTCGCTCCACGGCATCGTGAAAGATTTTGTCAATCCAAGATTTATTTCACTAAATCCAGGCTGACGAAGAGCATTTCGATCACCCGTCTCTCCCGGTTTTGCATTTCGGAAGCTCTTAAACGCCGCTGCCGGATCGGAAAATATGTTCTGAGTATCGCGGTCTACGCCACCGTCGGCCAGGGGAATCGAACCGGTCCTGACGGTATTTGATGTTTGGTTCCAATTTGTTGCCCATATGCCCTGATCAGACGGAGGATTCAAGGGTAAGCCGGTGTTCCAACGAAACACACCGGCTAATTGCCATCCGCTGACGAAAGCATTTAACAATCCGCCTGCGTTTTTGCCAAATTTTCCCCCTTTTCCAAACGGCAGCTGGCATAGAAAGTTTGCGACGAGTAAATGTCTGATATCAAAATCCGAAACAGAATAATTATCGTCCGGTCGTAACGAATTTAGGACAAATGGCGAGCGATAAGAATGGCCGGTCTGGAGACCGGAAGAATTGTCCATTGATTTCGAATATGTATAGTTAAAACCATATGACACGTCATCCCCGAGTCTTTGTCTTACGCTCAGGATCCCACCGTGATAGTTCGAATACGCCGTCGTACCAAATGCCGACAGGGCTTGATACTGGGGATGCAGAAACATGTTTGGAGAAACACCAATATCGTCAAGAATAAACTGAATAAACGTCCAGTCAGCAATGTTAAATCCATCAACTCTCGAAATTAAGTTATAAACGCCTTGTGTTGCGGTTGTTCCGGGGGCGCCGAAAAGGCCAACCGCTCCGGGGAACAAATTCTCAAAATATGGAATCGCCGGAACCTGTGCATTGGGCGTATTTGCTGTGCGAAGATCTGCAAGCATGCCGGCGGCGGTGTACCAATCTACACCTGATTGTGGGTCAACCAGATTATTCAAGGCCATGATGTCGCGGGAGGCAAACAGGTTTCTCGCCCGACGCCCGATATAACTGGATTCAATATATAACCCCTTTGGCAAACTCCTGCCATACGAGAAACTCCAGGTATAATGGACTGGTGAGACACTCGTCGAATCGAGCGAACTTTCAATTCGAAACGCCCCATCGGCCGGAGTTGAAAAGCGCTGCTCCGGAGCGGGAACTCCCGGCAAACTTCGAATGTCCTGATCAAATCCGGTAAATTGCGGGTGCGGATCGTTCGCTATGATTCGAACGGAAGTCGAGAAACCGAGAGTTGATAACTCATCAAAACCCGATGCCAGAGCCTGACCAAAATAGTCATTGGTAACCGCAAAGCCGCCTCTAAAGGTTGATGCTCCTTCTCCACCAAAGAGCTTTTTCCAGGACCCGCGTTTGAACGAGGGTGACCACGCTGCAGCAATCCTCGGCTGAAAATTATTTGTGTCCAACTGATAAAAGCCTGGAGCATTATTTATAGGACCACCAATCTGAAACTCGATCAAGTCGTTAAGCGGAACGCCAATCGCCGCCGAGGCTTTGCGACGGTCAAAGAAGTCTCCCAGTGACTCAGTTGGAACAACCTGAAACCCTTTTCTTTCATAGACCGGACGACTCAGACCGTACCGCAGGCCATAGGTGATCGTGAGATTCCGTTTGGGTCTCCAGATGTCCTGAAAATAGACATCATATTCTTCGGTTGCAAAATTACGGGACGAGGGCGTTCCGACCGGCAGGACACTTCCATCAACGTCGAAATTGAAATTAACCACGTACTGCGCAAGTCTTGCGGTCAATGCCGCTGCCGCATTCTGATAGGGCACGCCCCGGCCAATCGTCAACTGGTAGCCGTTATTTTCAAGCTGGGTTTGTAGAGCAAGATTAGAAAAAAAGGTTCCGGTAGCAGCAGAGTCAAACGAATTTTGGGAGCTCTCCCGTTTATTTCTCACCAATCTAACGTTTCCGCCAAACTGCCATGTGTGATCTCCCTTTATCCAGGTGAAATCATTTGTAAAATTGTGCGTTTCCGTCACCCGGCTGAATGTTCGAGTAAATGCTCGCGGGGAAAAAATGCCGCCAAAGAGATTCGTGTCTGAATCACCCTGATCGGAAAGGGCCTGCCTCGTAAGGCCCCAACGAAATACATTTACTTTGTTTTTGCCGATCGTCCAGTTATGTCCGAGCGCCCAACCGTACGGATGACTCCAATGGCCGGTTGCGGGGGTATCGGGAAAATAGGAGATTCCGCTGTCATTATCCGCTTGATAGTTGCCTCTTAAAAACAACTGCTGTTGCTCATTGAGATTTATATCAACCCGCATAATATGGGTGTTTTCCACGATGTTCGACGGCGCATTCCAACGAAAGCCGCCTGTATTGATACCGTCCCCGCGTGATGTGTCATTGGCTGGATATCTCAAAGCCGCATCTGCATGAATCGCTATTGCAATTGGGTTTTGGAGAAGCTGAGGATAAATCGAATTAAATTGCGCCGTGTTTAATGTACAGTTGCCATTCGGATCACACGTCGGACCCGTTCCGCTAAACCTGATTTCTCCGTTACCGACATGGGCAAGCGGAACCCCTCTTATGACCGTCGTCTCGAGATTCTGTCGTTGACCTTCATAATTGTAGAAGAAAAACGCCCGGTCTTTTAGAATCGGCCCTCCAATTGTCCCGCCAAATACTTCGCGTGAAAGGCTTGGCCGCGGAACCCTTTCCTGACCGACATTTGCAATTCCGTCTAATACTGCCTGATCCCCGGCTTCAAATCTTCCGACTGCGTTATTAAAGAAATCATTGGCTGATCCCCTTGTCGGTCGAAGAAAGTAAAATCCTGCTCCATGCCACGTATTCGAACCCCCTTTTGTAACCAGCGAGATCTGCGCACCCGACGAACGGCCCTGATTGGCATTTGGGTTCGCAATCGTAATTCTGAATTCTTCCACCGATTCGGCGGTTACGCGCAGAGCGGAATCCTGACTTGTTTGAAATTGAGAGGTGCGTCCGCCCGTTTGCTGGTCGTTGATATCGACCCCGTCAAGTGTGATATTCGCCTGGTCGCTTCGACCGCCAGCCACATATCCTTCCCTGGTTACACCGGGCTGCAGCGTCATCAGGTCGTTTACCCTTCTCAGATTTGTCGGGAGTTGGACGATTTGCCTAAAATCAAAGGCATTTCCAATACTGGCATCGTGTCTGTTGATACCGGAATCGAACGAATTCCTATCAATATTGACTACGGCCTCGATATCGCCGACCTCAAGTTCTACGTTCGATTCGACGATTGAATCGACCAATGCGCGAATACCCCGAAGGACCGTTTGCTTAAAGCCCGGGGATTCGACTTTCAGATCGTATTTAGATGGGGGGATACCTGCGAAGCTAAAAATACCGGAATCATTTGAGGCGGTGCTGCGGGAGTAATTGGTTTGCGGATTTGTAATCGTTATTTTGGCGCCGGGCACAGCTGCCCCGGTGTTGTCCCTAACGACACCGGTGATTCTCGATGTTCCGGTTTGAGCGCCGATGAACGAAGTTAGTACCGTGAGGAAAAATACATTTATCAAAATGTAAGCGATCGACCTCATCGGATTTGACCTCCCTATTCCTCCGGCTCAATTAAATTATGCGGCGATACGCGCTATGGCATTTGAATTGTTCGGATATTCGTCGAAACGACGGTCGACGTACAATGCTTATTTGCACCGTCCACCCTCGACCTAAAACCCCTAAAGTTCCCTGCTTTTACAAAGTTTTTACGATTATATACTAGAAATCGCTAAACAATAACTTTTCAGCCGCTCGCGGTGTACCTTGGGCTTCGCGATGTTTCAGCGGTTACCGTGGGGAGAACGTGCTAAAAATTTTATTTTTATTGATTTCTGCGAACTATTGCTCTTCAGCCCGGTCAATCAGACTTGCCTTTAGAAATGATTTTGCCATTTTCCAGTCCCGCTTTACCGTCGCCGGAGATATTGAAAGTGCCTCCGCGGTTTGCGTTATCGTAAGTCCGCCAAAATAACGAAGATCGACAATCTTTGCCTGCTGGCCGTCCAGCTGTTCTAGTTCGATCAACGCCTCATCAAGCGCGATCAAATCAACCTCGCTTTTACTCGTGGAACTATAAAGGGCTTCGTCAAGCGTAATATTTTCAACCGGCCCTCCTCGCTTGAGCCGGTTTCTACCCTTTGCGTAGTTGACGAGAATACGACGCATCATCGTCGCCGAGATCCCGAAAAAATGTGCGCGGTTTTTCCAGTCAACATTATTCTGGCCAATCAATCTCAAAAACGCTTCATTCACAAGTGCTGTTGTCTGGAGCGTATGATTTTTTCTCTCGCTCCGTAGATATCGGTGGGCTTGCCGTTTTAGTTCCGCGTGGACGATCGGCAAAAGCCGGTCAAGCGCACCGGAATCACCATCGCTAAACGCCTTTAGCAATGCAGTGATCTCGCCCGTTTGTTGAGTTCGCCTGCTCATCGGTATAGATGTTTTTCTTAAACGATTGGATTATATACGAAAAACCGCATCAAAATAAGGTTTTCAATTGCCCGGATTATACCGATCGTGGATGCGAAAGCGACCGCCTACTCAATAAATCCTGCCGAATTTTTAAAATTTTTAACCAATATCCGGATTTCTCCGAGTTTGTTGAGCCAATTTCCGTCGATACGTGGCGTTAAAGGTTGGAGGCGAAAATCCGTTACAAAAATACAAAGGCGCCTCCACCCGATTTCGAGGAGGAGCCGGAATGAAAACGCTTCATACAAATAATCGACACAGCAAAATCATACTTGTTGTAACAATAATCACACTTGCAGCGACTCAGTTATACGCAAGAATAATCACAACCAAGGACGCGCCTGTATCCGGACGCTGGATAAGTGAAATGGAATCAGACCTGAGAAAAAAAACCGGACTCGCGAGTCTTCGATTTGATGAAAATGCTGAGCTTGTTTATGACAATACAGAAGCTCCGAATGGCGGATCGGAAGCAATGCGGGAAGTAATACTCGAAGCAACAAATGACATGATGAGGGTGTTTAGCATAGTGGATGCTTCTGAAAGCGAGGATGTGCATTTCGCGCTCACCGATCAGGGGACAGTCGATATCACTTCCCGGGTTACGACCTATCTTATTCGTTACGACTATGACGATTTTGAGAATAGTCGTAAATACACTTCGGCCGAGGTTCAGGAGTCATATTCTCTTGGGATAACCCTGTTTCACGAGATCGACCATAAGGTTAGTTACGACAAAAATCACCCGATCCCGCCGGGTGGTATAAGACCCGACAAATGCGGCAAAGGTGTACGCGGGGTAATTGCAAATACAAATAAGGTAAGAAAAGAACTTTCTCTGGTATTACGAAGGGCAGACGAGCACATGGGCCGGCTATATCGTGGCCTGAGCCAAAAGTATAGGAAGACCTATGAGATCAGATTCGAGACGATCAAGGGCAAGGGAGTACTGCACCTTAGGTGGAAACCCGAATCCGTCAGGTAACAAATATGGTTTTTTCCGGAAAATGCAGTGGAGTTAGCTCCTCCTTAACCGATACCGGAAAAATAGGCGGCAGATGCCAATACGCATCCGCCGCCTTCGCTTTTCGCAGCGTCAGACCAATTGCTGATCTTCTGATCGACCCACCCGCGCAATCGTGATGCGATTCCGACGATTATGTTACGAAATCACTCACAGCTGTTTTTCATCAAGCCAAGCATATCCGTCGAAACCTGCCTTCGCGAACTCTGCGCTTATTGCTTCGCGTATTTGCGGTTAAACGATTTCAACCGCAAAAAAACTCAAAGTTAAAGAGGCAGAGAATCGAGGATTTCACAATGCAAAAAAATTCCTAGATTTCGGATCTCAAGAACGAGCCGCCCCGTTAAACAATGGGCCAAGGCCGTCTGCAGATAAACAAAGATTTTTTACGATTATCACAGATAAGAGGGATCGATTATTTGGATCTCGGAGCGCTATCGCTGGCTCGACCTTGAGAAGCAGGAAAGTAAAACATAAACTGCGGTGCGAGAACATTATGGCCGACAGCCCTGGCGAAAAATTCGTCGAAATCTTTAAACGGTTTATGCCGGACTCTTTTGTGTTCGCGCTGCTCCTGACGCTGATCTGCGGCCTAACTGCGTTATTTGTCGTCGATGCTTCTCCGCTCAAAATAATTAGCTCTTGGTATACCGGGTTCTGGAGCCTTCTCGAGTTTGGCATGCAGATGGTGCTGATTCTGGTAACCGGGTTTTCGATCGCCCTTTCTCCTCAGGTTAAAAAACTTTTCGACCGCCTTGGAAAATTTGTTTCAACCCCGGGAAAAGTCTACGTGTTTGTCATAATTATTGGCACTTTGCTTGGTATGATCAGCTGGGGATGGGCGGTTATTGCTGCTGTTCTTGGACGGTCCCTTGCGGAAAATGTGAAGGGAGTTGATTATCGTTTTCTGGTCGCCTGCGTTTACATTTCCGGAAACGGTTGGGTGGCCGGATTGTCGAGTTCGATTCCTTTGCTGCTGAATACAGAGGGCAATTTCCTTATCAAGGCCGGGCTGCTGGCCGAAAAGATTCCGACCTCAATGACCCTTGGTTCGACTTTGAATTTGTCGATGATCGCGTTCTATCTGATCGTCCCCCCTTTGGTGATGTATTGCCTTCGACCAAAGCGCAACATCGTTGAATTTGATTCACTACTTACTGATCAGAAAGGCAATGGTGAAATTTCGATCGAAGAAGAGGCAAAGGATCAGAACCTCAAATTCAAGGCCCTGTCGGACATTTTTAACAATAGCCGGCTGCTCCAGCTCTCGATCGTCATCATGGGCTCAGTCTATATCGTCCATTATTTTTGGACCAAGGGATTCGACCTAAATCTCCCGATAATGATCTTCATATTCCTGATGCTCGGTATGCTGCTCCACCGAACCCCTCTGCGGTATGTGATCGCGATGAAGAGAGCCTCGACAAACATTTCGGGAATCGTATTCCAGTATCCGTTTTACGCCGGAATTATGGGCATAATGGTGCATACGGGTCTCGGTGCGAGTATCGGCAGCGCCCTGGCTTCAAACGCTTCCGTTTATACTTACCCGTTTTATGCTTTTTTGGCGGGAGGTATCGTAAACTTCGCGATACCCTCAGCGGGCGGTGAATTCGCCGTGCTCGCGCCCAGCGTCATCGCTGCCGTGAAAGGACTTGGCGCGGGACTTGGCGCCGAAGTTCAGCTAGGCATGATAGCCAAGGCTTCGCTCGCAATCGCTTACGGGGAAACTCTTACAAATATGCTCCAGCCCTTCTTTTTTCTGGTCATACTGCCGGTCATGGGTGCAGGCGTAAGGCTTCAGGTCCGCGACGTTATGGGTTATCTCTTTATACCCTTCGCCATATACTTTTTGATCGAATCGGTAATGATCACCTTAATACCGGTTTGATGAAGTGGTCCGTTTATAGTTATGCCCAGCAACTACCCGGTCTTCAGATCAAAGCCCCCGCTTTATCGAAGTGATCTGGGGCTGCCCGGTTATTCGCTTGCAGCGACACTCCTTCTTTTGCTTGGGAGGGATTACCTTTTTTTCTTAATTCTTTTTTTCACCAGTTTCGCGAGAAATCTCTTCGGAAAGCATTGACTAACAATATTCATTGGTTAATAACAATAACGCCAATGAGTTTCGAAAGTTTGACGGCAGAAAGTGTTTCAAATAGAGTTGGATCTATTCCCTTGGTACGAAAAATTTTAATCGATTTTTTTCTCGACTATCTTTTCACCTGCTGATTCAAATTAATGCAAGCATTTACGATTTTTCTGAAAAAAATTCGATCTGCAATTACGGATTTGATTCCGATAATTTTGGTAGTTGTTTTTTTTCAAACGGTCGTGATTCAACAGCCATTTCCGCAAGTTTGGGAGGTAGTGGTTGGTAGTATTCTTGTAATTGTCGGGCTATTGCTTTTTATAGAAGGTTTGGAAATTGGATTGTTTCCGATTGGAGAAACTTTAGCCTATGCTTTGGCCAAAAAAGGAAGCTTTTTTTGGTTGATGGTATTTTCATTTGCACTTGGTTTTTCAACAACGATTGCCGAGCCTGCCTTGATCGCAATAGCAAAAGAAGCGTCTGAAATATCTGCGGAAGCGGGGTTGATTGATAAAAATCCCAACACTGCGAAGGTCTATGCTTTGGGTTTGAGATTGTCCGTTGCCTGCTCCGTCGGATTAGCAATTGTGATCGGAGTAGTCCGTATACTTAAGGGGTGGAAGCTATATTACCTGATTGTTGGAGGGTATGCAGTTGTGATGCTGATGACGATAATTGCTCCAAGTGAAATTATTGGATTGGCCTATGATGCAGGCGGTGTTACGACCTCCACTATCACTGTTCCATTGGTAACCGCTTTGGGTGTTGGGCTTTCTAACACGATCAAGGGAAGAAATCCTTTGATCGATGGTTTTGGTCTTATCGCGTTTGCATCGCTGCTGCCGATGATATTTGTAATGGGATACGGTTTATTTTGGTTTCGCTAAAAGGATTCAATGTTTTCGTTTTTCCAAGATTTCATTTATATATTGGGCCAAACGGTAAGGGATGTACTGCCAATACTGTCGCTGATTGTGTTTTTTCAATTGGTGGTATTAAGACAGCCAATCCCCCAGCTCAGGAAGATGATATTGGGGGGCGTGTATGTAATTGTTGGGCTTTCGTTTTTTCTTTTGGGATTGGAAAAAGCTTTATTTCCGATAGGAGAAATAATGGCTACGCAATTATCAGATCCTGGTTTCGTGGGTATTAAGGGTACAACTGAAGTTTTTTGGGGGTCTTACTATTGGATTTACATTTTTGCGGCGATGATCGGTTTCTCCACAACGATTGCTGAGCCATCCCTTATCGCGGTCGCGATGAAAGCAAATGAGGTCTCTGCGGGAACGATCAGTCAATGGGGGCTTAGAATAACTGTGGCGTTAGGAGTAGCTCTGGCATTAACATTGGGAACCTTTCGGATCGTTACAGGCACTCCTTTGTATCTTTATATTCTGGTCGGATATATTATTGTTATCGTTCAGACCATCTTTGCCCCCAAAAAACTCATTGCGCTGGCTTATGATTCGGGTGGCGTTACAACCTCGACAGTCACAGTTCCGCTGGTGGCCGCGCTCGGTTTGGGGCTTTCAACCCAAGTACCGGGCAGAAGCGCTGCGATAGATGGATTTGGGTTAATTGCATTTGCCAGTTTATTCCCTATTATTTCAGTATTAGCATATGCTCAGATTACAGAGTGGAACATTTCATATTCAAAAATTCGAAAAAGGCTGAGTTAAGACAGATACCAAGAGGAGGTAAGAGTCGGAAGAACTTCCCAAGAACCGACAGAAGCGAAAGCCGGCGAAAACTAGAAGAAAGGCTGAGGCGAAAAAATGAAATTTAAATTAATCACTGCAATGGTAAAGCCGCATGTCACTGACCATTTGGTCGAGACGATGAAAGAAGAAGGAGCAACGGGAGCTACTATTACCCCGGCGCGAGGAACCGGCGTAAATGAAGGAAAGACATTTTTCGGACTCGCCATTGAAGACCGAACGGACATCGTCACCTTTCTCGTGGAAGAACATATGGTGATGAAACTCCTTGAGGCAATAGAAACTAAGTGTAAGTTTGATAAACCCGGCACCGGCATTGCATTTGTGACACCAATTGAGCATGCTATTGGCCTGGAAAGCCAAATCAGCGTATTCAAGAACCAAGCTCGGGATGAGTATTTTTAGATTAACGTAATAGTATGGAGAGTATGGATTCGAAAAGAAAATTTCAAAGTGCCAAGGATATGATGGAAGCAAAAATAGTCTTCATCGACGGATTGGCGACCGCCAAAGAGGCTGTCGAACTGATGCGGAAAGAGGACGTAAAGGCGTTAATCGTACAGAAAAGAGACGAACGCGATGCCTATGGCATAATCGCCATCCAAGATCTGATTCGGGGAGTGATAATTCCGGAAAGACCCTCGGATGAGGTCAATGTATTTGAGATAATGAGGAAGCCGCTAGTTACGGTCCCCGCCGGTATGGACATTCGTTACGTTGCGCGTTTACTAATACGAGTGGGTCTATGGACAGCACCTGTTGAAGAAGATGGCAAATATATTGGTATGATTTCGCTTTCAAGAATCATAATGAAGAATATATTGTTCTGATTGCTGGAGAATGCAAGATATTTTTCGGGCCATACCTCGCAGGAGCATCGATAGAAACGCAAACTATAATAGGGCGACCGCATTGGTCGCCCTAAGTATTTATCCTAATGGCGGAGCCGAGGGGAATCGAACCCCTGACCTAGTGATTTCCAGAAATTACAAGCATTTTGTTCCCTCGAGATCAAGGGTGAGCGAGCAAATTTGCTTGGTCTGTCTAACGTGACGTTCGTTGAGGGCGACGTACTCGAAGCCGCACTTGCTGGCGAATTCGACGTAGTAATCGGGCGCTTAGTCCTACTTTACTTCGTCAAAATCGCTTTCCTCTTCGTCCAATCTTTCAATCGTCAGATTAAATCCTGCTAAAAATGCGGAAACCACCGGACTCAAAAGATTAAAAAAACAGTAAGGCAAGTAAGTCAATGTTGCGACTCCAAGGACGCCGGCATTATAGGCACCACCGGAATTCCATGGGACCAGAACGGAGGTAACTGTTCCACTGTCTTCCAGAGCTCTGGACAGATTCTTGGGATGAAGACCATATTCATCGTAAGCATTTTTAAACATTCGACCGGGAACTAAGATCGCCAAATACTGATCGCCGGCAGTCACATTCATAAAAATACAACTTGCAAGAGTTGCTCCAATCAAACTGCCGACACCGTGCACCAACTTGAGAATACTGCTGGCGATTTTTTGAAGCATCCCGGTACCTTCCATTGCCCCGCTAAAGATCATCGCCATAAGGATAAGCCAAACGGTCGAAAGCATTCCCTTCATGCCTCCCCTGTTAAAAAGCGTATCGATGAGTTCATTATCGGTTTCTATGACAAAGCCATCATATGAA
>JBBKXN010000050.1:0-99815 GCA_037969475.1 Pyrinomonadaceae bacterium | reverse complement strand
ACCTCGCGATCAAGCGTGATGGATTCAAGCGCGCGGTGTGCGTCGTGCAAAATTTTCACCCCGGGCGTTTCGTAAACTCCGCGTGATTTCATCCCGACGAAGCGATTTTCGACCAGATCGACCCGTCCGATACCGTGTTTTCCTCCGATAAAATTGAGTTTGGAAAGCATATCAACCGCACCGTATTTTTCTCCGTTGATCACAGAAGGTACGCCTTTCTCAAACGATATCGTTATTTCTTCCGCTTTGTCTTCCGCATTTTCGGGCGATTTTGTCATCAGAAAGATATCTTCCGGCGGAGCAGTCCAGGGGTCTTCCAAAATTCCGCCTTCGTAGGAAACGTGCATCAGATTTCTATCCATCGAATAGGGTTTTTCGGTAGTTGCGGAAACTTCGATCCCGTGTGTTTTACAATAGGCAATCAAATCGGCGCGACCTTTGAATTCCCAATGCCGCCAAGGTGCAACGACCCTAATGTCAGGTTGGAGTGCATAATATGTCAGTTCAAAACGCACCTGATCGTTGCCTTTTCCAGTTGCCCCATGAGCGACCGCGTCGGCACCTTCTTTTTGGGCAATTTCGATCTGACGCTTGGCGATTACGGGACGTGCCAGCGAAGTCCCGAGCAGGTAAACACCTTCATACAAAGCGTTTGCTTTGACGGCAGTCCAGACAAAATCATTGACAAATTCCTCCCGAAGATCTTCGACGTAAAGTTTCGAAGCACCTGTTTTCAAGGCCTTTTCTTCCAGACCGTCTAATTCTTCGCCTTGCCCGACATCCGCCGTATAGCAAATAACTTCGCAATCGTAAGTTTCCTTTAGCCACAAAAGCATCGCCGAAGTGTCGAGGCCGCCGGAATATGCCAATACAATTTTGGTAATTTTCTTTTCCATTATTTAAGATTTTTTTGCCCGCAAAAATACGTGAAAATGCGTGAAAATAAGAAAATGTTTAACCACAGATACACACAGATGGACACCGATAGGAATAAAAAGATAGCAGAAATAAATAACAAAAAATTAAAAAATATCTGTGTTTATCCGTGTTCATCGGTGGTTAAATTTCTTCCTCCTCTTTGGCAAGTATTATTTTTCAAAAATTTCCCAAACTTTTTTTACAACCGATTTCTGATGATTCTTGTCTTTAACAGCAACAAAGATTGTATCGTCGCCCGCGATCGTACCGACAATTTCGGGAATTTTCGCACGATCAATTAAAACCGCAACTGCCGACGCCAAACCCGGTTCACATTTCGCCACGACCAAAATCTCTCCCGCCGAATCCAATCCAAGAAGCCCGAATGAATTCAGATCCTTCTTCATTTGCGGTTGTGAATACAATCCGTTTATCTTTACGATTCCAAGCTCATCCAGATCACGCGAAACGCTTGACTGGTTAACGTAAATATTTGCTTTCTCCAGCAAATCATTGAGATCCTCCTGCGTAGTAATATTTGTTGCCGTGATTAGATCGAGAATCTTTTGTTGTCGTTTTGATTTTTTCATCCCAATTTGCAACTATATAATAAATATGCGGTGTGATTGCATATCTAATGCATAGACGCATAATCTAGAGAAAAAGTTGTAAATTGTCAATGAGTGAGAAGAAGAATTTGTGGGGCGGACGGTTCAAAGCTAGAGCTAACGAGAAGTTTTTTAAATTCAATCGTTCGTTTGATTTTGATAAACGCCTTTTTGACGCCGATATCAAAGGATGCCTGGGGCATTGCCGTGGCTTGGAAAAGGCAAAGGCTTTGAGCAGCAAAGAGTCAATGCAAATTCAGGACGGTTTAAATATGCTCCTGGAAAAATCCCGCTCCGACGAAGACTTTTTCGTGGATGATTCGGCCGAAGATATTCACTCATTTATCGAAAGCAATCTTATAGAAATAATCGGCGATACGGGTAGAAAACTTCATATGGGACGAAGCCGCAACGATCAGGTTGCAACCGCTTTGCGCATTTGGATGCGCGAAGCAATTGATGAAACAAGCGATGTTATAAAAAACCTCCAAACCGATCTGATCAAACTGGCTGAAAACAATCTTGACGTTATCATTCCCGGTTATACCCATTTGCAACGGGCTCAACCGATACTTTTTCCGCATTGGTGTCTTGCATATTTCGAGATGCTCCGGCGTGATGCACAAAGATTGATGGAAATTCGCGTCCGGGTCAATGTAATGCCGCTCGGGTCGGCGGCTCTTGCGGGAACGTCGTATCCTATTGACCGCGCGTCAGTTGCGGAATATCTGGGATTTTCGGAAATTTCGCGAAACAGTTTGGACGCCGTTTCTGACCGCGATTTTTGCGTTGATTTTGTTTACACAGCAGCTTTGATAATGACTCATCTTTCAAGGCTCGCTGAAGACATTATCCTTTACTCAACAAAGGAATTTGGCTTTTTCAATCTCTCCGATGCCGTCGCAACCGGCTCGAGCCTTATGCCTCAAAAGAAAAATCCCGATTCGATGGAACTCGTCCGCGGAAAATCAGCAAGAGTTTTCGGGGATCTGGTGAGCCTTCTGGCAATGTTAAAAAGTTTGCCGCTCGCTTACAACAAAGATATGCAGGAGGATAAGGAAGCGGTTTTTGACGCTTTCGTTTCGGTCTACGATTGTCTTGAAATTTCTTCGATCGTTTTAAACAATCTCAGTATAAACAAAGACAAAACCCGCGAAGCCGCCTCAAAGGGCTATCTCAACGCCACCGAGCTTGCTGATTATCTCGCCCGTCAAGGCGTATCATTTCGCTCCGCACACGAAATAGCCGGCAAGATTGTGCTTCGTGCGATCGAACTCGGCTTAGAACTTGATGAAATGAATTTGCACGATATGCAAAATTTCTCGGACCAGATCAGAGAAGATGTTTTCGATGCTTTGTCTTTGAACCAGACGCTAAAAACAAAAAATGCTGCCGGTGGAACTTCGGAAGAAAGAGTAATTGAAGCTTTGGAAGAGGCAAAGGTCTATCTGTTCGGGCGAAAGTTAACCTAAAAAAACTCGCTATGGAGACGGGTAATTACTTCTTTCAGTTTTTCTTCCTTAACAACAAACGTCATATTTACGCTTGAAGCGCCGTGTGAGATCAGCGAAATGTTGATTTCCTCAATGGTTGAGAAGATTTTTGACGCGAGCCCTGACGAAGCGCGCAAACCCTCGCCAACGATACAGACCACCGCATAACCTTGCTCTACTTCTACATCGCCTAAACGTTCGAGCTCGGTGACTATCTTTTCAAGCGAATCGGTATTGTCGAGCGTAAGAGCAACTGAAACTTCTGAGGTTGAGATAACGTCAATTACCGTTCGGAATCGTTCAAATACCTGGAAAAGCGCCGACATAAAACCGTAACTTCCGAGCATTCTTGCCGATGATATTCGAAGGATCGTAATGCCGCTTTTGTGGGCGATAGATTTAATTCTATTAGCTGAAACACCGCTATTCGCGAGGACCATTGTGCCCTTTTCTTCTGGATGGTGCGAATTACAGACACGGACCGGGATACCGTAATCAACGGCGGGCTGGATCGTTTTCGGATGCAAAACTTTCGCACCGAAATAGGCAAGCTCGGCCGCTTCATTGTAAGACAAAACATCGATCGTTCGGGCATCAGAACAAATTCGGGGATCACACGTCAAAACACCTGTAACATCTGTCCAAATCTGGATTTCCTTTGCGCGCAAAGCCGCTCCGACAAGGGCAGCCGAATAATCCGAACCCCCACGCCCCAAGGTCGTCGTTTCGCCGCTACGATTTGCCGCGATAAAACCGCCCATGATCGGAATTTCTCGCGTTTCTAGAATAGAATTTAATTCAAGCTTAATAAACTTCTCCGTCTCATCCCAGATCGGTTTTGCCGAGCCGTATTCATCATCGGTTACGATCAACCGCCTTGCGTCAATTTGACGGGCGTTTAAGCCATTTGCTTTGCAGACTTCTGCGAGGAGACGGGATGAGAGCTGTTCGCCGTAGGAAACAATGGCATCCTTTAGCATTTGCAATGGCAAACTCCGGCGTTCAACTCGGAGCAATAAACCCGATAATTCCTCTTTCGCTAAATCTAATTCGGCGAGAAATGCAACTAATCGCGGGTTATCGAGTAGCTGCTCGGCGACTGCCTTATGGCGTAGAAAATGTTCTTCCAGCGACGAAAATCCTTCCCCCGATTCCCCTCTTTTTGCGACCTCAAATGCATTCAATAAAGCATCCGTGACTTTCGCCATTGCAGAAGTTACAACAATGGGAAGCTCGTCTTTTTGACTGGAAACGATTTTAGCGACACGCAGAAACGCCCCGGCATCTGCCACCGAAGTGCCGCCGAATTTCATTACAATTGGAATCAAATTATCGGTCACATTAAGTATTAACATTCTGAACTGATCGATTCTAGAATGCAGCGGCAATTTTATCAGTTTAGATTTTCTTTAGCCATTCTGCGGTTTCCGTCGCCCGATTGGGTGCGATCATCAATTCTTGTCGAAGCCGCTCAAAATCTTTTGGAAGATCCACATCGTACCAAATGGGCAGAAGTTCTAGACTCATTCCGGACGCCTTGATATTTCCTGCAGTTTGCTCAAACGTCCTATCAGTGCTCCAATCTACGCCGTTTAAAAATCCCATGGACGCCTTCGATAATCCGATCAAATAAAAACCGCCGTCTTCCGTTTCGCCTAAGACCGAATCTGCCTCCGATAGCATCTCAAGGGCCTCGTCTAAATATTGATAGGGAAATGTCGGGCTATCTGTACCGATCATTACAAGTCGGTCAAAGCCCTTTCGGAAACCGTATGCAAAAGCATTGGACATTTTCGCGCCCAAATCATTGCCCATTTGTTCAATGAAATCGTGCTGGTGGGTCAGCATCTCCTGCAATTTCTCTTTTTTATTGCCGGGCGAAAATGCAATGATTGTCTTGCATTTGGAATTTTTCACTTTGGTTTCCGTATCTATCAAAAAGCATCTGGCCAATTCCGCGCACTTCTCTGGATTTAGATCTGGCTGAAGACGGGTTTTTACCGTTCCGGGTAAAGGAAATTTCACCATTATAATAATCGCACTTTTCATTCGGAATAAAGTCAATCAAAATTGATATTTATAAGATAATCACAAGGTCGTATATTCCCCTTCCATCGCATAAACGAAAACGCATTCTAACTGATCGGAATTTTGCGGTCTTTGTGACAAGACTTTTAGGAGATAATAAACGAACTATGCCTTTTGACCTAGATGTAGAATCTGCCGTCCGCGAAAGATATGGCGAAGCAGCCAATGCTGTTGAGCCGGCACTTTGTTGTCCTGTCGAATACGATCCGCAATTTTTGAAAATTTTGCCCGACGAAATCATTGAGCGTGATTATGGTTGCGGCGATCCATCGGCTTTTGTAAGAAGCGGCGATACGGTTTTGGACCTTGGATCCGGCGGCGGGAAAATATGCTACATTGCTTCACAAATCGTTGGCGAGAGCGGCGCTGTAATCGGAATTGATACAAATGCCGAAATGCTAGCGTTAGCTAACAAGTATCGAAATGAATTGGCGGAAAAGATCGGTTTCGCTAACGTCGAATTCCGATACGGAAAGATCCAGGACTTACGAACTGATTTGAAACTTGTTAATGAATATCTAAAAGAAAATCCGATCAATTCAACGCAAGATTTTGCAAATTACGAATCCTTTGTTCAGAGGATAAAGATCGAGAAACCGCTTGTTGCTGATGATTCGATTGATGTGATCTTATCAAACTGCGTGTTGAATTTGGTTAAACCTGAATTTAAGGAGCAGATGTTTGAAGAGATATTCCGCGTGCTAAAACGCGGCGGGCGAGTAGCCATTTCTGACATTGTTTCGGATGAAGACGTGCCGCAAAACCTGCAAGATGATCCAACACTTTGGAGCGGCTGTATTTCGGGAGCTTTCCGTGAAGACTTGTTTTTAGAAGCGTTTGAAAAAGCAGGATTCTACGGAATGGAAATCGCTGCACGTGATGAAATGCCATGGCAAACTGTTGAAGGAATCGAGTTTCGTTCGTTTACAGTCGTTGCTTACAAAGGGAAGCAAGGCGAATGCTTCGAACGCAATCAAGCCGTAATTTACAAGGGACCGTGGAAAAAAGTGCTTGACGATGACGGGCATATTTTGGAGCGCGGCGCTAGAATGGCAGTTTGCGATAAGACTTTTCAGATTTATCGCCAAGAACCTTACGCATCGCAAATCGTAGCAGTCGAGCCGATGGAAAAGATTACTTTGGAAGACGCAACAGAATTCGATTGTAAACGAACGGCGAAACGTAATCCGAGAGAAACAAAAGGTTTGGAGCATGACGTAACCGAGGCGGGTGAAAATTGCGGAGTTGGTGGCGATTGTTGTTAAAGATTTTAACGCAGAGGTTTTTTTGAAAAATTTTCCGCTGCGTTCTCTGCGTTGAACAATACGAAATTTGGAGAGAAAAAATTGTTGTTAAAAAAGAGTTTAGAAGATTATCGAAAAGGCGGAGTCGGTGCGTTGATGGACGAATATGAACGGGCGGCTTTTGAACTTAAATCATTACTCGAAAATGTTAGCGAAGATGATTATGTAAAAATAATTGACCCTGATACCGAAGATTCTGATTGTCATTCGATGCAGACAATCATGAATCACGTCATTTATTCCGGTTACGGTTATGCCAACGGAATGCGTCGGCAATTTTCAATTCCGCACGAACCGTTGGGCGATGAGCGAAGGCAAATTCAAAAGGCCGAAATAGGCGGTGAAATTGAAAAAGTGCTTGATTATACGGTTGAAACGCTCGATGGAAAATGGGAGCTGAGTTATGACGAAATGGAGAGTATTATCATCATGAAAAAGGAAAATTTTTCAGAAAATCTGGAACAATTACTCGAACACGCAGTTCTTCATATCCTAAGACACCGAAGACAAATTGAAAAGTTTTTACTGCAAGTTTAGGGAGAAATCATTTGTTAGACAAGACTCTAGAAGATTATCGTCCGGGAGCAATTGGTTCTATTTTGGACGAATACGAACGTGCGATATCTAATTTCAAATCCGTTTTGAAAAATATCGATGCGGAAGATTACAAACGAATTGTCGAAGGCGAAAGCGAACATTGTCATTCGATTGAAGTAATCACGAATCATGTCGTCCGCGCCGGTTACGGCTATTCCAACTATATTCGTGATGCTTTGTCCTTGGTGTCATTGCCGATTGCCGACGAGAAAATTCTACAGAATGAAATATTTACCGAGATTGATAAAATGATGGCTTATTCGAATGAGCTTTTTGAGGCAAGGACATCGATCACCGATGAGCAAATGGAGAATGTTTATTTCAAAACCCGCTGGGGTGTACGATACAACATTGACCAATTGATGGAGCATGCAATTGTTCACGTATTGCGGCATCGAAGGCAGATCGAAAAGTTTTTACTAAAATTCCAGGGTTAGATATATGAGCTATTACGAAGAAGATGATCTAGAACGCTTTGGCGAGGTCGGGAAACACGCACCCGAGTTGTTTGAGAAATTTATGGCCTGGTACAAGGCGTGCCAGGAGGAAGGGGCATTATCGAAAAGGGAAAAAGCTTTGATCGGGTTGGCGGTTTCTGTGACGATTCAGTGTCCGTATTGCATAGATGCTTATACTCTAAGTTCGATGGAAAATGGTTCGAATATGGAACAAATGACCGAAGCGATGCATCTGGCTTCAGCAATTCGCGGAGGCGCGAGTCTGATTCACGGGATTCAATCGCATAACGTACACGATAAGATCTCAATGTAAGAATTATCCAACGAAATACAGGAAAAAGTACGAAATAAATTATTTCATTTATCTTATATTCTCATTTTTTCGTGTCTTTCGTGGGCAAAACAGATTATGACAGCAACCGCACAGATACAAATCACGAGACGCGACGGCAGGTCTTCTTTTCCCGTTGCGCCCGTTTCATTTGAGAAAACGTTGATACAAAATAATTTGGATCTCCGCACGGCTGAAGTCGAAATACTTCAAGTTAATGTCGGCAAACTTTGCAATCAGGCTTGTAAACATTGTCACGTCGACGCTTCGCCAACGCGTACGGAAATTATGGAGCGCAAAACAATTGATGCGTGCTTGGCAGTTTTGGCTAAACATGAAATCCCAACTCTCGATATTACGGGCGGTGCTCCCGAATTGATCCCAGACTTTCGTTATTTTGTAACCGAAGTAAAAAAAAAGACAAATGCGAAAATTATGGTTAGGCATAATCTGACCGTGATGTTTGAATCAGGAAACGAAGATTTGGCCGAATTCTTTGCCGAGAATGAGGTGGAAGTTGTGTGTAGTTTGCCATACTTTATGCAACAACAAACCGACGCCCAACGCGGAGACGGGGTTTTTGAGAAATCGGTAGAAGCGTTAAAAAAACTGAACGCGGTGGGTTATGGAACTGGACAAAGTGGTTTGACGTTAAATCTCGTCTATAATCCCGTTGGCGCATTTTTGCCTCCTGAACAAACCGCGATCGAGAACGACTTCAAGCGGGAATTGAAACAACGATATGAGATCGTTTTCGACAATTTATACACAATTACAAATATGCCGATCGCGAGATATTTAGATTGGCTTCGTCGTTCCGGAAATGAACAGTCTTATATGCAAAAACTCGTCAATTCGTTTAATTCAACGACGGCTGAAGGCTTAATGTGCCGTAACACCTTGAGCGTTGATTGGCTTGGTAATTTATACGATTGCGATTTCAATCAAATGCTTGAAATTCCGGTAACTGAAAAAGTTGGCCAAACGATATATGATTTTTCACCTGAAACGTTTATTGATCGAGAGATAATGACCAACGCCCATTGCTTTGGATGTACGGCTGGCTCCGGCTCAAGTTGTGGAGGAACTGTCGCTTAAGAGCTGTGTTAGCGGATGCAGCTCGCCGCTGAATTTCATTTCCCCAAGACTCCCGGCCTGAGCGATTCCGAGCGTTGCGGATGTCAAAAAGAGAGCGTCCGCATCCCCCAAGGTCTCCGATTTTTCCTCAACCTCGAATACGTCCCGATTTTCTAAAACAAATTCGCGCGTCGTACCCTTCAAACATCCGGTTTGTAACCCGGGTGTAAATAACCTGTCATTTTTAAGCCAAAAAACATTTGCCATACAGGCCGAAGTGACATGGCCCTTTTCGTTTGTGCGAATCGCCTCATCAAACCCATTTGTTTTTACTTCGTCCAAGGCAAGAGTATTCGCGAGGTAATTGCAGGATTTTACGCCTACAAGCGGCGATGTCGAATTTACCTGAAAAGGCGAAAATGTAAGAGAAATACGGTTTTTTTCTTCGCGGCGATCAGCGGTTTGAATCAAAAGACATAATCGGGATTCCATTTCCGCCTGCCAGAGTTTCGGAGCTGATTCATCAAAAAATGTTAGGCGGCATTTGCCATTTATAACGCCATTTTTTTCGACAATCTTATAAAGAGAGTCTAAAACTTTTTGTTCTTGAAATTGTTGGGGATCAAGACGTATTGTTTCGGCATTGGCAGTTAGCCTGGACCAATGCTTATCCCATAAAAAAGGCTCGCCATTCTGAATGGCAATAGTCGTAAAAACACCTTTTCCGTAAAGCGCGGCGATCGAGGTACTCTGAATTTTTGAATTTTCTGCGGGGAGAATCTGATGATCAAACGAGACAAACTCGTGCATTTAGCTCGCGACCCTTTGCGTTTGGTTGAGTGCGACCGGGAAAACAAGGCGGAAGGTTGTCCCATCGCCAAGTTTACTAGAGGCTGAGATCGTCCCCGAATGCTCTTGGACGATCCCGTAAGTTACGGCCATTCCGAGCCCGGTACCACTTCCGACGGCTTTTGTAGTGAAGAATGGGTCAAAGATCTTGTTGAGGTGTTCGGGCTCGATACCGGTTCCATTGTCGGAAACCTCGATGGACAGTTCTGTGTCGCCCTCGTATTGGGTTGTAAGCGTTATTTCGCCACCATTTAGAATGGCATCCCGGGCATTGATAATCAAATTTGTAAATACTTGCTGTAGTTTCCCTGCGTTTCCGAAAATCTTCGGTGGGACGCCTGCGTAATTCTTAACGATATCAACACTGGCTTTTCGCAACTGCGGCTCAAGCAACTGCAGGGTATCCTCTAATAATTGGTTTACATCAAGGTCAGTAAACTCGGTCGCGTTTCCAGTACGAGAGAAATTGAGAAGATTCCCGACAATATTCGTCGCGCGCTCAGTTTGTGTTTGAACTTTTTTTAAAAGAGCGTGTTTGGGATCAGTTTCCGGAATCATTCCCATCAACATTTGTGTATAACTCGAAACACCCGTTAGGGGTGTGTTTACTTCGTGGGCAACACCGGCTGCGAGCAACCCAATACTCGAAAGTTTTTCGCTTTGCTGCAAGCTTTCTTCAAACTTAACCCTTTGAGTAACGTTTTCAAGCACGACAATCGCACCTTTTTGATCCTGCGACATTGATCTAAGCGGTGCGATAGCAACATTTAGAGTCAACGCGGTTCCCCTTCGATCCTTGGTTTGAAGCTTGTAGGCGTTTTGAATTTCTGTCAGGTGCCAACGATCTTCTCCTAAAATAACGTCGATTTTTTGAGCAAACCCATCATCGAAAATTTCCTTGATTTGCTTGCCAATCACGTCTTCACGGCTATATCCGAGCACTTCCTCAAAGGTCGAGTTACAACGTGTGATCAAACCTTTTTCATCAACCGCAATGAGTCCGACATTCACGGATTCGACAATGGATTCGTTAAATTCTTTGAGCAATGCGAGTTCTTCAGCTCGAACGTGTTGCTCCTGATAAAGACGACTATTTTCGATCGCAACAGCGATGTAACCTGAAGCCGTTTGAAGGATCGAAATGTCCTCAGACGAAAGCAGAGAGCCGTTTTTTGCGCGTCCTAAACCGATCACAGCGACCATTTTTCCACGAACTACACACGGAACAAAGTAGTGCAACTCCTGTCTGACAACCCCATTTCCACCTGAATTAGCGCCAAGGCTTTCCATTTCGGCAATCGAAAATTCATCGGCACGAACAACACCCTTTTTCGCAGATTTTTGCCGAATCATCTGACGAAAATCTCTAGGCATTTCGTATTTATCACTCAAGCCGATCGATTTCTCGATCCTGTAACCACCCTCGACCGATTCATCTTCGATAAACATCGCCACTTTTTCCACATCGAGCACTTGTTGGAGACGCCCGTTAAGTGAATCCAAAAGCGGTTCAAGTGTAGTCGTAGCAGAAAGCGTTTTTCCAAAATCCAATAAACCGCGTCTTAAATCGTACTTCTCGCCATAAAAATAACGTTCTGTTCGTTCTTGCAGGAAATTTTTCAAGGGCTCAGACAAAAGAACAATTGCCGCCATCGCGACAATGGCGATCAAACTTCTCAATACTTTCTCGGTGGTCGAAAGATTGTCCCCCATCGCGAGGAAAACTAATCCAAGCGCGACAACCCCGATCATTGCCGCAATCGCAACGGTCGTAAGAGCATATACAAAGGCACGGCGCACCACTACATCGACATCCATCAATCGATAACGGACGACCGAATGTCCGAAACTAAAGGGAATTAATGCCAAAGGAAGAAGCGTAAGTGCCGCAGTTAACCCATCTTCGGGAAGATAAACAAATCTCTTGCCGATCTGAAATGCAAGAATCGGAACGACGGCGACGATAGTTCCCCACATCGCCCATTTAAGCCTCTGTCTAACAATTGTTTTCTTGTTCTTGATGAATCGCCATATCAAAACGCCGGCACCGAGTGATATTCCGACGATGAAATGGTAAAGATTGATCCGGTCCAAATTCCCGAGGAGATCAAATCGGTCGGTCAAATTCGCTAGCCAACCCGCGAAAGCCGTTCCCGGCACAATATGATAGGCAAGCGAAAGAAAGAGGATCGCAAATGAAATAATAGCTGCCGGCACGTAGAGCACATATGTCGTCCAACGCGGATTATCGAAAACCGCACTCCTAACGGGATACCGCAAACAAAAATGAAGAAATAAGGGGACGAAAAAGGCGAACGCCATATCGTCAAGCAGCCTTACTGCAAGGTCAAAATCCTCTCCTAGTCCAATTGCCTTGTAACTCTGAAATACGTAAGCCAGCAGACAGACCGAAGCGAAATGGAGGACAAATGGCGAGCGGCTTCCCTGCTTCAACAAGACAAAAACACCAATTCCTAACCAGACTGCGCCAAGAATCGAAAGTAAAATAATTGACGGAGTCCAACGCGGAAGGGTGTCAATATTTCTTAGGTCGGCATAATAAAAGTTGTCTGTGAAAGAATAGGAAGGACGTTGATAAAGATAGGTAAGATTTCCTCCAACTCCGGCTTGCTCAAGGTAAATATAAATGTCGCTGATCAGCACATTTTCTTCAAGCTTGTCATCGTCAAAACCGATTCCTATTAACTTGTCACCCGCAGCAATTCCGGCTCTTGAACCTGCGAGGCCGGGTGTCACTTTCTCCGCGTAAATCCCATCATCCTTGTGAACCCAAAAAACTCCGTCGGTCGGGGGAAGCTGATTATACCCTCGCTGCAAAAGATTTAGTGCTCCAACAGTGACAAACATCACCGTTGCCAAAAGCCAAACTAAACTCCAACTTGTAAGCACTTTTCCTTTCATTATTTTGAGACAGACTTCATCATTCTACTTCAAAAGGCAATATCCGTTCCAGTATTTTCAAACACTTCGATAATAGTAAGATCCCCTAAAATCAACCCCTTAATAAAGTAAACTACTAATTGTGCACAAACTTCATCCAGATTTCCTCAATAAATCCAAGATTATGGAGAAAAAACCGCAGTTGACTGCAGATTACTAAAGATAAAGTGGGGTCATTATCAGCTTGTATCCGCCATCAACTGCGGTTTCGATTCAGTTTTTCAAACTTATTATTAAAACCTGACTAAGATACCGCCGCGAAAAATTCGCTTTTGAGAATTTATCGTGAGCAGCCCTTCGCTTATTTCCACCCCACCTTGAAAATCCAAAATGTTTTTCGCATCTAGAACTGCCTCAGCGTCGATCGGCAATCCCCATACGGGCAGATCCTGAGTAACAATGAAGCTCAAGCCGGGATCATAAATCGCCAATCGTCCCTGAAATGGATCGATTGCAAATACGGTAGCCTTTGGTGAAAGTCTGTAAATGGCTTTAACGGTCGTTCCGGTTTCAAAGTAAGCGTTTAACTCGCCAAAGACTGATTGGAAAAACTCCCTGTCAAAAGCTTTAGCAGGATTTGAAATTAGATTTTGAGAGAGTTTTTGACCGTTTCCAAATGAATATCCAGCGGACGTTGTAAACAAATTATTCAAACGCCGCGAATATACGACCCTCAGCCCTTGGGCATTTCCGTGCTGCGAAGCCACCAAACCACCAAATTCGGTCCCACCCAGATCGTCAAAAGGCAATTTTGCAAGCCCTACACCGCGTCCAACAGCAGAATCGAAAAAGACATTCGCTTCTACGCTTGAGCGATTATCCAGGATTCTCTCAACGCCAAATTCAATTCGACGGCTCTTATTCATCAGCGGCTTATCGTTTTCGACGACAATATCTTCTATTGCAATCGGATCTCTAAACAGGACCTGATTGCCTTCAAGTTCGATCACGCGCTGCCAGGTAGGTTGTTCGGTTTGTGTCGTGTAAGCCGCTCTGACCCGCGTTTTTGAATTGATATCAAATTGAAAACCAAGTCGAGGTCTGATCGATGAATCGCTTCCTACACCTAAAAATCGTGAATAATCTAAGCCTACAACTACGACAATACCCTCGGCTACGCTCCATTGGTCAAGCGCCTGAACCGACGCTTGAGAAAGCACCTGATCATTCGAGCCGATATTTAACTTCCCGAGCTTCGCAATCGAACCTCGAATATTTACTTGATGACGTTCGTTGGGTCGATATGTGAAATTTGTCTCAAAACGCTTCGGAGCTGTTTTTCCCTTACCAATCTGACCGGCAAAAACAACCTCCGCATTTTCACCGAGCGGTCTCAATGTTGCAAAGTTAAATCCTGTATAACTCTCCTTATTGTTTGAAGCGACAAATGTTTCAACAATCGTTTGACCCTTACGCCCAACTCCGTCTTCTTCTTTTTCGGTGACGCCAATTCGCCGCTCAACATTTTCGGTTTTAGCCGTAGTCGCTTCGTCCGGTGTATCAATTGGAGATTCACCCTCATGATTCTGATAGATCGATCGGCGCGCAGATTGAGCCCGGACTCGCCATTTTGCGCTGTTCCTATCGGCACGCTTTTCAGGAAGAGTGTTTCCACTTCCCGAGCGTTCGAGCTTAAATCCATAAACCAATTCGGCTTCCCGATTAACTTTAACTTCTTTTAGCGTAACGGCATTAAATCCTTGAGCGACAGCCAAGATCGTGTAGGTACCCGGTACAAGTTTTGCAAAAAATTTCCCGGTCGAGGACGCGGTTACCTGTTTCAAAAGTTTTGAAGTTCCGAGCTTAAAAACTGAAACCGTTGCGTTTGAAATTGGCTTACCCGATTTATCAAGTACAACGCCTTTAATCACACCGAATCGTGCCCCGCCATTTTCCGCGACAGCTTCCGCCTTGGCTTCACCTGCAACAATCACAAACGCAATAAACGCGGTCAGCAACGCAAAAGATATTTTCACTAAACTTTTATATGGCATAATCGGTCGTACTTCCTTAAACAAGTAACGGGAGAACTTATTTCCACGGAAACAAAAAACTAAACAATAAGACCCAATGTTAAAGGCTATTTCTCACAACAGCCCATTTTGGTATGTTATTTCAACTGTGTCAAGTCAAAAATCGGCGTATCTTTGGAGACTGGGATGCCTTAAAACTTGACAAAGTTCGCCCAAAGGCTAGAATGTTTCTCTGCGTCATTTAACCTATCAGCTTGAAAAGGGGGCGCAGAACAATAAATAACCGGAGACGTGGCTGAGTGGCTGAAAGCGGCGGTTTGCTAAATCGTTAAGGGTGTTACAGCCCTTCACAGGTTCGAATCCTGTCGTCTCCGCCAGATCAACCCTAGATTAGTGTTTTTTTTGTACTGCCATCAAATGTTAAAGTTTGGTGGCTTTTATTTTTGACTGCGAATACATTTAATAGTTATGAAAACCCGCGTAAGATTTGCACCATCGCCAACAGGCTATTTACACATTGGTTCTGCACGAACCGCGCTTTTTAATTATCTTTTTGCCAAACATACGGGCGGAAAATTTCTGATTCGCGTCGAAGATACGGACCAGCAGCGTTCAACTGAAGAATCGCTTGCGTCAATTCTCGACGGCTTGAAATGGCTCGGATTTGCTCACGATGAAAAGATTGTTTACCAATCTGACAACGCCGACAAGCATCGTGCGATCGCCTTGAAATTAGTTGAAGAAGGCAAGGCGTATCGAGATTTTACGCCGAGGGAAGATCGTTCGCCAAAAGATATTAAAAAAGACATCGCCGACAAAGCACGCAAACAAGGCGGCGACAAAGATATGCGTGATAACGAATTTCGTAATCTTTCGAAAGAAGAATCCAACAAACGTGCCGAAGCGGGCGAACCGTTTGCGATTCGCTTGAAAGTTGGCGAAACGGGCAAAACTTCGTTTGAAGATGCGGTTTATGGTTTACAGGAAAGAGATTACGCCGACATTGAAGATTTAGTTTTACTGCGTTCTGATGGGCATCCGCTTTATAATTTGGCGGTAATGTGCGACGACATCGAAATGGACATTACGCACGTGATTCGCGGACAAGATCATTTGACGAACACGCACAAACAAATTTTAATTTATGAAGCTTTGGGCGAAGAAAAACCAACCTTCGCACATCTTCCATTAATTCTCGCCCCCGGCGGAAAGAAATTATCGAAACGAATTCACGGCGAGATCGTTTCGATGACGACTTACCGCGATGCAGGTTTTATCGCTGGTGCTTTTCGTAATTTTCTTGCACTTCTCGGCTGGTCGGCTGGCGAAGAACAGGAAATCTATTCGCTCGAAGAACTCGTCGAAAAATTCTCACTCGACAGAATAACCCAATCTAATGCGACTTTTAATTTCGAAGCAAATAACGAACGCCGCTGGACGGATGACAAAGCGATCTGGATGAACGCCGAATACATTCGCACGATGGATCTTGACGCTCTTGTCCCGCTCGTTCGTGAAGAATTGCGAAATGAAAAACTTTGGCGAGAAGAATACGACGATGACGAAAAACAATGGTTTGAATCAACCGTTGATCTTATCCGTGAAAGATTTTACACGCTTAAGGATTTCAGCAAGCAAGGACGTGCGTTTTTCTCTGAAGATTTTGATTATGATCCAAAAGCCATTGAGAAAAATCTTATAAAACATCCCGATCTGCGGACGTGGCTGCCCGAATTAGCTGAAAAATTTGAGGCATTAGAAGATTTCGCGCACGACCTTATTTTCGCTACGGTAAAGGATTTCTGCGAAGAAAAATGCACAAAGGTCGGTGTTGTGCTAAATGGCGCAAGAGTTCTCCTAACGGGTCAAGGTGTAGGGCCTTCAATGGTTTCTGCGATCGAACAACTCGGCAAGGACAAGACTGTTATGCGCCTCAAAAGCCAAGTGGCTTGGAATGAGTAATTATGCAGGAGCACTGCACGCTTCTGCTAAGATACGTCCGATGGATCTACAAACAAGGCGCGCAGCGGAGAACGATTTAGGTTCAATCCTAAAACTCCTTTATGAATTCGCAGAATACGAGGATTTATCAGACTTTCTCGAAATCACGGAAGAAAAACTTCATGATGCGATGTTTGGCGAGCGGTCATTTCTAAGAGCTTTGATTGCTCTTGATCAGGAAACTCCCATTGCCTACGCACTGTTTTATCCGGCGTTCTTAAGCTTTCGCGGGCAGCGAAGTGTTTACCTCGAAGATATCTTCATCACACAGAAATATAGAAACTGCGGAATTGGCGAAAAGATGCTTTGCGAGGTCGCAAAGATTGGGAAGGAAGATTTTGGCGCGGCGAGAATGGATTTTCAAGTTCTAAAATCGAACAAGGCCGCTATCAAATTCTACAAAAAACATGGCGCACTTATCGATGGCGACGAACGCCATTTTAAGTTTGTGGATTTGGCGTTTGAAGATTTGACCAAAAACTAGGGCAACATTGAATTAACAGTAAGTGATCTTGTAAAGATGAATATTCACAACCGCGTAGAATACTTGAAATCGAAAACTTAGTTAAAAAAGAGGGAGACCGAAAAAAGCCTCCTTCGATTTTATTCAAACTGCTTCTTAAATTCCTCGAATCCACTTCGAAAACTATCTAAATCATTTTCGAGAGTCGAAACCCGTTCTTCGAGTTCTGAAATACGATTTTTACTCCCGCCGACATTCGACGGGGTCTCAAATGACATACTTTCTACGTCGACCTCGCCTGACAGCAAATGGCAAACTCGACCATCTTTTTGACCAGGTTGCTTTGGCAATCTTAAAACTAACGGCTCGTCCCGGCTAGTCAATGATTCGATCGTTTGATTAATCTCATCGAGACCGGAAAAGTCGTAAATTCGGTTTGTTCGCTGATTCAATTCCCCAAGCGTCTGGGGGCCGCGGAGCATAAGGACGCAAATAACGGCGGTTTCGGCGATTTCGAGGTCGAGCACCTTTGGGAGTAAGTGCTTATATTTTGGCGTCCGACTGCCGGCTCCGTAGAAAATATAGACTATGTCCTTTTTCTGAAGAGATTCGAGGCTCACTGCAACGGTCGATTCATCGTAATCTACTACGGGATTGCGATTCGATTTTTGATTACACGCATTGACGAGTGCATTTAAGGTCAAAGGATAATAATCGGGGGTCGTGTTCTCTTTCTCGATCAGGCAGCCGAGGATTCGAGCTTCGATTTCGGAGAATTCAATTGTCATCAATTGGTAGAATAACTCATTTTCATCTCGGATGCTTAGTGGTTACAATTGTTTTTGTGGAAATTTTTATCACACGAACGGAGAAAGAAAATTCGTTTGCCTTTGAGAAACTTTCGGAAGCGAAGATTCTTGGCTGCGATACCGAAACGAGCGGCCTGAGTCCGCACACGGCAAAAATTTGCAGCGTGCAGTTTTCGGATGGTGATTTTCACGTGCTGGTTCCGTTATCTGAAGGCGTTGGGCTAGGAAAGCTCGCCGAAATTTTAACACGAGAATCGATCATAAAAATTTTTCACAATGCGCGTTTTGACCTTGGTTTTTTGAAACATAGCGGATACGAAACAATCAATGTTTTCGACACAATGATCGCTGAAAAAGTGTTAACGCGGGGGGCAAATCAGTCTGCATCGCTGGCCGAAACCCTTTATCGCTATTTCGCCGTCGATCTGGATAAAGCCCAGCGAAAACAATTTAGTCGAAATTGGGACAAAGTTTGGACTCAAGAACTCGTCGAATATGCGATGAATGATGTAGCTTATCTACCGAAATTGATGGCGGAGCAAACCGCGTGGATGGAAAAGCTCAACCTCCGGGAAGATTTTGATCAAAAGATGAATGAGATCATTCGACAATTTTCCTGTTAGATCAAGTATTTTTCGAAAACCTGCGTTTGAAGCAATATTTAATGCGTTTTATCTTAAACATATGAAGTCGGTATTTACACTATTATTTCTTTTTCTACACTTATTGATGAGCCAAAATACTTACGCGCAATCGCCGAAGGAATTCGCCGAAGCCTGGGACAAAACCCATATTTCAAACAAATTTCCTTCAAACGTTAGACATAATGATGTAAAAACTTATCTCGAACAACTAAGAAAACTCGGGGTGAGAGTTGGTGAGGTCGGGCGCAGCTATCAGGAACGAGAGATTTATCAGATCGAATGGGGAGAGGGGAAAACACGTGTCTTTATGTGGTCACAAATGCACGGCGATGAGCCTACCGCAACTTCCGCATTGATCGATATGTTTGCGTTTTTGGAAACGAATAAGAAATCGCAAGAGTGGGTCAGAGATCTGGAAAAAACTTTGACGATCCGGGCAATTCCAATGCTGAATCCAGATGGTTCTGATGTTTTTCAGCGGCGCAACATCCAAGGAATTGATATCAATCGTGACGCTCGTTCGCTTGAAACCCCCGAAGCCCAACTCCTGATGAGACTGCGAAATCAATTTAATCCTGAAATCGGATTCAATCTTCACAACCAGCAGGAGCTAACGTCCGTTGGGGCTACGACGAGTCAGGCTTCAATTTCAGTTTTAGCAGTGCGTGCGAACCCGGAAACGGAAATATCAGAAGGACAAAAGCGAAACGCGCGTATATGCTCGCTCATCATCGCGGCATTAAATCAGTTTATTCCGGGAAACATCGCACAATATGACGATGAATATACAGAAAACGCTTTCGGCGATACATTCTCTGATCTCGGCACTCCGGTAATCTTAATCGAAACCGGCGGTCTACACGAAAAAGATGAAATGTACCTGATCAAGATGAATTTCGTCGCAATTATGACCGCGCTTCAATCGCTTGTTGACGGCAGCGAAGCACAAGCCGACCTCTCCCTATATGAAAATCTGCCGGAGAATAATGGCGGTCGAATTTTTAATTATATTTTCCGAAATGCCGCGGTAATAAATTTTAAAGAGATCAAACCCGAAAGAACGGAATCCGCGAAACCCGAAGGGGCTGAGATTACGGGCCTATCAAAAGCCGGAGAACATTCAAAACCGGAAACGGTTGTTGAGATCATTGATGCGGATATCGGGGTAAACCGCGACCGAAGACGAGCCGAAATTGAATATCCGCCGGTTTTTGTCAGAAGGGTCGATAAACTTTCAGGTTACCGAGGTTTAACGGAAATTGATGTCAGCGGTTTTTATGTTTTTGCGGAGAATGGTCCGATCAGAAACGGACGGCGTGGAGCCTTTTTATTTTTCAAGCGATCACGGAAGATTGACTGGTTAGCAAAGGATTTCAGCGAGCGTTTTAAGCCGGACGCAATTTTCTCACGTGGACGTTGGACGAAAGGCGGCGAACTTTTCGCAAAGTAAATGGAAAAAACGCACCTAACTTCTTTTTCGAAAAACGCGCTCGCCGTTTACGTAACAAACTTGGGCGAGCCGAAATATCGTTCCGACCAAATATTTAAAGCTCTTCACCAGAGGCGTTTGCGCAGTTTCGATGAGATCACGGATCTTCCTAAAGGATTCCGCGAAAAACTTAATGAGATATCTATTGCAGCAAGCCTGGTTGTTGAATCCCGATACGTATCTGAAGATGGCACTCGCCGCTTCTTGATGAAAACTCACGACGAATATCCGGTAGAAACCGTTTATCTGCCAAGCGAAAACCGCGATACGATCTGCTTTTCATCGCAATCCGGCTGCGCGCTAAAATGCGATTTCTGTTTAACGGCAAAGCTTGGGTTGCTTAGAAATCTGACTGCGGGAGAGATTATCGAGCAGATAATAATTGTGTTGAATGATGTTTACGGTGTCGGCGAAGACACTCCTTTTGGAACAAATTTGGTGGCGATGGGTGCCGGCGAACCGTTTCAAAACTTTGAAAATCTAACAACAGCGATCGAAATTCTGTCTGAAGAAGACGGACTTTTTATAGTGCCAAACAGGATAACGGTTTCGACCGTTGGAATTGTGCCGAAGATTTACGAGTTTGCGAAGCTTGAAAAACGTCCGCATCTTGCTATCTCGCTTTCTGCGCCGAATGATGAATTGCGCAGCCGATTGATGCCGATCAATAATCGTTGGAACATCTCCGAGCTTATGAAAGCTGCAAAGGTATTTCAGACGTCACTTCGTCGCGGCGAACGATTTACGTTTGAATATGTCTTACTTGGCGGAATAAATGACCAGGACGAACACGCAGTGGGATTAGCGCGTGTTCTACGAAAGCACGAGTTGCAGCGTGTGAAAATAAATCTTATTCCGCATAATTCGGCGGAAGGGCTCGATTATTCTCCGCCGACCGCGGAGCGGGTTGAAAAATTCAAAGCTATCTTGGAATCGGAAGGCGTATCGGCTTATGTGAGAAAAGCCCGCGGGCGCGATATTTTCGCTGCGTGTGGACAGCTCGCCGCAATGGGCGAACCCAATATGGTGCAAACTGCTTAGACTCAGACGTTTACGGTATGGAAATTTTAATTATTGGAGGCTTATTCGTTTTAATAATGATTATTGTCTCAACCAAGATAAAGAAAAGCGCGGCCACGGCTTTCGAGCCCGAAACCATCGAAAAGGACGATTTCTCGATAGATAAACCCGCCGGATTTCTTTACCCTTTGCGCGATAAACCGGATTTTCCGTTTGAGGCATACTCAAAGCTTTACGGTGAAAAATCGACGCGAAATATCTGGCGCGCGAGAACTCGCCTGCGGATTTTCGAGGATACCGATCTTAAAGATTTTGTTAGCAAGATCAAAAGCGGAAAAGAAAGTGTAATTTCGACAAAACAACTCGATGATCTACCGGAAAGCCAAAAAGGCGCGATCATGCGTGCAGCGAAAACCGAAGATGAAATAGATTACAAAACGTTTAGAAAGATTATCGAAACTTCATCTAACAATCGAGTCTACGAACTAAAGACCACGATTTTAGAACCATACGGTGACGAATACACAGACGCCGCCTGTGAGATGATGCGCGGTTTCGTGGTAAAATAGCATCGATTTCGGGTTTGATGCAAACGATAAACCACATATTTGCATCAGTTAAGAAAGCGGAATAGAAACTACAAGAAAAGATATCGTTAAACTATGAAGAATATTATATTTATTGCACTCTTTTTTGCCCTTGGATTTATCTTTACCGGTGAGACAAACGCCCAGACTGTAACGGGTTCCGTAAACACGCCTTCAAAAGGTGGTGTTACCCGCGGTTATATCACCCTCAAAATTCCGAGCGGATTACATGTTAATTCTTATCTGCCGAAAAGCGAATATGCAATTCCGACGCGTATAAGTTTAAGCGCCGCGGGGGCAAACGCTTATGGTGTAACTTACCCTGCGGGAAAGATGCGAAAGTTTAGTTTTTCCGATGAACCTATCAGCGTTTATGAAGGAACCGTAGTTTTCGGTTTTAAGGTCGCCGTACCGAAAAATTTTAAGGGAAAATATGTAAACGTTAAAGCAAGCGTTCGCATGCAGGCATGTACCGATGAGGTCTGCTATGCGCCCAAAACCAAGACGATAAATATCCGCGCGAGAGTTAGATAAAAGACGTTATCCTGTCGAGGTTCCTGGGCGTAAAACAGACTGTTAGTCTGTTTTACGCCAAACGCAGTCTCTTTACACAAAAAGATTATTCGTAAACGATAAAACAGGCGAATAGCCTGTTTTACTATTTTTGACTGTCTGTGAGCTTACTTTTTTCGTCCGATTACAGACATCAAACGCCCGGTCTTGCCGTACTTCACTTTCTCCACGCGATAAGAAAAAAATATATCCGTTCGTTCGATCGTACAAAAAGGCGCGGTGAAAATGTTCTTTTCTTCTACGCCGTTTGCGAGAAGCTGGTCTTTATTGGCGAGTTGCAAATCAATAAGCGCATGACCTTCGCGGGTTTGTCTAAACAGTTTTCCGCTTGTGGAAAACTTATCTCGAAACGCGTCAATCACATCCTGTCCAATTTCATAATTTTCGCAGCCCGCGGCTGGACCGATGGCGCAAACCAAATTCTCAGGTAATGTTCCATATTCATCCTTCATCATCGCGATGGCCTTGGGCACGATCGATTCGACCGTTCCGCGCCAACCCGCGTGAACTGATACAAACGCCTTGTTTACCGGATCCCCGATCAAAACCGGAACACAATCCGCGGTCTTCACACCTGCTAAAACATTTTCCAGATTTGAAATGATACCGTCGGCTTTTTCTGTGGTGTTTACAATATCGTCCTGGGTTCGTACAGCTTTCACATTGTCGCTGTGAATCTGCCAGACGGTCGTCAAATTGAAATTACCCTCAAATAAATCCAAAAACCGTCGGCGATTTTCGGCAACATTGTCTTCGAGGTCTTCACCAAACCCTGCTAAATTCAGGTCGTTTTCTGGAAAAGGTGAAACTCCGCCCATTCTTGTCGAAAAGCCGTTGGCGAAACCCGCATCCTCCAACTCTTTACAAACAAGCACTTTTACGCCATTCTTTTCTCGCCAGAAAAATCCGTTTTCGGCTAAGTTTTCATTTTCAGTTATGATCATTTCCATCGGCACAGACATTATCGAAGTCTATCGTATTCGCGAAACGATCGAAAGAACACCTCGATTCGTCGAACGTGTTTTTACCGAAACAGAACGCGAATATTGTAATTCTAAAGGTGCCGCCTCAGCACAATCTTACGCCGGGCGTTTTGCCGCAAAAGAAGCATTCCTAAAAGCGTTGAAAACCGGCTGGCGCGGAAAAATTACGTGGCATGATGTCGAAATTTTGAACAACGACGAAGGCGTTCCGAATTTTATTATTTCCGGCGAGGCAAAGAGACTTTTTGATGAACTCGGTGCTGATCGAGCTCATCTTTCAATTTCTCACACGACCGAACATGCGACGGCTCAGGTTATTCTCGAAAAAGATTAATTAATGACGTCCCGATTTTCTTTTGGTATTTCTTTTTCAGAAGCCGGAATCACTACTTCGCTTGGAAAGATATCGGGCGAAGTATGTAAGTGAAGAATTTTCCAATCCTTTCCAAACTTCTTGAAAACCAACGTCATACGTCCGGTAGATTGTTCTAGCGCTTCCTTAAACTCCTGAGTTTGCTTCCATTTACAAGACAGGTAAGCACTTGTCGGACTTAGAATTTCAATGCGCAAACCCGTGATTTCGAGGTTTACATTTTTACGATTGGCATAAGACGCTTTGCGGTTGTCATGCATGTTTTGCCAACCGATGGTTGCGCTGCCGTTATAGTTAAAAAAGAGCGTTTTATCGTCCTTGTTGTAGACGCTCATAACCTTGTCGGCATCAACTTGGTTAATTCCTTCGACCAACCTGTCAAAAGTTTCCTTTACCTCTTTTTCCTTAGCTTTGGCTAAAATTGCCGCTCGCGAAGACGTTTGCCCTGTTCCGGCAACCGAAAATGTTAGAATAATAAGTAATGCTAGCGTTGAATATTTGATCATTGCGTGAAATTCACCTCTTTTATGGTTTGATAGATTAACGTCCTAAAATAAAGTTAGTTGTATTTTAGTTGAATTTAGTTTTAGAAAAAAATGTCCGATAAAGAATTTCAATGTCCGTCATGTTCCGCACAAATGGCTTTTGGCGGCGGAGAATCTATTTTTCAAACTTGCGACACGTGCCACGCTCCGATCGTCATCCCTTCGGAAATCTTTTACCCACCGGAGAAGCAAATTACCGCTACTAATTTCGCGACATTGAATAATGACATTCCTGTCGATCCTGAACAGGTTACGAACGAACTTACACCGGGAGATAATCCGCCAACAGAAAGTGAAGTTATAGATCCGGAAGCAAAAATAGAAAAATTTGAAATTTATCAGGAAAAAATTGGAACACAAGCTGCGGCAGGCAAAAAGATCGTCGATAATATCATCGCTCCCGACAAGGATTTTTCGACCCGTTCGCAATACGATTCCCTTATTGATGCTCAAGTAAACGATGATGCCCAAAATGTGTTGGACCGTGTGAAGCACGAGCTTCGCACAGGAGATAAGATTGAAGCGATAAAGATTTATCGTGAAGCCCACGGATTAAGCTTAGCGGAATCGAAAAAATTGGTTGAGGCAGTTGAGCGTGAAGAAATAATAAAGAGCAAGGTGATTCGAAAACCTACTCTTCAGAGGAAAGTATGAGTTTAATTTTTCAATGTCCGTCATGTAAACGGAATCTTCAATATGAAGGTGGTGACAGCCTTTTTCAAATTTGCCGACATTGTCGAGGAAAAATTATTGTTCCGTCTCAGGTTGTTCACCAGCAGGAGGATGAACATAACGCACGGCGGCGGCAGAACCCGCTACAAAAACTTAATCCTCAACTATCCCAAATTCAGAATGAATTAAAATCCGGCAATAAAATAAACGCGATAAAAATCTTTCGGGAAACCTACGGAACGGACCTCCGCTCAGCAAAAGAAGCGATTGACACAATGGAATATGGCGGGAATCTTCCGGCTGTTTCGACTCGCAGGCAATCTTCATCAGTCGTACAACCGGGCAGCTCTGCGGTTCAAAAAAAGAATTTGAATACTGGTTCGACGTTGGGAAACGGAGTTTGGGTGGTTATCCGGATCGTTTTTTTCGCTGCGCTTGCGTACTGGTTTTTTAATTCGTGAGCGTTGTTTGAGAACATTGGCGCTGCGAAAATAAGGATCTCCAGATTTCGCTAATTAATTGCCGTGAGATCGTATTCCCGGAGCCTTCGATAAAGCGTAGAAGATGAAATTCCGAGAAGCTCAGCGGTTTTCCCGCGATGCCAGCCCGTTTTTTCAAGTGCATTGATGATTTGCTGCCTTTCAAGATCTTTTAGGTTTGCCGGTGAAGCGTTTCGAAAACTTCCGGCCGAAGCGTCATCTTTCGGCGTGTAACTTACATGAACTCTTGGTTCGGTATTTGAAACGACTTCGGGCGGCAGTTCACGATTGGTGATCTTACCGTTATCGCATAGCAATACAGCCCGTTCCAGGCAATTTCGGAGTTGTCTCACATTTCCCGCCCAACTGAAGGCGGTTAATGAATCAAGTGCTTGTGGGGTGAGCTCCGGAGTGTTTGGACCTCCGATCATTTGAAGCAAATGAGTAGCGAGAGGCTCAATATCGTCACGTCTATCACGCAATGGCGGAATATGAATTTCAAAACTATTTATTCGATAAAGTAAGTCCGAACGGAAAACCCCTGAACTGATAGATTGCTGCGGGTTGCGGTTAGTCGCAGCAACTAGTCTCACATTTACCTCAACTTTTTTAACACCGCCGACCCTGAAAAAGGTTCTTGTTTCCAATGCTCTCAAAAGTTTTGACTGGAGTTGGGCAGGCATCTCCATAACTTCGTCCAGGAACAAAGTGCCCCCGTCTGCGATTTCAAAAAGCCCTAATTTACGAGTTCGCGCGCCGGAAAAAGCTCCGGCCTCATGTCCGAAAAGTTCACTTTCTAATAGGGAATCTTGGAGTGCTGCGCAATTTAGATCAATAAAGGTCTCATCCGCTCGCGTACTCAAACGGTGAATTGCCTGTGCAACAAGCTCTTTTCCAGTGCCGGACTCACCTGTGATCAATACCGAGGTATCTGCCGGAGCGACCCGTTGAACCAGACGAAGCACCTCTTTCATTTCTATCGATTCGGCAACGATCTCCGGCATATTTCGGTTATTCCGCTGTACCTGCGCCTTTAATCTCTGATTGTCAATCTTGAGTTTTTGCTTCTCGGAGGCTTGATTCACTAGAGCAGAAAGTTCGGTAATACGATAAGGTTTTGTAAGGTAATCATATGCGCCCAACTTCATCGCTTCGATCGCACTTTCCACCGTCGCCTGACCGGTAAGCATTATCACTTCAGGAGGATTTTGGCTTTTGGAGCGAAGGCGGCGAAGCAACTCTATTCCATCTAAACGCGGCATATTTATATCGCACAGCAGGACATCGAAGCTCTCTTCTTCGAGCATTGTCCAAGCGGATTCGCCGTCAGATGCGGTTTCCACATCATGCCCCTGCCGCCCCATTTCTTTTTGGACAACAATCCGAAGATTTCGCTCATCATCTACTACTAAAATTTTCGCCATAGTCTTTCGTGGAAAGGTGCAGTAAGAGAAGCGAGGGGGGCTTGCTTCTATCGTTACTTAGTTTTCTCTGCGTCTTGAGTTTCAATCGGCAAATATATTGTGAAGGTGGATCCCTGGTCGAGTTTTGACCGCACGCCTAAACGCCCGCCATGGTCTGTAATTATTCCATAGCACACGGCCAAACCGAGCCCGGTTCCTTTCCCGATTTCTTTCGTTGTGAAGAAAGGCTCAAATATCTTCGACATATCTTCGGGCTTAATCCCGAAACCCGTATCAGTAATTTCGATGGCCACTTGTTTCTTGTCTTCGAAGGCACGAAACGTAAGTTTGCCGCCGTCCGGCATTGCATCAATCGCATTTGTTGAGAGAGCAATTATTGCCTGCTGAATTTGTCCTTCATCGGCATTTAGCAACGGCAATTGACCTTCGATTTGAACATCAATTGCAATGTCATCGCCGCGCTGTTGATGGCTGAGAAGCTTTGAAGAAGACTCCAAAACCTCTGCAATATCAATCGGAAAACGATTTCCCGTTCTGCCGCGGCTGAAATCAAGAAGTCCGTTTGTTATCGACTTGCATCTAAAAGATTCATCGCGGATCAAACCAAGATATTCAATCAAATCATCGACATCGGGTGAATTTCCATATACACCCTCATCAACTCTCGCCTCGAGTGCTTCCGCGCACGCGGAGATCGTTGCGAGCGGATTATTAATCTCATGGACAACTCCCGCCGCCAATCTTCCGACCGCAGCAAGTTTTTCTACGCGGCTCGCAGCGTGTATCGCCTCAACACGTGCGGTTACGTCTTCGCCAACGGTGATCACGTGGGTGATCTTCCCATTTTCATCGCGCATAGGAACTTTGCTTACGACCCAATGCTTTGTGACGCCTTCTTGATCGGTAGTCTGCTGTTCGATCCTTTCGATCTTTCCTGTAAGGAATGCGCGTTCAAATTCTTTGCGGAGTTTTTCAGTAGGGTATTTCGAAAGAACTTCAAAAACGTTGCGGCCAACTACCGAATCTCTTGGTTCGCCCTGGACTCCAATTTCCCTATGCTGATTCCAAACTACAATGCGATAGTCATTATCGATCACATAGAGCGAGACCGGCAATGCGTCTAAAACTGATTCCGTAAATTTCCGGTGCTCGTCTTTGGCTTGTTGAACCGATGAACTGAGCGCAGCCTCGTAGTGAGCTGATAAATTTAGGCTCATCGCTGCTATTTGCGTCACAGCCTCGATCAACTGGCGATCCGCTGGCGAACAATCATCTTGAGCCCGAAAACCAACTATAATCGCTCCCTTTACCTCACCTTCAATATGAATTGGCGACACGAATTCGAATTCGTGTTCACCCCCTTTGAAGAAATATTCATCCCTGAAGTGAGGAGAAAATGGTACTTGCGACGGAAGAATTGAAAGCCAATCCTTGAATCTTCCTTTGTGAAATAGTTCAGACGTTTTATCTCCGGATTCGTCAAACGCGCGGCTCACCATTCCTATATGATCGAGCTCCACTGCGACTGCACAATAATAGGCTCCAACTCCGTCCCGCACTTTTGACGCGATCCTGCTGGCAACCTTCACTGGATGAACCGTTAGTACCAAACTTCGTCCGAGATCCGAAACAAATCTTAGCGGCGAAGTTGAATCCGATTGCAATCCGTTCATTTCCGGCGCATTTTGATAATCTATATTTGGGTCTCGGGGTGTCATTATTGCTAAAATACTTATTCGACAAACTTTAGGAAGATTGGTTCATCTGATTGGTTTGAATCAGGAGGCAAGTACAGTTTGGAAACGTAAAATCCCTAGTTCTAAATTAAACAAGTTTTAACAATTTGTCAACGGTTTTAACGCACAAACCACGGAAAGTTGACACAAAATAAAATCTGATAAAGAATCGTAAAATTCTCTATGAAGCGAAACTCTCTAAAACAAGGAAAATTCAATACTTACATAAATTTATTCACGATGATTTTGTTTGTTTTTTCCGGTCACGTAATTGCCCAGCAGACCGTGGATAAAATCGTCGCTACGGTAAGCGATGGCGGCCGACCCGAATTGATCACATATTCCGATCTTGTATGGCAGCTTGCCTTGGTTCCCGATGTTAAGATCGATCCTCCGACATCGCAGGATTTAGATCGGGCGCTTCAAGTGTTGATCAGGCAAAGACTCATTGCGCTGGAGGCCAGGCGTCTTCCGAGGGAAGATCCGAGCGTAGAAGAAGTCAACAATGAAATAAAACGCATAGTTAATCTTTTTCCGACTACGGGTGAATTTGTTAATAGATTGCGAACTGTGGGGTTTGATTCGATCGATGATGACAATTTCCAAAGAATGATCGGGGATCGTGTATCGATAGAAAAATACGTCGATTTTAGATTCCGCTCGTTTGTAGTAATTACTCCAGAAGACGAAATTCGATATTATCGCGATGAATTTACGCCCGAGTTCAGAAGGCAAAATCCGGGACTTTTGCTCCCTCCCCTTGAACAGGTGCGCGATAGAATTATTGAGATATTGACCGAGCGCAAAGTCGAAAGCGATATTGAAACTTTTCTCGACGAAGCAAGAAATCGTGCCGACATCGTTACGCTAAGCGAGGTCTAGACTTCGCTTTCGAGCAGTATTTTCGCTTGTCGGAGACTTTCCAAGTGTTCTTCGGTAACTTCCGGAAATGCCAAATTCATTGAGTCTAGTTTTTTCGCTATAACTTCCGAAACCGCTAATCTCATAAACCATTTGTTATCTGCCGGTATGACAAACCATGGAGCTGTTTCGGTGCTCGTGGCTTGGATCGCGTCCCTATAAGCGATTTGGTAGTCCTCCCAAAAGCCTCGCTCTTTCACGTCGCTCGAAGAAAACTTCCAGTTTTTTTCCGGTGTTTCGATTCTTGCAAGAAATCTTTTCTTTTGCTCTTTCTTGGAAACGTTGAGAAAAAACTTAAGAATTTGAGTGCCATTTTGAGTAAGGTGCTTTTCGAAATTCGAGATTTGTGTAAAACGCTTTCGCCAAATATCCGGATCATTCTTAATTTTATTCGGAAGCTGACTGGATTGTAAGATCCCGGGATGGACCCGGACAACCAGTACATCCTCATAATAAGAGCGATTAAAAATGCCTATCCTTCCACGCTCCGGCATTGCTTTTGCACACCGCCAAAGGTAATCGTGGTCGAGCTCTTCCGTCGACGGCTGCTTGAATGAATAAACCTGACACCCTTGGGGATTGAGTCCACTCATAACGTGGCGAATCGTACCGTCCTTCCCCGCGGCATCCATAGCCTGAAAAATTATCAAAAGCGAACGCGTGTCATCCGCATACAATTTTCGCTGAAGTTTGCTTAGCCGCTTGACGTTCTTTTTTAAATCTTTCTCGGCGTCGCCTTTGCTTGTATAATCACCGGTGAACGCCGTTTGATAATCTTGCAGATTCAATTTTTCACCTTCAGGAAACCGAAATTGTTCAACATTCATAGTGTTCTATTTTTAAACCATCGGACCGCAATCGCGCAAATTGGAAGGGTCATCACTTATATGTCGGGCTTGAGAAATCGCAATAGTCGTTTCGGGCAAAAGATAAACCGCTTCAAGATTCAAAGCGGTTTATCAATTTAATTGTTATAAAATAATTTTATTCGGTTCGTCGTCTCTTTTTCTTACCCCTCTTCTTTCCTTTGGAAAGAACTTTTACCTGAACACTTCTACGTCCCCATCGTCTCGCTTCGGCACAACTGGGAACCCATATATCTAAAACACGTCCTCTGATTTTTCCACCTGTATCGGCAACGACATAATTTCCCGAATATTTCCCGGCGGACATCTTAATCCTAGATCCGAGTCGCAGCACTCGCGGGTCTGCAGCTACCAGCCCTCGTCGAACCATTCTACCCGATGCTGTTTTTCCCCGAAGGCAGTATGCCGTTGCGCGGAAGGTTCTCGCCGATGATTCCGAACTAACTGCCGCTACGGCTTCCGCTTCAACTTCTACATTAACTTCGTATTTTTCAATATTATTATTTTCAGTGTTATTGCTTATTAAATTTTCCTGCGATTCACTCGCTATGCGGGTCACGGCTTCTACTTTTGTTTGGAAATAGGCGACACCTACTAGTAATCCAATCACAAGTAAAATTACGCTACCTCTAGCTATGTTTCTCATTAAATTCTCCTAACTACCCTATCTATATATATTTATAATAAAAAAAGTGTCTTACAACACTTTATGTTTCTATATTTGTTATCAACAGCTATACTTTTAACTGAAGTTTGGTCGTGAAACCAGATATTCATTTAGACGAAGGTTTCGCCAAATAAACATTGAGGCTAGCATACGAAAAAACGTTTGTCCAGCTTTTCCGCAACCCCAATTTGCATAAATTGTAATAACTCGGCAATATACTTTTTACGAAATCGACTGCTAATAATAGTCAATCTCGTGGGCTTTACGGTGCCGGTTAGGATCATACAGTGAGTTTTAGATCAGGAGAACAAAAAAAATTTATGCGCGAACGCAGGGTTGGAGAAAGGCGTAATATTTCCTTTCCGATACGTCTTCAGTGGAAAGACGAAAACGGAAACCAAATGATTGAAGAGGGTTTAACGGAGAACGTAAGCCCCAAAGGCGCGTTGGTTTATTTACCTCGTTCTTTGCCTCAAGTAGGCAGCACCGTAAATCTGACAGTAACCGAAAAAGCAGAAGAAGTTTCTGTGACGGCCGAAGTGTTGCGACTAGAGCGAAACGCGGCGCATCCACAAGTTGCTCTTATGCTGACCAAATCCATAAGAGAATGGAAGGAAAAGGTTTGGGATTATGCCGCGGAGGTTATTTCAAATCAGGAACCGGAGGAAACCGACGACTGGTAGGCACTATGATTGAGGCCTTTGTCAGCCTTGTCAACGACCCCGGGAAATTGCCCTATGAAGTTATTGGTACTCGGCGCAGGTCGAATGGGATACGGAGCAGCGTACGATCTTGTCCACAACTCGCCTCAAGTAACGAACATTACGGTTGCCGATTCCGATGGCGAGAAGGCAAAGAGACTGGTATCTGAAATCGGCTCACAAAAGCTCACAGCAGTTAGACTCGATGTTTCGAAATATGAAAACACCGCGTCGTTAATGGAAAAACATGATTCCACAATCTCCTGCGTAAACTATTGGTACAACCTGGAACTTTCAAAGATAGCGATCGAAACTGAAACGAATTTTTGCGACCTTGGTGGCAACAACTACGTAGTCGATGATCAGCTCGCTCTTGACGAGAAAGCAAGAAATGCTGAAATCAGCATAATTCCCGATTGCGGTTTGGCACCGGGAATGGTCTCGATTTTAGCAATGCATGGGGCAAACCGTTTTGACTCATTAACCGAGATTCATATTCGCGTCGGCGGATTGCCGCAGAATCCAAAACCGCCTCTTGATTATCAGCTAGTTTTCTCCGTCGAAGGGTTGATCAATGAATATGTTGAATCAGCAAGAGTCATACGCCACGGAAAAATTGTAGAAATCGAATCGATGACCGAATGCGAATCGCTTACGTTTGATCGTTTTCCGCAACTTGAGGCTTTCCAGACTTCCGGTGGAACATCCACACTACCCGATACTTTTCTCGGCTCAGTTAAAGAACTCGATTACAAAACAATTCGGTATGCCGGGCATTGTGAAAAGTTTAAGGCGATGATCGATCTAGGACTGTGTTCTAGCGAACCCGTTGAGAGCGACGGAATGAGCGTTTCACCCAGGCGGATTTTTGGCGAGCTTTTAACTAAACACCTTCCCGCCGATGAGCCCGATTATGTTTTAGTACGTCTTGATTTTGTTGGAACGACACAAGGAGAAAAGAAAACTCTGCGTTATGACATCGTGGACAAGTATGACGAACCGACCGGGCTTAGCGCTATGATGCGAACTACAGCATTTCCAGCCTCAATAATTGCGCAGATGATGGCACGAGGAGAGGTTTCGGTGCGCGGTGCCACACCCCAGGAAAAAGCAATTGATCCGAAACGATTTGTCGATGAACTTGCACGTCGGAATATTAATATTGTAGAAACGCATCAGGGTTAAACGATGGAGATCCGGCCTAAGAATGTACGACTTCGATACAGCGAATTTTTTCCGCCTGAAAATTTATCTCATCTCGTTTTCTGTTATTTCGAATTCACGATCGATGGCATGGATCATGCGCCGATCCCGCACGAAGTATTTCCGGACGGTTGTATTTCCCTCCTTTATCGACGAAACACAAGACTTGGTCTAAATTTACTGCTGCTTAAGGGTTTAAGTCTGAAAACTTTTCACACACACGTATTTGCGGACGACCGTCATTGGGGGGTGAAACTATTACCGGCGGCGTGCGAGAAAATCCTCCGGTGTGATCCAGAAACGATTCCCACTCAGCCAATCGCCGATATTAGTATCTTGCCGCATTTGACGCGGGACCTCGCACCCAAACTAAACAGAAGCAAGAACTTTAAGGAATCAATTTCGGTTTTTGAAAACAAACTAGAGAATCTCCAGATAGAGAAATCCGAAGTTGATGCAAAAATTGCAAGAGCGGTAAAAATGAAATGGAACTGGAAAAGCAATAAAAACTTAATAACTTGAAATGAAAAAAGCTTCTCAAGATTACGAGAAGCTTTTTACGTCTTGATTTAATTTCTGCCCAACTCTATTAGTAAACATTTGCCAGTCTTGGCGGAGCCTTTCGCTTAAGCAGCTTGCGCAATTTCAATCGGGCTTTATGCAACTGAGATTTACTGGTTCCTACGGAGCAGCCAAGTATTCTCGCGACTTCTTCGTGCTCAAAGCCTTCGACATCGTGCAATATAAAGACATTTCTATAACCATTTGGAAGCTGTGCGATTGCGTTTTGTATTGCAATCTTATCAACAACGGGCATCTTTCCAGGCTTTTCCGAACCAAGTACGATCTGAACCGGTGTATCACCTTCCTCGGTCGTTTTCTCAAACTTAACCGTACGTTTCCTGAAATGCATTAATACTTGATTGACCGTTAGACGATGAAGCCAGGTCGTAAACGCGGAATCGCCGCGAAAACTTCCAATCTTACGGTGAAGCTGAATAAACACATCCTGCGTCAGATCCTCCGCTTCGTTCGTATTCTTGAGCATTCTAAGACAGATTGCATAAACCCTTCTATGGTGACGATTGTAGACTTCCTCGAACGCGATCATATCGCCTTTTGAAGAAGCTTGAGTTAATTCATAGTCGCTTAATTTAGTTACGTCAACAGATTTTGTGCTAGCACTTTTTCCCGTTGCCACCGTAGTCTCGGCACCTTGTAAAGTCGGATAATCTAAAGTTTCAGTTGTCATTTCGTCTATTCCCCCTTTCCACAGGTATTGATACAATTCCCGTGCCAAACCGCTAGGCAGCTAAAAGTACCTTTAACATTCGGAAATACCCTGCTTTTATTCCGTTTTTCTCTGGCATACATTTAGATTCGCCTGACATCCAAAAATAGATTTAAACCAAAGCGTGTATTATTTGACGCATTTAATACACCTGATGGTCGATTTTCGTTCGCTAGTTAGATTCTACGGCATTTCGGGCGATTAGTTTAACAATTTTCAATTTAGTTTTTATTTTCACCGTGTTAATATCTGGAATTAAGTAAGAACCCAACGGAATTCTATTGATGATCAAACCCATATCCTTCAGATTTCAACTTCTCTGCTTTCTGATTTTGATTTTCTCAGGTAGCGTTTATTCGCAATTGGAGGGGAAGGTCGCGGAAGGCTTAGAGCTCTCGGAAGATGAAGGAATTCCGGTAATCATCAAACATCTTCCAGATTGGGAAACAAAACGAAACGAAGCGATATTTATTAGAAATGAGATAGAATTGCTTAATGCGCTTGGTGAGAAACCGGTTTTTTCTGCCGTTGATTTTATCGCCGACACCGAAGCTGTAACCGCTAACTATCCTGAAGGCACCCTTTTGATTGTTGAATACGGAACTCCGCAGGCTTCCGTCGATACGGACAAAAATATCAAGCAACTGCTTGCTGATTCACCTCAAACACCGCCTGTTTTTTACAAGCGAATTGGCAACTATAGCGTTTTCCTCTTCGACGGAAAGAATGAGGCTGCCGCAAACACGCTTTTCGATAAGATCAAATATGAAAAAGTGGTTCGCTGGTTGAGCTACGATCCCTTTGCGCAACAACGGGCAGAGCGCGGCTTCATACAGGAAACCAGAGACATTTTTGTTGCAACAGTTTTGTGGATAATCCTCGGTCTTCTAATCGCGATCACGCTTGGCTTAATCAGCGGCCTACTATTTTACCAATTTCGACAGCGGCAAAGGACAGGGTTCGACGCTTTTTCGGACGGGGGCGGTTTAACTCGATTGAACTTGGACAACTTAACGCCGGATATCGCTCCCGGAAGTTTTCTTGAAGACTGATCACCTACGGCAGGTTTTCCACTAAACTCTCTAGGTCTTCGCGATTATTGAAAAAGTGAGGCGATATTCTCAGCTTGTCCCCACGAGCGGAAACAACAATACTTCTCGCCTCCAAATATTTAAATATCTCTTGCGGTCTTAAGCCATCATTGCTCTTAATACAAACGATCTGTGATTTTTCCCCCGCCAATCTAGAACTTACGATGCGATAGCGTTCCGTGGGTATTACCTCGCACAAAAAATTTGTCAACTCTTCCAGATAATTCTCGATGTTTTCAACGCCGACGTCGTTGATAATTTTCAGACTTTGTTCGAGACCGTAAAAAAGCGAAGACGCTCCTGTTCCCGATTCCCAAGCCAACGCGTTTGGCTTGTAGTTCTGCTCGTAATCCGAAAAATCCCAAGGATCGTCAACACTAATCCACCCAACGAGGGTTGGTTCGACCAATGCACGCGCACGTTCACTTAAATAAAGTATTCCGCATCCCTCCGGTGATAAAAGCCACTTGTGACTCGCACCACTGGCGATATCGACAAAGAGTGCGGGCAAATCTAAAGTTATTGTTCCAAACCCCTGAATTATGTCTACACAAAAAAGCGCGTCGACCTGCCGAGCTGTCTTTCCAATTCGCGAAAGATCGGCGCGAAATCCGGTTGAAAACTGCACTGCACTGATTGCAACAACCCGTGTATTTTCATTGATAAGACCAATGAATTCGTCGATATCAATGCGCCCGTCCCGCTCCGGACAAAGCCGAAGTTCAACACCGTATTTGTCGCGGATCCTACGCCATGCGTAGAAATTTGCCGGAAATTCGTGCTCGAAAGTTACGATATTGTCGCCTTCAGTCCATTCCAAACCGTTTGCGATGGTCGCGAAACCATCGGAAGTATTTCGCATAAATGCAATTTGATCATCAGTTACGCCGAGCATTTGCGCGATCAGCCCGCGAGCACGGTTTTTTGTTTCAACCCATTCCGGATAGTTGGTCGAACCATGCAGCGAAACGTCGCGAAGCTGCGAAACAACGGCATCTATCGCGACCGTCGGAACAGGCCCCACCGCCGCACAATTTAAATAAGTGGTTTTCTCAAGTACCGGAAAGAGTTGGCGAATGTGTTCGTTCAATCGTACGCTCCCAAATTATTTTTTCTAAGTGACACTGAATTATAGTCGATTGGGGGGAAAATTCTATCCAACGACGAAATATGTGAGAAAATTGGTTCGCTTCGACTTCGATCTCGTTGACAAAGCACCCTTTTAGCGGTTAATTTCTATTGAGGTGAGGAAATTTCCAACGCCCGACCCGCTGACACTCATCGAACCTCCGATCTATGTTTAGTTTAAAACAAGACAATCAGTATGACTTCGGCGATATATCTGTAAAGGATGATCGAAATATAGAAGTTCACAAGCTTAGGCAAGCGGCAAAGCAGGGATTGTGGACGGAAAGTTTACGGCTTGTACGCGACGTAATCTTGATCGTGTCAGTTTTTGTTTTGTTTGGCGTTTTTATTGCGCAGCCCGTAGTGGTTGAAGGTACCTCGATGGTCCCACAGCTACAAAATGGCGAGCGGCTGATTGTAAATAAATTGGTCTATTACAATTTTCGAAGCGTCGGTTGGGGACATATCAACCGGGGCGACATTGTTGTCTTTTGGTATCCTCAAGATCCGAATAAGAGTTTTGTTAAAAGAGTAATTGGATTACCCGATGAAACTGTAGACATTAGGGATGGAAAGGTTTTCATCGATGACCGGGAATTAGCGGAGCCATATATCCAGAAAGCCGAACTCGCAAAGATGTCCGATTTGGGACGCCCGATCAGGGTAAAGAAACATTACTTTTTTGTTATGGGTGACAATCGCGGCAATTCTTCGGATTCTCGCGAATGGGGTTTGGTGCCCGAAAAATACATTTACGGAAAAGCCTTTTTCAGATATTGGCGACCTTCGAAATTCGGATTTATAAAAGAGGGCGAAACAAAGCTCGACGAGACGGAAACATATCCCGACGTTCCTCAAGGCGAAGATGAGCCGGCTGGTGTTACTGGGACAGACGACGAAGGCTAGATCGAAGATTTAAAACATGCATAATGGTTGATTGTTTTAGCAAAGAAACCTAAGCTAGACCGATCAACCATTCGTTTGTTTTGAGCGTATTCTTTTTCCATGAGTTTATCTAAAAAGGCAATTTTGGTCCTGGAAGACGGACGATCCTTTCGCGGGGTTTCATTCGGTGCGGAAGGTGAAACCTTTGGCGAGATGGTTTTCAATACATCAATGACCGGCTATCAGGAGATTCTTACTGATCCGAGCTATGCCGGACAAATCGTTTGCATGACATATCCGCTCGTCGGAAACTACGGTGTGAATGAAGATGACGTAGAATCCCGGCGTCCATGGGTAGAAGGTTTTGTTGTTCGCGAAGCTAGCAAAGTAAGTTCGAACTGGCGATCAAGCGAAACCCTCGATGCCTATTTAAAACGGCACGGAATTGCTGGCATCGAACAAATAGACACGAGAGCATTGGTAAAACATATTCGCGATAAAGGAGCCATGCGGGCGGCGATTTCGAGTGTTGATTTAGACGAAAACGCCCTCCTTGCAAGGGTTCTTGAATCTCCGGAGATGAACAATCGTGAGCTTGCCAGCCAGGTTACAACGCCGAAACCGTACGTGATTAAATCTGAGGGAACGGAGAAATTCCATGTCGTTTGCTATGATTTTGGCGTAAAAACTAATTCTCTCCGGAGTTTTGCGCAAGCGGGTTGTCGAATTACCGTTGTTCCTTCCTCGACTGAGGCGAAAGATGTGATTGGCCTCGAACCGGATGGAATTTTTCTTTCAAATGGCCCCGGAGATCCGGCTTCGATGGGAGCGGTCATCCGAGAAATAAAAAATTTGATAGATGCACGGTTGCCAATGTTTGGAATCTGTTTAGGCCACCAGATACTTGGACAAACGTTTGGTGGAAAAACTTATAAGATGAAATTCGGACATCGCGGTGGAAATCAACCAATTAAGGATCTTTTGAGCGGACGGGTTGAAATCACTTCTCACAATCACGGATTTGCAGTAGACGGAGATTCGCTTCCAAATGACATTGAGGTTACGCATGTGAATCTAAACGATGATACCGTGGCGGGAATCAGACATAAAACACTTCCGATATTCAGCGTTCAATATCATCCTGAGGCCGCACCGGGACCACATGACGCTGCTTATCATTTTGATCGTTTTATTAAATTGATGAGCGAGAATAGCCAGGTCAATTCTGCGACGGGTTGATGACGATTTCCGGGCTAAGTCGAACAATTTCCATCCCCTCTTCGACCTTTGCACGGCAAGACATGAATGCTTTTTCCTTGTCTCCGATCTTTATCCATATTTGGCAATTCAGACAATCTCCGTTCCAACAAAAATCGCCATAGGAAATTGATTCAAGTGATAAGTACTGAAAGCATCTTAAAAGCGTATTATTTTCAGGAACTTTTACGGTTTTGCCATCTATTTTGATTTCGATAAGTCGTTCAAATGGTTCAAAAAGATCTCTATTTTCCATGAATTCTTCGCTAAGCTTTTATTAATTTGTTTCAATTGTTAAACTATCTCACACACGAGGAGAACTTGACTATGCCCTTAGAAGTTTACACGAAACCAAATTGTCCATATTGTGATAAGGCGCGTGCCTATTACAAAGAGAATAATATTGAGTTTACCGAATATGATGCGCAAAACGATAAGGATCATCAAGAAAAAATGCTCGAGTATTCAAGCGGTGACTTGACGGTTCCGGTTATCGTTGAAAACGGTGAATATATACAATCCGGCTGGGGCGATCCCCCGCGCGGCTGAACGATCAAAATCTGATTGACAGTTTGTCGATCCTTTTTGCACTAACTTGTTTCAATTTTCGAGCGCAAAATCAATGTTTACCAGCCAAATTCTAATACTTGTTATCTGAGCGATCTCTTATGATTGGCGAAAAGATTCACCAATACGAAATCCTTAAAAAACTCGGTGCCGGCGGACAAGGTACAGTTTATAAAGCCCTCGATACAAAACTGGACCGAACTGTTGTGATCAAAGTTCTTCCACCTGAGCTAACGGCTAAAACCGCAAATTTCAAAAGGTTTGAGCGCGAAGCAAAACTTTGTTCGCAGCTCGATCACCCGAATATTTGTACGATCTACGATTTTCACGAAGATGACGGCACGTTTTATATAGCGATGCAGCATATCGGCGGCAAAAATGTTCGCGAACTTGTAGACGGACGTCCGCTCGACCTCACGACAGCATTGAAGATAGAGATTCAGGTTTGCGACGCACTCGCTTACGCCCATTCAAAAAATATAATTCATCGAGATATTAAAGCTGGAAATGTGATGGTCAGCGATGAAGGACAGGTAAAGATACTAGATTTTGGGTTGGCAAAATTGTTGATGGATGAGCCTATAGCAGGGACCAGCGGCGAAAAGATCGACCTGACAGAATTGGGAATTCCATACGGGACCGCGACATACGCGGCACCGGAGCAAGCGAAGGGAGAAAAAACAGATCATCGCGCAGATATTTTTTCAACAGGCGTTCTTTTGTACGAAATGCTTACCGGGATTTGGGCATTTCAAGGGAAGAGCGTTGTAGATGTAAGGCACCAGGTCTTGTATGGTACCCCGACGCCTTTGGCTGAAATGCGATCGGAAATTCTGCCGCCAAAGCTTCAGCAGATCGTCGACCGTGCATTGGCAAAGGATCCTAAAGATCGGTATCAGGACATTGCTGAAATGGGAAAAGACTTAAGAGGGGTCTTGCAGGAAATAACGGGCGGCGTGCCTGGAATAAACGAAAGCTTTCAGCCACAGTACCTGGAAAATAATAGTCCTGTAAAAAGGGCTTGGAACTGGATAACCGGAAAAACTGGATCGACATCTGCTCCTCCCGATTCTTCCGTTTCGGTGACACCGACCTACGCACCGGATATTACGCTGACCGCAACGGGAAAAGAAAAGCGGACGATAGCAATTCTTCCATTTACGAACCTGAGCAAAGACCCTGCGACAAATTTTTATGAATTTGCACTAGCTGACGCAGTTATTACCGAGCTCGCACAATTACGCTCTCTGATCGTCAGACCAAGCTCCGTGATAGCAAAATATCAGGGAACCGACTTTGACCCGCGCGAAGTAGGTCGCGAATTGAGGGTGCACGCGGTTCTTACGGCGGGTTTTATATTGGCCGGCGAAAGAATGCGTGTCACTGCACAACTCCTCGATGTCGTTTCGGGCGAGATTTTGTGGAGCGACCGAATCGATGCGGAGGGAGAAGACATTCTCGCGCTCCAGGACATCATCGGACAACATATTTTAGAGGGATTACGACTCGAACTTTCCGACGAGGAGCAGGGAGTGTTGGGTCGCCGACCGACGAAAGACGCCAGCGCATACGAACAGTACCTTCGCGGGCGTGATAACTTCGGTAGATTTATTTTCAGGACAGTTGCCGCTGCAGACAGCGAAGCGGCAATTGAAAATTTCAAACGCGCGATCATTCTCGACCCGGAATTTGCTTTGGCGTACAGCGGTTTAGGCGCGTGCTATGCGAATAGGATCTTTAAGGGAATGGGTGCCGCAGGCGATTATGATCTCGCGGAAAAGGCGTTCGAGAAAGCGTTTAAATACGATCCAAACGTCTCCGAAGCGCGAGTTCTAATGGTGATGATCTATCTTGCACGAGACGAAAAAGCTACGGCGCGCGCAGAAGTGAAAAAACTGCAAGAGGAATTTCCTAATGAAGCGCCGATTTATTTTGTTAAAGGAGTTGTGCACCGATTAGACGGAGAATATGAAGAATCGTTAAAGAGTTTTCAAAAACTTGCGCGACTCGATCCTGCAGCTCAAGCCGTTTCAAGCTACAACCGCGCCAGAATTTTTACTTATCTCGGGGAATACGATAAAGCGCTGAAGGAACTTGATAAGGGTGCGAAAGCCGAGCCAAATCATCCCCTTATCAAGGTATTTCGTTCCAATGCACTTTTTCACAAAGGCGACGTTGAGGAAGCTGTCGAAATAATCACAGACGTTTTGGAAAAAAACCCTAAAATGGATGGGATTCGCCCGATGTTGGCGATTTATCTTGCAAAACAGGGAAAAGAAGAAGAAGCACGTTCCCAACTCACCCCTGATGCACTCAGTCTTTCGAAAGCAGACCACGATATGGCATATTGGCTCGGTTCCGCCTATGCGTTATTAGGGGAGAAAGAAGAGGCTTTGATCTGGTTAGAACGGGCCGTGAAGCTGGGTTACGAAAACAAGCCGTGGTTTGAAAAAGATAAAACCTTAGATTCAATTCGCGACGATGAAAGATTTAAATCATTGGTAGAAAATATCGGAAGATAGTTTTGTGATTCGACTAGATTCGTTAAGTCCGTTATCTTCCGCCAACATTCGCCGGATTTAGACTCGCTCCAATCTGCATACCGTTTACACCACGAGTTCTAAAAGGGCTCTCGATGTTTAGTTCGTAGGATTTGAAATCCCGAAATCCAATCTGTCTGATCGAAGCCGGATAAAAATTATCCCGGCCGTAAACTGATGCGCTGCCTCCGACAATCACATTCTTTTCGATTTTCGCGCGTGGAAAGTGGGTATCGATGCTATTCTTTCCTGACGCCAACCCGTCCCCCTTAAACCCATACTCATTTTGAAAAACGACATTATTTCGAAAAATAAAGTTTTGGATTGGAGCGCCATAACTGTTCGTTATATTTCCCGACTGAATAATCGTGTTATTTTCGATAGTCAAAGTGTCCCAGGCGGTTGAAATCATGAAATGGCCGCCTCCACCCCATTTCGCCCCATCAATATCAAGAAACTGATTGTTTCTTATTACGAGACGGTGTCCGCCCTGCCCTTCTGGACCATAAACGCTTATCGCGTTTCCACTGGAGCGAACAATGTTATCCGTAAACTCAATGTCTTCAATCGTGTCTGTCTCGCCATTATCGGCCCGCGTATTGAATAAAACCGCGGTTCCAGCTTGCCCCATCGCCCAATTGTTGGTCATTAAATTCCGATAAATTTTAACCCGCCGCCCAAATTTGATTTCTAAGAGATTCTTTACAACCCAATCGCTACCTTTCCATTCAGGCGGCTTGTTCAAATGGTTGTCTCTGATGACGCAGTCCGATGGTAATAACTTCAAAAACGAACCGGCCCCGCCAAGCAATATATTCTCAGCAGCCGCCTCCAGATAGTTATTTACAATTTCGATCGGTCCATCTCCTGACCAAACCGCAATCGCCTGACTTTCGTCGCCTTTTCGACGGATTCCCGAAATATGGCTATTCTTGATAACAATATTTTTCCCATTCGCCGCAATTCCGCGGCGTTGTCCCTCGGGTGAGGTGGCGTGAATATAAACTCGATCAAATTCGATATGATGAGGAATGTCCTCAAGCTTTCTTTCCTCTGTCGATCCTATTCGGATAATATTATTTACACCGCCCAGTGTGCCGCCGAATTCGATCCCGACAAAACGATAATGATGCGAACCGTCGACGGTTGAGATCACCGGATCGCTAGTATCTGAACTCAGTTTTGGAAGAAATTTGGAATATTGTTCGGGAGAAATTCTTTTGTCAACCGCTGGAAGGTTTGAATCGGGCGCAGATGTACGAATCGTTATAAACTGATTGCCCTGCTTTTTTGGCAACAGAAAATTCCCGACAAATTTCCCTCCGGGTGGGAGTAGAATTGTGTCCCCGGATTTTGCCTGATTAAGGGCAGCCTGAAAGTCCCCACCGACTTTAACAATTATCTCATTTCCGTTTGCCAATACATGATTATCCGCAGGAACAACTTCGCGAAGAATCCAAACCAACGCCGCACCAAAAATTGCAGCTATGATCCCACCAAAAACTCCGATAAAAATCGCACGTTTTCGATTATTCTTCTTTCTCCAATTTGGGCTTTCCAGACGTCTCATAATTTAATTTCTGTTTAATAATATACCCAATAATACAGACTCTTTAGATATTCCCCGCCGACCATTGTCCAACCTTGAGGTGAAAACCACCAGGTCATTGGCGACGGAGTTTGCCATCCCGGCGGATATGAAACAACACCGATCTTCACGCTCTTATCTGCTATCTCGCGCTCGAATGTTTTAACGGTTCTTTTGGTATGATATGCAGATGTTACAAGCAGTATTGATTTCCAGTGTCTCGCCTTTATTTCATCCGCGATAGCTTTTGCCTCATAAATCGTACCCGTTATCTCCGCATCGAGAACCCGAATATCTTTGGGCGCAACACCTTGTCTTATCAACTCTTGTTCAGCCAGCTCAACAAACTTCGGATTTCTCTGTTCAACTTTTGACCAACCCGCATGACCGCCGTCATCAGTAAGTAGAACCAACCTCGAAACCCCCCGCTTGTATGCCTCCGCCGCCCTGTTAGTTCGTTCAACGAATACGGAAGAACCGCTCAAAACCATAATTGCATCGGCTTTTCCCAACGGCTCTTCGACGATTAGTCTGTTTGCGAGAAGAGGTGCAACCACAATCCAGGTAATTACAAACACCAATATGAGAATGAATATTTTCAACTTCCAGCTCATCACTAGTTTCCAGATTCGTCTTTTCCAGGAATATGCGCGACGATTTCCCGCAATTCTTCGATCTTCGCTTCCCAACTCTCCTCTTTGATCGAATCGCTGACCGACTTTCGTTTTGGGGGATCTTTGAGTGCCAATTCTATTTCCTTTATGAATTCCTCGTGACTTTCAGCAACCGCGCAATATTGCAGCAAACGCACTTCGGGAATATCTGTTGAAACAACGGCTAGACCTGCGGCAAGATACTCGCGCACTTTCAATGGATTCGCGGCAAGTGTTAAATTATTGATGACAAAAGGGTTAAGTGCGACGTCAAAGCCTTTACAGAATCTTGGAAGATCGGCGTAGGGTTTTCGTCCCAAGAAATGAACATTCTTGACACCCTTAAGAATTCTGACCTTTCTTTCTGCATCAACTGCGATTTTACCTATTAAAACAATCGATCCATCTTTGAATCGCTCGGCAGTTTTCTTTATCAACTCGAAATCTACCCAATCTGCGAGAAGGCCGTGGAATCCAATTATGGGTTTTGGCAGAGCGCTGATCTCCGCAGGAATTTCAGTTGATTCATAGAGACTTTTCCGGAAATGATCCCAATCCGTACCATGACTTATCAAGTGCGTATTCGTATTAAATTTTTTCTTGTCATCGAAAAGTTTCTGCGCGGAGACGATCACTAAATCGGCTTTCTCAAATAGGATTTCCTCAATCTCTTTTAACCCGGCGGCAACACCTGTAAACTCTGTATAATCGTCGACGCAATAGTAAATAAGTTCGCGTTCACCCAAACTTCCGGCAAGCAATCCCGCCGCCGGATTGAATACCATATTCATGGGCTCCGAAAAGTCTAACTGACGCATTGTTTTCTTTACCTGCGATAGAAGCAACTTCTGGTTAAAACTTCGTATCAGCGCGTTTCCATAAGTTGGTACTGCCAAGGGATTTAGGACGAATATGTTGGGCTCTACTTCTTCTACCTTCTCGGTAAATTTCTTTAGTTTTGAAAAAATTCGCTTGATATCTTTTGATGAAGCGGTCGGCATACGATTGGCGATCGCGTTGATCCAAAGAATTCGATTATCTCTGGAAAGCACACGCATCAAGTGGGTTTTCGAGAGCGGATCGCCGGTCCAGTCATGACTAAAACATAAAATATTTCTACCGCGCATAACTGCAGTACCGTTTTGAGGGATGGAATTGTTTATGTCTTTGTTATGCACAGAAAACTTCTTGGCATTTAAGTAATCTCAACGATTTCGCCTTCGATGATCGAGCGTTGCCATATCTCGAAGTTCATTAAGAATAACAGTCTCAGGTCTTGGTTTTCGCCGGAAAAGTGACGGTTCGCAATTTCACGAACAAAATCCGCATTAAATAAACCGCGCGAAAGCGCGCGCTCGCTCAAAACAAACTCCTCTATCAGATGACGAAATGCGCCTCTAAACCAAGACCCGATGGGCACCGGAAATCCCATTTTCTCGCGCGATAAAATCTCAGGCGGCAAGATTCCTTTCATCGATTCGCGCAAAATCCATTTTGTATCTTTCCCCCGGAGCTTCATCCTCAATGGCATTCGTGCAGTAAATTCGACCAGCTCGTGATCGAGAAACGGAACGCGGGATTCTATCGAAGCGGCCATGGACATTTGATCTTGTTTCATTAGAAGCTCGTGCAGGTATGTCTTTGTGTCAACATATAAAAGCTTGTCGAGAAGTTCGGCGGCATTGTCTTTTTCAAACCAATAATTGAGATATTTGTAGGGGTTCAAATCGGCTATCCGGGCCTTCGTTTCCGGGGATAAAAGCTTTTCTTGGCTGGCTTTGTTAAATATTGCAAAGTTATCAAAATACAAATTTTCTACGTCGGAATCCATGGTCAAAAAAGTTCGATTCAATTTCCGATTGACCCTATTCGGCAATTTTAAAACTCCGGATCTTACTGCTTTTCGCAGAAATGAGGGTGTTAAACTCTCATATTTCCTTCCATATTCGAGCAGTTTCAAAGCCTTGTAATAGCGACCGTATCCCGCCATCATTTCATCGCTCCCTTCGCCTGTCAAAACAACCTTAACGTGCTTTTGAGCAAGTTCTGACAGAAAAAAAAGTGGCACCGAAGCGACAAATCCGAGTGGTTCATCCTCATGCCAAATCAGCTTTGGAAGCTTTGCAAAGAACTGTTCGGGGGTAATCGTTATCTCATGATGCTCGGTTCCAAATTTTTCGGCAACCATTCTTGCATATCGAAATTCATTTGCCTCACGTTCCTTGAAGCCAACGGAAAAAGTCTTGATCGGTTCCGTTACCATTTGCGACATTACGGCTGCGATTGCGCTTGAATCAATTCCACCCGACAAAAACATCCCGAGCGGAACATCTGCCATCAAGCGCAAATTTACGCTTTTTTTGAATACCGCAAGCCATTGCTCAATAAATTCGCCGTCTGAAATTTCAATGTGCTTTGGCTGATACTCCAAATTCCAATACTTTTGAATCGAGATCTCCCCATCCTTCCATACGAGAAAGTGGCCCGGCATTAAACGCTTCACACCTTTGTAAAGTGTTTCATCATATGAGGTTCCGTGATTTGCAAGCTGATCGGGAAGCACACTATAGTTGAGTTCGGGTTTTACTGCATTGGCTTCAATTAATGCCTTGATCTCGGAAGCGAAAAACAAATTCCCTTCTTCGTCATGTACATAATATAAAGGCTTGATCCCTACTCGGTCGCGGGCTATAATGAGATGTTTTTTTGTTTCATCCCAAATTGCAAATGCAAACATCCCGCGTAGTTTATCGATACTTTCAAATCCATATTCTTCATAGAGATATAGAATAGTTTCGGTGTCGGAGGTGGTACGATATTTATGACCCTTCGACTCCATCTCAGCCCGATATTCGGCGTGGTTATACACTTCACCGTTGTAAACGAGCGTTTTCGTTTTATCGGAGCTTTGCATTGGCTGATGCCCGTGCGCGACATCCACGATACTGAGCCTTCGATGTCCCAGTCCAATATTTTCACTTACAAAAGCACCCTTATCATCCGGACCCCGATGGACCAATACATCTCGCATGGCAGCCAACAAGGATTGGTCGACCTGACGGCTCGATCTCGGAGAATATGCAATTCCGTTAATTCCACACATTTCGGTCTAAATTTTGTCGAGTATTACTGCAATATGTTCCAAATTATTGGTATATATATTTGTTATGAAAGCGTTTGAGATATTCTCGGAATTTTGTTGTTTGTTGAGGTACTGATTGAAGAAATATCTGTTTATTAAACCCGTCCATGTTTGCTTAAAGCCCGGAACTTAAGTAGGCGACGTAGCCATTCATTTTTGGCCCTGTTTCCCATTTTACAATAATAGTTCGTTAAATGGTAAGAAATACGATGTTTAACAGCCGACCTTAGCGATAATTGCGAACCTAGCCGGTTAAAATGTTTTAATGATATGAGATCCACCATCTTCAGAAATCCTTTGACTGTGATCACGACTTCCTTTGCGATCGTGATATTCATCAATTTAGCGATAATAACCGCGCTTACAGCACGCCCGGAAAGTGACGAAGGCGGATTTGCAAACCCGGCAATAAATCTTGTCAGAAAGGGAAATTTTGGGACGGACGTTTATGAAATGGAAAAATCGACCCTTACGCGTATCAATGAACGCACATATTGGGTCATGCCGCTTTTTTTGCTAAACGCCGCCGCTTTTTTCAAGGTATTGGGTTTTAGCCTGATTGCGATGCGGCTCGTATCGATCTGTTGGATAGTGATCTTGATCTTGGCTTGGTACGCGATTGTACTAAAAATTACCCATAGCAATTCGACGGCCGCATTCTGCACCGCTTTCCTCGCGTGCAATTACGTTGTTGTGTCGGCTGGTTCAGTTGGGCGCGGCGATGCAATGTGTGCAGCACTGGGTTTTACGGCTTTGGCGACATATCTGTGGCTCAGAGAAAGCCGACTTCCGCTTGCGATTTTTGTATCACAATTTCTGATAGTTTTATCCGGGTTGACCCATTTTCTAGGGATTTTGTCGTTTGTCGGATTGATATTCTTAATAATTTACCTTGACCGTAAATCCATCACCCTAAAATTAATTTTCGTTGCCTCGATACCATATATGATTGGTGGTACCTTGTTTGGGCTTTGGGTTTTTCAAGATCCGGTCGCCTTTCGCGACCAATTTTTTAAGAATGCACAAATGAGCGGTCGTTTAACGGGATTGTCTTCGCCATTAACCGGAATTTTACAAGAATTTACTTATAGATATCCTCGTGCATTCGGACTCCTTGGGAACTCAAAGGGTTATTCGGGTCCAATTTATCTGAAGAGTTTTATTTTGCTCGGCTATATTATCGGCGTCATTGGTATTGCCTCCACGAGATCATTACGTGAAAACCGTCGAATTCGGGCGATTTTTATTGTAATGCTTATATATTTTGTAGTAATGGCATTGATCGATGGACAAAAACTCGCCGTTTATCTGATCTATCTTGTTCCTTTCTATTCGATTTTTCTCGCAATCTGGGTAAAAAAAATGTGGGATTCTCTCGCGATTCCGAGAATCCTTTTGTTGATTGCGATCACCGGGTTCTTTGTTCTTCAAACTGGCGGAATTTTATTGCGTGCCCGACAGAATACATATGCGAATGGTTACTATCCGGCAGTCGAATACCTAAATGAAACTGCCAAACCTGAAGATTTGATAATGGGCAGTGCCGAACTGAGATTTTCTCTGGATCCAAAGTTAAAACACATCGCAGACGGGGAATTTGGACTTCATTCGGATAAGCGTCCGAAATTTATTGTTTTCGATCCCGGTGTTGCAGATTCCCTGAAAGAATCAGAGACTTTTCATCCTCAGTTTTTCAGATATTTCCCGAGGTTGCTCAAAAATGAATATAAGATTGCTTATCAAAACGAGTCGTTCATTATTTATGTTCTCAAAGAAAAAGTATTGTAGGGAATTTTAACTGCTTCCACCGCTATCTGAAAGCATTTGATAGACGCCCTTCCAATCATTTTTCACCGCTGCCCATGAATACTTTTCGCATTCCAAGTTGGCGTTTTCGACGATTTGTTGAGCAAGTTGCGGATCATCAATTAAGCTAATCGCTCCTGCGGCTAGGGCTTTATGATCATCAATCCCTACGAGTATTCCCGTCTTTCCGTCTTCCACGATAAAGGGAATTCCGCCGGCGTTAGTCGATACGACGGGTATTCCTGAAGCAAATGCCTCAATTATCGAATTTGGCATATTATCGATCCTCGGTGAATTAAGATATACATCGCATTGATCATAGAGTTGAATCATCTCTTCCTGCGAAACACGGCCAAGAAACTCGTAGTTTGCGAGGTTCAAATCTTTTGCAAGAGCGTGCAACTTGTCAGATTCGCTCCCGTCTCCAACGATTAAGATTTTCGCTTCAGGAAATCGCGATTGCACTATTTGAAACGCGCGGAGTGTACAACTGACATTGTAAAGCTCTTCAAAATTCCGGTTTGATAAAAACATGGGTCTGAGTTTTTCTCTTTTACGAAAAACGAATTGCTCGCGATCAACCGAATTAAATATTGATTCAGCTTCGAATCCAAATTTGCCAAATACATCAACGAGATACGCTGACGGTACAATAATCTTATCAACTTTCTTTATTATCGGAATCGCAGTCTTTGGCCAGTTTTTGAGGTGATTTTCGGCTTCACCGCTTCGATAATTGAGAATGGTTCGCTTTCGAAAAAGCTTCGCAATCAATATTGCCGGAGCAGGCGCCAGGATAAAAGAAAAGTATGACGCGGAAAAAATATGAATTATGTCGTAACGAGGCACATTCTTGAGAAGATCAAAAATATATTTCGACGTGGTAAGGATAGTGCGCACCACTTTAATCTTTTGAAGAGTGGAAAAGAACTTGGGATTAACGGCTTGGAAATCGACCTGAATATCGGCTTCGACTTTGAACTTTTCCAGCAGGCGGTTAGCCTGAACGGCTTGACCTCCAACAAGCGGAAGTTGGGGCGCAACTATCAAAACCTTTATTTTCTCAGGCGGCGTCATTATCTTCAAACCGGAGCCAACTCTCTAAAACTAAAATAAACCACAATTGACGTGGCGCCCAATTGCCCTTTTCGCTTCGCTCAAGAAGTTTAATTGCATTTTTTGCATTGATCAGCCCAGTCTTTTCGATCACCGAATCGTTCATCGCGTCTACAAACTGTTTCCTCCATTTTCCGGTCAACCAGCGCTGAACCGGCACACCAAATCCCTGTTTCCTGCCATCGGCGAGCTCCGGGCTAATCCGGCGTCTGACGATTTCCCGAAGGACCGATTTGAGGTTTCGATTCTTTAGCCTCAATGAATACGGCAGCGACGACGCAAAATCCCAAAGTCGTGTATCCAAGAAAGGAGAACGTGCCTCAAGCGCATGAAACATCGTGCCTCCATCGACCTTAGGAAGATATTCACCTACAAATCGCGTGCGACGATCATACTTTAGGAATTCAGATAAGAGATTTTCCCCCGAAGAAAGTGGAATTTCTCGATCGCCGAAGCGAGCGTCCTTAAGCCGTTCCCCCAACAAACCGTATTTTTCATAAACCGGAAGGCCATCTCGAATCCGGGTGACGCCCCCTAATCCGCCAAATGTGTAACGCAAAAAAGAACTCGCGCGCTTCGCAGGCCCGATGTTTGGAAACATATGTGATGTGTTCTGCAATAATTTCGCGATCGATCCCGGCGTTTTCTGAGCGAGTTTTTCTGCAACCCAAAAGTTCAAATGCTCGGGGTAGCCAAGAAACACATCATCTCCTCCATCCCCTGTCAGTAAAACTGTAGCCTGTTTACTTACTTCTTCTGAAATATCCAACAAGCCCAGCGCTGATGCACATGCAAAAGGTTCGGCATAGGCTTTCACCAGATCATGAACGTCTAACTTAAAATCCCCCGACATTTCAAGAATCTCGTGCCTAATTCCGAGTCTTTGCGCGGTAGCTTTTGCGATCTGAGTTTCATCCCAATCGTCCCCGGGAACTCCAATCGTAAAGGCTGTAACGTCCCCGCCGAGTTTTGAGATAGCCCAACAAACAAGACTTGAATCGATTCCTCCGCTGAGCAGCGCGCCGATCGGAACGTCTGCCTGCAGGCGTTTTTCGACCGCTTCCAAGAACAGTCTCTCAGTTTCTTCAACGGCTTCGTCAAAATCAATTTCCTCGTTCATTCCCTCCGGTAAATCCCAGTATTTTCTGGTTGTGACGACGCCATTTTCCCATTCAAGAATCGTCGCCGGACTCAACTTTTTTTGGTCTTGATATATTGACGATTTATCCGTTAAGAATCCAAACTCTAGATATTCGATCAGCCCATTAGGATCCAGCTGACCCCCAAACGACGCTCGTTTTAGAGCCCGAATTGTAGAGGTAAACGCAAGTTGATGATTCTTGCTGCAATATACCAGGGGTTTTACGCCAAGCCGGTCCCGTACCAAGAATGCGCGTTTATCGCGATTATCCCAAATCGCAAAGGCAAACATCCCCTCGATCCTCTTTGCCAGATTATCAATTCCCCATTCTCTGAAACCGTGAAGCAATACTTCAGTATCTGATCGACTCCTAAATATGTATCCGCATCTCTCAAGCTCTTTTCTGAGTTGTAGGAAATTAAATATCGCGCCGTTAAACACAATACCTGTCTCACCATCTGGCGAGATCATCGGTTGATGTCCCGCTTGCGTTAGATCAAACACTGATAACCTACGATGCCCTAAAACCGCTCCGTTCCACTCCATCAACCCTTCATCGTCGGGGCCACGATGCTCTAGTTCTCCAAGCATCGTCCGAACCCTTTCAGCAGCGACACTTTGCTCTCCATTTCCAATTATTCCTGCGATTCCACACATAAGCGTTAGCGTCTTTCCCCTAATTCCCGGTACAGATCAAGCGTTTTGTTTAGTTGTGCACTTAGTGTAAACATTTTCTCAATTCTCGTTCTGCCAACATTTCCAAAATCAGCCGCCATTTCCTGATTGGCGAAAAGGACTTCGAGTTTTGCGGCAAGCGCCTCATCGTCATTCGAATCGACTAAAAATCCGGATGTACCGTCAACGATAGCTTCATTCGCACCGCCAACATCGGTTGCGACAACCGGTTTTCCGGCATTCATATACTCGAGTATCGAGTTTGAAAACCCTTCGGAGAATGACGTTAATACACAGACATAAGAAATAGAAAGAAGCTCAGGCACGTTAACACAAGTGCCTATGAAATGGGTGCGCTCGGAGATACCTAACTCCTGAGACAGTGTTTCCAGCTCTTCCAATCGTTCTCCTTCTCCAGCAAAAACAAAGTGTGCCTCGGGACATTTGTCTTTAATACGTACGGCTGACCTGAGCAACATTTCCTGATTTTTGACGCGGTGCCTGACATTTGCCAGATGGACTACGAATTTTATGTTTTGATCATAGGGTATTCCCAATACGGCACAAATCTTACGGGAATCTGTCTCTTTTGGAATTAGGCGTTCAACGTCGAGCCCATTGTGTATAACACGTACCTTCTCTTCGCTAGTGCCGTGGCTGATCACATATCGTTTCACGGCATCGGCATTTACAACAATACCGTCTGCTATTTTGAAGATTTGGTTTTCGACACGGTTTTGCATTTCATTCCGCTTGGCCACGGTTTGGCGTTTCGAAGCAATCTTTATTTTGACACCTGCTAGTTTTGCTGCCAATATCCCAAAAATATTTGTGTAGAAATCGTGCGTGTGAATGATGTCAATCCTCTGATCGCGGAGAAACTTACTAAATTTCCTCACCTGCTTCAGAAAATTAACGTCGTAAAAACTATTGAGTCGATATTCGTAAACCTCACCCAAATTGAGTGCTTCAATTTCTTTGAGAAGTACGCCCTCCTTGTTTAAGGTCGCAACAAAAACGTTGACGGAATTTTCAGAATGCAAGAGTTTGGTCAGTTGCACGGCTTGCCTTTCAGAACCGCCTTGATTAAAACTGCCTATCAGCTGAAGAACGTTCATTTTCATCGAGGATGTTCTTAGGGAAATGTATTTATGATCCAACTATTTCTGATCCCGACGAGGGGTGCCGGAGGTTAGTCCTTTGCTTTTATGATATAAGAATTTGACGATTTCTGCGGTATCGAAACGCTAAAAACTTCCGATTCGGTTCTAACATGAAGTTTCCTTCCAAAGCGGCGCGCTATCGCAAAACTAATTGGATTAGAATGCTCGATCACAACACGAGAATTAAGGTTAAAGTGGTTTCCATCGACTAGGACAAATTCTTCCGGAAGTTCATCGCCCGCGCTCAAGCGCGCCCACAAAAATCGGAAATCGGTATCGAAAAACTCTGTTCTGATAAGTTGTCCGTCACCATCGGCGAAGACAAATAAATCCTGGTAATCACGATACTTGACGATAAACGCACGTCCGCCCGTTAATTGCGATTCAATTACTTCTGGTTCCGGATCTCCAGTTTCTCGGGGAATCATAAAGGTGAAAAATTCCTGCGGGCCGCTTCCTTCGGACTGATACTGATAGAAGGGAGCCTTTTCACGCTTACCATAAATCCTTGAAATCCAACCCTCCTTTTCTTGCCATGATCCATTGTCACCAAATGTAAACAATCCAAATCCATTGCCTTCGCTGTCATTTTCGCTAAGGAATTCTTTACCGCCTAAGGTTTTTGATGTGGTGAGTCTTGCCTCGGGAGGGAAATGAAAATTTTGTCTATATTTATGCCCACCGGCGGTATTTACAAAGTCACGCATTATCCAGTATTCATTTCGTAGAAACAAAATGCTCCGAGTATGTTCTGCCGGTGAATTCTTAAGACGTTGGTAACCATCATGCGAGGCTTCAACAAAATCAAAACGATCAAACGACAACCACGATTTTACCAGCGGTACTGCCTTTGTCTGCCAAGAAAATTTGCCGCCAAACTGAGACGAGGACTCATCGTCTATACTGAGAGTATTATGTGCGCTACTCGAACGAAACGAATCTCTTAGTTCTTTAGATTCGTGATAGGTATACGTTCCGGGATCTATTAGCATTGTTTTCCCGGCGACCGCTAGCTCGAATCCGAGTGTATCTGCGTGTCCATGTCCGCCGTTGTGAGAACCAATTTCTCCGGCATCAAAAAGTAAATAGTTGTCGGTTTCTGACCAGCCATCCCGCATCACAAAATAGCCGCCGTCTTTAAAAGCCTTAGAATTATTTTCAGGATAATACGATTCGAGAAAATCATATATTTTCATCCCTTCTTCCCCGAGAAGCCAAAATAGTTCTTGAGACACATCTTTTGAAACGTATTTATAATCTCCACGTTTGAATAAAACCGCACCAACCGAAAGCGTTCCTCGGAAATTATCCGACGCCGAATCTGTTTGCGGCAAAACTCTTCCTCCGTCATCATCTCCGATTATCGGTGTTGTCCCATCGGGTCGAGTAGCAAACATCATGAAATCCAGCAACGATTGCACTTTCGTGTCCAGTTTTGCCGATTTTTTAGGTGAGATCTTCTCATTGTTTAACTTGTGCAAGATCAGAAAGTGTAAATAAAAATCTGCCGTATACCTTTGATACCAAGTTGTTTGTTCGAAATACACCCCATCAGGCAAAATTTGTTTATCAAGTTCTTCTAAGAGAATCTTCCTACCGATTTTTCGCCAATGACTTGCCCGTTCTAAAAAAGGCAGTTGCGTGCCGAGATAATAAAGTCCCAGAGCTTCCCCGGTAAGGTGCGTGTTCGGACTGTAATAAGTCGATAAATACTGCTCAATATGAGTGCCGTGAGCAAACAAATATTTAAGCGCTTTGCGAAACACTCCAGGCGTAAAACTTTGTGAATCTTTAAATAAATGAAAAGCCCACAACCATGACATAGCGCGAAATGAAATTTCAAGGCTGCTCGCCCAATTTATACCCATACCCGGCGGATTCTGCTCCATCCATCCATCCAAATGCCTTACGAAAGCGGCAGCAAACCGCTCGTCTTTGGTTTGGAGATACGCAATACCGAGTGTAAAGAAATGTTGGTGACGATTGGCTTCCCATACGATTTTCCGATCACCGGTGCCTTCTGTTTCGAGATCGTCAAAGAGTTTCCAATGCTGCATCGGTGCCTGGATATCGGAAACCGGTTCGTAATGCCAATCCACAGGATCCCCAAAATCCAAATCCTTATATCCAAGCAGATCAAATTTGTCTTCACACAATTTTTTTGCATCTTCGACAAATTTCGCTACCGTTTGTGAACCAAAGGTGTCCAGGAATAACGCGGTCGTATTTTCCTTATCGATAAAGGCGGGAAAGAAATTGCGATTTCCAACTTCGAAAAACTTGGTGTAAAGTTCGTCGGCTGTAACGATATCGTTGAAAAAATCCGAGCGCACGAGGAGTTTGCGCAGCTCGTCGTCCGTCGGAATTTTGCCTTTCAAGCCGATTTGCTCTGAGTAAGCAGAAAGAGTTTGCTTTCCACGCGTGCGAATCTCAGACCAGCTTCTTCCTTTGAGTTTCTTTATTTTTTCGAGAGGGTTACCCATCAATGTTGTCATTAAACTAACGCCTTTTTCTTTAGTTTTTTTCTCACGTCTTTAATTTTTTCAGGATTCATTATCGATTTCAAGTAATCATCCCGGTATTGATGCGGATTCCCCGTTTTTCCATCGATCGCCGCAAAAACCATGTTAGCCACTTCTCTTGCCGAAGCGAAGTGCACTTTGTATTCGCCAGTCTTTTCGCCCTTTTCAACGATATCACCAAAAAATCTTTGTGCATCCTCACCGATACATGCGCTTTGATCATGTGTGAAAAATCCATGACAATAAAGCTTTATAAAAACCCATTCAGACCGTCCATTTACCGTAATGTTCGCATTTCGCCAGCGCCGAAATCGCGCCTCAGTCATTTCCTGATTACTAACTAGAGCTCCATCATCGATTCTCGGTATCGGAATACCTTTTAATTTCCGCGTCCAGTTTAGAATAAGCGGTCCCGTAAATATAAGTGGCAATTGGGGAAATATCCCATTTACTTCAACCGAGTTTCCGCTTCTATGCGGCACCGCTTGATCCAAAGGATACGCACATTCATAAATAGAATTCAGCATTGGGACCTGCGATTGATCGGGTGCAGAGGGAAGCGTCATATCCACGTAACATCCTGTGTCTGCAAGTATTTGCATTTCTTCATCGACGCCGCAATATCTACCCCCACACGAATTTGCTAGGGCGAGATTACCATGAACAAACGCATATCTTGGCAGTTTCTCACCTTCAAATCGCGATAGACACTTGTGTTCCTCCGCTAAGACATTTCTAAACGTTTCCAATTCATACCTGAGATTTTCAGCAGTATCCGGAGATTTGAGCCCATGATGAAGATGGATTTCGACCTCGCCTAAACCCTCCGCTTGCATTTCAGCCATCCGTTTGAGAATTTTTCGGTCATATTGTTCAGCAGGGAAGAAATTTGTATGGCGAAATTTTGTTCCATCCGAATCACGTGTGGTTTCACCCGTTTTTCTTGCCAACAAGTGATATTTGTCTAAGTTTCGTCTTTGAGAATCCAAATCGAGTAGGCCCTGAGGACTCCACGAAGGTTCAAAATGATTCGCGATCGTAAAGATTATATGTTTTTCACCGAACGCCGTCTTTCCAAGCCAGCTCGAAGATCTTTCGAACGGATAACGTACAAGCCAAGGAAAATTCCACTCCAGCTTTTTCAAAATTGTCGGTTGATCGCTCATATGTCTAGTTTTTTACTACGAAGAAAGAAGGCGTTTGAATATTATTGTCGGATAGAGTTCCCTCAATTTTCATACCATGTTTATCAAATTCTCGTACTAAAAAATTCTTTGTTTGGAAGATACCTTTTCCAGCCCAAAACCCATTTCGAAGCTGCTTTCCAGTAAAATGATGCCAGACACCGGCGGCAAGGCAAATTATAGGGTACGCGACCTGCCTTGGGCTAAGTGTTCGCGCTCGGTCGCCTATCATATTTAGATAAAAGAGCGGCGCGTGTGTTTTTAATAGAAAGACGCCTTTTGGCCGCAAGACTCGCGATATCTCTGCCAGAGTTTTCTTGTTATTCATGTATGGTAGTGCGACTTGGCACAAAACCAGGTCAAAACACTGATCCGCAAAAGGAAGATGCTCTCCTTCCGAGCGGCAGAAATGCATCCTTTTTTCCTGTTCGTAAATTTTAGCAAGGTCCGTCGCAATTTTTCCTAGTTCTTCTCCAATATCAATACCCACGCCAATCGCCTTTGTCGTTTCAACGAACGGAAGGAGCTCCTGACCTGCACCGCAGCCAACATCTAAAACGCTTTCTATTTTTAGGTGTTTTACTGAATCAACCAGAAGATATCGAAGTTCGGTGTTTTTTTTTGCAAAACTTTCGATAGCTAATTCCGCGTATTCCTGATAATCACTAAGTGGTTCCATTTAATCGTAAAAACCCCGAATTATATTATTTATCCACAAATTCACGGTGCCAGCGCTCAAGCATAAACAATACCCACAACTGACTCGAATGGTCACGTCGATTGTTATGATGCTCCTCGAGTAGCGACCTTATGTATTTGAAATCGAAATAGCCACGACCGATTGTTCTAGAATCTAGCAATGTATCTCGTATTTCATCCCTCAACTCCGAATTTATCCAATCTTTTATTGGGACACCAAAGCCTTGTTTTTCCCTATGCAGGATTTCATCCGGCACCATTCCCTTTAGTGCCAACTTGAAAATATGTTTTGTTTCTAAACCTTTCAACTTAAAGCTCGTAGGAATCCTCTGTGTTACAAAATCTATCAGATCCTGATCAAGAAGCGGCACACGTGCCTCCAAGGATGCCGCCATACTCATCCGGTCAACTTTTGTCAGAATATCGCCCGGAAGGTAGGTCTTGCTGTCCAAATACAATAGATTATCGATTGGATTACCGGTAGAAACGCTGCGCGCAATCGATTGATAAATCCTTTCGGCAGATTTGCAACCTTCGAGGTTTGAGCGAAACTTATCCGTATAAAACGCTCTTTTCTTGAGTTTCCCGAACTGAGAAATGCTGTCTATGTAACGCCCGATCGCATCAAGAGATGTGTTGTATAAAAAGTTTTTGCCTTTTGCCTTTTCCGGAAGCGCCTCGCTCAGCGGCTGGAGCAACCCACTTCTGATAGTTTTAGGAAGCCTTTCGAGCCCGCTCCGTTTCTTGTCGATGACATAACGAGAATAACCTGCAAAAAGCTCGTCACCCCCATCTCCTGATAAAACTACGGTGACAAATTCCCTTGCCATTTTCGAAACCATATAGGTTGGTAACGCCGAGGAATCTGCGAAGGGCTCGTCGAAATGCCAAACGAGTTCGTCAATTTCGGAAACCAAGTCTGGCGTAACGATAAACTCGTGATGCTCTGTCTTGAAATGTTTCGCCGCTATCCTCGCATATTTTAATTCGTTATAAGTATCCTCATTAAAACCGATCGAAAATGTCTTCACGGGTTTGTCCAAAATTTGCGACATCATTCCAACAACCGCTGACGAATCGACACCTCCCGATAAAAATGCGCCTAAAGGTACTTCCGAAATCAGACGTACCTCTACTGCTTCGCGAATTTTCTTTCGAAGTTCATTGATGTAATCTGCCTCGTCTTTAGGTTCCGCGATAATGTCATATTTGAAGTCCCAATACTGGTTTGTGGTCACCCGCCCGTCTTTGAATGTTAAAAAATGACCCGGCTTTAACTTTTGAACGCCCCGGAAGATACAGAAATCTTCTGGAACATAGCCAAACGTCAAAAAAGCATCGAGTGCGGAGTAATCAATTTCGTTTGTGATTTCACCGTGGGCCTGCAGGCATTTTAGCTCGGAACCGAAAACGAAATTACCATTCTCAATCAGCGAGAAAAAAAGCGGTTTTTTCCCAACCCGGTCCCGCGCCATAAAAAGGCTTTCGTTTTCCTTGTCCCAGATCGCAAATGCAAACATTCCACGAAGTTTTTCGAGACATTCCGTGCCGAATTCCTCATACGCATGGATTATTGTTTCCGTGTCAGAATTGGTTTTGAAAGTGTAACCGAGAGATTCAAGTTCAGTTTTCAATTCACGGAAATTGTAAATTTCCCCATTAAAGACAATAAACTTCGAACCCGATTCATTGTAAATAGGCTGTTGTCCACCTTTTAAATCAATTATGGATAGGCGACGCATTCCAAGCGCAGCGCGTCCTTCGATGGCTGTTCCTTGTTCGTCAGGGCCGCGATGGGTAATCACCTTACACATTTTATCCAGGATGATTTGCCGCTCGTCTTTACGAACTTCGTGATCTTTTGTAATAAATCCCGCTATTCCACACATAAACTTCAAGCGTCGTTAGAAATCTTTGAACCGAGCGATTTACGCAAAAGCGAAGCGTTCCCGCTAAACATATTTCTTAGTCTTAACAAACCTTGCCTTACGGCATGCCTTTCATCATCATCGATGACGTCCCATAAATTGGACAAAAATAGGTATATAGGTAGAAATACAGCGAAGGAAATTCCGAGCACAAAAACTCCGGAAATGAATCCTTGCGGTACACGGCTCGCTTCGCCAAATGATGAAACGATCATTTTTACAACAAATCCAGCGGCCGGAATTTTTACATAATAGTAGAAAACCGCCGTCACTAAGCCTGACACGATACTGATAAGGGCCGTTTTGCCGTATCCCGAGAGTTTATTAAGATCGCCCCAATTGACCTCGAGTTTGTAAATCAGAAGGGCAGCTCCGAGGAGGATTTCCACTATTCCGCCAAAAACGACGATACCCATCATTCCAATCAGACTGAAATGATGAATTCCATAATACAAGAGCGCTAAAATTCCAATAAAAACAAATATGCGAAATTTGAGAAGGGTGCGTCCCAGCTCTTTATAAGCTCTTATGATCGGATCGCTCAGAATCGTGAAAAATGGCAGTAGACAGAGATTTAGCACAAAAATTGGGACACTTGCGAGATAGTTTTTTGTATATAGCGTCGTTATAAACGTTTCCGCAGTTATCATCAAGAAAACCGTAAGCGGAAAGAAGAAAAATGCCAGTTTCTGCATTGATCGCGCTGTTAAACGGATCATTTCTTTCTTGTCGCCGGCTACTTGAAGTTCACTCATCCGCGGAATCAAAACAGATCCGATCGATTCTGAAAACAGCGAAACTAACGGAAGCTGAAAACACCCGACAGCATAGATCGCGAATTCCGCATCACTAAACCGATGCCCAACAAAATAATTGTGGACGTCCGTTTGGAATGTCCACAAAATTGCCGCTAATCCAAAAGGAATCGCATACTGGAAATGTTCGATGAAAAACTTGAGATCAAATGATAGCCAGAATCGCGGAAACCTGGAATTCAAATAAAGCAGCAAAATAATCGTTTGAACGATTCCCTGGACAATTGCCGCCCAAATGATCGATTCAACCGTTTCGAAATAAACGACCGCTGCAATAAAAAGCACTGCCTTGCTCATTTGCGCAAGAATGATAAAAATCGTTGCCGCTCGAGTCTCTTTGAGAGCGACGGAGACGGTTTCGAGAAAGACCGAAAAGATCCAAATCCACGAAGCAAGGCCGATCAATGGGGCAAGCCTTTTCATTTCTTCGCTTTTGAAAATCAAAACCAGTAGATCCGGATACAACCAAAGTGTAAGAAAGGCAATTCCACCGGCAAAAAAATTAAAAAGTAGAATATTGAAAATCGCGGAAGTTCGAATTTCCTTTTCGCGCGAAAGAAAATAATATGCGCTCATCGCAAAGCCGAGTGGAAAAATACTTACGATATTGGTCAAAACGATGAATGATTGTCGATAGATCCCAAATTCATCCTGTGGCAATAACCGCACGACAAAAAAAGGCAGCGCAAACGAAAAGAAAAAGCCGATCGTTTTTGCAAACATAAGCCAGGCGCTTTGATTCCGTAGGGATGGAGCATTTTGGTGTTCGTTCGACATTTCTTACAACTTCTGTAATCAGGATTAGCCTAGCGCGGGGTTTGTTTCGTACCGTTTTTTTCTACCTGAATCAATCCAAACAGTTTCTTGGCAGCAATAGGATTCATCCTTAGAAGAAGTATTACGGTCGATAGTTTTACCTTTTTATATACCTTGTTGGCCTCTTTCAAGCATGAGATTGCGGCCGTGAAATCATCTGCCGCGATAAATTTTTTTGCATGTTCAACATTCAATTCTGCTTTTGATACGGAAACATGTCGTTCAAGTGCCTTTCTCTCCGCGTCATCCAACTCATATTTATTACCCAGGATCTCTCGGGCAATAATATTTCGCTCCGCAATTTTTACACGATCGCCAGAGAGCGACTCGCTTCGAACCCGATATTTCAATAAAACTTTTGTATGATAGTCGAGCTTGATCCCGGCCTTTGTCATTCGAAACCAAAGGTCAAAATCTTCGAATCCAATTCTCGGAAGATCCTCATCAAAGCAACCGCATTCAATAATTCTCAAACGACGAGCAATGGTTCCGGATGTTATTACGTTACAAGTTGCGCTGATCAAGCTTTGCGAGGTGACCATACCGGAGGATGGTGCCTTTCGCGAATAATTTGTTTCTTTTTCTATTGAACCAAATTGAATCGCATCGCAATAAATAAGATCGCAATTCTTCTCCTCAGCCGCCGCAAGTTGTTCGGTTAAGTAGTTTGCGAACCAAATATCGTCGCTGTCCAGGAATGCTATCCATTCGCCGCGTGCGATTCCGATTGCTGCATTTCGTGCCGACGCCGTCCCGGAATTCTCTTGGACAATGAAAACCAATTTGTCGGCGTAGGGTTTTAGCGCGGTTTGGAGTTGGGCAATATCGGTTGACCCATCATCGACGAGAATTACTTCGAAATCTGTAAAAGTTTGAGCAAAAACCGAATCCAGGGTCTCAGAAATGAGATTCGAGGAATTATGGTTTGGAATAACGATCGAAACTTTCGGAGAACCGTTTACAACATCGGCGCCTCGCGAAATGCTTTTGATCTTTTCTGGTTTTTTGTTGGTCGTAAGCGGCATAGATGAGTCATCTTAAAGTGCGAACTCATGAGATATTCATTAAGTAGCGTTTCCGTGTTTTGGATCTGAATCCCGAATCGGTTCCCAATTTGTGTATCGTTCGCCTTTCAAGAATTTATAGAAACCAAGTACAGACGCCAAATTGGCTATCACGAAGTATAACGGTATTGACAAAAAGCCGGCTTTGAAGCCTTTTCTCTCCAACAAAAGCGCGAAAATCGCGATCGCATAAAATCCCGCCTGAATTAAAAAGAGCAGTAAGAAAGCGCCGGAGATGCGGGCAAGAATGAATGAAGCAACCAAAATTAAAATTAAAAATATCGGAACCAAATATCGAAGTAATTTATGAGAAATAAGTTCGAACGCAAAAAAGCCATTAGAAAGTGGGTTCATCATATCGCGGTTTCGCCAGAGATCGTTAAGAGTTTGAGAAATCACCCGAACTCTCATTTTCATTTCCTTTCGGCTTTCCTTGTTTGTTTCTTCACTGCATATTGCTCCTGGCTCGAAAACGCTTCTTAGGCCCTGTTGATAAATTATCGTGCATATCAGAAAGTCAGAACAAGCTTCTGGATACATTTCCTGATAAGCAGATTTTCTCACGGCGTATAGACAACCTGAAGCTCCGATCAATGAACATATCTTACTTTCGTGTTCTTTGATAAAAGTCTCATAATTCCAATATCCCTGTACGCCTTTGCTCAAATCAGAATTGGTTTCATCTACATAAATCAGCTTACCGGCAACGCATCCGATAGTTTCATCGGCAAAATTTGGCAAAAGCTCTCGCAGCACGTCGGCCCGGTAGTATGTCGTAGCATCGGAAAATAGCACGATTTCTCCGGACGCGATTTCGACCGCTTTATTTTGTGTATAGGTTTTTCCTTTTCTTCCTGCCTGATGGAATAGTTTAACGCCCCGGTCAACAAATTCTCGAACGATCTCATCGGTTCGATCTGTTGATCCATCCGAAGCAACAAGAATTTCAAGCTTATCCTTTGGATATTCAATCGCGAGTGTATTTTCAAGCTTTTCTTTGATCGATTTTTCTTCGTTATACGCTGTGATCAGCACGGTAACCATCGGTTCGATTCCGGATTTTTTTACATTGCGGGCGAGAAAACGACTGATCAAAAAAATAATAATCGGATAGCCCAAGTATGTGTAAACTAAGAAGCTGAAACTCAGCCAGAAAATAAATTGTGCGATCGAATTATGCATTCTGCAGGCTAGCCCGAAGATTATTTATCTTCTCCAAAATTGTTTCCGCCTTAATATCTCCGTCAATTTTATTCTCCGATGCGTAAATGCGGCGAAACGCTACAGCATAAGCTATCAGATAGTATATAAACCAGCTATAAGCCACGGCGAGAAAAAAGCTCGAAACCATATAACCTATAATGCTCGCCTGAAACCCGATCGCCATATAATAAAACCATCCTGTTTCGGCCTTCTCGAATTTGATCCGCTCGATCGCTCTTAATTTTCTAAATGGACTTATTATAAACCCTAAATAGGCGAGAAGCCCAAGTATGCCGAGCTCAGAGGAAACCTGTGTAAATGCATTGTGCGTCTGCAAATTCCTGATACCTACTATAGGGAAATTGCCAATACCAATGCCCCATGGATTCCTTAACGTAACGAGTATCGATTGCTCCAGCAAATCACTTCTTTGTCCTCTTGAACCCGTTGGATCTAAGCTGGGAATAAAGATTGATAGGATCCGAAGACCGTAGTTTCCTGGGGCTATAAGAATAACCAGTATTCCGACAAATAATGACGCAACTGTTACGTTTAGTCTGTGCCTTCTTCCGAGTTTCCAGGAAAGAACAGCAAAAACAGCGATCAATCCTAAGAATCCACCTCGCGACGACGTGACGATTATGGCAAACCCGAGCATAATCGCGATCGAGAAACAGAGAGCCCTCAAAATATGGTTCTTTGCGGCAATACCGAGGCAAACGACGATCGGCGTCATCGTAACAAGATGAAGGGCTAAATCATTTGGATTTGCAAACAGTCCACCGATCCCGACTATCAATCGCTGGTCGTCATCATTCACTTCGCCACGAAGATACATACTTATTGCAACATAGCTCAGGTGTATACCTATCGCCAGAGACAGACAGATCAGTGCAACAAGTCGTTTTCTAGTACGGATGACATTTACCATTACGATAAATATCAAAACTGCTTTTATGTAAATGTCGTTAAATACTTCCCAAGCGACTCCGTGATCTTTTGCGAGTCCAATACTAAGGAAAGCAATCACTGTCATCGCCAATACGCACTTAACCTCTGTCGAAAGCATCGTCACGTTGCCTTCGGTTAGGAATTGGGTCGGAACATAAATTAGCAGCGTGACGGCGCCAACGTAATAAGCCGTTGCAGATAGAAAACCGAGCCCGGGGATTATTTCATATGGGCGGTACAAAACCAGAAATGAGAAAAAATATAGGCCGAGATAAGTAAGATTATGTCCGTGACGGAGAAGCCAGTTATCGCTATCGAGAAGCTCCCGATCCTTTGTGTTTTGTTCTTTCCGCTTTTTATCTTTCTTACCATCAGCGGAATTTGTTGTCTGGAAAACTGCAGATGTGCTGATCTCGGTGATTCCCTTTGCAGTGGTCGCATTTTCACTTTCGGACTTCTCTTTTGTTGCTGGGTTTAAAGCGGAAACTTCCGCTCCCAGCAACTCGCCGTTTTCGCCAGTCGCCTGAATCGGAAGGTCAGTTTTTTTGGAAGACGAGCTCTTAAGTGAACTGTCATCGAGAGGATCGTCTGCCTTTTCCGTACCCCTTTTTCGGGGGGAACTTAAGCTTTTATTATCAGCACGTTTGCCGCTTTCGTCATCGGTTTTCGATGTCCCTAAAGATTGATAATCAGGTCTATTGGTGTCGCTGGCAGGCATTTATTTCTCGGTGTCATTCTTTGGGGGGGGGGCTGAAATACAAATAAGCGAATCGAAATCGAATGGAGGTAGAATCTTTTTTTACGATTCGTGAAAAAACATCTTGCTTGCCGAATTTTAACAAATAAAAGGAAAAACGATAAACTGAAAGAAGTATCTGTGAATTTTATGCGGTAATCTTTTCTTCTTCCTCAATGGCGACAATTTTCTTAACTTTCTTCTTCAAAACCTTTTCAAATTGTCGTGCTTCATTGACGCTGTTGAATGACAACGACTGTAAATTGGATTCTATTCGTTTTCTGTAATCCGATACGAGGGAATCGGAAACTCCCAGTTTATCTGCTACCTCGAGTTGCGTCCCGATATCTGATGAAAGATAACAATGCCATAAAACATTCAGCATTCGAGTGTACTGCTTTGCTTTACCGCGGGCGGACTTATTAAGACTTTTGAGGAAATTTTCGACAAAACCAATTGCTGTTACTTCACCTTCTTTCCTCAATAAATCTTCTTCAGGATTATCCCTCAGATCCGCCGGGTCAAGGTCCAAATTGAAATCGCTGTCACTGCTGCTTGGCGCCGTTATCGGAACGAGGTATATATCCATTATCGGAAGACGCTTCATCACAAGCCCGCGCAAACTTCTTACGTTTACCGGAGAATCGACAGCTTTGAAGACACGAATAATGAGTTTCTCGAGTTCGGGATTGCTGATCACGACCTGAGAATCACCCGTACATCCGACCATTCGGGTGTCGCGATTGTGAAAAGAAACACTTTTTACCCTTTCCTCAAGCTCTTGCTGGTTTCTTCTTGATTTGCGGTCTTTCCATTGCTCTAAGCCATAAATTCTGTCTGCCAGTTTTCGATGCACACCGGGATGGTCGATATTATCAAAACGTTTGAATGATTCGCTGGTTTGAATTAATGTCGAAATTCGTCTTGCAAGTCGGTAGGATTCCGGGTGTCGTTTGCGTAGCTGTGCGGTTAAAAGATTTGTTAGTTCTATTTGAGAGATCTCGCCTTCGATCTCGGCATTCGTCATATTCGTGTCGAGGTAATGCTGGAACCTTTCCTTGCTCAATAGCGCAACGAATAGCTCCTGCGTCATATCTGTATAGACGTTGTATTTACCTTCCTCGACTAAAAACCCGGCCTTTTTAGAAGCCCTGACCAGTGGGTGCGATGAGACTATCCTGTGAAGATCCTTCCATATCTGATTTACGTCAGATTTTTCAAGGCTGTCTGTCCAGTTCCCGACATTGATTCTTTTTTTGTAAAGACTTCGTTTGCCAGAGCCTTTCTTTGCCTTTTGCTTGGTTGAACTCATATAAATCTTTCCGAACTTTATTTTTTATTGTGGTTGATTGCCTTCTTTGTCGTTAAGTGAGGGCTTCGCTCTAAGAAATTAGCCTCACTTCCCGATTGAGTTTCTAAAATCTTTTTTTATACCTTTGAATGATCTATCAAGCCTTGGGCGGGTTTGAGAAAACTTGATACGAATAGCTGTCGAGCAAACAACTAGATTTGTAGGTTCCGTTTGAGAGTTATCCCCCTCAATTGGCTACATACTGATATTACCAATTATCTGCTGAATGAGCAACACTTTTTTTTATTTATTAACATTGTTTAACAAATACGGTAAAACACTAGTAATAAAAGGCTTCTTCAGAATATCTGTATTGAAAATGAGAAGTATTGGAAGTTTTCTTTAAATAAGTTATGGAAGGAAACGGCTATTACAGGTTTATTTTCCTTAGCACCAATATTCAACCTTGCTCAAATATCGCTAGCGCGGATAAGCGGGGATTTGCTCGAAATTTTTCACTTATGTTTTTAATAAAAATGATTGGATTCTGCAAAAGTTCCGAATGCCCGGATTCACAAATGTTGTTGGATTTTCAAAACAATGCGCTGCCGCGTTCGGCGTCTGTCGTCATTGCACAACATATCGAATCATGTGATTTCTGCGGGGGCGAGGTAGAACTTTATTCGCAGTATCCCCAATCAGATGAGAAAGTTTCAGCCTCGGAAATCCCGGCGCCGCTGTTCGAACTCGCTCAGATCCTTCTAAACGATCGGCATAAAGACAGCACTCTGTTGGATAGATTATTAATAGAAGATAAAGGCTTAACTTTAAAAGAAGCGTGCTAGTTCAGATTTTTTCGATTAACTCCCGCAAATCTCGTCAATCGCCTCGGCATACTTTTCGTCAATTACACCGCGTTTTATTTTTAACGTAGGAGTCATTTCGCCTTTATCTATCGAAAATTCCCGTGGCAACAGATAAACTCGTTTTACGCGCTCGTAGTCATTAGTTTCCCTGGTAAATTTGATGGCATCGTTTTGAATTCTTTTTACGACGTATGGGTTCTCACAAAGTTCTTCTCTGGTGCCTGATGCATCAATACCCTCATCCTTTATAACTTGTTTTACAGATTCCCAATCCGGAACGATTAACGCGCCAACTTGCTTTCTTCCGTTTCCTACAACAACAGCCTGACCTATCAGCGCGCTCTGTTTTAACAAACTTTCAACCTGTTGAGGAGCGACATATTTTCCATTTGAGAGTTTGAACAGATCTTTTTTCCGATCGGTGATATAAAAATGTCCGTCTTCATCCTTGTGCCCGACATCGCCCGTGTGGTACCAACCGTCTTTATCGAGAGCTTTCTCAGTTTCCCCGGGTTTGTTGTAATAGCTCTTCATCACCGTCAAGCCGCGGATCAAAAGTTCGCCGTCCGATACAGCAACCTTCATTTCGATCCCATCAAATGGAACGCCGATCGAATTTACTTTGCTGTCTTCCGGGCGATTTGCGCAAACGATGCATGCCTCAGTCATTCCATAACCCTGTAAAATCGGAATTCCCGCAGCCCAAAAAGCGTATGAAAGTTTTCTGGAAAGCGGCGCGCCGCCCGAAATAAAAAACCTTATGCTACCGCCCACCCCTTCGCGCCATTTCGAAAAAACCAGTTTACTCGCGAGCGCATGTTTTGCAGCAAGACCGGGCGGAACCATTTTTCTATGCTCTTTCTTATCCCAGTAAGCCTGTCCGACATCCAATGACCAATTAAATAGCTTTGTTTTCACTCCGCCTGCCGCTCTGCCTTTTTTGACGATCTTGTGATAAACCTGCTCAAACAAACGCGGAACCGCCGTCATTATCGTCGGCTTCGTTTCTGCTAAACACGACGCCAACTTATCATATGAATCACAGTAGTTGATTGAGACGCCGTTTGAGCAGAGAACATAAAAAACCGTGCGCTCAAAAATATGTGACAGCGGGAGCACTGAAAGCGAACGATCCGTCGGACGAATCGGAAATCCTTTCGAGATGGCAATGATATCGGACGTGAAATTTTCATGGGTGAGCATTACACCCTTTGGTTCGCCGGTTGTTCCGGAAGTGTAAATGATCGTTGCCAGATCCGATGAATCGATCTTTGAAAGATGCCGCTCGAACGATTTTTCATCATTTCTGTCTAGTTCTTTTCCGCGATCTTCGATCTTCGATAAAGAGATCGCACGCGAATCGTTGTTCGGGACCGCATCCTCATCAAAGAAGACAAGTTTTTCAAGCCGTTCGACACTTTGAATCGCTCTTTCCGCATGTTTGAGTAATTTCTTTCCAGATATGAAGAGCATCTTCGCGCCCGAATCTTCTAAAATATATCTAATCTGCTCGACAGCCTGTGTGGTATAGATTGGAACGTTGACCGCACGCAAGGATAGAATCGCAAGATCCGAAAGAGACCATTCAGGACGATTTTCAGCAATAATAGCGATCTTATCTCCCGCTTTGATTCCGAGATCAGCAAGCCCAAGCGTAATGTGCTTTACCTTTTCGATGACCGTTTCGCCAGAAAGGTGTTCCCATGCATCTTTAACCTTATGACTCAGCGCATCAATTTTATTGTGGCGTCTAAAAGACTCCAAACAAAAGTGCGGAACAGTCTGCGGGATACTTTCAAATCCTACTAAATTCTCAGCGATCATTCTTATTTAATTTGCTCCAAAGGATTTGATAATCATTGCAAAGATATGGGTTTATGTCCAATAGTTACGGTCGAGAGAGCGATAATTTATCGCTTCGCTGATGTGACCGGGGTGGATATTTTTGCTGCCGTCCAAATCCGCGATCGTTCTGGAAACTTTGAGAATTCTGTCGTGTGCTCTAGCAGAGAGACCTTGCTTGAGCATCGCGCGTTCGAGCAGGGTTTCACTTTTGGAATCGAGTTCGCAAAAGATTCGTATGTGACGCGGCTGCATTGCGGAGTTTGAGAAAACTTTTTCACCTTCGAATCTTTGAAGTTGAACTTCGCGCGCGTCTAAGACACGACCAAGAATTTTTGCAGACGAATCGCCTTCGGGTGTGCCTCGTCCACGAAGGTCCTTGAAATCAACCGCCGGCACATTGACGTGAATATCGATTCTGTCCATTAACGGTCCGGAAATTTTCCCAACATATCTTTGAATTTGAAACGGCGAACATTTACATTCGCGTTTGCTCCCAAAATATCCGCATGGGCATGGGTTCATTGAAGCGACAAGCGTAAAATTTGCCGGAAAGGTCAAGCTCATAGCCGCGCGTGAAATTGTAACGTCTTTATCTTCAAGCGGCTGCCGCAACACCTCGAGCGCACTTCGATCAAATTCGGGAAGTTCGTCTAAAAACAATACCCCATTGTGCGCAAGCGAAACTTCTCCCGGTTTTGGCATTGAGCCGCCGCCGATCAAACCCGCTTGGGAAATGGTGTGATGAGGATTTCGAAATTCCCTTTTAGTGACTAAACCGGTTTTCCCGGTTAAACCTGCAACCGAATGAATTTTTGTTATCTCGAGTGATTCATCAAATTCGAGCGGCGGCAGGATCGTCGGTAAACGCTTTGCAAGCATGGTTTTACCGGATCCCGGCGGACCGATAAGAAGAATATTATGTCCGCCCGCAGATGCAACTTCAAGCGCACGCTTTGCCGTCGTTTGACCGCGCACTTCGTTGAAATCGATCGCGTATTTGTTCTCTTTTTGTTTTAAAAGCTCAATGTCCAACTCAAGCGGTTTTGCATTTGGTTCCTGCTTTTTGATCAGCGCCTGACAAATCTCGGCAGCTTCACGTAAATCCCTTATTGGATAAATATTGACACCTTTTACCACTGCCGCTTCGGGCGCGTTTTCCTCTGGAATCAGCACATTTTTAATACCCTCATCTCGTGCACGAAGGGCGATCGACAATGCTCCGCGGACGGGTCGAACGCGGCCGTCAAGCGATAGTTCGCCAATGCTTAAAACACTCGCAAGGTTTTCGGTGTTTCCGAGGTCGCCATTTGCACCGAGTATGCCAAGGGCGATCGGAAGATCAAAACTCGCACCTTCTTTGCGAACATCGGCAGGGGCAAGATTGATTGTTGTTTTGTGAAAGGGAAAGAAGAATGAGCTATTTGTAATTGCCGCGCGAATGCGTTCGCGGGATTCCCGAACTGCCGTGTCAGGCAATCCGACAATTATTACTGTTGGCTTCGCATCCGTTTCACTTTGAATGGGCTGAAGGTTTACTTCTATATCGACGATGAGAGCGTCTATGCCGTAAACAGCGGCAGACTGTGTAAGGAAAAGCATATTCTGTATTCAACTTATGTGAGATTTTGAGTAAATCAGTTATATCAAAGTTGAATGGAAATGTCAGATTGTGTTTTCCCTATTGGTGGGAAAAGAGTCGCTTCAATCAATTCGATAAGCTTTCGTTTTCCAAACCAGAACCACAGCTCCGGGGAGTTTATCTGTGATCGAACGAAGACCGGAATCAAGTCGTTTATAACTGCTGGTGCCGCGTCTAATGTTCGTCGTTTGCTGGCCTCGATACTGCGAATCATACCAAACCCGACCGTTTCGGGTGAAGGTTTTACCTCCAAGAGAGCGTTCTGTTGCAGCATTTTCGTCCGAATCTGCCGCCGCTATGCTGTCCGATTCACGCTCCTTTTTCTCCGCTTCGACGGGCGCCGAAGATTTGTTTTTCGTTCCTCCGTATGTTGTGGCACCCGATCCTGTGTTCGCAGGAGTAGCGTTTGGCGCGGGAGGCGGAGCAGGTTTCGCTATCCGCGACTCAGGCGATGCCGATTTGTCCGAAGCCTCTGCTCTTTCATAGCCCTTTCGTTTTCCCTCCATCAATTGACCAGCCGGCTGATCCCGTCTCGGCGATAATTTGTCCTTCTGGAGATCTCTGTATTCGTTAGATTCTTGAGGCTGTCTGTTGCGTCTTAAATCATCATCCGCTTTACGATCATCCAAACTGCCTGCCGTATTATCCGTCGATTGAGGTCCATTAGGCGGTATATTGTTCGCATCCATTTGATTTTGCGCAACTCTTGGCTCCGATCTATTTAGATTTTCCGTCGCTTCAGTATTCAAATTAGAATTCAAAGATTGATCGCCAAGCCGCTGGCTCTCTTCAAGTGATGTCGAAGTATTTGCTGATGCTACGGTTTCGCTTTCAGAAACTTTTGCCATTTCGGAGTTTCCCGTATTAAGCGAATTTTGAACAACGAGAAATCCGAGCATGCCAACGAAAACGATCGCGAGCGCTCCAAGTCCGTACGCTAGATTTTGCGTTGCAAAAAACCTCCTATACCAAGGAACCGAAGCTGCAGCCAACACTCCCTTTTCATCCGCTACAATCTCGGGCAAAGCGGTTTTTTCAACCGCTTCGGCGTTTAATATGATCGTATTCGAAAGGATTGTCCGACACCTTCCGCAATCTGCCAAATGCTTTGTTACCCTTTGTTTAGCCTTGTCAGGTAAAGCATTCTCAGCAAATATTGCGATCTCATCTGCGTCAAGATGCGAGCCCGAGCCGGTGACGATTTGACTCTCACCGCTTGTGCGCGCTCTTCGCAAAAGAGCATCTATTTCCTTGTCGAATTCAATTTCCATCAATTTTAACCACGGAGTATGCAGAAGGCATCATGAACGAATCGCTTGAATTAAAATTCCATTTGATCTTGTCCATCATTGTTCAACTCCTCCTGCACGAATTCCCGTCAGCAATCAAAGAACGCCCGAACTGAGCATTTCTTGCACCAGAGTAATAACCAGCAGCGCGGTAAAAAGCTTTTCAAGATTAATTCCGAGCTTTTCAGCACTTTCCGTTAAGTATTTCTTCACTTCTTTATCGTTCCAACCATGCGTCTGGCGTAAAGTTTTCTCCACCCCTTTGCGAATTTCCTGCTGGACACGCACAAGTTTTCTACTTGCCGTTGCTTCATGATAACCAAACGTTTGCGCAATGTCTTTAAGTTTTAGATCGTCAAAATAATAAAGTTTGATTATCAGACGATCTTCGTCTTCCAAGCCCGCAATAGTCTCTTGAAGCGACGCTAAAATATCCTTCTGCGTCTCCTGTTCTCCAAAAATATCCTCGGGATTCTCGGTTGGAGTTACGACGGTTCTAAATTCCGCCTTCTCGGAAGAAACCTGAGCAAGATTTTCAAACTCACGGTCGTCTTCGGTTTGAACGATCCGTTTCATTTTTCGAAACTCATCTATCGCCAGTTGGTTTGTGACGGCCCGAAGCCAGCCTGCAAGACTTCCCTTTCCTGAATAATAGGAAAGCTTTCCTTTCGTTCTACCTTCCGCGTCGAGTTTGAGTCCGTGCAATTCCGCCCAGATCGAACTAGCCAGATCTTCTGCATCTTCCTTATTTTTCGCAAACTTGTAAGCAGCCGATTTCACACTCGAATCGAAATTCAAAACGAGATCGCCCCAAGCGGTTTCATCCCCTTTTTCGCAAGCGATTATCAGACAAAGATCGTCTGCGCGAAGCGAATCGATAAACCCGGAGATTTCATTATGGCCTGCATTTTCGTCATCGCGTAAAATATATTTCTCAACTGCAGAAACGATCCGAGGCTCTAAATCAGGTGATTTTAGCCCACGCGAATCTTCGGCACGCGAGAGCAATCTCGATGTGCATTCTTCAACTGTCGTTTTGTGTTTTGCGGCAAGCGTCGCCATTTGTGATTGGACAGAATTTTAGCACTAATTTTGGTTTATAGTAAGGTTATTGAAAATGTTTGGATAATTTGCGAAACGCTGGCAACAAACTCGACTTTCGCACGCCCAATCTAATTATAAAAAAAATCGATTTCGCATCAGCACCTTTTATCATATGAAGAAAGAACTAGTTCAAACCGAAAATACAAAACTAGGCCGCATTCCCGCGCGAGGAAGTTTTGATAAGGAAACCATTTATTCGATTCTAGACGAAGCATTTATTTGTCACGTCGGGTTTACAGTTGATGGAAAAACGTTTGTAATTCCCACCTCGTACGGACGCCTCGGCGACAAACTTTTCATACACGGGTCAAGCATAAGCCGAATGATGAAAAACCTTTCAGAAGGAATCGATATTTGTGTGACCGTTACGCTAGTCGATGGAATTGTTCTTGCACGTTCCGTTTTTCATCACTCGATGAACTACCGCTCAGTCGTAATTTTCGGAAAGGCGAAACTGGTTGAATCCAATGAAGAAAAAATGAATGCACTCGAAGCTTTCACAGAGCACATCGTCAAAGGACGTTGGGACGATTCGCGGATTCCAAATGAAAAGGAGCTGAACGTAACAACCGTTCTGAGTCTGGAAATCGACGAGGCATCAGCAAAAATCCGAACGGGTGATCCAATCGATGATGCAAAAGATTATGAACTTGATTACTGGGCTGGCGTCGTCCCGTTAAAACTAAAACCCGGCGAACCAATTGATGATGCGAAGTTGGGTGAAGGAATAGAGAAACCCGATTATCTTTTTAATCAGAAGAGATTCAAAGAATAGGTAGAAATTGTTGGATCAAGACGATGAATGAAAAGTTGACGAAAGCGATTCTCAATAACAATGATCTCTACCGGGCCATTTTTGATTCACGAAACCTTACATACTATCGAACCGAATCAATTTGGTATTGTCTTGAGAAAACTCCACCACTTTACTCAAATCTTGTTACTTCATCTAAAACCTGGCAACCTGATCGAATCTTTGAAGCGATCGATTCCATTTGTAACGCCGATAAATGGGATAAATGGTCGATCAAGGATAGCTTCAACGTATTAAATTTGGAGTTGCATGGGTTCACACGTCTTTTCGCAGCCCAATGGGTTTATCTCGAAGCGAAAAATCTTACGGCTTCCCAAGCCGACCTTGATCTTGAATATAAAATCGTCGAGACTTCGGACGAATTATCAACATGGCGATTTGCCTGGGATTTGAATGAGAAACTCGGAAAAGAGATCTTCAAGTCGCAATTACTAAATCACCCAAACGCACATTTTGTCGCAGGTTACGACCAGGAAAAAATAGTTACAGGATGCTTTCTAAATAAAACGCAAGACTTATATGGTATCTCAAACTTTTTTTCGCCGGCGAAAGGAGTGGAATACTGGGCTGGATTGGTAAACTTCATATTCGAAAAGTTTGGCCCGGTCGATCTCGTTGGGTACGAGCAAAGAAAAGTCGTTGAGCTAATTATGAAGCTGGGTTTTGAATCCATCGGCGATCTGACGGTATGGATTAAGAAGCGTCCTCGCAATTAATCGGGGATCAACCGATAGGATTATTTCTTAAACACAGTTTTGGCGGCCATTTTTGCAAGTTTCCAAGTTCTTCCCCAATCGATGCCGTCGTCTTCGCCGCCGCCTCCAAGGATTTTGTCTACAAACATCTTGCGCAAGTCTTTTCCTTCCCTGCGCAGCATAAATTCCTTCGCATATGGTTTAGCCGTCTCAAAGAAGTTAAATTCCGGGTCTGTGACGATACCGATTCCTTCAAGTGTCATTAACGCTCGCATGATGTACGTAAAATTTGCCGGTAGCCGAAATGGATAATCGTACATTACGTCTGCCAGGTCATAAGTAAGCTCTTTGAAGTTTACGTCTTTGAGTTTCAGATCAAGGTGAAACTTAAACATACGTTTCACAACGTCACGAACCGAATCCTCGTCCGCCCCGGGTTTTAGAAAATCGAGATCGATCAAATCCTGGGCGATTCCTTCGGGGTCTTTGCTAACAACATGGAAAAACGCATCTATCATTTTCGCCTGTAATTTCGGCGTGATTCGCCCGACCATTCCAAAATCAAAAAACGCGAGTCGTCCATCTTCCATCACAAGCAAATTTCCCGGATGCGGATCGGCGTGGAAAAACCCGTCTTCCAAAAGCTGTTTCAGATATGTCTTGATAAGGAGCCGATTTACTTTTGCGGGGGAAACTTTCCGCGCCTGAAGTTCTTCTATTTCCGTAACCTTCGTGCCGTGGATAAAATCCATCGTCAAAACTTTCGAGGTCGTCGCGTCCCAATATATTTTTGGGACGTGTATGTTTGTCCACGATTTGAAGCTCTCGGTAAAACGTTCAGCGTTGCGTCCTTCTGAAGCGTAATCCATCTCTTCGTGGATCGTCACGTCAAATTCCTTTAGCATTCCCGACCAATCAGCATTTTCATTCAAACTCGGAAAACGCCCGGCAAATTTTGCGACCTTTTTCAGAATTTCTATGTCGCCTTTTATAACGCTTTCGAGATTTGGGCGTTGAACTTTGACCGCAACTTCTTCGCCGCTTTTTAGTTTTGCGCGATAAACCTGTCCAAGACTAGCCGCCGCCACGGGCGCAATCTCAAACTCGTCATAAACTTCGTTTATCTTCTTTCCAAGCTCTTTTTCGATCCGAGCAAATGCGACCTCGTTTGGAAATGCCGGAACATCATCAACCAAGGTGCCGAGCTCCTTCACAAAAGGTAGCGGCAAAAGATCTGCACGCGTACCCATCGATTGACCGAGTTTGATAAACGTAGGACCTAGCCCAACAATGCTTTCCTTGAGCCAAAGTGCTTGCTTTTCCTGATTGTGTTCTTTGTTTAGTTCCGAACCGATAAAAAAGCTTTTGACGATCCGTAAAAACGTGTGAAAAAACCAGAGTTTAGCGCCGTAAAACCTCTCTCCCAAAATGGCAAGCCGGGAAAGTTTGCGCGCATTCTCAAGACGGTTTTTTTTAACTTTAATATGCTGCTTTCGATGGACATCATCGTATTGATCAAGATACAAATAAAGCGAAAGCATCCCGATTACGCGCGAAACTTTTCCAAGCCTCAGCCAACCGCGCCAACCTTCATAACTCTTCTGAACAACGTCTTCGGATTCGATCAAATCGCGCTCTTCAGCAATTAGCTGCTCATTCGAAACCATGGCTGCTATGGGCAGGTTTTTCGTTTTGACCAGTGGGTGTTTTCCGTCAAAACTCTCGGTCTGTGCGTAAACTATTTCGAGATCCTTTACAGGCTTATTCTTTTCAACTAAAGCTAATTCTCGGTTTTTTTCGCTCATAGAAACTTGATACCATTTTTCTTCAATCAATCGTACCACTTAGAGTTGGATTAGGTAGAATAGTTTGCACCATTATTCACAAAGTAATGCGTATTTTGAATGCGTATAGATTCAACAACAAGCGGGAGCAAAAAAATTGTGGCACATCTTAAATTTCACGTGCGATTATTATTCAATCTCGAGCATGTTTTTTACGCCTTCGTAAGAAAAATAGTGTAGCGCCGTTCGGACATCTTTTTCGATTTGAGTCTTCAGTTCTTCGATGCCGGCGAATTTTTGTTCGTCGCGAATACGGTGTAAAAACCTTACACGCAAAACGTCGCCGTAAAGATCACGTTCGAAATCGAAAATGTAGGATTCGATCGAGGGTTCATTGCTGCCTTCAAATGTCGGGCGAATTCCGACGTTTGTGATGCTTTTTTTCCAAACACCGTCGACCAATGATGCAGTCGCGTATACGCCGTATTTTGGAATAACGCGGTTTTTGGGTTTGAGATTGGCGGTCGGGAATCCGATTGTGTGGCCGCGGCGGTCGCCGCGAATAATTACACCCTCGACACCATAAGGTCTTCCAAGCATTCTTCTTACTATGTTTACTTTCCCATTCTTTAACAACTCACGGATTTTCGACGAAGAAATTCTCTCCCCCCGTAATCTTACTTCCGGAACTTCGTCGGCAATAAACCCCAATTCTTCGCTCATCTTCTTTAGCAGATCAATATTCCCCTTGCGATCTTTGCCAAATGCAAAACCGTGTCCTAGATAAACTTCTTTTGCGTGGAGTCTTTCGTTAATGACCTGGCGCAAGAAAACCTCCGCATCCTGCGACGCAAATTCTTTGTTAAATCGAATCACAATCGCTTGCTCGATTTCCAAAACTTCAAAGTTTGCGAGACGTTGATCAAGAGTTTGAAGGAGTGGCGGAGAATTTTCAGGATGCAAAACGGCTCTCGGATGCGGATCAAACGTGATCGCCGTCGGGACAGCATCGATCGCTTTCGCGCGTTCGACGACCGTCTTCATTATCTTCTGATGCCCAAGATGCAAACCATCAAAAACACCGAGCGTCAAAACCGTCGGTCGTAAGATATTCGCATTTTCCGTTCCGTGAAAAATCTTCATACGGTTTTATTTTAACGCAGAGAACGCTGAATGCGCGGAGTAGACATTAAATCCAAATGGTAGAAATATTGGCGATTTGTTTATTTCCCAACAAAACCCCTGCGCCCTCTGCGTCAAACCTTTTACCCGCACAAAACCGCTCCGCCGTTGATATTAACGATCTCACCGGTAATGTGCTGCGACCAAACGGAAAGCAGAAAACAAATCGAAAGTGCGACATCGTCAGTTGACGCCACTCGCTTAAGCGGGATCGAATCGATGACCGATTTCTTATACGCCTCATCGTCAAAAACCGGCCGAACCATTGCCGTTTCAATCCACCCTGGTGCGACCGCATTGACACGAATCTTTGGACAAAGTTCGCTTGCGAGCGCTTTGGTAAATGAAATTTGCCCGCCTTTTGAAGCAGCGTAATTAGTGTAATTTGCTTCTCCCCGCTGACCGGCGGTTGACGAAACCAAAACTATTGCACCACTTTCTTGTTTTTTCATTGCGGGAACGCAAGCCTTTGTCATCGCCCAGGCGGATTTGAGATTCGTGTTCAAAACCTTATCCCAAGTCGCCTCCGACATTTCTTCGATCGGAGCACCTTCCCAAATACCGGCATTGCAGACAAGCAAATCGATTTGCCCGAATTCTTCCAGAGCCTTTTCCGCAATGTTTCGCGCATCGAGCCAGTTTGAAACATCGCCCTGTGCCGCGATTGTGCCAGCGCCTTTTTCTTTGCAAAGCGCAATAACTTCATCGGAGGCATCTTCGCGGTTTACATAATTTACAACAACATTCGCGCCCGCTTCAGACAATCTTAAGGCGGTTGCACGACCAACTCCGCGCGATCCACCCGTGACAATAGCAGTCTTTCCCTCGAACAGATTTTTAGGTAACTCGATATAAGGCATAAGTTTCGGTGAGGACTAATTTACCGTATTTGTCGAAACAAAAAAAGGGGACGCATATGCAAACTGAAATAGCAGCTGGCGAATGAGGTTCAGCAAACTATCGTGTCAGTAGCCTGCCCGTTAGGAAGTGCTCTCGCTGTCATCTCTAAAGATGGACGGTGCTACCAAAGGAAGCCCGCGCTCACGCTTGGGATACTGACACTTTGCGCCGTCGGTCGTTGCCCCCTGTATGAGGGTCTGCGAACTATCGTGTCAGTAGCCCGCCCATTAGGAAGGGCTCCCGTCGTCATCTCTGAAGATGAACGATGTCTCCTGCCAACGGAAGTCCGCGCTCACGCATGGGCTACTGACACTCAGCGTCAAAATCCGGAAGTTCGCCTCCTTGACCATTTAATACATAGTCAATAGAAATTTCGATGTGTCGTTCCGTCCACAGATACCGGGTGCTGCCGTGGCGGTACCAAATTTTCGAATCTTTAGGCACAAGCCCATTGTTTCTTAACTTTCGAGTGCAAAATGATTTCATCGATGTCATCAAGAATTCCGGTTTTCTTCCGGCGCCGATAACAAGGTGAACGTGATTCGTCCTAACATTTAATGCAAAGAGTTTATAATCCCGAAAACGACAGACTTCTCGTACTGTATCTTCAACCGCCTTCCGCATCTTGGCATTCAGTGAAACCGGTCCATTTCTGAGAAGCTCTCGCTCGGTGCGTTCTAACGCCTCATTTTGCATTCGCTTTGGCGTCCCGTAGATATTGTTCGATCTGCGGTTTACCGAAAATCTTTTATCCCCGTGAACCCATGTTCCATAACAACGAAAGGAAATAAAATAGGCCAACGGCTCGGTCCGGCTCTGGAAGTCAATATAGTCGCGTTTCATTTTGGCGAGGATGTGAGTGTTTCCCCTAATGATAGCAGTCGGATAATTGGGTTTCAATCCGTATGTCGGGTCGGTAGCCCAAGTGTCCGTAGCCCGCCCGTAAGGAAGGGCTCCCGCGGTCATTTCTCTAGATGAAGGATGTTTTTGACCACGGAAGCCCGCACTCACGTTTGGGCTACGGACAACCCTGACAACGGTAGCCTCGCTGACGCTTGGGCTACGGACGCGTTGCATGCTATTTTTCTGCTATGAAAGAATCAAACGCATTCGAAGACCTACCAATTGCCTGGACTCCTTCTGACGAAGTTATCGATAAATCTCAGCTCAAAAAGTTTATGAAGCAGGTCCGTGTCTCTAGTTGGGACGAACTCTACGCGAAATCGATTGAGGACGTTGAAGCTTTCACGGCAGAAGTCTTGAAGTTTTTGAACATAAAATTCGATCCGCGTTATGAGAAATTATTGGATACGTCGGAAGGGATCGAATGGTCGAAATGGTGTGTTGGTGCAGGGCTGAATATCACGGAGATGTGTCTTGACCGTTGGCAGGACACGGAAATTGAAAACAACGCGGCGATAATTTGGGAAGGTGAAGATGGAAAGGTCGAAACTTACACTTATAAACAGCTTAAAGAATACGTAGCGGCCTGTGCCGGCGGACTCAGCGCGGCTGGATTCACAAAAGGCGACGCAATCGTAATTCATCTGCCGATGATCGCCGAAACCGTAGTTTCCTTGCTTGCGATCAATAGAATAGGCGCTATCGCGGTTCCTGTTTTCTCGGGATATGGAGTTGAGGCGATCGCGAGTCGGATGAACGCCGTTGGGGCCAAGGGTTTGATCACATCCGCGGGGTTTAGTCGTCGCGGAAAGTTTATCAATGCATTTAAGGTTGCAGAAGAGGCGGCCCAGAAATGCGGGACAATAGAAAAGGTTTTTGTTTGCAGTTGTGACCCGGATGGATTTCTACCGAATCTAACTTCAAACGAAATCTACTCAGAATTTAATACTTTGTTTGCAGATTCCAACCCGAAGGATTTTCTCGCCAAAACTTCTGCCAATGATCCGGCGATAATTTTATACAGTTCAGGCACGACCGGTCGACCAAAAGGGATTGCTCATGTGCATTGCGGATTTCCGATAAAAGCGGCTCAGGATATGGCTTTTGGGACCGATGTGGGCAGAGGAACACGCATTTCCTGGGTAACGGACATCGGTTGGATGATGGGACCCTGGTTGATATACTGGGCCTTGATAAACGGTGCGACGATGGTGCTTTATGACGGTTCGCCCGATTATCCGAATCCCGACCGGATGTGGGAATTTTCCGCCAAACACAAGGTTGAGATTTTGGGTATTTCGCCAACGTTAATTCGCGTGCTTTCAACCAAAGGTGACGATCTGCCTAAGAAACACGATCTTTCATCGCTTCGTGCATTTGCTTCAACCGGCGAGCCTTGGAATCCCGCGCCGTGGTATTGGCTTTTTGAAAAAGTAGGCGGTGGAAAGTTGCCAATCATTAACTATTCGGGCGGCACAGAAATCTCAGGCGGAATCCTGATGGGAAATCCGCTTCTGCCACAAAAACCCGGCTCATTTCCCGCTCCTTGTCCCGGAATGGCGGCGGATATTTTGAATGAAACGGGCGAATCTGCTGAAAACGGCGAAGTCGGTGAACTTGCCATCAGAAAACCTTGGATCGGAATGGCGAGAGGTTTTTGGGAAGAAAACGAAAGGTATCTCGAAACTTATTGGTCAAGATTTGAAAAGATTTGGGTTCACGGCGATTTTGCAATGCGGGACAAGGACGAACACTGGTATATCCTCGGACGCTCGGACGACACGCTGAACATCGCCGGAAAACGTGTCGGACCGGCGGAGATCGAAAGCCTTCTCGTTGCCGACGAACGTGTCGCGGAAGCCGCCGTCATTGGCGTTCCGGATGAGATCAAGGGAACCGCAATGGTAGCATTTTGTGTCTTAACGGACGAAGGGAGCGCGGGCATCCTGCCTGCAATGAGCGCAGCGCGCGAGCAAACATCCACGAACTCCGAAGATGATAAACGCTTTTCGACGTCGGACGACGCCGATGCGGACAGGACGTCTGCGCCCCCGGTTTCGCTCCAGTTGGAAAAGGAACTAAAAGCCGTGATAGCCAGAGACATGGGCAAACCGCTGACACCAAAACGAATCCATTTTGTCTCTGCTCTTTCAAAAACCCGCAACGGAAAAGTTATGCGTCGGGTAATCCGTTCGGCATATTTGGGCGAAGATGTGGGCGATGTTTCTGCTTTGGAAAACCCGCAAACGGTTCAAGAAATTGGAGATATAAATCTTTAGAGCCGGCCTTGTATTTGACTGCAAGATTATTTCACCTTGGATTCTTGTTGATAACTTCTTTTGTTCGGAATCCAGCACTTCACCTTCTCGCAATATTGCTCATACACCTTTCCAAACCGCTCCCGCAAATCTTCTTCTTCGAGCGGTCTAAAAACTACCTGCCAAATCATCGACCCCATTAGCGCATAAATAAGAACGAGCGGAGAACCGAGGAAAAGTGCTATGGCGATTCCTTGTCCGATTCCTGAGACCGCCATTGGGTTTCGTACGTAAGCATATGGACCTTGAGCGACGAAATATGGCGCGTGGTCGAGCGGTAAGGGAGTTCCCTTTCCGATCTTGGACATCACATAAGCCGAATAAACTCCGATCGAGCTGATCATCAAAAAGAAAATTCCCGCAATTATTTTCTGGTATGGAAACGAGTAATTCGGTATGCCGATCTTTGCTTCAATTTGAGTTATTAAATAAGGAATAATCACGAGAATAATGCTCCAAACGACAATAATCTGCGTGAAGGTCTTTGTTAGGATCCAATTGCTCTTCGCAGGAACGGCTCGCCGAAACATATAGTCGCTTACAGGCGGAAGGCCTACCGCAAAAACACCGCTCCAAATCATTGCCGGGAGCATAAAAACGACACCGAGCCATCCTGAGTCTGTCAACAGTGCAAAAGAAAGTGTGTAACCGGCAGCATACGTCACTAACCCGACGACAAACCAAATCGCGATGCTGGAAAAACTGTGTTGTGTCCAACAAACATAGGCTGCTGTAATTGAGCCGAGCGCTAAAAATGCCAGATCGGGAAGCCAAAATGAAAGAAGAACATTTTCGGATTCACCCATTTGGAAATAAGCTCTCGACGTTGGAACGAACAATAGCAGACACCACCAAGCGATTATCGCGATTCCTTGTAGCGCAAAATAAATTGTCGCTGATTTTCTTACGGGCATTATTCAGATATCAAACTCGTGGATTATAATATTCAGCATTCTATGCGCGAAACCATCAGCGAACAAAACCTTGCGGCGATTTGCAAAAAGCTTTCAATCAAAGACAAACACCTTGCGCGAGTTTTCAAATCTTACGGAACACCGCCGCTTTGGGATATTGAGGAGAGCTTTTCAGGTCTCGTTTATATAATTTTAGGACAACAGGTTTCGCTTGCTTCTGCTAAAGCGTGTTTCGTTAAACTAGAACGATGGCTTGGCGATATAACGCCAGAGAAATTTCTGGAGCTAACGGATATCGAGCTAACGAAGATCGGGTTTAGCAGGCAAAAAACTTTGTATGGAAGAATTGCCGCAGAAGCTATTTTGGATAAAAGTCTCGACCTCGAAAAGCTAAAGAATCTGCCCGATGAGGAAGTAAAAACCGAACTGGAAAAACTAAAAGGGATCGGAAAATGGACATCGGATATCTATTTGCTGATGGTCATGCTTCGTCCCGACATTATGCCAAAAGGCGATATTGCGCTGCATCAGGCATGGAAAGATCTAAGTAATTTGCACGAGCGACCCAAGGCGGATGAGTTTATTGAAATGGCGGTCTGTTGGAAACCGTATCGCTCGGTCGCTGCAAGATTACTATGGCACTTTTATCTTTGCGAGAAAGCGAACACCAAACGCAAACAGCTTGTTCCGAAAGCAAAGAAAAATAAATAATGTCGATTGCTATGCTTTTTCTTAATATGGCCAGCCGAATCGGAGAAGTTTATATCTTCCTCGACCGCCAATTGCTTCACAAATTCATAGCCCCGTTGCAATTCGCCCGTTCACTAGTCGTTCCTCAACAACGTAGAGCTTGGAGGTGTTTATGCTAAAAACTTTGGTCCTTATCTCATTTGTGTTATTTGGAAATTTCGTTCAGACAGATTCTTGCGGAAAAGTCGGGAAAAAAGATTCCCCGATAATCGAACCCAATGTGAATAATTCGAGAGCTGCGGGCGACTTTATTTCGATTAGTGAAATAAACAGGAAAAACCCCGATTCCGGTGTTTTTGAAACGCGCGGCTTTATCGCAAAAATCTATACGTGCCCGCCGTGTCCTCCCGACGCACAATGTAAACCGTGCATGAAAGATAACATCGTAATCTCAGAAGAAAATAAGAATTTGGAAACATACGATCTGACCGAAAAGGAACTCGTTGTCTCTACGAGCGAGGCAAAAACATTTTCAAAAGGTAAAGAATATAAGTTCACAATCAAGTTAACTGACGGCAAAACGACTGCGGCAGACTTAAACGATATTAAGCTAATAGGATACAAAATAATAGAGTGAGAGTTTTACACTAGGCAGGTGGCTCGATCACGCGTCTTTTTACCGGAGATGACAGGACGATTGCGGTCGTTGTGATTCCGTAGGGTGTTAGTTTATCGATGATCGTCTGGAGTTGTTCAACGGATTCGACAGCGACCTTCATGATAAAGGAATCGCCGCCCGTTCCGCGGTGACATTCCAAAACCTCTTTCGCGTCTTTCACAACCTCAATAATATGGCTGTAGTCGACACCTGTGATACTCATTCTGATAAATGCCGTGACAGGCAAACCGACTTTTGCCGGGTCGATCTCAACGCGGTATCCGGTAATTATTCCGGCATCTTCGAGCTTTCGGATTCGTTCGATTATCGCCGGAGTCGTTAGGCCGATCCTTCGCCCCAATTCCGCATAACTAATTCTCGCATTCTGCTGAAGCTCGATAAGTATTTTCCAATCAATTTCATCTATCATTGTAGATTATAAAGTTGTATGCCCGATTTACATTAGAATTTAATGTAAAAGCGACTCGAAAACAAATCAATGCTATTCAAAACTTTGCGCAAATCGTTTAAAATTGTAGTTACCGATCAACCCGATGAGTTTATTCAACGCGAACAAGTTCCCTAGGAGAAAATAATGATGCCCGCCGAAAAGATTTCTGTACAAACTAATAAATCAGTTTTTGAATTAAAAAGTTTTGCAATAAATGATGAGGAAATGCCTGCCTTTGAGGATATGCCCTTCGAGGATATCGAAGAATTACCTCTCGAACATCCCGGGGCAAATGACCCTGAATACCGCAAACGCAGAGATCATATAGCGAGTCTGGCAAAGAAATTCCGCGAAACGGGAGAAATTACGGACGTTGAATATATCGAGGAAGAGCAGGAAGTATGGCGATTTGTTGCCGGCGAACTCGAAGAATTACATCAGGAAAAGGCATCTCCCTTCTATCTAAGAGCAAAGAAAAGTTTAGGCATAAGCAATGAAAGAATTCCGCAATTGTCGGAAATGAATAAACGCTTGAAAGAGACTACCGGCTTTCGTCTTGCGCCGATCGAGGGTTTGGTCGATACACGTGCGTTTTTGAGTTGGCTCTCGTGGCGAACAATGCTTTCCACTCAATACATACGCCATCATTCTCGCCCCGGCTATACCCCCGAACCCGACATCGTCCACGAAGCGATCGGACATATTCCAATGTTTACAAACCCGGATTTTGCAGACTTTTCACAATTTGTCGGCCACGGTGCTAGGATCGCAAATGACGAACAACTGGAAGGATTAGGCAGAATTTATTGGTTTACCGTCGAATACGGTTTGGTCGAAGCGGATAATGACATCAAGGCTTTTGGCGCCGGATTGCTTTCTTCATTTAAAGAATTGAAAAACGCGTTTTCCGACAACGTCGAACGCCGTCCATTCGTTCTAGAAGAGGTTGTTGCACAAAATTATACTTATTCAGAGATGCAGCCGATTCTTTATATCGCACCGTCTTATAAATTTTTGAAAGAAGAAACGAGACGGTATATTAGTAGTTTTAACAATCAATAACATATTTCGAGGCAGTATTATGACAGAGCAAAATCCTTTGGGATTGAAAAAAATACATCACGTAGAGTTTTATGTAGGCAATGCAAAGCAGGCTGAATTTTATTACCGGAATGCGTTTGGCTTTTCACGGGCTGCTTATTCGGGTTTGGAAACCGGGAACCGTGAAACGACCTCTTATGTTATGCGGCAAAATCGTGTAAACCTCGTTTTTACAACTCCTTTGAGCGAAGAGCACGAAGCGGCCGAGCATATACGAACACACGGCGATGGCGTACGGGATATTGCTTTTCAGGTTGAAGATGCGGACCACGCATTTAACGAAGCGGTCAAACGTGGAGCCAAACCTGCGATCGAACCTTATGACTGGATAGATAAAAACGGAAGTGTTAGGCGCGCCGCCGTAAAGACTTATGGAGATACGATCCATTCCTTTATTTCGTATGGAGGAAACAACGGACACCGATATTCGGGCACCTTTCTGCCGACTTTTACCGAGCAAAATGTTGCTGGCGAGGATGTCGGAATAGTGCTTGTTGACCACATCGTCGGCAATGTCGAACTCGGGAAAATGAATTACTGGTGTGATTATTACCGTGATGTGATGGGCTTCGAACGCTATATTACATTTGATGACAAAGACATTTCAACAGAATATTCGTCCCTGATGTCGATCGTAATGTCAGACGGCGGACACAATATCAAGTTTCCGATAAACGAACCCGCCGAAGGGAAAGGCGGAAAATCTCAGATTCAGGAATACATCGATTACTACAAATCCGCCGGCGTTCAGCATATTGCTTTGCTTTGTAAGGACGTTCGTGAAACGGTGGCGAAATTGGTTGAAAACGGTGTCGAATTTTTACGAGTTCCCGACACATATTATGAAGAGCTCCCCGATCGGATCGGCGAAATTGACGAGGACATCGAGAGCTTAAAAGAACTCGGAATTCTCGTTGACCGGGATGATGAAGGTTATCTTTTGCAGATCTTTACCAAACCGGTCGAAGATCGTCCGACCGTTTTTTACGAAATTTTACAGCGTAAGGGCTGCAAAGGTTTTGGAAAAGGAAACTTTAAAGCCCTTTTCGTTTCAATTGAAGAAGAACAAAGACTGCGGGGAAATTTATAAGAATTATTCGCCCACGAATCCCACGAATAGCACAAATAAAGAAAGAATTATAAAATCGTTTTTTATTCGCGTTAATTAGTGTGAGTCGTGGGTAAATCTTTTTATGGATAAGGATCTAAAATATAAAACGGGATTTGGAAACGAATTTGCGACCGAAGCAGTCGAAGGCGCATTGCCGGTTGGCAGGAATTCGCCCCAGAAAGCACCCCTTGGACTCTATGCCGAGCAATTTTCCGGTACGGCTTTTACCGCGCCGCGTGTTTTCAATAAACGAACGTGGACATATCGAATTCGTCCCAGTGTTTTGCACAAACCCTTCCGACAGATCCCAAATAATTTGATACGAAGTTCGCCATTTGATGAAGTAACGGCCACGCCAAATCAACTGCGTTGGAACGCCCTAAAAATTCCCGAAGCGGAAACCGATTTCATCGACGGTTTGATGACTATCGCCGGAAATGGCGACACATATTCACAAGCGGGAATCGGCGTTCATATCTTCGCTTGCAACAAAGATATGACCGATAGATTTTTCTACAATGCCGACGGCGAAATGCTGATCGTTGCAGAAAAAAATCGTGTTCGTTTTTTAACTGAATTGGGAATAATCGAAATCGGTTCCGGCGAGATCGTGGTCTTGCCAAGAGGCTTGAAATTCCGCGTTGAATTACCCGATGGCGAAGCTCGCGGTTACATTTGCGAGAATTACGGTCAACAATTCCGGCTTCCTGATCTTGGACCGATCGGAGCAAATGGTTTGGCAAATCCAAGGGATTTCGAAACTCCTGTTGCATGGTTTGAAGATAAAGACGGAGAATTTGAGATCATCGCAAAATTCGGCGGCAATCTTTGGAGCGCAGAAACCGACCATTCGCCGCTTGATGTAGTCGGGTGGCACGGAAATTATGCTCCTTATAAATATGATCTGCGACGTTTCAATACAATTGGAAGCATCAGTTTTGATCATCCTGACCCGTCAATTTTTACGGTTTTGACATCCTCTTCTAGCGAACCCGGCACGGCAAATTGCGATTTTGTGATCTTCCCCGAGCGCTGGCTTGTGATGGAAGACACGTTTCGTCCGCCGTGGTATCTCCGAAACGTTATGTGCGAATATATGGGTTTGATCTACGGACAATACGACGCGAAAGAAGAAGGCTTCGTACCGGGCGGCGGCTCGCTTCACAATCAGATGTCGGCACACGGACCAGATCTCGAGGGTTTTGAAAAGGCATCAAACGCCGAACTCAAACCACAGAAGCTATCAGACACACTGGCGTTTATGTTTGAATCGCGTTTTATTATCCGCCCGACAAAATTTGCTATGGAAACGGATGCGCTGCAGCCGGATTATTTTGAAGTTTGGCAAAAACTTCGGAAAAACTTCGCTGAGTAGAAAGCTGATAGAACTTCTGTTCGCCACTTCTTGTTACTGCAAAACCAAACAATTTGAGTGAACTTCACAACCCGCATATCTTGATGTTTGGCAAAAATCGAAAAAAAACTTTAAGATACCGGATAAACCTTGTTGAATCGTAAAAATGGATACCTTAACTACAAAAGCCGAACCAAAAGAATCTGTTCGGGCTCTTCTAACCCAAATAATAGATTATGCCGGACTCTTCCCGCCATCGCAGATATCGATGCCCGAAGCGGTTCTCAATTATGCGATGTATCGCAACAGTAATTACAATTGGATGCTCGGACGTTTTGTCGTCCCTCTTGGGAGCCTCGATGAGCTCGTAGAAAGCGCGAAAGATTTCTTCAAACGAGATGCAAAAGGTGCATGGCATCTTAGCGTTATCGCGAGCGACGATATTCACGACACCGTTCGGCGCGTCGAAGATTTTAATGCCCGCAACGCGCCTGGAGTAATTTGCGACACATTAGAACTAAAAGCTTCTTCGCAGGAGCAAATTGTTTTGCTGACGAACGCCATTCCGCCAAATTTCACAAACTATTTCGAGATTCCTAATGGTGAAGATCTGCCGGATCTCGTTTCAACTCTTGCAATTAATCAGCAGCGGGCGAAAATCCGTACGGGTGGCATAACACCTGACCTGTTTCCAAATACTCACGACATTATTCGGTTTGTGCGAACGTGTTCGGCCGCAAACTTACCGTTTAAGGCGACGGCCGGGCTGCATCATCCGATTCGCTGTTTTAGACCGCTGAGCTATGAAGCAAATGCGCAAAAGGGAACGATGCACGGTTTTCTAAACCTCTTTCTGATGACCGCATTTGCACGGGAAGGCTTCAAAACAGAAATCCTCGAGGAAATTATGGAGGATGAATTTGCCGAGAGTTTTGATTTTCACGAAGGCGGCGTTTCATGGCATCAGGATTTTAATCTTACAAACGTTCAACTTCAAAACCTCCGCAGCTTCGGGATCATCTCTTTTGGGTCCTGCTCATTTGATGAGCCAATCACTTCATTGCAGAAGATAGGGATGCTTTAATGAATAATGGCTAAGCGGATAGTTGATAATGGTTTGATATTCCGCATTATTCATTGTTCCTTACCGATTTGATAAATTTATGACATTTGAAATTAACGAAACACACGACCAGAGCCTCAAAAGCTGGGTAGAATCAGCTAACGATCCAAGTACGGATTTTCCGATTCAAAATTTGCCTTTTTGCTACTTTGACAGATCGACTTCGGATGGAGAAGGTGGAATCGGGGTCGCAATTGGTGATTATGTCATCGACCTTGTGAGATGCAGAGAAGATGGAATTTTTGATGATGACAAATTGAAGGATATTTCATGGATACTGGATAAAGGTTGGTCGCTTGGCGAACTTTTCAGAGCAGACCTTGCGTCAAAATCAGCATTACGTAATCGTTTGGTCGAAATTTTGCATGAAGATGCTAGTTTTGATGTTCGAGAAATTGTTGGAAAGTCTCTATTGCCAATTGAAAAAGCAATATTCGATGTCCCGTGTGATATTGGTGATTACACGGATTTCTATTGTTCGATCTATCACGCAACAAATGTCGGAAAACTTTTCCGTCCTGATAATCCGATAATGGAAAACTATAAATGGATCCCGATCGGTTATCACGGACGTGCTTCTTCTATCGTTACTTCGGGTACAGATTTCAAACGTCCGAAAGGACAAAACCGAAGCGATGCTGAAAAACCGCCTGTTTATATTCCTTCCAAGGCTTTGGATTATGAAATGGAGGTCGGATTTTTTGTCGGAAAAGGAAATGAATTAGGAGAAACGATTGATTTGGACGACTCGGAAAACCACATTTTCGGACTTTGCCTTGTAAATGATTGGTCGGCGCGCGATATACAGGGTTGGGAATACCAACCGCTTGGGCCATTTTTGGGAAAAAGTTTTGCGACGACCATTTCGCCGTTTGTCGTAACGATGGAAGCACTCGCACCCTTCCGAGTTCCCGCTTTTGGGCGCGAAGAAGGCGATCCGAAGCCGCTCGAATACCTTGCGGCTGAAAAGAACGAAAAATTCGGCGGGCTTGATATAAAACTCGACGTTTTTATCCGAACAAAAAAAATGCGCGATGACGGCGACGAACCGCATCTCTTGAGCCGTTCGAATTTAAAAGATCTTTATTGGACGATCGGACAAATGTTGACGCACCACGCTTCAAACGGTTGCAATTTACAGGTCGGCGATCTAATGGCAACCGGAACTGTTTCGGGAAAAGAAGATTCTGAGCGCGGATGCTTGTTAGAAATGACAAAACGCGGCGCGGAACCGGTAGAATTGGCAAATGGCGAAACGCGAAAGTTCCTTGAAGATTACGACGAAATCATTATGAAAGGATTTTGTGAACGCGAAGGTTTTCGAAGAATCGGTTTCGGGGAATGTCGTGGGATGGTTTTGCCGGCTGATGCAGAGGCCCGCACGAAGTAAGGGTGCAATCTACAGTTTCTCGAGAGTGTATATGGTAAATCATTCGTGAGGCACACTTACTCCGTGCGTGTTTCTGCATTGATTGAAACTCCGCACGCGTTTCTGTAGCAATCGAAATTATTTACCCGTAAAATTTGGTTTTCTTTTTTCTAAAAACGCAGCAACGCCTTCTTCTTTGTCTTCGCTTGAAAAACAAATTGCAAAAAGATCTATCTCTCTGCGCAAACCTTCGTCCAGGTTTGTTTTTGATGCAGTTTTTACCGCTTCTTTAGCCATTTGGAGCGCGATGGGGCTTTTTGTTGCGATTTTTCCCGCAAGCTTCATCGTTTCTTCTTCGAGTGTTTCCGGGGAGTAAACATGATTTACGAGACCGAGGTTATGAGCGGTTTTTGCATCGATCATATCTCCTGTCAGAATCAGCTCCATCGACTTTCCTTCGCCAATAAGGCGCGTCATACGTTGTGTGCCGCCGCCGCCAGGTATGATGCCGAGGTTAATTTCCGGCTGTCCGAGTTTTGCGTTATCGCTCGCGGTTCTTATGTCGCAAGCCATAGCAACTTCGCATCCGCCGCCAAGACAAAAACCATTTATCATTGCGATCACGGGCTTTGGAAAACTATCGATCGAATTAAAAAGGGTTTTTTCTTGAAAGACGCTTCGTTGTGAAACCGGAGTCTGCCCGGCGAATTCGCTAATATCCGCGCCGGCAATAAACGATTTTTCGCCCGTTCCGGTTATTACAACTACGCGAACATCCTCGTCCTTTCTGAGTAAATCCAGTGCTGCGACACCTTCTGTATGTACCTTGGAATTCAAAGCATTTAGTTTATCCGGTCGATTGATAGTCAAAACCGCAACGCCATCTTTTTTCTCGATCAAAATAGTTTCGTAATTGTTCATAAATACTGCAATTGCGCGGTAGAATTCGCGCTGAAATTTAGTGTTCTGGGATAGCTAAAATTTTAGGTGAAAAGAGAATAAGAAACAAATGGAGTGTTATTCCGAGTCGTCTGAGTCATCAGCATCATCGGTAGGCTGATCATCGGCAACCCACGAAACAAAAAGACGCAGCCAATCTTCTTTTGGCTCAACGATAGCTACACCGATTCGCGCAGTTCCGCGAACTGCAGGAGCAGTTCTCACTACTCGTCCCTGCACTTCAACCGGGACACCATCCGGACGATGAGAGCGAATATACAAATTTTCGTCCGAAGACACACGCTGATTCAGGTGAAACAAGACGCCCGTGGTTGAAATATTATCGGTTTCGGTGGGTTCGCTCCAAGCAGCTCCATCCTCAGACCTGCCTGACACCACGATCGGAAGACGCAGAGCCATCCTCAAAGCAAAACGTTTTTCTTCAAACTGAGGCTGTATTGTCGTTACCATAAGGTTCGGATTTAGTGTTTATCAAATTTTCCGTAGTTTAACATAATTGAAGTACAAGTGAGGGCATTAATACTTCTTTGCACAAGGAATAAATAAAGCCATGTTTCAAATTAGTAAACTTAGATTATTTGAGGCTGATTCGACTAAACCCTCACCCGATAGTTATACTAAAAGCATTAGCATCCAACTCAATTTCTCGATTAAAACTAGGAGAATTTTGTAAATTATTATGTCGCAAGAAGAAATAAGACGCAAGGTCGTCATATTGGGTTCAGGTCCGGCCGGATTAACCGCCGCAATTTACGCATCACGCGCACAACTTGAGCCGCTAGTGATCGACGGTCCACAACCGGGCGGGCAGCTGACAATTACCACCGATGTCGAAAATTATCCCGGTTTCGCCGAGGGAATTATGGGTCCCGCGCTGATGGAAGAATTTCGCGGCCAGGCAGAAAGATTCGGCACAGAAATTATTCAAACTTGGATAGATCGTGTCGATTTGAGCAAACGCCCATTTACACTCTTTGGAAAGGCAAGCGAAGACTCTGTGGAAATTACCACCATTATCAAGGCTGATACCCTGATTATTTCGACCGGCGCATCTGCAAAATGGCTTGGAGTGCCGGGCGAGGACCCTGTGCCCGATGGATTGGGTGGAAACGGTGTTTCCGCTTGTGCCACCTGCGATGGATTCTTTTTTCGCGAAAAGCCCGTAATGGTAATCGGGGGCGGGGATACCGCGATGGAGGAAGCACAATTCTTAACCCGATTTGCGTCGAAGGTCGAACTTGTTCATCGACGGGATGAATTTCGCGCTTCACAAATCATGCAGGATCGAACACTTGCTAACAAAAAAATTAATGTTTTATGGAATACCGAACTCCGTGAGATCCTCGGTACCCAGGAAGCAGGGGTTACTGGCGTCAAACTTTTTAATAATAAAACTAACGAAGAATATGAGCATCCGACAGCAGGTGTTTTTATTGCCATTGGTCATAAACCAAATACGGATCTTTTCAAAGAATGGCTGGAAATGGATGACGTTGGATATATTAAAACGGTGGGAAGGTCGATGGAAACTAACATTCCTGGTGTTTTTGCAAGCGGCGATGCTCAGGACAGCTTTTATCGGCAGGCTGTGACCGCGGCAGGAACGGGATGTATGGCCGCAATTGATGCCGAGAGATTCCTCGTCGAACAAGGCGACGAGGAAGAAACAAATATCGCTACAAATTATTGATTTTACTTAATTTGCATCGTTTGGAAATAAATTCGCTTTCCGCTCGAGTCTTCCTGTTTTGACTATGTTTGCTATTTTTGAATAACGGATCCCTTGATCGTCTCCACGTTCTGCGGTGTTTCTACCACCTTTAGCGGTTCAAATCCCAGCTTCTCGGCTCGCCGTAAAATATCTTGATAAGTTTTTGTATCGAGCGTTGGGGTTCTGCTTAAGATCCAAAAATATTTTCGATCGGGGTCTCCAACGGCAGCGTATTGATATTCTTTGTCCAAATCAATGATCCAATAATCGCCCCAAACGGCGGAGATAAAGGAAAGCCAGCTCGGAGCAAACCGCACTTTTAACTTCGCATTGGTTTTGGTGTCAACAATTTTTGCTTTACCCTTCGCCTTGTCGATTTTCCCGTCTTTCTTGAGGCATTCGTTGACAACCTCTATGTCACCCTCTTCCTGTAAATTATAAGTTGCTGTCGTATTTCCGACACATTTTTTCTGAAACTTATTAGGATACTTGGCGATCTCATACCATTTACCCGCATATTTACTAAGCTCTACGCCGTCTACAGTTTCAACCGGAGCAGTTTTTTCGATTTGTGCATCAACAACCGCCGGAGCGGATAACATTAACAGAGCCAGAATGATAAAGTGTATTTTCATATATCTCCAAAATATTAAGATTTCTCTATGTGAGATTTCAAAAACGAACAAAAAGTTCGACCAAATTTGTATTTGTTTTTTTGTAGTTTTTATATTTTCAGCATATCAGAAATAATTAAATTAACGTTTTAAAAAGTTTATGCCTATTTACGAATATCGATGTCTCAAATGCGAGGCGCAGTTTGAAAAACTTCAGAAATCTTCCGATGAAGCAATTACGGTTTGCGAAACTTGCGGCGGAGAACTCCAGAAGCAGTGGTCTTTATCGGGTTTTCAGTTTAAAGGCGCCGGCTGGTATGTGACCGATTACGCTAAGAAAAAGGAAAAGGGGAAAGAAAAAACGGGGGAAACGCAATCAACGGAGAAGACGGAATCTGCATCAAAGGATAAAAATAGTGAGCCTCCAAAGAAAAGTAAGGACACGAAAGAGAAAGATTAGATGAGATTTATCGCGGTAAAGAATTTATTGATTGCCTCATTCATATTGTTGGGTGCGGCCTTTTTGAACGCTCAATCCGGTCACAGCGCACGAAATACCGTAAACCTTGATGGAACGATATTGAGCGTGACTGCTTTGAGAACCGACGACTCTTCAAGCCCCATTCGCGCTGAAAATCTATATTTATATGAGAACGCCGTTGAGCAGAAGATAAAGAATTTTAGTTATGATCCGTCCCCGGCTCGCATAGTTTTACTTATCGATAATTCTCAAACCGTTCGCGCAGATATTGCACAACTGCAAAAAGCCGCAATGGAGTTCGCATATGAAATTTACGATGGCGACCAATTGTTTGTAATCGCATATGACGAAAAACCGGAAATCATTCAAGAATGGACCGATGATGCGAAAAAAATGGAAGCAAGTGTCAAGACATTTCGCAAACAAGGAAATCCCCATCTCTTCGACGCTGTAAATGCTGCAACGAAAGAAATTCTTACTCCGCTAATGCCCGGTACACGAAAAACCGCAATAGTTATTATCGGCGACGGTCTCGACCGCGGGAGCAAGACACCTTTTGACGAAATGCTCGACGAACTTCAAAACCAAAATATTACGGTTTACGCGCTTCAAATTCCTGACCGTACGGGCGGCGCTTATCGGCGTTACTCACCTAAAGCCGGAAAAGTGATACAGAAGGTCACGGAAGAAACCGGCGGGAAATCGTTTGAAATCGAAAACGCAAAAGAAGCCGCAAAGTTCGTTTGCGACGAACTCAGAAAAAATCGCTATCTGCTTTCCTATTTTCCAACAAATACGTCATCGTACGACGCTCGACGCCTGTTTATTATCGCCGACAACGGAATTCAAATACGGACAAAAGCCGTCCAACCGCCCAATATCAAATAACGAAAAATCGCTGAATGTGCTATTCTAAAAAATCGTTTAGCCGAGCGGTTTAGGTACAAACGAGAGCATTATTATTTACTCGTATCGGCATATTTTGTGTTTACGATGTCGGTAAAAAGGGAGCAGATTTTAAGTGAGCGATTCCAAGAAGAACCCCAAAATGCCTCCACCGGATGACTTTTCAAAAACAACTCCAAACATCCGGACAGAAGACTTTGATGACTCGGAAGCCGATTGGGAAAAAACCAATTACGGCTCGCCATCGGAAGCACCTGCGGACGATTGGGGAAAGACTGTAATAAATTACAATGTATCTTCGTTAAATGAAAATAATGACGATGATAATTTCGGAAAAGAACTTCACCCATCGAAGGACGCGCCGAAAGAAGCAGATTGGGGCGTAACCCAAACCAATATAAACATTAATGATGATTTTGGTGCGAAAGATGAAGATTTTCATGATTCCGCCGCTGATGGAGCAACCGTTCCTTATTTTAAGCTCCCCGAAGCTGACCGCGCCAAATATCAAAATGTCCCGATGACTCCAACCGAAAAAGCAAATAAAGAAGCCGAAACAAAGAAGAAAGAAGGTGGAATTCCAACCTGGTTTTGGGTTTTAGCGGGCTTGATGGCGATGTTTTCTTTCGCAGTGATTGTTTTGGTAGGTGTTTTCTTTTTCCTTAGCGGTACATCCGGATTTACCGTAAAGGTGAAGGGAGCGCAGCCAAACAGCGTAATTTTAGTGGATCAAGCGCGTTGGGGCGTTACGAATCCGGATGGTGCCATTGATTTGACAGGTCTCGAAGCAGGAAAACAACGCAAGATTATTGTAAGAAAAAAGGGGTTCACGGATGATGAACATGAAGTTAAGGGAGAAAATGGCGAGGTTATAGAAATAATTGCCCGCCAGCAAGCAACAGAAAATGAATGCCAGCAGATTGACCTGACAAACGTAAAACAGCGTGAAGATTGCGCCAATATTATACTCAACAACCTTGACCGACCGCCGAATCTCAACGATCTGCTAAAGGCACTGAATCTCTACTACATCAATTTCGACAGTGGGCAACATACGATTCCTCCGAGCCGGCAGAAGTTTTTAGAGCGTGCTGCAAGCTATATGAAAGAAATTCCGGATGGAGTTGTGATCGAAATTGGCGGGCACACCGATAACGTCGGTCAAAGCGCCTCGAATCAGGCATTATCAGAACGACGGGCGAATTCCGTCAAGGAATTTTTCATAAGCAAGGGCATTAAAACGGAAGTGCTGACGACAAAGGGTTACGGTGCAGATAAACCGCGAGCATCCAACGATTCTGACGCCGGAAAATTCCAGAATCGGCGAATAGAATATACCATTGTAGGTAAGTAAGGTTGGAAAAGTTTAGAGAATTCTACGTTTATCTCCGGCTCTCGCAGTTATATTTTTTGAGTCAAAATATTCGAGAAGCGGAATTGCATACTTTCGTGAGATTCCCGCTAAATCTTTGAATTCCGGAACGCCGATCATTCCTTGATCGGATTTCGATTCCGCATAGCGTTTGAGAGTTTCGATCAATTGTTCAATTGACCCGGACCCAAAATAAAAATTCTCGGTCACTTTTACAAGTTCGCCCGAATTAACGAGAAGTAAAAATATTTTTCGAGTCTGGCCAAGTGTAACTTTCGTGTCTTTCCGGCCTTCTTCAAGCGCATCCTCAAGCGATGGTACGAGCAAACCCGCTTCGACGTACAATGAAAGGAGTTTTTGTTTAACTTCCGACTCTTCCTTCGAGAGATTCTGGTTGAAGGCCGCCCCTTTTACGAATTCGTTTACAACTAAAATCTTTTCACCTTCTGTTAAATATTTGAGTGCAGCCTTAAAGACGTCGACCGGCACGCCTGGAGCTACATTTTCGCGCAGTGTTTCGCGCAGCATTCCCTGTGAAAGCGGCTCGTTTTTGTGGTGCATTTCGATCGCCGTCAGAAGATTTGATTTCAGATCAGCGAAAGCTTTTTGAGCCATGAATACATTCTTATCAAACTCAACAACACTTTTTTTGGTAACACCGGATAATAACGCCTGCGCCAATACTTCTTTTTTCCAGCCGGTTCTTGATTGAAAATCGGAAAACGTGCGAACCCCATTTTTACTGTTTTCAATAAATAACTCGACAATTCTCGCATTATTGTTTTCGCGCTCAGCGCTAATCAATTCTCCCAGATAATGCCGTGCGATTTCGATTTCCTTTTTCTTGCGTTTATCCGCAAACGCCTCCAGAACCGCGCCACCCCCGATCGTTGTTTGAGGAGAATATTGTCGTAAAATAAAACGCTCTTGAGGAATCAGCGTAATAGGTTTCTCAAGGCGAATCTGCACAAAATCCTTCGTTCCGGGATCGATCACACCATTGGAGTTTAAAACCTGAACCCGTGCGAGTGCCTCCACGGTACCGATATGAACTCTGACCCTTTGACGGGATTTCAGCGGCCCTTTTGAGTCAGCTAGTACTTCAACTTCCGCTTCAAAAATATAAGTCGGTCGTAGAACTCCAGGTTCGCATAAAACCATTCCGCGTTCGATCTCCGAATGATCGATTCCGCCCAGATTAACAGCGGTCCTTTGTCCGCCACTCGCTATTCCAACATCTTTACCGTGAGTTTGAACTCCGCGGACCCGCACTTTCTTTCCGACGGGGTGAAGTTCTAGTTCGACGCCCTCCCGAATTTCACCGCTCGCAAGCGTCCCTGTTACGACGGCTCCGAAACCCTTGACCGTGAATTTCCGATCGATCCAAAGCCGCGTAACAAATTCGCTTTTTCGATTCGGCACCCTCAAGATACTTTCAGCGAGTGTTTTCTTTAATTCATCGATCCCTTCGCCTGTTTTTGATGACACTGAAACAACCGGCGCGTTTTCGAGAAATGAATTCTTGACGAGTTCTGCAACGTCGATTTTTACGAGTTCAAGAAATTCCTGTTCTATCAAATCACACTTCGTCAGAACTACAATTCCACATTTTGTATCAAGTAAACGGCAAATTTCAAAATGCTCGCGGGTTTGAGGCATGACTCCTTCATCACCCGCTATAACAAGCAAAACGAGATCAATTCCACTCGCCCCCGCAAGCATGTTTTTTACAAAGCGCTCATGTCCGGGAACATCCACAAAACCGACCCTCGTATCACCCAGATCCAACTCCGCAAAACCCAGATCAATTGTAATCCCACGCTTCTTCTCCTCGGGTAAACGATCCGTGTCAGTTCCGGTAAGCGCCTTTACGAGTGCGGTTTTCCCGTGATCAATGTGCCCCGCTGTTCCAACGATTATGTGCATAAATCAAAAAAAACCCAAGATTAGCGATACTATCTGCCAAACTTGGAACCATTATATTACGTCGTTAATCTAGTCTAGCGTACAACCTCAAAATCTATCCATTGTGATGAAAGTTTTCCAGAAATCAGATCTTTTGCAGCTAGCTGAAGAGCGTAATCACCTGGCCCCGTTTCTTCATTTAATACTAAATAGCCTTTTAGCCTGATTCTGGACCAATCACTTTGAATGCCAAACTGCGCCGCTTTCGGAATACTTTCAGAAATAAGTTTTCCATCTTTATAGAGTTTTATCCAAGTCAATACTCTTGGTTCCCCAGTTTGCGAATCGGTTCTCGCATTGTAAAGGACCCAGGAATAACCAAGCTTCGAATTCGAGCTAAATGTTCGAATTTCCGGAACGCCTTCAGATCCAGAAAGCGATATTGCTTTTTCCGGCGGTTTTGAATCCGGCGGCTCAAACCTTCCGTTTTTATCAACCACACCGATCGTGAGCCCTGACAAATAGATTTCTCCGCTCTTAAATTTCGGCACTTCCACGACCTGCGATGCAGACCCAACCATGGCACTATTTACATCCTTCATCGCTACGCGAAAATTATAAACACCCGGTTTTTTTACCAAAACATCTGTCGTGTAAACCAGCCCATGGTCACGGATGAAGTCAACGGTTTGCTTTTCAACTCTGATCGTATGAGCTCTTGTGAATTCGTCGACGACTTCATTCTTCTCATTTAAAGTAACCGCAACGACGTCGAAAGCAGCCCGCACCGTGCCATCTTTGTCTGCTGCAAATTGGATTTTTTTACCATCGATGTGAACCAAGGATCTAACAAAATTGCCTTTAACTGCCGTGTTACCGAAAAAAGCGGTCAATCTGAGATCAAGTCCGGCTTCAGGGAGCGGGGCAACGATCGCATCATAAAGATCGCCGTTTTCTGACCTCTTCGCATTTTTTACCCGATCCACAGTTCCTAAAAACCCGTTGCGGGAATACACTTTTAGCTCGGGGCGTTTTAGCTTTATCTGAATCGTGTGAAATTTCGTCCCCTTAAATGTTTCTTCGTCCGGCTCATATCCGAGTAAGTAGTATCCCCTCTCAATCTTCATTGCCCGTTCGAGATGCACCGATAGATTATTGCTTCCGCGGTAAAATCGGCCGCCGGTTTCATCTGCAAGAAACGCCAATCCGTTTTGGGTGTCATTAAATTGTTCGATTCGGGCTTTCGTTACATCTTCGGTCGAACTCTTATCCGGTCCGAAATCTTTCGTTGTCTTAATGTCATCGGCCGCGGTAATCATGCCGGGCGATAAAACTCCTCGAACGTCGATAGTATTTAGAACGACAGCCGATCGGTTTGCTTCCTCGGTCAACTTTCCGAGCATGTCCCTTGCCTGCCGTGAGTTTCCCTTCTCGTCCAGAGTCGGAAGCCCGTCGGACATCAAAAAAACAATTTTGCGTCCCCTGACCCGGTCGAGTCCTTTGACGATGTAACGAAGCACGCCAAGGGTCCCAACAATTTGATTGTCGCGGTTTCTATCATCTGTGGCTTGCTGTTTTTGGCGATTGCGCTCATCCGGGGTGAGTCCATCACCGGATGGATCGTCAGGATTTACTTTATCCCCATCTTTGTCCGCACTGTCGTGTTGACGTGCCGCAACAAAAAAATCACC
>JBBKXN010000049.1:0-3438 GCA_037969475.1 Pyrinomonadaceae bacterium | reverse complement strand
AAACAATATTTCTTATAAATAAATGGTTAATTTGGAAAAAATACAGATGTCAGAAGAAATTCATTTGTCTGTCGCGGATACTGTCGATTTAAAGCCGATCAATGTAAATGAAACTTACGTATTTGAAGTCATAAAGGGGCTTTTCAAGCATCCCGGGCAAATTATTGTCAATTGGAATTATAAGGGCGCAATCTTAAGCGGCGCGGTTCGTGCTCCGATATTTTTGTTTACGTATTTAGCCGCGAAAGAGAGTCTTGGACTGGCGCTTGGCGCGGCGTTCGCACAATTTATTTTTCGATTTGTATTCGCCGGAGTTAGCGGGGCGATGATCCAGTCTTTTCGGCGGGTCGAACCGCCGTGGAAGGCGCTGCTTTCAATTTTGCTGATCTTGCCTATTATAAGTCATATATTTGAATTTATTGTTCAGTTTGGCTTTGCATACATTACTTCCACAAGCAATCTCACAGGTGGTGCCATTGCGCGTTCGATTTGTCTGTCAATAATTTCCGCGTTGTTTACTCTATTTATTATGCGGCGAAATGTGATGATTGTACGGGATTCTGAAAGCAAATCGCTGCTTAATGATATTTTTCGACTGCCATTATTGATTTTTCAGTTTATCGCTTTTATTCCAAACGAGTTAGCGTTACTAATCCGGCACCGGCAGATTACATCGACAATCGCCGGATTCATCGGATTCGGAATCTTTTCGCAGATGATTTGCTGGATTTTCACGAGTAAGGCATATTGGACGTACAGCGGCGGAAAAGAAATTACAATGCTTAAGTATTGGGCAATTGACGGCATGATCCTAATGATATTTGCTGTCGCACTATCGTTGGTGTTCACACGCCGCGGGAATGAAAACATTAACCACTGAAAGTGAGCAAGAAGCCCTTCAAATCAGTTCATTTAACGAACTACTATCATAAAAACTCAGGCGGAATAAGCACTTCCTATAATGCTCTTCTCGACGCCGCCGGACGTCATAAACGACTGATGCGCCTCATCGTCCCGGGCGAATCGGCATCTGTTGAAGATGTTAACGATTATGCGCGGATTTACTATGTTCCGGCAAGACAGTCTCCGGCTTTTGATAAAAGATACCGCATCATTATGCCGTGGCAGTATTTGCCGAGCGGTACTGAAATCCGCAAGATCTTGATGAGTGAAATGCCTGATCTAATTGAGGTTACGGATAAATACACCCTCAGCATCATGGGCGCGATGGTTCGCAGAGGTAAATTTAAGGAGATCGGCAGACCGGCACTTGTGCATTTTTCATGTGAACGAATGGACGATAATATCGCGTCGTTTTTAAGTCGCGGGAAACTCGGAAAGCGTTTGGCCCGGCGACTGATGGGCAATTACATCGTTCCTTCGTTTGATTATCATATTGCAAACTCGCCATACACGGCTGAAGAGTTTTATCAATCGGTTAGTAATTCTGAAAAACCTGGAAGGTCCCAATGGTTTTTTGATAAATGCTGGCAGTTTTTCAAAGCGCCGCGCGTTCCGCTTGAAGAGCGGGTTTTCGTATGCCCTCGCGGTGTTGATATAAATCAATATTCTCCCTCGCGTAAATCGGAAAAGATCCGAAAGGAATTGATCGCAAAATCAGGAATTCCGGAAAATGCAGTAGTTTTACTCTATGCAGGAAGGATTTCGCCCGAAAAGAACGTCGAATTATTGCTGGAAATTATGCAGGTTCTTGCAAAAGAAAAAGCTGATTACCGGCTCTTGATAGCCGGTGCCGGTCCTCAGAAAGAATGGCTAAAAGACCAAACGGAAAAATTGATCCCGAACAAAATTATTCAGCTTGGACATCTCGACAAGGAAACCCTCGCCAATTATTACGCCAATGCGGATATATTCATTCATCCAAATCCGCGTGAACCATTCGGCATCGCACCTCTTGAAGCGATGGCTTCAGGCATTCCGACCGTCGCTCCGAATGCGGGCGGGCTTTTGTTCTATGCAACCGATCAAAATATGTGGCTGCCCGAACCAAACGCGGAAGATTTTGCATCTGCTGTCCGCGAAATTATTGATAACCCCCGATTATCTAAGGAAAAAATACGCGTCGCTTTAGAGACCGTGAAAACCAATTCCCGTGAAAAATCGACCGATTTCCTCATTGAAACTTACGATAAAATTTACGCGGATTTTATGAATCGAAACGAGCTATTCGCTTATGCGTAGTTCCACTGCCGACGCAGACCCGCCCTCTTTATGTACCATTCATCTCGTTGATTGATGTCTGGCATTAAATGCTAAATTGAATTCGATCGCGTTTTGTCCGTAAACCCGCAAACGATTTCGGCCGAATTTCTGCAAATTTGGAAATTTGGTCGAACCAGCTTAGTTTTCGAGATTTATACCTTTAACGCAAATTTTAGATATTCATCGTTTTCTGCCGCGATTTAACTAAAGTCGCCGATTGCAGATTTAAGACAGAAATTTAGATTTCGTCCAATTTTGTGGATGGATTTTAAGAACCGGACAATAGAACAAAGAACTAAAAATTGATTTTAATGCCCTTACGGTTTTCTTCTTTTTTGGAATATCGTTTGCGCGAAAGCGTCAAAGACTTATTAGTCTTCGAAGTTCAAAAATCAGATTTTAAGGAGAAACATAAAATGAGCAAAACAGTTCAGATGTTTTTTGTGGTTTTGTTGTTGACGATGGCCACTTTGGTGTCTTTTGGTCAATCTTCTACAGCATCCATCTCGGGAGTTATTGAGGACGAAAAGGGCGCAGTTGTTCCAAATGCGACGATAACCGCTCTCAATACTGAAACCAAGTTTTCACGCACGACACAAACTGATTCAGAAGGCCGGTATCGAATAACCAATCTTCCGATCGGTTCATATTCCGTTACCGTTGAATCGGCAAACTTTACAACATACATTCAATCGGGTATCAGGTTGGTCGTCAATCAAAATGCTGTTGTCAGTGTCGCGCTGAAAGTGGGCGGAGTTGAAGAAACGGTTACGGTTACAGAAAATGCTTCGTTGCTGAATACAAGCACCGCGGAAATAAGCACGCGTTTTGATGAACGCCGAATTTCCGAGCTTCCGATCGCGACTAACCGAAATGTTATGAACGTCTTGTTGTCGGTTCCCGGCGTAAGCCAGCTCGGCAGTGGACAATCGGGATTTGCCAACGGAATCAGCTTTTCCGCGAACGGCGGTCGTGTGCGTTCCAACAGCTTCTTGCTGGATGGACAGGACACAAACGACCCGAGCGTTTCCGGTGGACAGATCGCTTTAAATAACCCTGACGCGATTCAGGAAGTGCGAATTATTACCAATCAATTTCTTCCGGAATACGGGCGCAACTCCGGTTCGGTCGTTAATTTTGTCGGCAAATCCGGAACAAACCAACTTCGCGGTTCGATATTCTGGTTTCACAATAACAAAAAGCTTAATGCTTGCA
>JBBKXN010000048.1:0-111861 GCA_037969475.1 Pyrinomonadaceae bacterium | reverse complement strand
GTGATAAACAAAACGCCTTTTGCGGTCATTGGACGTTGGCGGCAAATAACCAAACCGGCGACCATTACGACATCACCTTTACGCAAATTATTTGCTTCGATCGATGAGAGAATCCCTCTTTTGTTTAACTCTTTCCGCAAGAATGTCATCGGATGTTTTCCAATTGTTAGACCGGTAGATTTAAGATCGGTTTCCATTAATTCTATGTCATCCATTTTTTGAATATACGAAGGTATTTCCTGCTGCTCGTTTATGAGTTTGAAAAGCGCGCCCTTTGGTTTTATTTCGAGGTCGGATTCCCAAAGTGCCTGTCTGCGGTGCGTAGTTTTTTCAAAATTCAAAGCCCCCGAAATACTCAAAGCTCTGATTTCTTTTTTGTTGATCATTTTCACACGCGTCAAAAGATCACCGATATTTTTATATGCGCCATTCTTTCTTTCTTCCGCAACCGCCAAACCCGTGTCTTTTCGTAAACCTTTTACATATTTCATTCCTAAACGTATAAAACTCGTGCCCTCAACGCTTTCCAGCGTGCAGCGATATTCGGAATGATTTACATCAATGTATTTAAAACTCTGTCCGTGGCGTTGGGCATCTTTTATCAGAGTTGCAGGCGAATAAAAACCAAGCGGATAATTGTTGAGCATCGAAGCCGTAAAAGCGTCTAAATGATGAATTTTGAGATACGCCGAGGCATAAGCCAGAAGCGCAAAACTCGCGGCGTGTGATTCGGGAAAACCGTAATTTGAAAAGGCATAAATACTTTCGACAATTGTGTTTTGCGCGTCTTCATTAATTTGTCGTTTTGTCATCCCTTCGCGCAGTTGCTTTTCGATCAATCCGAGTTTTTTATCCGGACGCTTAAATCCCATGATGCGGCGAAGTTCTTCAGCTTGTCCACCCGTAAAATCGGCGACATCCATTGCGATCTTGAGTAGCTGTTCTTGAAAAAGGGGAACACCGAGTGTTCTTTCCAAAATGGGTTTTAGTTCTTTTTCGAGAGTCGGATGTATGTATACGACATTTTCTTTTCCTTCCCTGCGTTTGAGATAAGAAGAGAGCATATTTCCAACGATCGGACCCGGGCGTATAATCGCCACCTGAATCACAATGTCGTAAAAATCCTTTGGTTTCGAACGCGGGAGAAATGCTATCTGAGCACGGCTCTCGACCTGAAACATCCCAACTGTATCGCCTTTCTGCAATGCCTGATATGTTTTCGGGTCATCTGCAGGAATCGTTGCGATCTCGAGTTTTTCTCCATTTTGTTTTTCCAGGAGTTCGAATGTGTCCCTAAGACAAGCCATCATTCCAAGCCCCAGTAGATCGACTTTTACGATGCCCATTGCCGCACAATCATCCTTGTCCCATTGGATTATCGATCTTCCTTCCATCGAAGCAGGCTCGATCGGCACGGCTGCGTCTAAACGGTTTAAGCTGATAACCATACCGCCTGAATGCTGTCCTAAATGGCGCGGATAATCCAAAATACGACCATACATTTCGATGTATTTTTGTATGCGAAAACTTTTCTCGGGATCGAGACCCGCTTCTTTAAAACGCTCTAAAATAGGCTCCGAACTTCCCATTCGTGATACGAGTTTTGAAAGTTTTCCAAGAGTTTCTTCACCAAATCCAAAAACTTTCCCGACCTCTCTCGCAGCAGATTTTGAGCGATATGTAATCACATTGGCTGTCATTCCCGCACCCCGCGCGCCGTATTTTTCATAGACATATTGAATCACTTGTTCGCGGTCGTCTCCGCTCGGAAGATCTATGTCGATATCGGGATATTCCTCGCGTTCTTCGGATAAAAACCGTTCAAAAAGCAACTTTGCTTCGATCGGATCAACCGCCGTAATTCCAAGTGAATAGCAGACAACGCTGTTTGCTGCTGAGCCACGTCCTTGCGAGAGAATCCTGCTTTTTTTTGCGTATTCGGAAATGTCCCAAACAAGCAAAAAATATCCGGCAAGCTTTAGTTTTTTTATCAGGTTTAATTCTTTATCAAGTTTTTCTCTAGCTTCTGCAGTGATTTTTCCATAACGGCGAATCGCACCTTCTTCGGAGCGTTTTCTAAGGAAAGAATCCATCGTTTCATTAACCGGAACGGGAAAATCCGGGAATGTATAACCTATCTCACCCATCGAAAAACAGATCCGTGAAGCGATGTCATTTGTTATATCCACAGCCTCCGGAAGATCTTCAAAAAGCCCGCGCATATGTTTTTCCGATTTGATGTGGCGTTCGCTGTTTTGCGATAAAAGCTGCCCGGCTTCGTCAATCGTGCAATGGTTTTTTATACACGTGAAAACATCGAAAAGTTTGCGGTCTTCCTTATCTTTGTAATAAACGCCATTTGAAGCAAAATACGACACTTTGAATTTATGCGATAAACCAATAAGTGCTTGGTTTATATATTCTTCATGACGCAAAAAATGCCTCTGAAGCTCGATATAAAGTCGATCTTCAAACACATATTTGAGCCAGGCAGCCGCTTCCTGTCCTTTATGATTTTTTATACTTTGATAGAGAAATCCGTCTTTACCACCCGTGATGCATATGAGGTCTTTTGAATGCTGCTCGATATCTTCTTTGGTCGCAAAATGCTCGCCTTTTGGAGAACGCATTTTTATCGTTGTGATCAGACGGCAGAGATTTTGATAACCCTCTATCGAAACCGGGATCAAGGGTAAAATGCTTTCATCTTCAAGTGTTATTTCCGAGCCAATAATAGCTTTAACACCCTGCTCCTTAGCCGCCAGATGAAACCGCACCGCACCCGCAACATTATCGCGGTCAAGCAAAGCGATACCCGCTAAACCAAGATTTGCCGCACCCATGATCAGATCATCAGGAAGCGTCCCCGATGAGAGAAAACTAAAAGCCGACCGTGTGTGAAGTTCAACAAAAGACATATCTAATTCCCGTGTCAGTATCCTAAGCGTAAGCGCGAGCTCCGGTTCTCATGTCAGTAGCCCACGCGTAAGCACGGGCTCCGGTGGAGTGACCATCATGCCGAATGACAATGGAAGCCCTTCCTAACGGTCAGGCTACGGACAACGTAGCTTAGTCGTATTCTCCGCTCACAAACCATTCTCTCCCTTTCCTTGAAAGCCTGAAAACTCCGGTGTCTTCTACCTCTACATCCCATTCATCCGTTGTCCAAAAACCCGCCCACCAATGTGAATTTGCACGCCATATGCCGCCGTGATTTTTTACTTTCCCCTCAAATTGATTCGTTTTTAGATACATCAATTTTCTATTTTCGATCCAAACAAAGGCAGGGATCGGCGGGTCGTAATAGCTAAAAGCGATGTTGGGTTTTGCAGTTTTTATGCTTAAATTTTCATTTCCTATTGGTTCTATCCCGCTATTAAGCCTAAAAGGTTTTTCGAGCCGCGAATCTAATATCAGAGGCACACCGACGTTTTCTTCGCCGACCAATTTCTTGATCTTATTTACAGTTAAATGCAGATTTTCCGGCTCCGGATTTGCAGCCGTATAAAGCCCAAATTGTGCCGAGCGTGCTTTCACAAAATGACAAATTAGCTCGATCTTTCTGATCGAATGTTCTGGTAGATCCTGGGAAATTCTGTGATCGATTATCTTTCGCCAAAAGTCTTTCCGCAGGGTCGGGAAGGAGATTTTTACGCCGTATGTTTTGGTTTCACCATTTTCGAGTGCAAATTTTATCGCGATGTGTTCGGTGCTGAGGCTGCGGTGGGAAGTTTCGTTTAATACTTCATTGACACCGTTTGCGATAATAAACACCAGGCGTTCGAGCTCTTTTACGGCAAATTCAAGTTCGAATTTCCACGTCACAAACTGCTCTTTTATGTTTGGTGTGAGAGTTCGTTTTCCTTCCTGATTGATCAGATCTATCACCTCGCGAAAATCCTGTCCGTAGCGAGCGATCAGATCAATTTCAGGAATGTCTTTGAGTTGGTAGATGCTTTCGAGCCCTAAATTTTCAAAAACATTTTGGATGTCTTCTTCAATCGCCAAACTCGCGATCGGCATGGAATTTATTTCATTTCCCGTGTCAGTAGTAATTCCTTCGATGTTTTTTGCAAATAAAACTGCGGTGTCTGCATCTTTTGAAACACCTAAATTTCCTTTGATATTGTTTGTGCTTAAAACATTTGCGATTTGCTTTGCGATCTTGGTTTGATCTCCGATGAGGTTTTCCAAACCTGAAATATCAAACAAAATGCCGCCTTCGATGAGTTCGGCTTTTGCGGAGAATTGCTGAGCGATAGTTGTTAAAACACCCTCGTTCTCATCAGAAATAACACATGCAAATAATCTAGACTTCCTCATAGCTCCTTTCTATACGCGATAAAATTGAGCTAAATACGTTTTTTGATTTCAGTTTCAAACGAAATTCCTTGATCAATTTAAACTTTCCCGCACCTGACCAAACGTTTCTATTTAGCTTCAATGAATAAGCAGCTTGCGCCGATGAACCCAAAAGCGATACACGCGCCGTAACGATTAAAAGCGTCGGGCTGTCTTTCACAAGCGTCCTAAAGCGATACCAGAATGAATTTGGCACATAGCTCAATTGTCCTTGTTTTAAGTTTCCAAAGTTTATCCAAACAGCTCCAAAGCCCTTTGCCTGGAGCAATAGATCAGCTGCTTTCATCGCGTTTTCAACATCTCCGCCGCATCTTATCCAAAGTAAATTTTCTAAATTCATTCCGCTCGCAGATGCCGATATTGGGTCAAATGAATTGCTCGTATCGATCACTACACAAACTTCGCCTTCCTGGGTCAATTTCGATAAAATGGCGACCGCATGGCTTGTTTTGCCCGAGCTTGCTCCGCCGATCAATTCTGTCAAACTCCCGCGCACCAGCCGCAACCCGGCTATTTCAACAGAGCTTTCGCGCGATATTTTCTGCTCTTCTATTAAACGAGAGAGCGGTTTTACAAGCTGTAAATGGCTCATAATTAACGATTCCAAGATGTACAGGGAATGGCATTATATTTCATAGATGAAACACAAGTCAAATAATTCCATATTCTTTTATGAGAGATGGATCTAATACCGCTCGCAAAACTGTCACAGTTGTCCATCCAAGCATCAAGGGATTAGATAAAGTTTAGATATACAAGAGTGTGGGGAAGGAGCGTGTATGTTGGAAAAATTACTGTTAGCGACAATAGGTTTTGCGTTTTTAATTACTCAAGCAAACTCGGGTGTTAGTCTCAAGTCTTATAAACAGTATATTTACGGCGTTTATGTTCTCGTAAAAATCGATAATAAAGATCTGCCCGTTGTAACTAATAATTCCGGGTATCCAAAACAAGAAGTTATAGCCGGATCGGTAACTCTCAATAAGGACAAAACCCACAAATGGGAAACCCTATATCGTTACACCAAAGAAGATGGGCAAGCCGAAACCAGTAAGAGCTCTGGAAATGGGCGGTTTTCAATAAAAGGAAATAGTGTTGTGTTTGAGCTAGATGGCGACGACACGTGCATGCCTGGCACTCTCAAAAAAAGCGTACTGACAGTCCAAGCTGATCGATTAATGACTTACCAAAAAAATCGAATAGCAAAGAGTAACCATGAAAATCGCTAGGTGAGAAAAAAAGCAGAAATGGCGGACCTAAACTCGAACGAAGAAAAAAAGCCCCGGAACGGGCCTCAAATCTATTGCTATCTACGATAGCTTGGAAATGTATGTCGGTTTCCCCATAGCGGGCACTATGGGCTAAATGCTGGTGTCATCTACGACGACGACCGAAAAAAACTTCAACTTCTCTAAACTCAGCCAACTGCCAGTCAACTCAGCTAACTTAAATATTGGTGGAGGCGGCGAGAATCGAACTCGCATCCAAAGGTTGCGACCAGTAGAATCTACACGTTTAGTCATTTCACTTAAGTTTTCACCTGATTTGAGTATGTGAATTGACAAGACCTCAAAACAGACTAGCCTGGCTAAAATTCGCGCGCAATTGCAGACGGAGAAAGCGCACTAGCTTGAACTAAGTTATGCCTCTATCAGTCGCATCAAGCAGACTTCTGACGAGACATCGCTGTAGCTAACCTAAGTTAGGCAGCGAGAGCTAATTCTTGATTAGCATTTGTTTTTCTTTTAGCATTATTAACGGGCTACCAAAAGAACGCCCGACGTGCATCCAAAGATCTATACATACCCCTGTCGAAGCCTTTCGCCCCCGAGGGAGTGTTATCTTACAGCATTTCGACGTCAATTGATAGGTAAACGTTGTTTTGGAAAATAGGCAATTGGATTCTCACTTCTTCTTTCCAAAAGTCGCTCTTAAACCGGTAGTAAACGTAAAATCGTTCTTTTCAGCACCCATCACCGGGTCACTATTGAAGCGGTTTCCGATCGTTACGTGCCAACCGAGCCAATTATTTAGGCTTGTTACAATGGATGCATCGAGGATCGAACGAAATCTTCCTGGGTCGGAAAGGTTTGGATAAACTACGAAACGCTGCTCAAGATTCGAAGAGCTTGTCAGTCTATATTTGAGTTCTTCCCCAATCAAAACTTCCGCCGAATTACGCCGGGTTCCATCCGAAAAATACTCTTTGTTGTAGGTCGCACCGCCAAAAATATCGAGGGCGGTTTTTTCGTTGCGTATCCAACGGTAACCAAAACCACCGCCAAAAACAGCACGGAAATCGAGTTGCTGCGGTTTATCGTATTCAAAATCGGCGGTACCAAAGACAAACGTTTTATCGCTAAGATTTACATCGTATCTTCCGCCAAACCAAACTGCGTCTGCCGTTGTAACGGAAGTTCCGCTTGTCGAATTGCTTGCCCGGAAGGCATTTGCGTAAACGCTGATCTTATCACCGGTAGTTTCTCGTGCGGCTTTGGCTCCAAGCGTAAGTGCTTTTGTATCGGAGTTTCCGCTTGTCAGGCTAAACCCTACGTCTGCCGAGCCCCTCCAAAGATCGGTAATACCCGGATTGAGGAGCCGGTCACGCTCAGCCTCAAACTTCGCCTGTTCATCTTCGCTGCGGACGACCTCGATGTTTTCTTTCTGAATTTCAATCGTTCCGGCATCCTGTGTTTCGACCTCGATCTTTTCTTCCTCTTTTGTCGCAACTTTTCCTTTGAGTTTTTGCCCATCGGAAAGCTCGATATTTACGACCTCATCAGCAATTACCTGTTCGACTGCGGACCAAAGAATGGTTACGAGACCGGCAAATTCGGTTTGAATAATGATCTTATCTCCATCCTTTTTGACGATCTTGCCAGTTAAACGATCACCATTCTTTAATACTATCTGGTCTGCGAAAATCGCTGGACACGACATCACAAGCAAAATACCGACCAGGCAAAACGATACAAATTTAGACACTTTTCCTCCAATGGTTTAAGAAACTATTATTTGGGGTCTTCAGTTTTCTGGGGTGAATAATCGCGGGGGTTATCTGGGTAAGGAAACCCTTGTATTCTACTTAGAAAAGGCTGCGAGAATTTCGTCGGCGTGTTCGCCAACCTTTACCTTATTCATAATTTTCACGATCTTGCCGTCTTCATCTATCAAAAAAGTCGTGCGTTTGATTCCCATATATTTTTTGCCATACATATTTTTCTCGACCCAAACACCGTATTTTTCGCTGACCTTTTGATCCGTGTCGGCGAGCAATGTAAACGGCAGATCGTGTTTTGCAATAAACTTTTGATGCGATTTTTCGTCATCCGTAGAAACACCCAGCACAACAATTTTCTTCTTCTTCAGATCTGCAAAACCATCGCGCAGAGAACAAGCCTGCTTTGTGCAGCCCGGCGTCATATCGCGCGGATAAAAATATAACGCGACCTTTCTTCCTTTGTAATCAGCGAGCTTTACCTTGTTGCTGTCCTGATCGTTTGCCGAAAATGCCGGCGCTTTTTTGCCTTCAGTTAACATTAATCTTTCACCTCGTATAAAATGGAATGAAGATTGTAACAAGCCGTAGGTAAAAAATGAAATTGCTCGCCGAAACAAAGGCACTCAAAAAACTACTCAAATTAAAGACTGATTTTCAGCGCTTTGTGCGGAATAATTACGAGCAAAATGCCAATGATTGCGAAACCTGCGAAGTTAAAGGCGCCTGCTGTCTCGACGCACATTTTGTAAATGTTCATATTACAAGGCTCGAAGCGGTTCAGATTTATAAGGCGATCAAGGCACGCGAAAATGTTGGCGAAGTTTTCGAAAGAGTAGAGAAAACGATCAAAAAATATGACCTAAAAGGTTCGGAAAATGGGTTTGCAAAAACTTACGCCTGCCCGCTTTTTGAAAAAGAGATCGGCTGTATCGTTCATGCGAAGGGCAAGCCGATTCCATGTATTACGCACGCCTGCTATGAAAATAAAAGCGATATTCCGCCCGGAAAATTGCAGATTGAAAAAGAAAAATCGGTCGAGCGACTCAATCGCCAAACATTCGGAAACGCATGGACGTGGTTGCCGCTTCCTGTTTGGATCAGCAAATTGAACACGGAATCAAACAGGGATGGACAGGATAAACAGGATAAACAGGATAATTCTTTAGATTAACGGTATTTTATCCCATTTATCTCTTTCTTCCCTGTTAAAATTCCAACTAAACTTTCCTAAGTTTCGCACCTACAAACGTCATCGGAATCAGCAGCGCAAGAAAGATTAAGTGATACCAAACCGGAAGCATCGTCCATACACCCGCCTGCACTAATATTCCAACGACCAAAAGCACAATACCGAGGATCAAAGGAGTCCTATAATTTTCCGCCGAAACCATAACCGCCGAAAAACCCGCGAGGATCGAAGCGATGATGCTTCTAACCAAATAGCCCATAAGAATCCCGACTGATCCAACGTAAGTTGCGCCATCAGGTGCTGCCATGTCCGGCGCAATCGCCTTTACCAGCGCCTCACCACCGACAAAAACCACCGACCAGACAATAAACCCGACTATGATCCCTAAAATTATCTTCCCCATGTTTCCTCCCTAAAAAAGTGTTTTCCAAAAAATACCTTTATACCTGACCGCAACTGAATCTGTATTGGAAAAAACTTACCTCTGTTTTCCCGTGTGCTGTTCTTTTTGGCTCCAGATAATAACAGATTAACATCTCAGACGATATATTTTGTTCTTTTCGGTCGTTTCCTGGAATGCGGACGCGATCGAGGATGCTTCCTGCCGGATGTGATCGATTTGTGGATAATTAGGCGAGAAGTTCGACTCCTTCAGAGTCGGGCGTATTTCTCTAATATCCCTGGAGTTCCGCTTCGCTCACCTCAGGCTACTGTCTTTGTCGACTTCAGCGACATGAACGGGAAAAGAAGAACATTGACCATTACCACTAATCAATTATCTTTCGTACGAATTACGAATTACGAATTACGAATTACGAATCACGAACCAGCTTTCTTCCTATAGATCGAATCCCAAACGGTGTTCCACGTCTTTCCTTCATCGGTCGATTGTTTCCAACGCTGTTGGACAGTCTTGTCCGGAAGATCAAAAAACTCAAAGATGTGCATTGTCTTCGCGCCGTTTGATCCGATGGTTTCGGCAGTAAAATACATATGCTTATCTTTTTCGCGAAAATCGCCTTCAAATAAGAAAACTCCGCCTTGCCCGCCGACATAGAATTGTTTCCACTTTTTGACCGATGGATCGTAAACGTTCAGGCTTTTTCCGGTTCCGCCCCGGGCACTTTTCCAGTTTTCGACCAAGGTGCAGCCTTGTGTATCCATCTCGATCAGATTTTCGCCGACCTTGTTTCCACCGACAAAAACGTCCCAATCACCAAGCCAAAAATCAAACTGCCGTGCTTCCGGCGAATACATACAGGGATTTCGTTGCTGCTCGACGATCTTTTGCATTTTTGTAAAGCGCGCATCGCTGCGGATGTTGTCGAAGTCATTATCTTTTTCAATATTTGCCTGAAAGGCCGCACCGCTATTCAGCGCTTTTTCGAGCCAATCAAATGCCTCGTCCTTTTGATTAAGACGCGCATAACCGGCCGCGACTTTATACATCCCGGCGGGTGTGTTTGCCAATTCAACGTTTTTCTTAAACGCTTCGATCGCATTCACCCATTTTTCCTGTGAATGCTGCGCGAAACCTAAAAAGAACCAGGCGCTAGAATTTTTTGCATCGGTTTTTAGAATTGCAGAATATGCTGCTTCCGCTTCGATCCATTTTTTTTCTGTTATCAACTGTCGCGCTGCAGCCATTTCCGGCGAAAGTTTTGGTGCTTGTGCAAGAATGCCCTGAAAAAATATGGCGGTTAAAAGGCATGCGTATATTGAATATTTAGCGAATTTCATATTACTCCTCAAAAATATAATCGTAGGTACCGACATCGATCTCTAAAAAACTCATTCTCGTAATTCGTCTTCACAATATCACGGAAAATAAGCTGGCTGGATCATCTATAGGGGACATAAACCGAGAATATTTTCTGTCCAATCGTTATGCCTCAGCCGAGACAAGCATATTTCGCCGGTTCTAAGTTTTCACGAGCGCTCTCGGCGATCGATTTTTTGGCGTCGTGACAAACGGAAGACGCGAGACTCAAATAAACATGAACTGCACCGATCAAGACCACGCCTAAAGCGATCCACAAAAGACACGGCAGCCAACCAAAATACATACAGGCTAGATCGGTCCGGCGATCGGTCCCGCTGCTGATATCACTGAAAATGTTGTCCGAAAAGATAAAACTTACGAGTCGGTAAATAATCCTCGCCATCGTTGATCTTGTTGGTAGGGGTCTCGCGAGTGTCGTCAAGTCAAAATTGTTTCGCCACCCAATCACCGTATGTGAAATAACCAAATATAAGCCAGGTTATAAAAACGATTGCGATTAGCACGAGCATTGGAAAAGTTCTCCATTTTTTATTTACGGCGTGATGTTGCCGAGATTTTAGAATAAACAGGCGGAAACCCGACAGTTATCAAGCTTGGATTTGCGGTTGTCGCAGCATTCGAATTTGGGTTTTCTGCCTATACGAAAATGCACTATTATCATTGGTATGAGGGAAATAAAATCTATACAAGAAACCTATTCACCAAAGTCCATCTGCTTTGGCTGCGGACCTGCTAACGAAAAGGGTTTGAGGATTCGAAGTTTTGAAAAGGACGGCGAATATGTGATGGAGTGGAAAGCCGAATCGCATCACGAAGCTTTTCCAGGGATGCTCAATGGCGGAATAATCGGTTCGCTTTTAGACTGTCATTCGAATTGGGCGGCCGCGCATTATCTTATGAAAAAAAACCGCAAAACCGAACCCGATTGCACCGTTACGGCCAGCTATTCCGTCAAGCTTCTTCGGCCAACACCCAGCGATGCATTGATAAAACTTCGTGCCTGGATCACAGATTCAAAGAAAGATCGCGCAACGGTCGAAGCGGAATTAATTGCAAATGATAAGGTTTGTGCAACCTGCACAGGGTTATTTGTCGCTGTGACGGAAGGTCATCCGGCTTATCATCGTTGGTAGATTCGATGACGAAATTCAAATCGCTTTTGGAAACTTCTACTGGCTCTGTGGTTCGATCTGCTATTTCTGAATAAGTTAGAAGAAAAAAAGTGTTGGGCGGAATGATTAGATCCGAAGTGTCGAAATACCTCCATCGACTCTTAATATTTGCCCCGTCATCCAGTTTGCTTTGCTCGACAACAGAAATGCAGCCATTTCCGCAATGTCTTTCGGTTCGCCGATCCTTTTAAGAGGGTGACGAGCAGCATTAGCTTCGATCTTGTCATTCGAATTGAGCAATTGAGAAGCAAGCGGAGTGTTTGTAAGCGAGGGCGCAATACAATTCACCCTGATCTTTGGAGCCAGTTCGGCTGCTAAGGAACGCGTAAGCCCTTCTATTGCTCCTTTCGAAACCGAAACCTGTGTGTGGAAGCTAAATCCGGTTTGAACAGCGACGGTCGAAAAAAGGACAATTGACGCCTGATCAGATGCCTTAAGTAGACCAAGCACACTTTGCAAAACTCTTACGGCTCCCCCGACCTGTAAGTTGAAATCTGCCGTAAAATCATCAGGCGTTATTCTCGCAAATGGTCGCAGATTTATGGAACCCGGGCAATAAACCAAACCATCCAGAGGTTCCTCCACAAAATCTATATTTAAATTGCTATCAAGAACATCAAGAGGGTGATATTTCAATCGGGGCAAATCGCTGTCAATCTTATTCTTGTTGTACGTTCCGACGACGTTGTCGCCGTTCCTTGCAAGAATCTCGGCTGTTTCCTTTCCGATTCCTGAGGAAGCACCTACTATTAGGTAGTTTTTCATGAGGTTTTTGCTTTCTTTTCCGATGGATCTTGATCTGGCGTCTGCGGATTATTAAACTGAAGGTTCATTGACAAAAAAAGTCCATAAATAAAAATCAAGCCAACTATGAAACCCACTGCAAATATTATTTTGTCCATGATCAATCTCCTGAAGATAATCGCTTAATAAATAACCCGGCTGACAGAATCGAAGGTACCCAAATACCTACGAATATCCCCGCTAACTTCTGATCCGCGCCAAATACGCCAAACCACAAGCTGATCGAAAATAAGAACGATATAAAAGCCGCGGCGAAAATAAAGTAATCTGGTTTGTTTAACATGCAAGCCCTCGTCAATTGAAAGTTTTAGGTTGAACATTACGATCCCGCTGTTACTTGCCGGGATTGAATGATTGTTTAGTTAATAAAGGTTTCGTCGGGTTTAAGTAAACGGATTCAGGTTAGTTGATAAAATCGATATTTAAAACCGTGATTTCTTAGATATTAAAAAGCAAAGTTACAGATACACAACAGCAAATAAAAAACGGCAGGCTCTTTTATCCTAACGTTTCTAAGGCTTACTGGTGGCGGGGGGGAGACTTGAACTCCCAACCTCGGGGTTATGAATCCCGCGCTCTAACCGGTTGAGCTACCCTGCCGCGCAACCTATGATTATAGGTTTCCGTAAAAAAAGGTCAAGCTGATTTCGTCCGCAATCCAATGGTTTCAAGATTTCGAATCGTCCGATTGCAAATATTTCTCAGGTAGCGAAACTCCTTCGCTTTCCGCCTGCCAGAATATGTTCATTACCCACCAGCGCTTACCATCATTCATCAGCTGGAAACTGTTTATTCCGCGGATCGTTGCGGGTTTTCCGTCTTGACTGTAGGTGCCTTCGTACGTAGAAAATACATGCGCGATATTTCCAAACTTCTCAATGCGGCGTGCAATTTCCTTTTCGATAAAACCATTCTTGACCAAAAAATCACCGGAGCGTTCGACATACTCCTGTGGCGTCAATGAGCGCGCCGCGGTAATGCCGGTTTGCGGATTTTTCCCAGTTGGAATCAAATGTGCGCTCGGGTGAAACAGAGAATGAAAGCGTTCCCAATTTCGCGCTTCACCAACGCCACCGGAAATTGCGGCATAGGTCGCGGTAAGTATGGCGTCGATGGATTCAACGTCTTTAGGATCAGCCTTGTACATTTTTGGTTTCTCAATCTCGCTTGATTTCGCGTTATCTTGAGCAGTCGCCGTAACAACCAAAACGAGAATCGCCAGCAGCGCAAAAATTTTGAAAGTTTTCATAATTTTTAGTTACGTCCAAAAAACGCTTTGGTTTCAGGTTTCACCCAAAATATTAAAAGCGGAATTGTCGCCGGAAGAAAACAGCAGCTCGTCATACCTAGTGCGATCATTACGATGCCGACGATCCAGTTATACGGTTTGCGCGGGAGGAGAAGAGCAACGATAAATACGAGGGCAAAAAACGCACCGAGAACTGCATAAATGGTTCCAAGTAAAACGTTTTCTGCCGCCGAACTTCCGGACGATTCAGGCCGAATAATAGTTAGAGCGATCCCCAGCCCCATAAAGAGAAGATAGAGAACTGCTAGAGAAGCGCAATAAACGCGGTACCAAAAGTATGTTTTTCGTCCGATATCATTATCCATCGGAATATCGCTTGCATTCCCCTGCGCAAAAGCCTTGGCGTGAAAGGTCTCCTCTACCGGCACCGAAACATGCGCCGACCCCCGTAAATTCGCAAAGGAATTTCCACATCGATGACAGCTTTCGGCAGTCAGAAGATTTACAAGTTTACATTTTGGACAGCGTATTCCGTTCATGTTGTAAGCGTTTGAGAAGCCCGACTAAAAATTGATCTCAAATTTGTCGATAATTCTAGCATACTTATCAAAACAGGTTGGTGAGCTTCGTTTCAAATCTAACATAGAATAAAATGCTTCTACGCAATCAAAATATGCTTTCGTTACTCAAGATCAAAAATATCGCCCTTATCGAATCGCTCTCGTTGGAATTCGGCAAAGGACTTAATTTGCTTACGGGCGAGACCGGTTCGGGTAAATCGATCATCGTTGATTCGCTTGGAGCGTTGACGGGTGAGCGGGTAACGTCGGATTTGATAAAGGAAGGCGAAGACACCGCCGAGATTGAAGGGCTTTTTTTGGTTGAGGCGGATGAAAAGTTACGCGGGATCTTTGAAGAAAGTGGTATTGAGATAGATGAGCCGGACGAAATTGAGTTGATCGTAAGACGCGAGCTATCGGGAAATGGCCGCAATCGGATTTTTGTCAATAACCAGCTCGTTACAGCAGGTTTTCTAAAAAAGATCGGGGTTTATCTTGCCGACATACACGGTCAAGGCGAGCAAACCACTCTCTTTAATCCGGCAAATCATCTGGAGATCTTGGATGAGTATGCCGGGTTGGTGAAGGAACGAGCCCGATGCGGTGAAGCTTTTCGAGAAATGTCGAAGCTCAAAACCGAACTCAGCCGCCTTAAAGAAGACGAATCGCAAAAACTCCAATTGATCGATATTTTGAAGTTTCAGGTGGAGGAGATCGGAAAGGCGGAGATTGAAACGGACGAAGACACAAGACTCAATGAAGAAAAGAAACGCCTTAACAACAGCGAAAAACTTTCCGAGTTAAGCGGCGAATCGTATTCCATCCTCTACGAAGATGACCAGTCTGTGACTGCAAATCTTGAAAAGGTCGCGCGAAAGATTGAGGAACTCAAGGAATATGATTCGACCTTCTTCCAATACACGGATGGCCTGGAAACTGCGCGGGCGGTTCTGGAAGAATTGGCTTATTCGCTAAGAGATTTTAGGGGCTCGGTCGAGTTTTCGCCCGAAAGGCTCGAGGAGATCGAAAATCGCCTTGCGGAAATATCGCGTTTGAAGCGAAAATATGGCGGCTCGCTCGAAACCGTTTTCGCCCATTATGAAGATTCTAAATCGCGACTCGAAAACATTGAAACATCTGAAATGCGCGAGAAAGAATTGCGGAAGCTACTGACGAACACGAGAAAAGCGTATGTCGATACCGCCCAGGATCTAAACCTCAAGCGACTGAAAGCGGCGAAACGATTCGAGAAAGATATCGAAGAGAATCTAAAAGACGTCGCCCTGGAAAAAGCTCAATTTTCTATAAAATTTGATTCGCCGGATGACCTGGCAAACAAAGAAAGTGATAAGTTTTTTACTGCAAAGGGTTTTGACGCGATCGAATTTTATTTCTCGGCGAACCCAGGGGAATCTCCAAAACCGCTTGCAAAGGTAGCCTCTGGAGGTGAAGCCTCGCGTGTGATGCTCATTTTGAGAACAAGTGCAAAAACAGATGTTGCGCGTAAAACAGCGGTTTTTGATGAAGTTGATGCGGGGATCGGCGGTCGTGTGGCGGAGGCTGTAGGGCTCAAACTCAAACAATTATCGAGGGTGCAGCAGGTTTTGTGCGTTACTCATCAGCCTCAGGTTGCCGCTCTGGCTCATCAGCATTTTATTGTTGAAAAAGATATGAATGCAACGAAAACGAAAGTCGCCGTTAGAAAATTAAATGAAAAAGAGCGTGTCGAAGAAATCGCCAGAATGCTGGCCGGAGAAAATATCACGGAAACCGCTCGTGATCATGCTCGCGAATTATTAACGGAAAAAACAAAAATAAAAGGAAAAAGCACTTCTTAACGCAAAAAACTCACCAGCAAATATGTCAGAAATTTTAGCCAAAGTTATCCGTGGGGAAACGATCGAATCAGTCCATCGCGGTCATCTTATCGTGGTCGATGGCGAAGGCAAAACGATTGCGAAGATCGGCGAACCCGAAACAGTGACCTTTTGGCGTTCGGCAGCGAAGTCGTTTCAAATACTTCCCTGTATCCTGAGCGGGGCGGCCGATGCATTTGGGTTTTCGGAGCAAGAGATCGCGATCGCCTGCGCGTCTCATTCGGGCGAGGCTTTTCATACGAAAACCGTTCAAAAAATGCTCGATAAAATTGGTTTAAGCGAGAGTGATTTACGATGCGGCGCCCATCCCTCATTTCATAAAGAAACTGCCGAATCGATGATCCGCGAACGAGAAAACCCGACACAACTTAATAACAATTGTTCGGGAAAACACGCCGCGATGCTGGCTTTTGCAAAACACACCGGAGCGGATCTGGAAAGCTATCTCTCAACTGAAAATCCGGTTCAGAAGGCGATTTTTGAAATCATTTCTCGATTTACGGGAATATCCAAAGAAGATATCAATTTTGGTGTGGATGGGTGCTCAGCTCCTAATTTCGCAGTTCCAATTTCTTCGATGGCAAATGCTTTTTCGAAACTGACAAATCCTGGAGTGTTTTCAGACGTTGGTATCGAAAACGCATGCAGGAGAATCGTTGCCGCACAGATGAAATATCCGGAATACGTCGGCGGGAGTGTTCGTCTCGACACGAAGATAATGCAGGCTTTAGGCGGCAAGTTGATTTGTAAAGTTGGTGCTGAGGGAGTCTGGTGCGCAGGCGTATCGCCAAGCGAGAGATGGAAAAATGGTTTGGGAATCGCGATAAAAATTGAGGATGGCAATGATGATCGCGCGCGCCCGGTTGTTGTAATCGAGCTTTTAAGACAACTCGGAATAATGACGGAGAACGCAGAAAAAGTTTTGGGTGAGTTTTCGCCGATCGTATTGAAAAATAGGATGGCGATTGAAGTTGGAAAAGTCGCTGCGGACTTTCATAGCTAGAATGTTGAGGTGAATTATGAGATTTCTTGTTGTCTTCTTAGTCTTGTTGTTTTCGTCGTTTGCGTTTGCGCAGGACTCAAAATCGAGAATCGTCGACGAGCCGATTAACGAGCTGCCAAAACCAAAACTAAGTTTCAGACCAAAATTTACGCTGCAAAAGGCATTCAAGCAAATGGAAAAGTATATTGAAAAGGAAAAGATCGATACTTCTAAATACTACCTTTCATCAGTCACCAGTTTTCAGTATGGATCTGAAAAGAAAAAGAAACCGATGTGGTTGTTTGCATGGGGACATGAAAACGGTATTTTGGGAAACTATTTGCACATAATTGTCGATATGGATGGAAATGTGGGTGAGCTGCCTACAATGTAATCTTTAAAAGGCTTCCGCTTTCTTAAGCAGAATTTTTTCGCCAGATTCGTATAGTTTGATTCCCTGCTTCCAGGTCTTGGACATAAACGGTCGTTCAAACAATCGGTGGAAAATATATCCGATCACGACCGTCAAAACGGCCTTTAATAACCAGGGCGTACCGGGTGCGATTCTTACGACAAACTCACACATCAGATATATCGAATATGCAAACATCCCAAACCACGCACAGGTTTTTAGTATTCTGTTTTGCCACCAGCTAAGCTCCCGGTTTTCGAGCGAGACAAACCAATTCATCAAGAAGAAGAATGTAATTCCCCACATCGGCTGAGACGTAAACCACCAAAGCTTGCTTAACAACCCGGGTTTATCGACAAGTGCGACAAATCCGTAAACATACCATGCCGAACAAGATACGAGACTGACAAATCCTACATAAAAGTTTGTCGTCCACTTCGGCAAACTAATAATTCCATAGGCATATTCAACCGCGAGTGCGCCCGCTGCCCATAAAAACCAGGTCGCGAGGGATGCTTCGACCGTCGGGATCTTAAATCCGGTTAGTTTCATTACGACAGGTGTAAAAATAAACCAGCCGACACGCGCGAAAAGTGTCAAACCGATCGCGGCTTTCCAGCCCCATTTTACCCGTACCCAAATCAGCAGGAAATATGCAAGATAGAGCTGTTCTTCGATCGCTAAGGTCCAAAACTGTCCGTTAAAACTATAGACCGTGCTTGCGTCTAAATTATGAATCATAAAGACGTGGGCAAATAGATCCCAGACAAACGAACCATTGAAAACGAGTTTTCCAAGAAAAATCTCTAACAAAATATATATTGCAAGCGCGATCAGATATGGCGGATAGAGACGCCAAAATCTGCGTTTCCAGAAAGGAATAAATTCGAGCGCTTTTTTTTCGTCTTTTTCAGGATTCGCCTTTGCTTTTACCCAACGAAGATGGATACAAAAGCCGGAAATAAGAAAAAATAGATAGACACGCGCTATTCCCACCGTGAAAGGAAAAAACAAAACGTTTAGCAGGGAATCACCCATCTGCTCAAAGGTCATCACGATATTTCCGCTAACATGAGCTACGGCAATACTTAACGCAGCAATACCGCGAAGCGCATCGATGGTAATTAGCCTTCCTTTTGTCATTGCATTTTCGATAGGCAGCGACATACGGGTTTAAAAAAGAAGGAATCTTGTAGTAATCCCAATTTCTATTTGTGCCTAAGGCGTTTGTTTGTGGTTTAATGAACGTTTGTAAAGTACGCTGTCATCGCTGGAAGATGCCGGTGCATAGAGATTATGAGCCAACCGACCAAACAAACCGAACCACCGAAATTAGCAAAGACTCAAAACGGTGAGATCGAGCCAAATTCTTTGGCGGATCTGCTGGAATTCTTCTTAAATTTCGATCAACGGGTATCAATAATGAGGCATCCGCATGTCGAAGAACTTTTTTTCTGGAAACAAGGTGATGATGAAGCGCACAATGTCACACCTGCACCCTTTGAAAACGCGGAATCGCGTTTTGCAATAGGGGTTTTTCAAGCAATTGCCGAAAATAATTCTGACGAGAAGTTGGAGCGCTGGATTTCGGATGTTCTTCAGGCACTCGGCGAAGCAAAAGGGAACAATGAAGATATAGCGAAAGGCTATAAATTGGCACAAGGGGAATCCCACGTTAAAGAGGCGGAGAAAATTCCTTCGAAAACAGAAAAGCGATTTTATTTGACGAGTTGTTGGATCGAATCTTTGTGCACTGCCGAAGTCAGGTTTTTAGGGTGGGTTTACCAGGAATTGTACGGGAAACCTTTTCAACCGATTGTGGAAACCCCGGATTCTTAAGACGTTGCTATTGGAATTCATAAGAAACCGTCAATGAACGGCATTTTGATCTGCTATTCAAACGTTCTGCACTCGCGCACGTCGCCGGTTTTAAATCCTTTCGAATACCATGACACCCGTTCTCTCGCCGAGCCGTGCGTAAACGATTCAGGCACGACGTATCCCTGAGCGCGCTTTTGAATCATATCATCGCCGACGGCGGCGGCAGCGCGAATCGCTTCTTCGGCATCTCCGGATTCGAGCAAACCTTTTTTCTCAGCCGCCGCTGCCCAAATTCCGGCAAAACAATCGGCTTGTAGTTCAAGACGCACAGAAAGCTGGTTTGCCTGAGCTTTGCTTGCTCGCTGCTGCGCTCTTGTAACTTTATCCATTGTGCCGAGTTGGTTTTGGAGATGATGTCCAACTTCGTGCGCGATCACATAAGCGGCCGCGAAGTCACCCGGCGCTCGAAACTGAGTTTGGAGCTCACGAAAAAATGCGAAATCTAAATAGAGATTTTGATCGCCGGGACAATAAAATGGTCCCATAGCAGCGCTCGCATAACCGCAAGCTGACGAAACTTGACCGGTGAAAAGTACGAGTTTTGGCTCGCGATATTGCAGTTTGTTTTGCCTGAAAATGTTGCCCCAGACATCTTCGGTGCTTCCCAATACTGCCTGAGCAAAATTCTTAAGTTCATCATCGGCTTTATTGGTTTGCGTTTGATTTTGGGTTGGCTGGATCTCGCTGGTCGGTGTCTGCCTTAGAAGAGAGCTTGGATCACCGCCGCACAAAAATACGCCTATTACTAAGATCAGCAATCCGATTCCGCCGCCGCCGATCGCGATCCCGCGTCCGCCCATTCCGCGTCTATCTTCTACATTCGTGCTTTTTCGCTGATCTCTCCAACGCATAATGTTTCATCCTCAACTTATTTCATTTATGATTAGGTGCGGAAATTTTACCATTTTGGCTGAATCGGCGAAAACTGCTTTTTGCAATAATGAACATAAATACCTGGAAACAAAGCGGAAACTCATTTGATTTCGAAGGAAATCCGATATTCTTTATAGATCGGAGAACTGAAGGCGAGACGCTCTTGTGCCTCCACGGTTTCCCGACCTCTTCATACGATTACCATAAAATATGGGATGGCCTTGCCAATCATTTTTCGCTCGTAGCATTCGATATGATCGGTTACGGATATTCAGCCAAGCCGCCTGACTTCGACTATACGACTTTCCGGCAGGCCGACGTTTTGCAGGCGCTTATCAAACATTTAGACATTAAAAAGCTCCATGTACTTTCGCACGATTATGGAAACACGATCATTCAAGAACTTCTCGCACGCGAAGAAGAAAAACGTTTGAATTTCGAATTCGGAAGGATCTGTATGATGAATGGTGCTTTATTTCCTGAGACCCATCGCCCGATCCTGGCGCAGAAAATCTTGATCAGCGCGGTCGGGTTTTTGTTTAACCGGCTTGCTACCGAAAAGCGTCTCAAACAAAGTCTTGCCTCCGTTTTCGGAGAGGAGACTCAACCTAGCGAAAAGGAGTTGGATGAATTTATCGAGCTTATTAAATTTAACGGCGGCAAGAAGATAACTCACAAACTAATTCAATATATGCGCGAGCGCTCTGTTTATCGCGAACGTTGGGTGGGGTCTCTGGAGCGGCTTCAACAGCCGTTTAAGATGATAAATGGTTTAGCAGATCCCGTCTCCGGGGAGCATCTTGTTAAAAGATTTCGCGAAATAATGCCTCACAAAGATATAGTTGAATTGTCCGGGATTGGACACTTTCCACATTTTGAGGCACCGGTTGAAACTCTCAAACACATTCTTGAGTTTCATTCTCGTGTCTAAAAACGCTCGAATACACGGGTCTTCACAATATATTTTAAACTCAAAAAATCTTGACACAGGCCGGTTAAAACCTTTATTATCAATAAATCCAGATACAAGAATCTCCCAAAGGCTATGTAGAAAAAGGAAACAATCATGATTAAACTCGATATAGTGAACAGAGTAGCCGATCGAACCGGAGTTCCAAAACAGAAAGCCGAGCAAGTTGTAGATGCGCTTTTTGATGCCATGAAAGAAGCTTTGGCTGGAGGCAAGAGAATCGAACTTCGGGGATTTGGCGTTTTTGTCGTTAAACCCAGAAAACGTGGAATTGGTCGCAACCCGCGGACGGGTGATGAAGTACCCATCCCGGCGGGGAAAACAATTCGTTTTAAGCCTGGAAAAAATCTCCAGGCGAAACCAATTGGCTAGAAATAATTCTGGACTGCAATTCTTGAATATCGTAGATCGCAAAACGTATTAGCATTAAGTTTTTGCGGTTTGCGATTTTTTAGTTTATATCTAAATCAATGGCCGATTTCTTTACCGTAAACTCCCGCCGAGGCTCGATGAGACCGACGCCGCGAACGTGGATCAAACACGCGATTCTTCTGATTTTAACCTTTATAACTTGTACAATTGCGGGTTCGATAAATCCATTCGGTCAATTGCCGATTCTTCAAAAGCTAGATTCATTATCTAACGATGCCGGGTTTTTTGAAGTGATATCTGCGTTGCCGGGAGCATATTCGGATATGATTCAGACTGCCGTATGGACACTTTATTCCGAACCGGCATTTCTTGCCTACGGTTTAAAGTTTTCGCTTTCACTTCTTTTCATTCTGACCGCACACGAGGCGGGGCATTATATTGCGTGCAGAATTTATAAGGTTGACGCAACGCTCCCTTATTTTCTTCCGACGCCGCCCCTCATCGGTCCGGCTGGAACTCTTGGTGCGTTTATAAAAATCATATCGCCGATGCCTTCGCGAAAAGCCGTTTTTGATATCGGTGTTGCCGGACCCATCGCCGGATTTATCGCCTTGCTCCCGATCGCAATTTTAGCAGTCGCTACGCTTGAAAATGCTTCGCCCCAGATCGCCGCTCCGGGTGAATTTCAAATTACTTTTTCTGATCCGCTCCTCATTAAGGTCTTTGCGTTTATTGGAGGAATCGATCTGAGCCTGCCAATTTACGCAAATCCTTTTTATTACGCTGCTTGGATCGGTTTGCTCGTCACTGCTCTAAATTTAATTCCTTCGGGACAGCTTGACGGCGGTCATGCAATCTATGCGGTCTTTGGCAAGCGCGTGCATTATTGGACGGGCCGGATCGCATTTATCGTGATGGCATTATTCTCAGTTTTGGGGATGTATTTTTTCGGAAGTCCAAGCGGATTTTTGTTTGCGGTAATTTTAGCGATAATGATGAAGATACGGCATCCGGAGCCCCTTGATGACGCACCCTTAGATAATATGCGACTCGCGATTGCATTTTTAACGTTGGTGATCTTTGTTCTGTGTTTTGTCCCGATTCCGATCAAGCTTAGCTAGCTTTTGCGGTTGTTGGTTTTGGAAGCATTCCTTTCATCTCTTTTACGATCTTTTTAACGTCTTCGTGATCATCAAGCGCGATCATAAAGAAATCATAGCTCGTCTTAAAACAAACTATGCCATTTCCGAAAAACCAAACACCTTCAAGCAATGGGTTTCCGCCAATCAACCAGCCGAGCGGTGCGCCGGTGATCGTTTTCGGATTAAATATGTTGGTCATAAGAACCGCTCCCGATGCAAATGAAAACGCACCTAACAGCGGTGCCCCAACATATTTTGCGATATCGCGCTCAAACATTACACGATCAGCTTCTGCGCCAGTCAAATTTCCTTTTTCGATAAGATTTTCCTGATCTTTCAGATGTTCATTAAAAAGCGCGCTCGCCTTTTGAACAGACCATGCGGGCAGTGCTGAATTAAAAAGCCAATGCGAACTCAAACCCGTAAATACAACGCCGAGCCCGGCACCTACTGCGACCGACGCTCCCGTTGCGGCCGCCTGTAGAGGTTTTTCGACGACCCATTCCGTAGTTCTTCGAAAAGTTCTGACAGATGAATCTATTGTTCGTGTCCAACTCACGCCGAGCCCAAGAGCTTTTGAAACGCTTGTCGCAGTTGCCTCAACCGATTTCCGCGTCTGTCCAAGTACCTCACCGGCTTTTTGACCCGCGACATTTACGATCTCACCAAATTTCTTTCCGGCAGTTTTTAAAACATCTTCCGCACCTTCAGTTGCAGTTTCAAAGACTTCACCAGCATTATGTCGGGCGTCATCAGCGACTTCGCGAACCGGCTCGCTAGCTTTCCAAGCTTTTCCGGCAGTATTTCTTGCCGTATCTTCAACGACTTCATAGACGTCTTCTGCAGTTTCGTAAATATCTTCGGCGACTTGGGCGGCGCGTTTTCCAACGGGCGATTTTTCGGCTTCATCTTTGATCCGTCCGACGCCTTCTTTCACCGTTTCGGCACCCTTACGAGCCGTATCTTTCGCAACCTTTACGCCTTCTTCGAGCTTGCCCGACAAACCGAGCTGTTCATCGATCTCGCTAAATTTTTCCTTTGCATCCTCGCGGATCTTTTCAAAACGTTTCTTGTAATCTGACATTGTTATTATCCTTTCTCAAACCTTCGGAAATGATTACGTTTTCAATCATGCCTTTGTTCATGTTCCAATCCAAACATTGGCATAACCTCTATGATTGCACCATTAAACGAAAGAATCAACCATTTTTGTTGATGTTAGAGTGATTTTTTATCTCAAAAATTCTGTGATAATCTTTTGTATTCAAAATTTACTATGTCAAAAGTAACGTGTCCAAATTGCAAGAAAAAGACCGAGTATACCGGAAACGAGTGTCGTCCGTTTTGTTCCGAACGCTGCAAGCTTCTTGATTTCGGAGCGTGGGCGGATGGGGATTATGCGCTTCCGGCTCAATCTTCGTCGCTCAGTGAGGAAGATCTGCATCAGCTCGAAAAAGCTCGGAGCCAAAACGACCCCGAGACGAATTAATAATGGAAATTGCAGCAATAATATTTGTTTTGGTGATGATCGCGATAGCGTATATCACCTTTAGACTTCTAAAACGCACAGTCAAGATCGCTATTCGTGCGCTTGTCGTTTTAACAATATTGGCAGTCGCTTTTGTCGGCGGTTTGGCGCTATGGAATTTGGATTCTCTACCGTTTCAAAAGGTGCCTACGAAAACACGAAAGAAGTCTAAGTAATGGCTCTTAAAATAAAGCGGTATCTGAAAAGATACAAAAATCTCTCGGGAAACGTTTTCGCATTGAGTTTTGTCAGCCTGCTCAATGACACCTCCAGCGAAATCATCTATCCGCTTCTTCCTGCTTTTCTTGCGATAACGCTTGGCGCCTCCCCTTTATTCATTGGCCTGATCGAAGGGTTCTCCGAATCCGTTTCAAGTTTACTAAAGCTTTTTTCCGGATATTTGAGCGATAAATTTGACCGCAGAAAATTTCCCGTTTTTGCGGGATACGCTCTGTCTTCAATAGTTCGCCCGCTGCTTGCTTTTGTCACAAGCTGGCAGCAAGTGCTTTTTGTTCGTTTAAGCGACCGCGTCGGGAAAGGAATTCGCTCGGCTCCGAGAGACGCTATCCTCGCGGCGAGTGTTCCGATCGAAAAACGTGGTCTTGCTTTTGGCCTAAACCGCGCTTTTGATCATCTAGGCGCTGTCTTTGGATCGATTTTAGCGTCCGTGCTGCTCTTTTACATTTCCTCGACTCCGGATAAACCGACCGCACTGGATTACCGCGAGCTTTTTCTATACGCATCGATTCCGGTGGCTATCGGGCTCTTCATAATAATCTTCTTTGTTCACGAAGAAAAAAAAGCGGCGATCGAGGTCGCGCCAATAAAGCTCTCGCTTAAAGAATTCGACGGAAATTTCAAACGCCTTTTGTTTGTTATAGCACTTTTTACCTTTTCGAATTCTACCGATGCTTTTCTGCTTCTGCGAGCCGAACAAGCCGGAATTTCACTGGCCTTAATTCCGCTCTTGTGGATGTCTCTTCACATCTCGAAAGTTGTCAGTTCGCTAGTTTTTGGCGATCTATCGGATAAAGTAGGACGGAGAAAACTGATTTTCGCCGGTTGGATATTGTACGCGATCGTCTATTGCGGTTTCGCTTTCGTTTCAAACGCCTGGCAGGCACTCACACTATTTATTGTTTATGGTGTTTACTTTGGTTTGACGGAAGGAGCAGAAAAAGCATTGGTTGCAGATCTGGTTCCCGAAGAAAAACGCGGCACGGCCTACGGATTTTATAATCTCGCCTTTGGAATCACTGTTTTTCCAGCTTCAATCGCCTTCGGGTTTCTCTGGACACAATTCGGCGCGGAAGTTGCATTTCTTTTCAGTGCTGTAATATCTGTTTGCGCTGCGTTTTTGATGCTAACGGTGAAAAATCCGAAATTTGATAAACGCCTTGCTTAATTGCCTTCTTTTTCGACGATTATTTTCCGGCGCGCCGAAACTCTCAGACCTTCCTTCCGGGAGGAAACTTCAACGGTGCGAATTTCTCCATCGGGTGATTCGCTAAGAGGGCGTTTTGGTGTGTAGGTTACAACATAATTCGAATCAATTATCCGGGCGACAAGCGCAGCCTTTAAGATCATTTCATCTGGTGATTCAGGCGCGATAAACATTCCGCTGGTGTTTTCAGAGAGCTCGAGCAAGAATTTTCCGCCTTCTTCGAGATCCTGCTGTCGTTTTCTCATTACCCTGAGAAATTTTCTGTCGGTATTGATCGACATAATTGTTGTCGCATTTGCAGTTTCTCTGACCCCGTTTGGCAATCCTGCAATAACCTCCGGAGGGAGAGCGTTTGGGCGCGTCGGTACCCCGACATTCCGCGTTTTAGGGGCCACTTTTTCCGCTTCAAGGCCGGCATAACTCAAGACATGAACATTTATATTCGTTCCCATAAGTCTGCGCATTTCCCTCATTCTTTCTTCAGTTCGATCAAAACTATCGGTTCCATCCGAGATCAAGACGAGGTGTCGGTTCTCGTTTTCGGCCTTTCGTAGAAAATTTGTGGCGAGTTTTAGTGCATCGACAAAAACATCCCGCTTTCCGAAGTTCAGATCTTGATTGATCGCACGAAGAGTAATTTCCCTGTTGGATGTCCATTCCGAAAGAATTTTAGCCTCATCGTTGTATTCGATAACAGCAACCGTATCTTCGTCGCTAAGTGAATTGACCAAGACGCTCGCCGTTTGACGGGTTTGTTTTATGCTTTTTACGTTGCGCATTTCGCCGCCTGTATCCAAAACGATCAAAACATTTGCAGGAATTCTACGAATACTGCTTGGTTGGTGAAGGCGATTATCCTCGACAATTACAATGTCATCGTCCCCAACCATCGAAACAAAATTTCCTGCTTCGTCAAACGCGGAGACATTTAGTTTGATTTCCTCGGTAAACACGGTTTCCGGGTTGTCATCTTCGATGAGAGGAGGAGTAGTTGTCGTGGTTTGCGCGGCCGCGGCAACCGTCGAGAGAATAAAAATTACTATAACAATAAGAAACAAAAAACTTTTCTCTTTAATAAGCATAGATCGGATTCCATTTATAGATTTGTCCTATGATGTTCGAACCGCATCAAAATATGCCTTTGCCGGTTTCGCTCTACAGTTTTGGGTGTTTTTCTACGAAAGCGACCAAATTACCCACGTAATCGGCAAATGCAGGACATTCAATACTGTGAGCTGAAAGCAATTTGTCGGCGATGCTAGTGTCGTAAGTTTGTGGAATGAAGAAGTATGGAACGCCGGAATGCGGCAGACCCGTAAGAGGTGGAGAAATCGCGGAATTAAGAAAGGTTTCGACCAATTTTGAAGGCGGGGTTATGATCGATTTTTTGTTTGTAATAGCTTCTGCGATCGAATCGCACACTTCTTTTGTCGTAGCGGGTTGCGGATCCGCCAGAGCGATCGTTTTTCCGATCGCATTCTCATCTTTTGCAAGGGCGGTCATCGAATCGATGACAAAGTCTACGGGAACAAGGTTTAATCTCACATTTTTGTTTCCAACGTTTACCAGCCGGAAAACTTCCGGGAATTTCAAGAGGAATGTAATTACATAGTAGATACCGTCATACTTTGCCGTCTCGCCTGTGAGCGAATCGCCGCACACCACAGACGGACGAAAAATTGTCACCGGGTATTCACCCTTTAAACTAGCTACTTCCTTTTCAGCGAAGTATTTTGTTTCCTCATAGTAATTACGAAAACCCTTTTCGTGATCCAATTCGCTTTCAAAAATACGATCATCACGTTTCCCGGCTACGTAGCAAGTGGATACATAGTTATATCGCCTCAGATTTTCAATTTGCTTGACGATTTCATTGACGTTTTTTGTGCCTTCGACGTTTACTCTATATGCGAGTTCTTTTTCGACCGCCAAATCATAGACCGCGGCAAGATGATAGACATCAGTCGTTTCCCGGATAACAACATCCAGATCCGCATCCGACATTCCCAGATTGTCGTCCGTGATATCTCCTTCAATTATCGCAAAATTCTTGAGTGGTGTTTTTGTAGCTTCGGCAATCTTTTGTAAATCCCCCAAAGCTTTTTCGGTGAAGCCCGATTGAACCAGCAGAAAAAATTGTGTTTCCGGTGACGAAAGCCTTTCAACCAGACGCCCCGCGATAAAACCCGGGAAGCCGGTGATAAAGATCGTTTCGGTAAAACTCATATATTTTTTTTATTCACCAAATGCTGCATGAAAATAGTTCTTTATTGTGATCGAACCAAGCATTATTTCAATTTCAATGACTCTTCCTGTTTCCATTGGAGCCGCGGGCCCGGGCTCGTTTTGTTTCACTTTCGCCAAGGTCGATTGACTGAAAAGGTTTTCCAGATCCGCCTCGATAATTTCTCGAAGATTTGCGTTCCAGATTTCCGCGGGGAGTTTTGCCCAGAAAAAATTACGATCGCCGATCTGCTTCTTTTGAAACTCAATATTCGGATTTGGTTTGCCGTTGAAACTCACTTTTGGCGAAACTTCGGGATCAGCGGCTTCGGCGATCAGATATAAGTCTCCGGCGGGATTCCACTCCGCGCCGTTTGGTCCTCCGCCCTTATGCGCGAATAAGTTGCCGGAGATATTACCTTCGACAACAGTTATTAATTTTGAATTTAACCAATCATCATCGGATTCCGAAGGATCGTCGTCGGCGGTTTCTTTCTTGTCAAAGGAATAGAATAAAAGGGCTTTTGGGGTATTTGGTTTTGGATCACTCGGCTTTGGGGGTGCGCTCCGGCGAGCTATAGGATTCGCGTCCAGTTTTAGATAGAGGATTGGAATATCGTGATCTGAAACCCGCTCAGGACGGTTTTCGTCGTTTTCGTAAATTTTCGGAAAATCCGCATTTAGGCGTGCATATCCGAATTTTGCGGCGTATTTTCTTGTCGGTTTATTGATCAAAATATGGTCGAGCGTTTGAGCCGAACCCCTAAATACATAGGAATATCGATTCTCTTTCGAAACGTAGTCCACGAGATCTACCAATGTCGTTTCATAGACATTTTCAGCGGGCGTGAGAACATTTCTATCCGGTGTTCCTTTTAGAGTTCCGATCACATCATTGTAACCGTCCGGGAACTGAAACGCATTAAAATCGCCGATCAATACTATTTTCTCCTCCGGATTGAACTTTTCTCGCTTATGGACGAATTCCGCGAGAAATTCAGCTTGTGCCCGCTTTTTATTCTGCACTCTTTTCGTTTCCACGTCATTAAACGACTTAAAATGATTTACGATCACTGTCAATTTGAGCTTACCGTGCGTTGCAGTTTCGCCCACCTCAAATTCGGCGAGCAAAGGAGGACGCGAAAAAAGAGCTTCTTTAGGATCGGCATCGGAATGATCGTGCATCAGGTCTTTGCCAAGTTGCTTTGAGGAAATCAGATTAACTTTTTCTGCCTTGTATAAAAATCCGACATCGATTCCGCGGAGGTCGTTTCCTTCCTCAAGCACTGCTTCGTATTTTGGATTTGCCTGACCGGCTGCTTCTGCATCTCCATTGATCCTTTCAGCAAGTTTTTTTAGAACTAATAAATTTTCGACTTCAATAACCCCCAAAACGTCCGGCATCCCGGCTACATTTCGAATTGCAAGCGAAGCTTTCTTCAAACGTTTTTCAAAATGTTCAGAAGTAATCTTGGTTTCCTTTTGATCGCCTAGATCGGAATTCTCCTCATCGTCAAAAAAGTTTTCGAGGTTTGCGCTTGCGACCGTGATCTCATTATCACCCGATGCACTGGCGGACAGAAACTCCCGATTATTCGCCACACCTGGAGGTGCCGAGGGATCTACCAAAAGCGTGTATGCCCGGAAGCTGTAATCAATTATGCCGAGAATACTCGTAATCGTTGCGCCTGAAGTAACATCGATCGGGGTGGAACCATTCAGCCCGCCGCTGTCAACACGAATCGATTCAGGATTCATATCGAAAACGGGAAGTATTTTTGGAAGTTTGTCGATCAAAACCATCAACGCATCGAGTCCGGGCTCGCGGAACGGGCGTGGTGTGTCGGGCAATACGCCGAAGAAAACTCCATCCGATCTAATTTGGCTCGATTTGTTGTCGAAATATCCGCCGGTTGGTGCAACTACGTTCAAACTATCGATCTTTATACGCATCCCTTCGAAGCGCTCAAGCTGGTCGAGCTGTCCATTCGGTTTTAGGTCTTTGTACATCAAAACGATTGGCGCGGGAAGCGGATTCTCCTTCGAGATAATTTTTACGTTTGGTTCGATGATCTCGGTCAGGAATAAGGCATATGTGTCGCGTTGCGGTTTGAATTCAGCGACTTTACCTTTGACCTCAACAAAGCTGCCAACTGTGACTTTCGCATCGGGAGTCTCCGAAGTGTAAACATAAATTCCCTCGGATGTTTTCGAATTGTTATCTATCTGGTCGTCCGGTGTTTGGATATAGAATCCGCCTCTACGCAGCCCGGTGACGACACCTTCGACAGTAACCATTTTGTCAACCAAAGGAGAAAAATCGCCGTCACCCTGAACCTCCGAAATCCGTGTCAAGGATTGTCCATACGTGAGTGAAACCGAAACTAAATAAATGAGCACCAAAAGAGAATTCTTCATCATTACGAACGTAATAATGCCATATACTGTGGCGCATTTCTATTATAAATCCTATTTAGATCGTCATGACGATTATGGCGTCAATAAAATAGATTGAACGACTTTCTTGCCTATTAGATACGGGATGCGGCGGGAAACTCTTAAAATATTCCAGGTAACCAGCATTTTGAGGCGCGCGCTATTTATTAAGGAGAGACAATTCTTCTGATGTGAGTACTGATACCAAACTTTTTATAGATCGGTGATCTTTTGGTAATGATAATTTGAAGTCTTTGAGCCGTAATTTTATAGACTCCCGAATACTTTCGGCTCTTGGAAAGCTTGACGAGAATCTCCCTTAGGGCCTCGGCTATCCCGCTGACAAATGTCTTTTCGCTGATTTGCTTCTTCATTTGAATTTTTCCGTTGCCGTAGCGGAATGTTTCCGTGCTCACGTTAAGAAACGGATAGTCATCAGAAATCTCGCAGCAAATCTTCTGAAACTCGGCACTAAAGTTGAGATTTGCCTCAGCTAGAGATCTATCGATCACAGCAAGCAATTCAACGGTTAATCTTAATACAACACGCCAATCCTCAACGGATATTTGGGGATTCACTTTGCCCTCGACCTTATTGCTTAGCTTAAAAGGGAAATCAGGCAGACTCGGTTTATTCAAATTCCCAAGAATTTCTGCTCCGTTTGTTGCGGCTCGCCGACCATTTTTTTCGACCCTTTTAACGGCGGGTTTTACAACCGTTCTTTGCGGTGAACTATTTTTTATAATTCTTACTTTGGTCGTCGAAACGCCGACAGGATGGCTAGGTTTTAGTAGTCTGACCCGCCTTGTGGCTTCCGGTAAAACTTCCAATGTGTCTTTATTCACAGGCTTGCCGTTTTCCCCGGTCGAATCCCCGGTTTTCGCCGCGTCCTCATTGATGTGTTGAAAGACGTCGATTGTGCCGCCGGGTTCACGAGAACGGATAAGAACTCTTTGCAGGGCCTCTTCGCCTTCGGCGATCCTTCCCGAAATTTCGTCGTGTTCGTAGACGCCCAAAGTGTTGTCATCCTTCAATAAAATATTTGCACGATAGCCGTTCAACTGGACACCTATGTTTCCAACGAATTGCCTCTTGCGCAGATATTTAACCAACTCCGGAAGATTTACGAAGGAAGTATCTAAATTCTTATGTAACGAACGATTCTTCATAAAAACAATTATTCGGGAGCTGCTAACGCTTTCACGACTGATTTGTCGAAGCTCTGGATTGGGAAATTAATTTGCACTCCGTCTGATAAAAAATGTTAATATCAACCGAATTCCATTGCAATTCGCGTATTTTTATATAATATTCGCCAATAACAGCAGTTCAAACGACAAATCTCCCTGGTTAGTCAATCAAATTCTTACTTTAGAAGAAGCCTAAGACTATGAGTAATTTATTCCGAACAAAATCTATTGAGCAAATAAAAAAAGATGCCGCAAGCGGCATGATCGAGCATGATTTTAGCGAACTTGATTTAAACGTTGACGGTCAGCCGCATCTTACACGAACGCTTGGGCTTTTTGATTTAACGATGCTTGGAATCGCTGCAATTATTGGTGCAGGGATTTTCGCAATGGTTGGGAAGGCGTCTTATCAAGGCGGTCCGGCAGTGATTTTTCTCTTTATTTTGGCGGCGGTGGCATGTGGATTTGCGGCGCTCTGTTACGCAGAATTTGCCTCGCGGATCCCGATCGCCGGTTCGGCGTATACATATTCATACGCTTCGATGGGCGAGCTCATCGCATGGATAATAGGTTGGGACCTGATCGTTGAATACGCGATCGGAAATATTGCAGTCGCAATTTCGTGGTCGGACTATTTTACGGGAATGCTAAAGGGATTGAGATTTCCTTCCCTTGGAATTGTTAACGGAATTCGAATTCCCGAACATTTAACAATGGACTATTTAACTGCGTTCCGTGGGTTTGCGGAAAATAGTGAATTGGTAAAACAGGTAATGAGTCAAGGGCATAGCCTTGATGCACTTACCTATATGAGTTCAGATCAGTTAACTAAGATTTCTGAAAAATTGAATCCACAAGTTATTGAGGCATACCTTGCTTGGACAGAAGCTCCTATGCTGGGTAGTGTGCGGATAATTGCTGACTTTCCTGCGCTGGCAATGACTTTGTTAATTACAGCCCTTGTTTTTATTGGAATTCGTGAGTCCAAATGGACGGCAAATGTTATGACTATCTTGAAACTTGGGATTATCCTTTTAGTGATTTTCCTCGGTTTAAATTATGTAAATCCCGCAAACTGGTCACCTTTTGCGCCGAACGGAGCTGAGGGGGTATTGAAAGGCGTTTCGGCTGTCTTCTTTGCCTACATCGGTTTCGACGCATTGGCAACAACTGCTGAAGAAGCTAAAAATCCCGGGAGAGATTTGCCTCGGGCAATGCTTTTATCGCTGGTGATTTGTACAATTTTATATATTGCGCTCGCTCTTGTTATTACCGGAATGGTCAGTTACACAATGCTAAATGTCGGAGATCCACTTGCATTTGTGTTTAGCGAGCAGGGCGCAAACATTCCATGGGTCGCCGGGATCATTGCAGTTAGCGCCGTAGTTGCACTCGGAACGGTATTCTTAGTTTTCCAGATCGGGCAGCCAAGACTCTGGATGGCGATGAGCCGGGACGGACTTCTCCCCAAGATATTTTCTTCAATACATCCGAAATTCAAAACACCTTGGTTTGCAACGATCATAACGGGTTTGGTCGTGGCAATACCTGCATTGTTTATGAACCTGACCGAGGTCACGGATCTTGCTAGCATTGGAACCTTGTTTGCATTTGTTGTTGTTTGTGCCGGTGTGTTATTTAAGGAAAAAGAATTCCGCGGGCAAACGAGGTATGTGCCTTATATCAATTCGCAGTTTATTCTTCCGGCGCTCTTCGCGATCGTTTTGTACATTATTTACTACTTTAATCCGACGATGTTTACGGATTTCTTTACCGTTACACCGGCAGAAGGTGAAACCTGGTGGGGTGCATTTTCTCATAAGATCCCGATGATCGCCTTTATTCTGCTTTCAGGTGAAATTATTTGGCTTACGCTGATCAAGAAGCTTTCGCTGATACCTTGTCTTGGTCTGCTTCTCTGCGCGTATCTGATGACCGAATTGGGCGTGACAAACTGGATGAGGTTTGGGATTTGGATGCTTGTTGGGTTAAGGATTTATCGGCTATTCGGAGTTCGAAATAGTAATTTGAACACTGAAAGCGAGAGTCCAAAGGGACTTACCCTAATTACGATTTTGAGTGTGATTTCGGACATTCTTTTAATGACCCTTTTAGTTCTACCTGCGATCGAGTATTTGTTTGGCATGCAGATCAATCTGATCATGAATGCGCTGATCGCGATCTTAGTAGCAGTAGTCGCAGAATTTAGCACACAGTCTGTACAAAGTCCGTAAACAATTCCGTTTTTTCAGGGCGTTGGCAGATAGCTGACGTCCTTAGCCAGCTGTTAAGGGCGGGCTTCAGGTACGCAGTTTATGCGGGAGCCCGCGCTGATGCTTAGGCTACGGAATCTTTCGTTTTTCTTTACAATTCTTTACTTTCTTCTACCGACTTTACGATTATCATAGGCGTCAAACATTCAGTATTTATAATTAAGTTTTAAGGAGACAATTTTGATGAGAAAAATTTTTATTATTGGCGCAATGTTTTGCCTTTTTTCGATCGCGGTCGCGGTATCGGCGCAAAGTAATTTTGCCGGCGATTGGAAGCTTGATAAAGAAAAGAGTGAGCTCGGCGAGCGTTCACGCTTGAAATCGATGACGATGAACGTAATCCAAAGCGAGACAGAGTTAACTGTTGATCGGAAAGCGGAAGTTGAAGAAGGTGGTCAGGGAGATGGCGGCGATCGTCCGGGTGGCGGAGGACGCGGAATGGGTCGCGGCGGCAATGCGGGTCCGATGACATATAACCTCAAAGGTAAAGAGACAGATGCCGGTAGCGAAGCGAAATTGAAAGCAAAAGTTAAAGATAAGAAACTCGAGCTAACACAAATTCGAAGCTTTGAAGGACCAATGGGATCGGTTTCTGTTAAAACTGTCGAAACATGGGAATTGTCTGATGAGGGAAAGACCTTGACGATTTCAAGTAAAACGGAAACTCCGCGTGGTGACCGCAGCACAAAAATGGTGTTTACCAAGGATTAGTTTGAATTACATTTCTTAGATCGCGGGAGCTTAGGCTCTCGTTTTTTTTGTTTGCAGGTTTAACTTTTAAGTCTGTAAGCCGTAAAATCAGTTAGTTTATGAATTTTGTCAATATCATCGGCGGCGGACTTGCAGGAGTAGAAGCAGCTTGGCAGGCGGCGGAATATGGTGCAAAGGTAAGGCTCTTTGAAATGCGCCCGGTAGTGCAGACTCCGGCCCACCGAACGGAAAAGCTCGCCGAGATCGTCTGCTCTAACTCTCTTAAAACGGACCAACCGGGGAGCGCCCCTTATTTACTGAAGGAAGAACTTCGCCGAGGCAATTCGCTTGTCATGGAAGCAGCAGAGGCGACGAAAATTCCGGCGGGTGCGGCACTCGCTGTCGATCGGCGGAATTTTTCCGATTACATAACAAAGAAGATCGAAGCCCATCCAAATATCGAGATCGTCCGGGAAGAGGTTAAATCGCTTCCTGCTGACGAAGTCACTGTGATCTGTACGGGGCCGCTTACAAGCGACGCTCTCACTGATGAAATTATGAAACTCACGGGCGATGATCAGTTATATTTCTATGACGCAATTGCGCCGATAGTCGCGGCAGATTCGATCGATATGGATGTTGCCTTTAAGGCTGCTCGATACGGACGCGGCGGAGATGATTATATAAACTGTCCATTTTCAAGGGAGCAATACGAGGTTTTTTATAACGAACTCATGAGCGCTAAGTCTGTTCCATTAAAACGTTTTGAAGAAACCCATTGGTTTGAATCGTGTCTGCCGCTTGAAGAAACCGCACGACGCGGTGTCGATACATTGCGGTTTGCGTGTATGAAACCGGTCGGTCTACCAGATCCGAAAACAGGGAAAGAGCCTTACGCCGCGGTGCAGCTCAGACAGGAAAATCAAATGGCCGACGCTTATTCGCTCGTCGGCTTTCAAAATCATTTGCGCTATCCGGAACAAAAGAGAATATTGCGCCTAATTCCGGGCCTCGAAAATGTGCATATCCTCCAATACGGGCAAATTCATAGAAATACTTTTATCAATTCGCCAAAAATGCTGAATGATAGCTTGCAAGTTGTAAGACAAGAAAATCTATTTTTCGCCGGGCAAATTACAGGTGTCGAAGGTTACCTCGAATCGGTCGGCACAGGCTGGCTTGCCGGATTAAACGCTGCGCGGACCTTACAAGCAGAAAGTATGCTTATAGCACCATCAAAATCGGCTATCGGCTCGTTATGCCGTTACGTCGCAAACGCCGAAACAAAGAATTTTCAGCCCGTAAACATAACCTTTGGTTTGCTCGAAGCGCTCCCAAGCGATCTGCGGAGAAAATATAGAAACAAAAGAGAGAGACATGCATTTCAGGTCGATCTCGCGCTCGAAGATTGGGACAAATGGATGTTGGCGATAAACTTAAAAACTCTGGAGGCTCATCAATAAATGACAACTATCGTCGTTGTAAAGAAGGGAAAGGACGCGGCCATCGCGGCGGATACTTTAACCACGTACGGGAATCAACTCGAATCTTCACGTTACATAAAGAATCATAAAAAGATCGTTAAATACAAAGAAAGTTATTTTGCCATGACAGGTTGGAGTGCTTCCCAAACAGCGTTTGAAGATCTATTGAAAAAGACAAAAGTCGAATTTCTCCTCCGAAATGAAAAGGAGGTCTTTAATGCTCAGATGCAGATCCATAAGCTTTTGAAAGAGAATTATTTTCTAAAGGCTGACAAAAACGATTCCGATGCGTTTGAAACTTCCCGCGCAAATATGCTCCTTGCCAATCCGAGCGGCATTTACGCATTGAGCGAATATCGCTACGTCAAAGAACTTTCAAGATTCTACGCATATGGAAGCGGAAGCGATTATGCGCTTGGAGCAATGTATGTAGCGTATGAAGATAAATCAAAATCCGTTGAAGAAATAGCAAAGATCGGGATCAAGGCTGGTGCGGAATTTGACGATAGTTCGGCCATTCCGATGCATTGCCAAACCGTAAAATTGAAGTGATAGCGGAAAGAATGAAGACAATGGGTGACCTGGCTTTCATTATTAAATCTTAGAAATATATGTCAACAATCGTAGTAGTAAAGAAAGGGCGCGAATCGGTGATTGCAGCTGACACTTTGACCACTTGTGGAAACACGATGGAATCTGCCGAATATGTCGTAAATCACGAAAAGATAATTGCTTATAAAGATAGCTTTCTTGGCTTCTCGGGATCGGCGAGTTTGCAGCTTGCCGCTCAGAGTTTTCTTTCAAAAACAAGGAAAACGTTTTCGCTCAGGGATGTCGCAGGAATTTATGAATTCGGGCTTATCTTCCACGCAGAACTAAAAGAAAAGCATTTTTTGCGTGCGGATGATGAGGAAGATTTTGAAACGTTTCGCGGTGATCTATTGATCGCCAATAAATATGGGATCTTTGGGTTGAGCTCGTATCGATATGTGCAGGAATACACAAAATTTTATGCAAATGGCAGCGGCGGTGATTTTGCACTTGGAGCAATGTTTGCTGTTCATGGCGAAGATGGGAGATCCGCCCGCGATATTGCCGAGATCGGTGTAAAAGCTGGAACAACCTTTGATGACGGATCTGCGGGACCATTTATTTTTCGCACCGCGAAACTCATATAAGTAAGACGCAGCTCGCGATTCACTAAAAATGCAGGGTTTTGAACTTCTAGTTTTAGCGGCGATCTTTATGGTTGCCGTTTTATATTCCTCGGTCGGACATGGCGGTGGCTCCGGCTATCTTGCGGTGATGGCTTTTTTTGCTGTCGCCCCAAATATAACAAAACCTACCGCGCTCGCCTTAAACATTTTTGTTGCCGGGATCGCAACGATACAGTTTTACAGACGCGGACATTTTTCCTGGAAAGTTTTCGTTCCTTTTGCCGCAGCATCGATTCCCTTTGCATTTATCGGCGGAATGGTCGAATTGCCCATAACATATTACAAGCTTCTATTGGGCATTTCTCTTGGACTTGCCGCCGCACGCCTCGCATGGAACTTTTCAAAAAACGAAACCTTGCGAGAATTTTCGTGGCTCCCCGCGGTTTTGATCGGTGCGGTCATTGGTTTAACTTCCGGTTTAATAGGCATCGGCGGCGGAGTTTTTCTGACCCCGATCTTGCTCCTTCTGCGTTGGACAGACGCAAAAACCGCTGCCGGAATATCGGCGCTTTTCATACTGGTGAATTCGATCTCGGCGCTTATCGGCAATTATCAAAACGCGATCCAACTCCCTGCAAGCGTTTGGCTTTGGATATCTACGGCTATTATCGGTGGTATAATTGGCTCAACCCTCGGCAGTAAGTATTTCAATTCGTTGATGCTGCGGCGCACATTGGCGATCGTTTTGTTGGTTGCCGGCGTGAAATTGATTTTGGTTTGAACCTAGACTTCTGTTGAGAGATAACTTTTTTGTTGGCTCACACATCAAAGCTGCAAATATGTTTAGCAAGGCAATACTCACACTACTTATTCTCGCTTTTGCGAATGGCGTAGGTTTTGCGCAGAGCGGTCGTATAAAAAAAACGAAAGATGTTGAACCGGTCGAACCGAAAAAAGCTGACACCTATATTTTAACTCAAACCCAGATCGAAGCTCCGCCCGGAAATCCCGGGACGAAACCGACTCCGACTCCGCAAATCGCAGGTGACGATGATGTTATTAAAGTTGAATCCGCGCTCGTTCCAATACCTGTTTCGGTTATCGATAATGCTTCGGGTCAAGCGATCACAACCTTAAAACTCGAAGATTTCCGGTTGTCGATCGATAACGTCTCTGTTGAAATTGGCGAACTTTTTCGTTCGGAAAGCCCGGTCCGGCTTGCGCTTCTTTTTGATAACAGCTCGAGTGTGACGGTAGCCCGCGAATTTGAACAAAAAGCGGCGATACGTTTTTTCCAACGCGTGATACGACCCGACAAAGACCTCGCAGCCCTCTATTCGGTTGCAAGTGTTTCACGGCTCGAACAGAAGATGACAAAAGATATTCCGGCTTTGATAAATGCCATAAAAGCTTTTTCGAAACCCGAGGGCGCGACCGCTCTTCACGACGGGATCATAGACGCCTCAAGGTATCTGCAGGATTATGCCGGCCGGCGTGTGATCGTCATCGTTTCGGACGGGCAGGACACTCTGAGCGATTCTACTTTTGATCAGATGGTCAAAGAGGTACAGGAAAATAATTGTCAGGTTTATATCGTTCACACCAATGAATTCGAAAACTTCAAACGAACGGGAAAACGCGGGGGAAGTGCGAATCTGCGAGGTCTGGCTGCCGAGCGGCGTATGAAATCTCTCGCAAATGAAACCGGCGGTGCAGTTTATTCACCGATCGATGAAAGCGAACTAGATGAAGCATTCAACCAAATTTCCGCCGAACTCTCTCAGCAATATGTTCTTGGCTATTATCCTGAAAACGAATTAAAGGATGGAAAATTTCGCGAGATCGAACTCACCGTGAGATCGGATAAGGAGCTCACATTGCGCTCAAGGAAAGGTTATTACGTTTCGCGGCGAAATTGATAATGGAAAATCGAAAGTGCAGAATAGAGCGCAGTAGTAGAGTCAGGTTTCAAGTTTACGTTATTCGCTTAGATCGAAATGCTCAAAGAATATCTCGAACAATTTCTACAGCACCTCAAATACGAACGGAATGTGAGCATACACACGCTTCGCAATTACACGAGCGATCTTGAACAGTTTCATCAGCACATCGCACCTCAAAAACCCGGCGGCAAACGCGAAGAAATCTCCGTTAAAGAAATCGATCACATTACAATACGAGAATGGATGTCAGAGCTCCATACCGGTGAGCGGAAGAAAACTTCGATCGCAAGAAAACTAGCGTCTTTGCGTACGTTTTTTCAATTTCTTGTTCGCGAAGGTGTTTTGGAAATGAATCCTGCAAAGCTTGTAGCAACTCCGCGAATCGAACGAAAATTGCCGACACATCTTTCGATCGAAGATGCGTTTCGATTTATTGAAACTCCTGATCTGGGCACGGATTTAGGCAAGCGCGACCGCGCGATATTAGAATTCATATACGCAACCGGAGTGCGCGTCGGAGAGCTCGTTTCTCTCAATCTCCGCGATATTGATTTTAAAGAAAAGCTCGTGCGCGTTACCGGAAAACGCAAGAAGCAGAGGATTCTGCCATTTGGAGAGCCTGCGCGGCAGTCATTGATGTATTACATTAATGAGGCGCGACCGGTTTTTCTAAACAATTCTCCGCCTGCGGAGCGTGATGAAAAGGTCGTATTTCTAAACTATCAAGGCACAAGGTTGACGACACGAAGCGTAGGGCGAATGGTAGATAAATATATAAAACTTTGCGCCGACATCAAAGATATTTCGCCGCATTCCCTCCGACATTCTTTCGCTACGCACCTTCTCGATCAAGGTGCCGACCTCCGCGACATTCAAGAACTTCTTGGACACGCACGACTTTCAACAACACAGATCTACACGCACGTTTCTATGGAAAAACTTATTGAGGTCTACGACAAGGCGCATCCGAAGGCTTAGTTTAAGGGTATTTACTACTATGAAATTTACGAGACGCGATTTTCTTTTAACTTCGAGCGGATTCATTCTCGCTTCCGGGATTCGCACATTCGCTCAAAACAAAAAACAGGTGATTGTTGCGGGTGCGGGTCTCGCCGGTCTTTCCGCTGCGTACGAACTTTCTTTGAAGGGTTTTGATGTGACGGTAATTGAAGGCAGGAATCGGATTGGCGGGCGGATTCGTACCCTTCGCGAACCTTTTTCTGAGGGGCTTTCCGTTGAAACTGGCGGGGAGTTGATCGGCGAGGGCTACACTCGCATGCTCGGTTACGTTGATAAATTTGGAATTTCATATCAGGAGCTTCCGGGCGAGATCGAGACAGGCGGCGCGATCGCTGAGATTCAAAGCGGTATCGGAATGACAGCTTATATGCGAGGCAAGCTTTATCCACGCGGATCGGTTTTGGAAGGCAATCCTTATGGTTTAAAAGGAGACGAGGCGACGGGATTACCGCCTGATATTTTCTCACGACATTTGCGCGAAATGTATAACGAGGTAAGGAAAAATACCAAAACTTTGGCGGATTTCGATAAGTTGTCTCTTGCAGACGCACTGCGCGAACGGGGAGTTACGGAAAAAGCGATCAAGCTGATAAATATCTCCCTCAATTACAATTCAATCGAGACCGTTTCAACCGGCGGAATCTTGTTTGACGGAATAAAGCGAAGAACTTCGGGTGTAGTGCCAATAAAGATCGGAGGAGGAAATGATCTTATCCCCTTTGCCCTTGCTGAAAACGCTCAAAAGAATGGCGTAAAAATAATCCTGTCGGCAAGAATCAAGCACATCCATCAAGATGAAAATGGCATCAGGGTTTCATACAATGATCGTGCCGGAAGATTGCAGAATGCCGAAGCAGATAAATTGGTCTGCACGATTCCGTTTTCTGTTTTGCGCAATGTTGAGTTTTCGCCCGGTCTGCCTTCCGAAAAACAGAAAGCGATCGATGAATTAGACTACACACAAAATACGAAGGTTTATCTTCAAACAAAATATCGCGAATGGGGAAAACGGGCAATGGGATCAAGCGTCTGGACCGATACGCCGCTTGAAAGGATATTTTCTTCGACCGGCAAACCGGGCGATGCTAGCTCGATCTTTACGGTTTGGACTGAAGGGGATGGGTCAAAATTTTTAGAACAAATGTCAGATCCGCTTCGGATGGATTATGCGCGGAGGAAGTTTGAGGAAATGCTGCCGTTTATGTCGGGGAGCGTTGAGAAAACCCACACGCTTTCTTGGTCAAAGGATGAGTTTGCACGTGGAGCATATTCGCATTTCAAGGTCGGACAATTAACTTCGATCCAACCGCACATAAAAGCCGCGTTTGGAAATATACATTTCGCCGGTGAGCACACGGCGGAAACATCTCCGGGAATGGAAGGAGCATTGGAATCGGCGGAGAGAGTTGTAACGGAAATAGCTGGTTAGGATTGACCATGCTCGTTTAGTTTTGCTGGATCAGTTTTTCATCTATACTCATCCAACCCTTAAAAAGAATCCATATTGAAAGAGAGAGTTATGAGAAAAACCATTTCGCTTGTAGTAATTACGATTGTATATTCGTCGTTTGCTGTTGCACAGCAGGGATCACGCAAACTCACGATCGATGACATCTTCCATCCCGAAAAAGCTGTTTCATTTAGCGGAAACCCGAGTTTTGGGCTTCGTTGGACAGACGATGGAACGGGTTTTGTCAAAGCGGATCAATCGGCGACGGGTTTGAATATTACCCACGTTGATGTCCGAACGGGTGCAACAAAAGCCTTTTATGAAGGGTCGAAAGTTGGCGCCGCTCTCGAAAATGCAGGCGTGAGCAAAGAAATCTCAACGAAAATGGCTCGCTTATCTGCGGCGGCCCATAATGATGCTACTTCATCTTTTCTGCTAAATTCGGGCACTGATCTCTACGTTTACAATTCGGTGACAAACTCGGCTAAGCGCCTAACCGCAGGCGACGCGAAGGAGCTCGAAGAAGACTTTTCGCCCGATGGGAAACTTGTCAGTTTTGTGCGCAATAACGATTTATATGTCGTCGAAGTGGTTGACGGAAAGGAACACCGCATAACTTTCGACGGTTCGAAAAATATCTTAAACGGTTATCTTGCATGGGTTTACGAAGAAGAACTTTATGGACGCGGACAAAATCGGGGCTACTGGTGGTCGCCTGATTCGAAATATATCGTTTTTCTCAAAACGGATGATTCTAAAGTTCCGATGTTTGTGCTCGCAGACGATACAAAAACGGATCAAAACATTGAAGATGTTGGTTATCCCCAAGCCGGAGATCCAAATCCGACGGTCGAATTGGGGGTAGCTGATATTGCAAAGGCGCGGGATCTTTCCGGTGATGGTGCGGCAAAAGTTTCGAGCATTATTGACGAGATAAAAAAACAAGCAGGCAAGGTCGGGATTAAGATTCCAGGTGTATCGTCGATCACAAATCCGGCGGTCAATTTTGTAGATCTTTCTCGATATCGGCGCGAAGATTTTCTCGTTTCCCGCGTTGATTGGTCGCCAGACAGCAAAAACATCATATTTCAAGGACAAAATCGGGAGCAAACATATCTTGACCTTAATTCGGTTGATGTACTGACCCGGAAATTAAAAACTCTCTTTCAAGACAAAACGCCCACCTGGATCGATTCACCGGGAAATCCATATTGGTTAAATGATGGTTCATTTGTTTGGACAAGTCCGCGCGATGGTTACAAGCATCTTTACCACTATGATGCCAATGGAAAGCTCGTTAGACAGATAACCAAGGGAGACTGGGAAGTTCGGCGCTTTTACGGCATCGATCAAAGGGCGGGTTTTGCATATTTTTCCGGTACTAAAGATGCCTATGCAGGTCCGCAGATCTATCGGATAAGGCTCGACGGCAGCGGGATGACGCGATTGACAAAAACCGACGGCACCCATTCTGCGACATTTAATCCGGATTTTACACACTTTGTAGATACCTGGAGCGATATCAATACTCCGGCTCAGACGCGACTCCATCGCGCCGATGGCTCGCTAGAAAAGGTCATAAATGAAAATAATGTAAGCAATTTGCTTGGGAGTTTCGGTTTGCAAAAACCGGAATTTCTGAAGGTTAGAAATCGTAACGGCGTTCAATTAGATGCGTATATGATCAAGCCGCCGAATTTTAACCGGGCGGTGAAATACCCGGTTTTGACGTTTGTATATGGCGGTCCACATGCCCCGCAAGTAAACAATTCATGGGGCGGAAGGCGATATATGTATCATCAGATGCTGGCACAAAAAGGCTATATTATTTGGGTCATCGATCCGCTTTCGGCGAGCGGCAGCGGCGAAAAAGCGACGTGGACGGCTTATAAGCAGCTCGGGGTGACGGAACAGCTGGATATTGAAGACAGCATAAAATATCTGAAAACGCTTGCTTACGTAGATGCAAATCGTCTGGGTATTTGGGGTTGGAGCTATGGCGGATATATGACGCTTTTTTCGATGACGCACAGTAAATCTTTTAAGGCTGGTGTTTCGGTTGCTCCGGTTACGGATTATGCCCTGTACGATTCGATCTATACGGAAAGATATATGCTTACCCCGCAAAACAATCCGGATGGATATGCGAAGACGGATCTCAATTCAAAGGCAAAGGACTTGCACGGAAGGCTGCTATTGGTTCACGGCATCATGGACAACAATGTTCATATGCAAAACTCGACCAAATTTGTCTACGCACTTCAAAAATCGGGTGTACAGTTTGACCTTATGGCTTACCCGACTCAACGACATGGGATCAGCGATGCTCAGCAAACCTACCATCTTTATACAATGATGGCGGATTTTATACAGAAAAACCTATAGGAAGAGAATCGTAGAACAGGCTGTTAGCCTGTTTTACGTTTAAATGAAAAAACGGCTGCGGATGAAAACGCTCAACATCCGCAGCCAAAGCAGAGGAGAAATTTTATTACTCTGAAGATTTAATCTTCACGCCGCCATTGGTAGTAACGACCCGAATTTTCGGACCACCGCCATTTATGCTTGCGCTGATCTTTTTGTTTCGCTCCCATCGATTGCCTTTTTGCTCGACCTGAAGCTCTTTAAAATCGCTGCTCAAACCACCGTTCACCGTCCCGGTTTCGACATCGGCTGAGAAATTTGACGGCAATAATAAGCTCACGCCGCCGTTTGTTGTTTCAACATCAAGTCCGCTTCCGTTAAAACGGCTGCCCAAAAGTTTTACTGAAACGCCGCCATTCTTAGTCGATCCTTTTACCGTTCCGCCGACGTCATTAAGGCTGACACCGCCATTGTATGTTTCGAATTCTGTCGTTCCCTGAACGGAGGAAACCCCGATTCCGCCATTATGAGCACTTAGTTTCAGGTTTGTCCGTTTGGGGACCGAAATTTCGTAGGATACAGAATACTTCGCATTTTTGTCCGCATTCACTGCTATTACTACTGACCCTGTTTCGATTTTTGTATTCTTGACCGCAGAATTTGCTTCCGATTGCGAAATGCCCCATGACCTTACGCAGGCTTTGATCAAGACATCGATCCGATCCTCTCCCTTCACGCTGATACCGCCATTCTCTCTTCCGTCAACCGTCAGCACATCAGGCGCTGCAATGTTTATTTCGCGCAAATCTTTCGCCGAAACTTTGTCGCCACTCGACCAATTATAGTCGCCGCAAAACTCATGTTTGTCCGCTTTTGCGGTATCACCTGCATGATCACGATAAACATTAGTTTCACTCGCTATTGCCGAACAGCCGAATAGCAGCAATGTAGAAAGCAATATGGAAAAACGCAGATTTTTCATTTTCTTAGAGAGCCTCCGAAATGTCTTTTTTGTAGTTCTAGAATAAAAACACCGCGAATTAGCGATTCGTGACAAAAAGGGTGAGATGAAATAAACCAGGCGCGTACTAGTCGTCTTCAAACTGAAGTTCTTCGATGATTTCGCGCATATATTTTTTGCCGAGCTCGAGTTCTTCAGGCTTTAGCGAAACGGCGCCTACTACTGCGTGTCCGCCTCCGCCGTATCTTTCGCAAATTTCCGCAATGTTATGCAGCCGCGGTCTTGGCGACCAGGGATTTGAGCCAACGGAGATCTTTGTGCGAAAAGAGCTTTGTGTAAGCGCGACGTTGTATGTGGTTTGCGGGTAGAAATAATAGGGGATGAATTTATTGTAACCATCGATCTTATGTTCAGTAAGATCAAAACTTACGACACCGCGAGAATAGCTCGCTTTATCTTTGATGAGCGCAACCGTATCCCAATGTTGTTCGAGGATCGGTTTGAGCTTGACCTGGATTTCTTCGCTCTCCAAAACTTCGTCCAAAGATCTCTCAGTCAGGTCCCGAATTATTTTCTCGACGAAGGCGGGGTCTTTTTCTCCCTCGATTACTTGCATTAATTTCAGGGCAGGCGATTTTAACTCTACACATTGCGCAGCGTTTTCGTAAAGTGCGCCATCGATGATGTGAGCCCATTCGATGAGTTCGGCGAGAGATTCGTCTTCCCAGTCATATTTTTCTTTTCCAATCCGGGCTATGAATTCGGCACAGGATTTACTCTTTGTATCGAGAAACTTTTTCCCTGATTCATCCGCAAGAAAATGCTGCTCATCTTCTTCGCTTAAAAAAGCTGATTGGTGATGATCAAACCACCACGTAAGGCGCTCGTTCGCGCAATATTTGAAATCGACGATCGCATTCTCATCACCGTCAAACTGCTCCTGATCAAAAGCATTTCCGGCGCGGTGCATTGTCGGAGTATAGGATACATTCGCATCGGCGTTGATTTTAGCCTTATAGAATTTCGTGAAGATGGCGGCGGATGAGACGCCGTCAAAACAATTACCGTGATAAAGAATTCTTAGCTTCATAATTTAGTTATGCACTCTCAAACAAACTAATTAGAGTAGTTTGCATAAGAAAAATCGTCAAGCGAAGAATTTGATAAGATCGGCGGGATTGGCTTTAGGTCGAAACGAAAATTCCTAAGGTAACTTCAAAGGGAGATCGAGAGTTACATGAAGGTGGAACCAGTGATTCCGATCATTTTATCCGGTTTTTCAGTTTATGAGAGAATGAATTCCTCTGATTGCGTAAGATCCGCATTCAAAAAAACTTGGATCGAAATTCTTTAACAAATATTATTATGACTAACGAATTGAGGATCAGAATCGCGGAGGGTAAAGATGCAGCGGCGATGATCGAATTCAATCAGGTAATGGCTTTAGAAGCCGTCCGGTTACCAATCTGCTTGCACCTTAGAGTTAGCTCAAAGCTCACTATTTCTCGGGCGATATATTAAAATTTTGACTGAAGAAATTATCGGGATCATATTTACTTTTAATGCTTTGCAACCGCTCATAATTCCCGCCGTATGCAGCAAGAACTCTCTCTTCATCATCTTGATCCATATAATTGGAATACAAGCCATCTGAAGCAAATGGGGCCATAGCCTGATGGAAATTTCGCGCCCAGGAGATAATTTCTTGATCTTTCAGCGGATCACGCCAACCGGCCCAGACACTTACTGCGAATTTTTCATCCCGGCCGACGAAGGCAGTTTCCCCTGCGGCTACGCGACCAATTGCACCCCCCAAGGGTTCAATGCCTAACATCGTCATAGAACCCATAATCTTCTCCCCGTACCGCAAAAAGGTTTCAATAGCATCATCCGATATCTCACGCATAAAATGTGATTTCCAATAGTATCGTCCGCCTTTTGGCATCCCTTCGTTAAAGGTTTGTTGTAAGGCTGTGTAGGCCATGGGTTCGACCACCGAGAGGATTGGATCGCCAATTTCTTGGAAAGGCTTCAACAATTTTCGTCCTTCTTCGTGATCACCCGAATGGCATGCTAAAAAGAAAAATGAGGGAGTGCCGTGCAATTCAGATGGAAACGGTTCGGCCGGAGGCACATTGGCGACAAAGGCGTACGCAACCAATTCATCCGGCGCGTTTGTCAAAAGCTGACGATATCTTTGCATTACCTCCGGGGCATCTTTCATAGGATAAAATATCTGTGCCGCAAGAATTTCAGGGTCCTGTCGGTGTAGTTCAAACTCAAACGAAGATACTAAGCCAAAGTTACCGCCCCCGCCCCGGAGTGCCCAAAATAGATCAGAATTTTCTTTTTCACTACAATGAAGCAATTTACCATCAGCTGTTACCAAATCCGCAGACAGAAGATTATCGATGGTTAAGCCATATTTGCGAGCCAGGTAACCCATACCGCCGCCAAGGGTAAGCCCTGCAACCCCGGTAGTGGAGACAATTCCTCCGGTGGTGAATAATCCATGTTTTGACGTTTCCCGGTCCAAATCCCTCAACGCAGCACCCGGACCCACCCGCGCCGTAAGTGTGTCGGGATCTACGCTTACCGATTTCATTTGGGACATATCGAACATGAGGCCATTCTCGCACACAGCCTTACCGGCGACGCCATGTCCTCCTCCCTTTATCGAAACGACCATTTTGTTTTCCCGGGCAAAGGCAATTGCGGCAACGATATCTGCAACGGATTTGCACTGAACTATCAACGCCGGCCGGCGATCGATCATGCCATTCCAAACGCTTCGTGCCTCATCGTAGCCCGGGTCGCCCTGCTCCAATAAGGGTCCCTCAAGCAACTTACGTAACTCATTTATTGCATCTTGTTTCATGAGACTATCCTCCATTGGTTCTCGGTAAAGGGTTGATAAAATCACATTAATTTAGTTTTCGTAAAGCCTATCATATGCAGAAACCATTTTGAGTAATCTTCTGTAGTAAGAAGTCAGGTCTATTAAGTCAATAATTGGTATCAACTGTAATTCAACCGCGTAACTTTGGGTTGTAAATACATTCGCTCATCGGAGTCTTCCTCGTTTAGAAGATGGCATGAAAATACTCCTATTATTTTGCCTTTTTGTGAATCATTGTATTATTAGTCCGGTAATTGTTTTATCAACAAACTGATGAACGAATAGGGAATGTCACAAAAATATCCAAGGGAGGTGTTCCGTAAAGACTTAATGATAAATGGAATAAAAATCAGAACCGCGGAAAAAAAAGACGCATCAGCATTGATCGACTTCAATCAGGCAATGGCGCTCGAAACCGAAGGTAAACGACTCAAATTTGAAAAAATTAGCGAAGGCGTAAACGCGGTTTTTGACGATGAAAAGAAGGGTTTTTATCTGGTTGCGGAAGACGAAGACGAGAAAATAATCGGGGGTTTGATGGTCACCTTTGAATGGAGTGATTGGCGAAACGGATGGTTTTGGTGGATCCAAAGTGTCTATATATTGCCCGAAGCTCGTGGAAAGAAGATCTATTCTAGGCTCTATGATTTTGTTAAGGAGAAAGCCAAAGCGCAGGGAGGCGTGTGCGGTTTTAGGCTTTATGTTGAGAAAGAAAATGAAAATGCGCAGAAAGTCTATGAAAGGCTCGGCATGGACAAGACCGATTATCTGATGTTTGAAGCGGAGACATAAAAAAGGCCGAAGTTCCAATTTTTGAAACTTCGGTTTTCGTTGGCGAGCTTTATCTTTATGCCGTAAAGGAAGAGCGGCGATCAGACAAAATGAATATCTTCGGAGACGGAGGGCCGATAAAATGCTCCGGTCGCTTTATGATTTTCGAGGTCGTAAATCCTACGCAATCCACAATTCATACAATACTTAAATGTCGCGGCGTTTTTTGTTATCGGGTTGCTCATATTTAAATGCCAACAACCGAAGAATCGGTTTAAGTTACCCTGCTTTTCTCCAACTGGTTCTTTTTCCATTTTCTACAGGCTCTCCTTTCGCGATGAAATGAATTATATTGTTTCTATTACGCATACAAATATCGTGCCAGTTTCTCTCCAACGTAGAACCCGATAAATCAAGCCTGTGAAATTTCTGGAGTTAATCTATTTGCGAAAAATGTGACAAAATTGCTGATCCGCACTGACAATATGTCTAAGGTGAAAATATCTGAAAATGAGTTTGCAAAGATCTGCCGGGGGCTTTCCGATGACCGGGCGGCCATACTCAAACACAATCCGATTGGTACCGAATCAGAAACTCTTTTGTGGATGCTGATGAGCGTTTTGATCAGCTATTTGAGCTTAGAAGAAAACGAAATTCCATGTTTTCCGGGTAAAACCGGAGCGGAAATGTATCACAATGCGATAATTTTTATTCTGGAAAAACGGAAAGACTCATATTTCGACGAGAAGAAGTACCTGAATGAATTGACAAATAGATTGTAGACAAGCAGTTAACCGCTTTTGTAAAGAGGAATAAATATGATATAAAGTTCCCGGTTTACCTACCCCTTTAATTCATCATCCCCTCGGCCCCCCAATATCGATTTTTGGAGAACCAGTATGTCTAATTTGGATGCCGAACGGCGGGCCCTAAGCCGCAAATCCCTAGCTAAAACCGTTGTCGTTAAAGGACGAGAGAGTAGTGACGATTTTTGGAAGGAGACGGCCGAGCTAGTCAATGTTTCACGCGTTGGGGCTAGTTTTAATATTCAACACGAATGTGCGCCCGGTAGAGTTCTTTCGCTCATTATGAATCTGCCCAAGCGTTTACGGCTTTATGATCGAAATAAAAAACTATATCGGGTTTGGGGGCTCGTTCAGCATTGCCGACCTATTGCTCTGGAGGAAGGTGACAGTGGATTTCAGATCGGTGTCGCGTTCGTAGGTAAACATCCACCGGATAGCTATGCAGCAGATCCTTTGAAATCGTATCGCATTTCAGGGATCGATGAAGATGGCTTCTGGAATGTAGGCGAAACTAAGACTCCATTTGTTTCACGCGCGTATCATCGATTTAATTGCGCGTACCAGGCGCCGCTAACCCTGCTCGGTGCCGACGGCGAGGAAGAAGCGGTCGATCAAGAAGCAGTCACCGAGAATATAGGTGCCGGCGGCGCGTCCGTTTTTTCCACTTTGGATGTCAATTCGGGAGATCGTGTGAGATTTGTACGCGATTCCTATGATTATTCAACAATTTGCGTAGTCACCAATCGACAAAATCGGGAGGGAGGGCTCATTACTTTACATCTTCAATTCGCCGAAGCCGATTTTCCGATTGACCGTCTGGCTCTTTTGGCAGAATCTGAGGATACGGACGAAAACGAAGATTCAAATGATACTGATGAGCAAATTGCAGAATCCGATCAAACCCCGGAACTTGAATCTTCAGACGATGATTCAGAAACGGTCGAAAGTGGAGGATCAGTTGAAGATACAGTCGAGGATACTGAGGAAGAATAGGATCTGCTAGAGGTCGCTCAGCGACGCCAAAAATCCATAATCCCAAGTTATGGTATTATTCTCAAAATCAACAATCTGAATACGAAGGAGAATTTATGCGGAGAATTATTTTTGGAATCGCAGTTATAGGTTTGTTTGTGACTACAAGTTTTGCACATGTGTCTTTGCTCAAGAATGGACACTCAAATGAACAGCAGGATTTCAAGCTCGAAAAAGTAAATGGAAATGTTTACGTGCTTTTCGGGAGCGGCGGGAATATCGGCGTCTCTTACGGCACGGACGGATTAATGACGATCGATACGCAGTTTGCCAACGTTGCGGCACAGATAAAAGCGGAGCTAAAGAAACTCGGCAGCGACAAACCGAAGTTTGTTTTTAATACTCATTGGCATGGCGACCACACGGGCGGAAACGAGATATTTGGGCAGGACGCGACTATTCTGGCTCACTTCAACGTCCGCGAGCGGCTTCTTAGAACTACGGAATTCCGGGGCCAAAAACGAACTCCGACAGCAAAGATCGGATTACCGATGATCACTTTTGATCAGGGTTTGTCGGTTTATTTTAATGGTGAAGAGGTAAAAGCTATTCATTTTCCAAAAGGGCATACGGATGGCGACACGGCGATTTTCTTTACGGGATCCAATGTCGTTCATCTTGGTGATGATTTCTTTGTCGGACGTTTTCCTTTTGTCGATCTCGAAAGCGGTGGAAGCGTAAAAGGTTTGATAAGAAATGTTGAGAAAATGATCTCGATGATTCCGTCGGATGCAAAAATTATCCCCGGTCATGGGCCGGTTTCAGGTGTTCAGGATTTGATCAATTATCGATCGATGTTGATCGAAACGACAACGATAGTCGGAAAACATATGAAGGAAGGCAAAACCCTGGAACAAATAAAAGCGGTCGGTTTTCCGGAGAAGTATAAAGAAGCCGGCTCGGGTTTTATAAAAACTGATGCATGGATCGAGACGATCCACAAGAGTTTTTCGATGAAAAATGATATGAGGAAGCGGGTTCGGATCGAAAAGAGAGTGGTAGAAAAAGAAATTCCGTAAGAATTATTTGGGCAAAAAGAAAGGGCTGCACGATAATAATCGCGCGGCCCTTTTTTTAGCTTTCCAAATTAGAGGATTAATTAGGTAATAAAACCGAATCAATAACGTGTATCACGCCATTTGATTGTCTGACGTCATATGTTGAAATGTTGGCTGTGTTACCTTTTTCGTCCGTGACAATTACATTCATCGGACCGTTCATAGAAGCAGTTAGTGTGCCGCCGCTTACGGTTTTCAGAGTTGCTTTACCGCCGCCTTTCTTAATTGCGCCAATTATCGTTTTTGCATCAAAGCTTCCCGCAACTACATGATAGGTCAAGATCTTACTTAATGTTGCCTTGTTTTCAGGCTTAAGCAATGTTGCGACAGTGCCTTCAGGAAGGTTTTCAAACGCATCATTAACCGGAGCAAATACCGTGAATGGCCCTTTAGACATTAAGGTATCGACCAATCCTGCTGCTTTCACGGCAGCAACTAATGTCGTATGAACCTTTGAATTGATGGCATTTTCTACAATGTTCTTTGCGGGCAACATCGCCTCGCCGCCAACCAATACTGTATTGTTCGACATTTTACCCTTATCCATCTTGTCCATCTTTTTCATCGAACCCTGTGCGGACGCAGTGTTAAAAGAGAATCCCAGCGTTAGCATCAACGCAAAACTTGCAAATAATAATTTTTTCATAATTTCCACCTTTTATTTTTTTTGACTTGAATGTCTTAGTAGTTATCTTCGAAGAAAGGCGCGATGTGGATTTAAAATAAAAAAAAAATCGCAAAATTAATCATAAGATGCGAATTCTTTCTTTCCTCGTTTTAGGTTTTGCGCGGATTATTTCTGCGGTTCGCTGATGAAATCCTTGGCTTTCTTTGCGTTTGGATAGTTGGGGTCGATTTCCAAAGCCTTTCGGTAATACTCCGAGGCTTTATTATTCTCTTTTGAATTCGAATAGAATTCCGCTGCGCTATCAAAGAGATTTGCTACTTTCGGATGCAGCTCGATGGCAATGAGGAGCAACTGCAATCCAGCTTTTGCCTGTCCGATATTTTGCAAATCGTACGCCATGGCATTTAGGCTTCCTGCATTTGCATTTCCCTGCGGATTTAACGCTAGCGATTTTTTTAGCGACGACATGCCCACATCCTTTTGCCCGTTCAGAACATGCAAAACGCCGATCGTTGCATTAGTAGTGCTTGATTCGGGGTAAAGTTTGTAATTGATTTCGGCAATTTGAAAAGCCCGCTTGATATCTCCTGAAACAGCCAGGTTTGTCACCGCATCATTTAAATCATTGACATAATCAGGATATACGCTCATTCCGGCAAACGCTTTGTTTAGTTTCTCGCCGAACGCGCGCATATCTTTTTCAGCATGAATTTCAAAATTCTGAATGTCTTTGTTCCAAACTTTCGCCCAGTCGGTATTCCATGTAGCAATCTTTTCTTCAAACACTCTCTCAAATTTCAGATCTTCAGAATAATTTGGCTGAGTTTTATACCATTTTACGTAATCACTTAACATCGGAATGACGCCATTTTTAAAGTAGATATCCAGATTCTTTCCGTCCTGTTTTAATTTATCCGCAATAATAGAGATCATTCTTGCGGTTGCGCTTTTAGAAATGGGATGACTTCCGGATTCAAGACTCTGCCGCATTTTTTGCGTGTCGGAATTCAAAGCCTCCTTCAAATAAGCAAATGATTCTTTTGCCTGATCTTCATTTCTGGTCATAGGCATTCCAAATTGCGAGTAAAATCGCATCCCTTCATCAAATGCGATATCCATTCCGCGCAAGGCGATTCCATCTTTTTCATCATTTGAGTAATATCGGATCTGCCAGGCTTCAACGAAAATTATTCTAAAGAGCTCGGCAAGATAAATTGTTGGATTCGCACCTTCAAAGTTTATTGCGACCGCCGCGGCAAACTTCTCATTTGGGATCGTTAATAGATACGTTTTTGTCTCAGCCTGTGAGCCGCTGTGGTCAACCATAAAACGCCCGTTCGGCGATCGGGTTCCCCATCCGTAACCGTAACCTGTGTTGAAACCATCGCGAGCAGTCTGGGTCGTCCACATTTCGTTTCGCATTTTTGTCGTAAGCAGCTTTCCTTCGTAGAGTCCTTTAGCAAAGTCGAGCATATCAGGAACGGTCGAACGGATTCCGCCAGCCGCAAAACGCGAACTCATGTCAACAAATTCGGAGTTTCTGACCTTGCGGTCGATAAGCTGATAACCTTTTACACGATTCGGAATTATTTCTAAGGGATCATCCAAAAGCGTTTCGTTCATTCCCAGCGGACCCCAAACATTTTCGGTCATATATTCGCCGTATGGTTTTCCCGATGCTCCTTCAATAACTGCGCCGAGGAGATTAAATCCGTAACTCGTATAGCTATAATGAGTTCCGGGTTCGGAAACGAGGTCGAAATCTTCAAATACACTTATCGCATCGCGCGTGTTCTTGTGCTCCTTAAAATGTCCTTCTAAGTCGTAATTCCTGTAATGGCTGATTCCCCCTAGGTGTCCGAGAAGTTGGCGGATCGTTACAGGATATTTTTTCTTTGGAAAGTACGGAACATATTTTTGCACTTCGGCATCGAGGTCGATCTTGCCTTGCTCGACCAAAATCAAGATTCCAACTGCCGTCATCGGTTTTGTAACCGATGCCATGCGATAAGAAGATTCCGGTTTTGTTGGGATCTTGTTCTCCAAATCGGCAAGTCCAAACCCCTTTACCCACCGAAAATCATCTTTGACAAAACCAATCGTTAATCCGACTGTTCCTTCCGATTTCATCTGCGTCTCGACGAATTTTTCAATTCTCTTTATCTTTTCAGTAAATTTTGCCTGCTCGTTAGTTTGAGCAAAAACAAAATTATCAGCCGCCTGATAGGAAAGGATGAGTGCTAAGAGAAGGGCAAATACAAAAGTGCTCCGTAATTTGTTCATTCTAATTTTCTCCGAAGTTTTGATGATTATTCAATTCTATGTATGAATCAAATCGGTTGGGAATTTCCGGCATTTTACCTTCCTTTTACCGCGCCCCCATAAAGGTAATCAACAAATTAACAACATGGTCATTCTGTATATATCAATTCTTCGTTGACGTGAAAACCGTCGAGTTTTTGAATCTCTCCTCGAAAAGCCAGCGCGCCGATGAAATTCTGGTAGGGTTTGAAGGAGCGTAATGACCAGTTTAACTCAGCTTTCGTATCGCAGTTTACAGCCAATAACTTCGCGGATTTCGCAGGGCTTAAAGAAACTTCAAATTTATCAAGCGGAAACGACAATCCTTCACCAATCGCCTTAATAAATGCCTCTTTTCGTGTCCAACAATTGTAAAACCCTGTAACACGATCTTCTCCTGATAAAGTTGACAGCGCCTTTATCTCATTCTGTGAAAAAAACCGCTTAGCGATAGCAATAATTTCAATTTCGCGTTTGCAAAACTCAATATCAACCCCTAGTTCCAACTTTTGTGTGAAGGCGAAAAGTCCGACGCCGTTCGAATGTGAGATATTGAACCGCAGCGAATCATCGTTTACCACAATCGGCTTACCATATTCCCCGTAATCAAAGGTTATTCTTTCTGGTTCTATGTTCAGGTATCTTCCAAGCAAAAATCTTAAGATTCCTCTCGCGGCAATAAAATTATTGCAGTCATCATTAATGCGAAACTTCTCCGCTCGTTTTTGTTCGTCACGGGACAGAAAATTCCAAAGTGATTTTCGGAACGGTTCGCTAACATCTAAATCAGCCTTCCAGATTTGAATATGGTTCTCTTCGAGAAAAAAATTGTCGGGACGATTCAACCAATTCATTTTTCTGGGTTTGCTGCCCTCAGACACTTTTCTAGTTGAGTTGCTAACTTTTTCACAGATGGCTCTTCAAACAAAACATCGTGGTTTCCGCCCACATTAAATGTCTCAACTCCACCCAGTGCCAGGCGATCCCACTCTTTGACCGCCTCATTTTGTTCCGGCAATCTCAACATCGAATCACTCCGGAGTAAACTCACCTTCACGGGCAGAGGCTCCCAGACGTAAGATTCAGCTTTTGAATTGAGAGCACGCATCAAATTTTGACGTTCTTTTTCAGTTTGGCCACCGGTAAGATACTTCCATTTTTGGCGGAGCGGGTGCATTATTCTGCCTTGCCACGCAGTTTTTACGAAACTTAAATCCATTTGCTTCAGCTTGTTCGAGACCCTCTCAATTTTTTCATTTGTCGTTCTCATATCCCGATAAAATGGCGGAGAATCGACGATTGCAACAAGCGAAACCGACTCACCAAGCCGTTGCAGAATTTTAACCATTTCCCAACAAATCGTCGTACCAAAACAATACGCCAAGAGCGAATAGGGTCCTTTCGGCTGAGCTTTTCGAATATCACTAACGTAATGCGCTGCGAGCTTATCGATATCTTGTGCCGCCTGAGCAACGTCATCAAGTCCAAGCCGTTGTATAGCATAAACGGGCTGCTCATTTCCGAGATACTTTGCTAAGTATCTATAAAAAAAGACGTGTCCGCCACCAGCGTGAAGACAATATATAGGCGGCTTTGACCCGCTTGCTCTAAGAGGAACAAGCGTTGAAAACTGTTCGTCGTTGTTCTTGTTTTCGATTAATTTTGAAAGAGATTTGATCGTCTTGTTTTGCAGGAGATTCATGGGCTGCAATTTACGCTCAAAGTCTCTATCGATTTCTGCAAGCAGCCTGATCGCTGTAATCGAAGTTCCGCCAATTTCAAAAAGATCGTCAGTTAGACCGATAGGAGACTGCCCCAACAAGCGCTCCCAAATCTTCGTTAATTTAAGCTCAATTTCATTTTGAGGCGCTACATAATCTACCGTAACCGGTCCTTTCGCTTCGAGCATCTCAGATCGATTGTCGTTTTGATCGCAGGCAGGTATCAGATTAAGTATTTCTCCTAAAGTTTGTGGAGTATTCTCGATTAATTGTTGACAGATTTCAGAAAGATTTTCTCTAAACCATCGAACCTGGTCTTTAGAAATCCGAAATGAATCGAATTTAAGGAAAAATTCAATTTCTTTTGACGGCTTTACTGCTAGGGTCAAGGCGTAATTACTGGTCAAACCACTCTTAAAATCGGAAATTCTAATATCGCCGCCGACAATATTTGCGAGCGGAATATTTTGGAAAATAACTATGTTATCAAACAACAAATTAGGTGTATCAGCCTTGCTCCAGCTCAAGACCTCATCTAAATTGACATAGTCATACTTTCTGATCTTTAATTGCCGGATTTGAATATTATTCAACCAATCGGAAAGGTCTTGTTCCGAATCTAATTTCACCCGAAGAGGAAGCATCGTCATTAACATACCCGCCATCAATTCTGCATTTGGCAAAGCTATCGAACGTCCGGACGCGATCGTTCCGAAAACAACGTCCTCGCTATCTAAAAATTTGCTCAGGAGTATCGACCAGATTCCCTGAATTAAAGTATTCAGAGTGATTCTATTTTTTTTGCAGACGGATCGGAGCCTTTCGCTTTCTTCCCCCGAAAGCGCAAACGAGTCAATCTCAAATTCAGTTCCCTCATCAGAATTTCTAAGATTTCGCTTGCCAACAATTGTGGGAAACTTAAAACCACGCAATTCGTTTTCCCAAAACGTTCCGGCTTTTGATTTGTCCAGGCTTTTTAACCAATTAATGTAAGATTTATGTGATGGAACCGGTGGCAGATCAGGCTCTTCCCCCTTTTTATTTGCATAATAAAACACCAGCAAATCGTTGAGAATTATCGAGGCAGTCCAGCCGTCAGCCAAAATATGATGTAATGTCCAAAGCAGAAAATACTCAGTATCTGAGAGTTTAATCAGATTAACTCTAAAGACCGGAGACTTTGTTAAGTCTAAATTTTGATTTCGGTCGTTATTGACCAATTCGCTAAGTTTTTTGGTTTTTACTTTTGGTAAATGATGAGTCCAGTCTTGATAAGAAAGAGGAAGCTCGACGTAACTACGAACAAGCTGAACAGGTTTTTCTATATTTTCCCAATGAATTGAGGTTCGGAGCGATTCGTGTCTATTTATAATTTGTATCCAGGCTTTTTCGAACGAATCAAGTTCGATACTTCCATTTAGATTGCATCGAACCTGCAAAAAACCTTCGTCGCTTTCCCGTTGCAAGCTATGAAAAAGCAGAGCCTGCTGCAAAAACCCCAGCGGATAGATCGCTTCAATATCAGGCTTTGTTTCCTTTGCTTGCATACTAAGTTATCTGAGTTAACAAATTATCCAAATCTTCCTGAGTTAAATCGGCTTCGGCAAAATCGGAAGGCGCGTATCCAATTGATTCTTGTGCTTCACAATGCTCGGATATTCGCACGATTTGATTTTCATACTCCTCGATCAAACTTTCGATTGTATCGATTTTATAAAGCTTTTCGCTGAAATCAAAAACCGTATGTAACCTTCCACCTTTTAAGAAAGCATTTATTCCGATCAAATTAAAACGCTCGGTTTCCGGCGAATGGGCTCCGTTAAGTTTCCATTCTCCGGATCCCAAAACCTCGGAATTTATAGACTCGCGTCTACCTAAATAATTAAAACGGATCGCGGGTCTTTGGTTAAATCCTTTTTCCTTCTTCAGATAACGCAAAACTCCATACCCCAAGCCTTGATTTGGTATTTTTCGCAAGGTTTCTTTTGTAGCAATGATCGTCGATTTTAAATTTTTCGATTTTGCAACATGGAGTTTTACCGGAAAATAAGTGGTAAACCACCCAACTGTATCATTTAGATCAATACCAGTTTCACCTGACTCTCTTCCATGTCTTTCCAAACCCAAATTTACAGCTTTAATCCCGCGCCACTTTTCCAATGCAATTATCAATGCGCTGATAAGAATTTCTTCCGTATTTGTTCCGTATGCCCGATTCGAGTGTCTTATGAAATCATTGGCAATATCGCTTTCGATTATCGATTCGATAACTCGAACGCTTTTAACTAAGTAAGGCAATTCATTTTCAAAATCTCTTGGGAAAGAACTTACATTGGCCGTTTGTGCTTTCCAAAATTCGATTTCGGGTTCTAGTTTGTTAGATTCTGCTAATTCTACCAAGTATTCGCCCCATTTTTTGAATGACGAAGAGTTTGAAAATACAGAAACCGTCTCATCGATTTTCAATTGCTGGTAAGTTGTTTCTATATCCTCAGTCAAGATTCGCCAAGAAACGCCATCTACAACTAAGTGATGTGCGAATAACAAAACCTTGTCTTTGTTTTTATCTCCAGAATCAAAGAAAACTACTTGGAAAAGCGTGGATTTCGAAAGAATAAGTCTCGATTGCAGCTCAGCCGACATTGATTCGATCGTTTTATCAATTTTATCTAATGAAATATCTGATAAATCAATAACCTGAAATCCGTTCTGATTTTTTTCTTCGGAAATAGTCGAGACCCAATCCTCTCGCACTTTTTGGAAATTAAGCTGCAACGCATCATGATGAAGAACGACTAATTCAACACTTTTCCTCAGTAGGGATATGTCCAGATCTTTGTTGGCTTCAAATATCATTGCCTGATTCCAATGATTGGGGGCGTTTTTGTGTTCCTCGAAAAACCAATGTTGAACTGGAATCAGCGGAACATTTCCAACAGCAGGCCCCACACTGTTTTCTTCGGTTTCGTCCTTTGCAAAACGAGCCAATTCGCGGATGGTTTGATGTTCGAAAAGTTGATTTGGAGCGAGTACAACCCCTTTCTTTCTCGCCTTAGATACAATATGTATGCTTAATATCGAATCTCCTCCGATCTCGAAAAAATTATCGTTAACTTTAATAGGATGAAAATTCAAGACTTCCTCCCAAATTATGACGAGTTGTTTTTCGATGTCTGTTACAGGCTTTTCGAAATTCGGATGAAGAACCGAATTTTGTTCCGTGGCAACGTTGAGAGCATTCACATCAACTTTCCCATTTGGCAATCGCGGAAATTCATCGAGCAAAACAAATCTTGATGGGATCATATACTCAGGCAGTTTCTTTTTTAAAGATTTCCGCATTTCCTTGGTTTCAAGAGCTTTATTCGAAGTGAAATATGCAACGAGGATTTGCCTTGATTTTTCTGCATTCCAGTTCTTGGTGCCGAGCTGTTTCAGCAGTAAAAGTCTCTGATTAACCGAGAGATTCCTAATTCTTTCCTCGAAATTTCCCATAATTATTTGATTGCTTTTACAATTACCATCGAATCTGCCCACCACGTATCTTCAACATCTTCAGGTATTTCTAAGTCGATAACCCTCAATGAGAAAGACGAAAAACATTTAAGAAGTGAACGTTGATGCGCTCTACTCAGAGAATCGATCTCGTTAGAAAAGTAAGTAAACGCGCCACCCGGTTTTAGATGCTGTGCCGCAGTTTCAAAAAAATGCTCCGCAAACGTGACCTTTCCGTGAACGTATTTCATATACTCTTCCTCATTGAGCGGATAAGTATGAAAAAAAATTCCGTCAAATACTGATAAATCATCAATCACTTCCTGCCACAAGCCGTTAACAAGCCGAATTTCTCGGTTTTCAAAAGACTGCTTCCATTCGTTGAATCTTCCGATAACAGAATCATTGCATTCAATAATCGTATGCGAACGCACTTTTTGCTCTTGAATCATAGATGAAGAAATTCCCCGTCCAAATCCTATTTCAAGAATATCGCCCTTTGATTCGGTAACAGCTTCCGTCATCGCCTGCATCACGGGGATTTGCCAATCCTCCATTATCTCAGACTCCGATAGATCGGTTTGAGTGCGATCCTCAAGCGAGACTTTTGTATTTCCCGCAACAAATCGACTTGCTTGCCGGTCTAAGGCTGTTAAGTTTTCCGTAAACTCATTCAACGCATTATTCATGAGAGCGTTTCTCTGCGAATCCCTGGGCGGACGGATGAAGTCCTCATTCGTAAGATCCAGCACAATTTCAAAATGCTCCGTTCTCTTTACGCGTTTTGTCATACAAAAAACCTATGCGCTCGCGGTTTTCCCGATCATAGATTGGATCTCCTCGTCCGAGAAATTTTCAATTGAGCGCAAAACCTCGTCCGCCTCTTCAGGTTTCAACCCCCTTAAAGCATTCAGCAAAACATCGGTTTCATCGTTCGTCTCGATTTCTTCATTTATTGATTCAAGTTTTACAATCGCATCTATTATTTCGGTGTCTTGCTTGATTGCTTCCTCGATCTCATTAAGTTCGATCCGAAAGCCGCGGACCTTTACTTGATCATCTTTTCTTCCTATAAACTCAATCGCTCCATCGGATCGGTATCGACATATATCTCCCGTTCGGTATAGCTTTTCTTCCGCGGTATCGTCGAAAGCGTTCTGAATAAAACGCGTGTTTGTAAACTCCAAATCGTTAAAATATCCTTTAGCCACACCCTTTCCGCCAATATACATTTCCCCTGACACCCCGATCGGCACCTGCTTTTGGTTATCGCCTAAAATATAAACTTTGGTTCCGGAAATCGGTTTCCCAATCGGTATCTTAGACCCGGAATCTTCGAGAATAATTCGATGTGCGGTTGTCCAAACTGTCGCCTCGGTCGGACCGTATTCGTTATAAAGCTTCACATTCGGCAGTATTTCAAAATGTTCCTTGCATAAAGAAGTTGGGAAAACCTCACCAGCGACAATCACCGTATCGAGAGAATCAAACGCTGATTTTGGTATGCTTTTAATAAGTTGTGAATATAGGCTTGGGAGGAGAAGCGTATGGGTTATTTTTTCCTTTTCCAAAATATTTGCCAAACCGGCTAGGTCCTGCTCGATCCGGCGTGTTCCCAAAACTAAGTGCCCGCCCGTCGCCAGTGTCCAAAAGATTCCAACGACTGAGCTATCAAACGAAAATGACGAAAACAGTAAGAAGGTTTCCGGCCGCTCCGAATAAAGACCGAAACGGGCGGCAGTGGAATAAGCAAGATTTCCGTGAGTGACAGCGACACCTTTCGGTTTTCCCGTGCGGCCCGAAGTGTACATTATGTAAGCGAGATCGTCTTTACTGATTGGGTCAGATAAGATTGGGGCGTCCAAACGTGCTGATGTAATAATCTCCCCGATCTTGTGAACTTCGATCGTCTCATCCGAAATTTTACCCAAAAAGACATCTTGCGTTAAGACAATTGATGCTCCAGAATCTTCTAGAATATAGTCGATTCTTTCCTTTGGATATTCCGCGTCTAGTGGCAAATATGCGAAACCCGCCTTTAAAATACCAAAGATTCCGACGATCATTTCAAGCGAAGATTCCAAAAATAAACCAATCGGTTGTTTACGATTCAAGTTTAACGAAAGTAAATAGTTAGCTACCGCATTCGCGCGTTCGTTTAATTCCCGATAAGTAAACCTTGAATTTTGGACCGAGATCGCCGTACAATCCGGGTTGGTCCTAACTTGATCTTCAAAAAAGTCGACGATCAATTTCGGCGAAATGACATTCGCACTCGCGTTGTTCCATTCAAAAAACTGCTCTTTTTCTTCGTCCGTGATTAAAGGCAAATCGGAAATTTGTTGGTTCGGATTTTCGGCAATTCCTTCTAACAAGTTTTCAAGATGTCGGTGCATACGATCTATTGTTTCTTCTTCAAAAAGATCTTTTGAATATTCAAAGGTCGCACTCATCTCACGCTCGCTTTTCTCAGAAATATAGAGTGTCAGATCAAACTTCGCCACACCAAAATCGAATGGCTCATGTTCAAGCTCCAAATCATCTCCAAATGAAGGCATTTCGGGAACATTGTGATAAATAAACATCACTTGAAACAATGGATTATGATTCAGATAGCGTTCTGGTTTTAGAGTTTTTACCAAGGTTTCAAACGGCGTATTTTTGTGTGCAAATGCCTCATGTGTCGTCTGTTTTACTTGTTCGAGTAACTCAACAAAAGTCGGATTACCCGAAAGATCAGACCGCAGGACAAGTGTATCGTTGAAAAACCCGATCAGTCTTTCGAGCTCGAGCCTATCCCGATTCGTAAATGGCGAACCTACGAGAATGTCGTTTTCATTAGTGTAACGATTCAGTAAAATCTTATATGCCGTGAGCAGAAAAACGTAAGGCGTCGTTTTCCTCTCTCGGCAAAGAGATTGCAGTTTCTTTGATAGAATCTCAGGAAAGCACTTCGTAAAATACGCTCCGTTAAATGTGGGTCGATGTGGTCTTGCGAAATCTGTTGGAAGATTCAATAATTCCGGGCTATTCGCGAGCTTTTCTTCCCAATAGGTTAAATCCTTTTCCTCGATCTCTTTTTGGCTTTGCCAGTAGACGAAATCAGCGTATTGAATATCAAGGCGAGGTATTTCCAACTCCTCGCCATTGGGTAGTTTCGTATAGGTCTCAGCGACCTCCCGAAGCAAAATCCCCATCGACCATTTATCAAAAATAATGTGATGCATCGTGAGGACAACCAGATAGTCTTCAGCGGCTAGCTGCAAAAATGAAAGCCTAACCAAAGAACCGCTGCTTAGATCAAATGGTTTTCTCGCCTCTGTAACGGCAATTTTTTGAATGTCTTCGGGCGATCTGTTTCGCAGGTCATATTTCGAAGTCTCAAAATTCGCCGAATTCTTAATGGTTTGAAACGCTTGACCATCTTTTACTTTAAAACTCGTTCGCAAGATCTCATGGTTTTCCGCGACACTTACAAAACTTTTTAGCAATAAATCAAGGTTTAGATTGCCCTTGAATCGATAGGCATCAGCGTAGTTGTAAAACGGATTTTCGGGATTGAGTTGCTGCAAAAACAATAGACGCTGTTGACCTAAAGAAAGCGGAACAGAAACCCCGTTCGGTCGAGGCTCAATCCCCTTCCGCGGTTTATTATCCTTTTCCCGATTTAACCATTTGTCGAGCAGGGAACCCTTTTCAAGTTTTTTAGAACCACTCCGCATATAAGATATTAAAGAAGTCCGAGCGCGCGTAAAATATATGCCCCTGCAGGCAGGTCTAAGTCAAAGGCCCTTTCGATAAACCAATAAATTGAAATAAATATTAGCAAGACTGAGCCAAAAAAGACGATTTTTTGATACAAAAACGTTGTGCGTAAAAAATAGAGAACTGGAAATATTAGGATGATTATTACAAGCTGTCCGAGCTCTACTCCTATGTTAAACCCGAGTAGTGTCCATACTAAAAAATCACCGCCGAAACCTTTTTCCGCCAATACACTCGCAAAACCAAAACCGTGAAAAAGCCCGAAAACAAATGCAATTACCCACTCTTTGCCAAACAAAACCGGGCGAATATTGTGAATCGCAGCGAGTGTAATCGAAATTGCGATAATCGATTCAACCAGCCTCGAAGGAAGAGTAATTAGTTCAAGAGAAGCAAGACTCAGCGTTATGGTATGAGCGATCGTAAAAAACGTGACGACCTTAACGACATTTATCAAAGCAGGTTTAAATTTCTCAACGGGTTTCCAAAACCCCGCCTTCTCAATTTCGCCAAGTAATTCGCCGTCTTTTCGAGACCGAAGGACAGATGGCAACAGTAAGGCGAACAAAAACAAAATATGATCGATCCCGATCCAGATGTGCCATACGCCGAGTTTTATCATCGCTGCGAAGCCTAGAAGGATAGAGGCTGATCTCGAAGTTGGCAAAACTTGTTCGGTGTCACCTTTCGAAAATACCAAGGTCGGTATTGCCTCATTTTCATGAATACCCGCTTTCCAATCGTACGAAATCACTAAAAGCCCTTGGTGTTTCGGGATTTCGTCAAAAATGGCGCTATATTTAACATGAATTTTTTCTGGGATTTCTTCAATGCCATCCAAATTGAAACCAAGTTGGACGTAATCTCCTAACGGTCCAGCACTCATTATATTCGTTTCGGTAAAACGAATCCGAAGCTGAAACCCTTCATCCGTGCTAAAAGAGGCATTCTCGATAACATATTTCTGTATTGCTTCAATATGAGGAGCGAGTCGGTCCTTGCTCAATCCGCGCGGCAATTCTAAATCGAGAACCCTATTAAGATCATCAGTTGTAATTTCAAAATGCCCGCTTATCGAGCTCTCTTGAAATCGAACGAAAATATAGCTTTGCTCCGGAGCATGTGCATAAGTAAATACCGCAAACGAAAAAAGGAAAAATGCAATAACAAGGAGTCGGAGATTCTTTGTAAAAAAGGTCATAGTAAGAAATTGTTGTCGAATTTGTCTAATTTCAATATGAATAGATCTATTATCGAATCGCGAAGATTAAAAATCAGACTGAACGGTCTGTTGAGAGCTGGCTCTTTCAGCTTTTATTATTTGAAACTCTGGTTGAAAATTTGATATTCGCATAATACTTCCATAGCAGTTATCCGCATTCGCTCTTCGTGATTGATTTTCCCGAAACACAAATTGAGATCGATCATGATCGAGATAGACAGTGAAACCCGATTCGTCGTTACTAAACGTTTCATCGGATAAACCTCCGTGACCTAATGCCTTAAGAAATATTCTATCGGAATTGCAAAATTATAGGAGTTGTCACCGGTCTCAACCAAACGAACCGTTTCTAACGGAAATCTCGGATTCTCGGTCTTAACGTTACTATAAATAAACGTTTTGCTAAGAATATCAAATTCAAATAAAGCTCTTGCCGTTTTGTCCTCCCACCAATCTTCAGCTGACACAAATTCATGCAACATTAAATCGAACTCATACCTGCATTCTTGTAAAACTAAATGATAAATCATCGGGTAATTTGTAATGTCATAATATGCGGCTTCTTCGATCGAATTCCGGCAGAATTTCGTGAACACGCTTTGCTCGTCCTTTTTACAAAACTCAATAATCAAAACGTGCGACGTCTAATAGTCGTTGTAAACACTCAATTGCTTTCTACTGATAGTCTTCTTATAATTGTCTTTTCCACAGATTTTGACAAGGACTTTATAGTCGGCATCTCAAAAATTCTGTTTAGTGGTAAGTCTAACTGAAATGACTCGTTTGCACGGGTCATGATCCGAATCGCCGAAAGCGAGTTCCCTCCGATTTCCAAAAAATCTTCGTGAACACCAACCCGGTCTATGTTTAATACTTCCGACCAAATCTCCGCTAACACTTCTTCAAATTCCGTTTCGGGCGGCACGTACTCGGTTTCGATTTCGGGTTCATTATTTGTCAGCTTTCTCAGAGCTTTTCGGTCGATCTTGCCGTTATCGGTCAAAGGAATATTTTCTAAACGAACATACGAGACAGGGATCATATAAGCAGGAAGTTGCTTCGCCAACGTATTCCTCAACTTTCTGGGGGAAATATCTTCCAGCGCCACGTAATATCCAATCAGCTTTTCATCGACAGTTTCGTTATTCGGAACATAGCCGATCTCGCTCATTATTTTTTTTACACCGGTTTCATCGATCTCCTCGTTGATCTCATCCAAAGAAACTTCACGGGTCTTGTGTCCCATCCGAACATCCCAACTATATGGAAATGCATAGTTGCTGTAGCCTTCTTCCTTCTTGTGGACGTAAATACCAACTTGGTTAATCAAACAATTTGTTGAACGCCCGGTATCAGTGGGACGGATCCACGGAAGCTTGTCATCCAGATATTCCATCATATCTTCGAGTTTAATATCGAAATACCTGTAAAAATCGAGAAACCTAACCCGTTCAAAAGCCGTTTGATCCTGAAGAAACGAACTGTCCAAATTTCTTTTAACCGCGTCATCAACTCGATGATACGCCTTTCGAGCCTCTAAAATTGTTTGGTCGATCGCTTCTACATCGTCGTTCCAGAAAAGCTCCTCGGTTAAACGAGTCTCAAAAAACTGGCCTCTCGAGAGTCCAGTAACTATAAAGGGAATATCCTTTTCAAGAGCTACTTTCATACTTAACGTGTAGATCGTCTTGAAACATCCGTTGCAAACATTCTTGTGCCGGACGAGGCTATCAACAAAAATCTCATTCATTGCCGGAGTCTTTCCGAATACGTGATCGACATCTAACTCCTTAACAACACGAGAAATATTCGCTTTTGCTCCATTCGAGATATAACCATTGTCCAAAGTAAATGCGAGAACTTCTGCGCCCATGCCGACTAATTTCGCGAGCGCGTAAGTGCTGTCCTTGCCTCCGCTCAGGAGCATAAGACAGTCATATTCACCTTTCCGTATTTGATTGGACTCCTCGAAAACTTTCTTGAGATCATCAGGGGTTTTAAAATACTTTTGAGCCTTTTTCTGGTAATTGCCAAACGAATCGCAGAGACGGCAAATACCATTTTCATTGAATCGGGCCGCCGGATAATTGGATGGAAGTCCGCATCGAACGCAATTTAGTATTTCTTCACGAAATACCCTACTCTTGCCCTTTATCAGCTCGACAACACAGTTTTCAATACCAGGGTAGTTCGCCAAAGCCGTTTCGATTTCCCCTAGCTCGACTCGGATTCCGCCAATCTTTACCTGCTCGTCTTCACGTCCTAAATATTCGATTGCGCCTTTTGAGTTCAAACGAGCAAAATCACCTGTGTCATACATTTTCGCACCCGCCGCAAAGGGATTTGAAACGAATTTCTGTCGCGTAAGGTCGGCGTTTTTCCAGTATCCATCTGACAAACTTATCCCCGAAAGAAAAAGCCTTCCCGTAACCCCCTCCGGAACAGGATTCAACGCTCCATCCAAAATATAAACCATCGTACGAGCAAACGGTTTTCCAATCGGAACAGAGCTCGAAACCGTATTCGCACTATTAAACCGATGCACAATGCAGCCAACTGTCGCTTCGGTTGGACCATATTCGTTGTATATAACTAAGTTATCAGGAAACGACTCCTCTATTTTTCTGGCGAGTTCAGTCTTAAGATCTTCACCACCGACAATCATTGTCTTGATCTTTGAATTACTTAAGTCCCTGTCCCGTATAAGCGTTAAATGTGACGGCGTTAGCTTTATTGCGTTTACTTCATTTTCATCCATCACATCCAAAATCGCGAGATCCGGGCCAGCCTCCTCCTCCTCGTAAACCCTTATCGAGCCACCGCTTACAAGAGGAACAAACATCGATGTTACCGTAAGATCGAAATCAATCGCTGTAAACAAAGGAAAAGTCGGAGCGATATCCGGGCTGTATTTATCGCACGCAGATCTCACATAGTTTCCCAATCCGATATGCGAAACTCTGACCCCCTTCGGAATCCCGGTCGAACCGGACGTAAATATTATGTACGCGAGACTTTCCGGATCGATATTACGCTCTAGCTCACTCGTATCAACTTGTTTGAGCACGTCCCAAACTTTATCTAATGTAAATATCCGGGTTGAAATTTCTCTCAGATCCTTTTCGAATTTTTCGCCAGTAATAATGATCGAGCTTTGCGAAATTTTGACCTTCTCAGCTAACCGACGTTCAGGACTATTAACAGCTATTGGAATATAAGCGCAGCCCGCCTTCAAAGATGCCAACATCGAGATGATAAAATCAGCCGAGCGATTTAGATATAGTGCGACACGGTCGCCATTTTTCACGCTGGTTTCGAGTAAATAATTTGCGAGTCGATCAGATATTTTGTCCAGTTCGGCAAAACTAAAACTTTGTTTTTTGTCTACAATAGCTATGGCATTGGGTGTCTGCTCCGCCTGTTTTCGAAACATATCGACAACCGTTTCTGTTTCGAAATCTTCCGCATCGTTGAAATCTTTGACAAGTCTATTAAATTCCGAGTCACCTAAGAGCGAAGCCTCGTTAACCTGCTGGATCCGGTTTTCGATAAACGCATCTAAAAGTTTCAAAAAGTGATTTGAAACCGTCTCTAAGTTTTGCTCGTCAAATATCGTCGTGTTTAGATCGAAAAAGAGCTGAATACTCTTCGCTCTGGCATCCTTGTATACGTGCAGGCGCATATGATGATTTGCGTCCGAATTATTGGGATGCATCCAAGTTGCTTTACACGGAATTCCTGCGAAATCAGGGAAACCGGTATTAATGTAGTTAAGAACAACATTAAAGGCTCGATTCGATTTAGTGGAGCTTGCCGCCGGCCGGGCGTTTCGCAGAAATTCAAATGTCTCGCCGCTAACTCGCTTAAATAAGGACGCAAAGGTGTCGTCATTCTTCACTTCATGGACAAACGGAAAAAACTCAATAAATAATCCGGGCGTGTTCTTAAATTCCGGCGTCGTACGATTTTGAACCGGGCTTCCAAAAACAAGTTTGTTTTGACCGGAAATTCGATAAAGATAAGCTAACAATACGGTCGCAAAAATATTAAAGTGTGAAAGGTCTTCGGTAAACGCACGGAGGTCTTTCTCTTTTGCCAGCTCTTGGAGATTTACGGTGCGTTCCTCTCCTAAGTCGACCACAACTCGTTTTGATTCTGTAGTTGCCTTCTCGCCATTTTGCTCATAGAGTTTGGGCAAAGCTTCGACCGATGCAAGTTTTTTTGCCCAATATTCGTCGATCGCCAAATGCTCCGGTTCTTTTCGGACGGTTTGCTCGTAGATTAGATAATTCTCGAATTTGTGAAACGCCGAAACCTCCCCTAAATTGCCTTCAACAGATTTCGAATAAAGCTCCGACATTTTCGTGAAAATTATCAAACTAGCTCGTGCATCTGTTGTTAAATGGTGTTGGTTAAAATACCAAATAGAACGCTTCTCGGAAAGTTTTATTAGGATTGATTCAAAAGTGCGTTTCGATAGATCGAAAAGTTTTCCGATTCGTTCGTCCAACCATTCTTCGAGGTGTTCTTCCGTAAAACTCTCACTAGACCAATCTAAGACCTCCATTTCGAAATCCAGATTTTCGAGAATTATCTGTCGCGGATAGTCTTTTGTCTCGTCAAAAACGGTTCGGAGGGCTTCACATTTTTCCACCAAAACCTTGAATGCTTTCCGAAAATGGTTGGTATCAATCTCGCCTTCAAGATCAAAGGTATAAACCATATTGTAGAGCGGCGATTCGGGATTTAGTCTCTGGCCCGTCCATATAGACATTTGGCTTTTTGTTAAACCATATACGCGCTCTAATTTGGGGTCTTGACCAAGCATTTATTTTTATTGAGTCTCTTTTCGAGCATTGATATAGTCTTCTATGGCATTAATCGTTACAAAATTTTCTATGACCATGTCTTCCGGCGGAATTTTCTTTTGAGTGAGTTCTTCAACGAACGCGATCAACTGGATCACGCCCATTGAATCGATCATTCCGCTACTCAAAATATCATCTGACATAGCTAAATCTGCTTCCTGACGATCGCCTAAAAAATGTTTTGAAATGTATTCTTTTATTGCTTCTTTCACTTATTAAACTTTTCGCGCGCTTGTCTTTCGAGCCTTTTATGGTCGATCTTTCCCGCAGCTGTTCTCGGTAATTTTTCAATAAACTCAATTTTTCTGATTCTAACGTAAGGCGGCAAGATTTTTCCTAGATAATCCTGCAAGATTTTCTCGCTCAGCTCAGAGCTATTTTCTTCAACTACAGCGGCGGAGATGACCAATTCATCCGCTTCACTTCGAGATATAAATACGGCAGCCTGAGATAGATTAGTGTGGGAAGATAGAATGGATTCAATTTCATCGAGTTCTATTCTATATCCTCTCAATTTTATTTGACGATCCTTTCTTCCTAAAAACACAAGGTCTTCATTTTCATTTTGTCTCGCGAGATCACCCGTTCGATAAAAGATTTCTTTCTTATTCTTTGTTGAACTTCTTATCAAAATCGCTCTTTCCGTGAGCTTTGGCTGATTCCAATACCCTTTCATCATCGTCGTGGTTTTAACCAAGAGCTCTCCCGTTTCCCCTTTTGAAACTTCACGGTCATTTTCGTCAACGATAATAATCTCTGTCTCATCCCAGGCCTTTCCCAATGGAATCGGCTCATCGTTTTCCGGAGATTGGGAGAAATTATAGAAAGTGCATTGATTTATTTCTGCCGGACCGTAAACGTTTGAGAATGTCGCGTTTGGAAATAGTTTTACCAGCCTGCGAATATGCTTAGACGGAAAAGGTTCGCCGCCAAACAAAACCCAGCGAAGCAATTCCAAATTCCTATTTTCCAATTCGCCTTTTTCGAGCATTTGAATCAATGCCAGTGGCACAGAATACCAAATCGTCAAACGCTCTTTTTCGAACAACCGGGAAAGACTCGCAGGAAAATTCTTAAAGGCTTCGGGGATTATGACGGTTGTTGCACCGGCGAGCGGCATCGCGAAATAACCCATTGTCGAAATGTCAAAATGAAGAGGCGAATGATTTCCCAGAATGTCATCAGATTTAACTTCATATAATTTTTTCGATAAATTGGCGTAAGCCAAGCCGCTTCGGTGAGTGTGCATAATCCCTTTGGGAAGCCCGGTCGTTCCTGAGGTATACATCACATATGCCAAATCGTTTTCGCCAAAGGAAACCGAAATTTCCTTTTCCGGCATATTCCAAACATCATCCCAGGAAATCGAATAAATCGGCAAATTCTCACCAACTCCGATCACACTTTCAAGAGGTAAATCCTCGTTTAGAATCCCCCTCAGCTTTTCCTTTTCGCTAGAATTACTGACTAAATGCTTTATTCCACAATCTCTTACAATCTTTGTTATTCGAATAGCTGGAGAATTTGTATCGAGTGGAACATAAGCAGCACCCGAGCTCATGATACCGTAAATAGCAATCGCGGTTTCGAGCGATGGTTTTAGAAAAACTCCAACGCGATCACCTTTTTTTACACCCTGCCCGATCAAAACGGATGCGAGCTGATTCGCCCGACGAGCTAAATCCTCATAGGTGATAGATTCGCTTTCGAACTTAAAAGCCGCTTTTCCCGGAGTTTTATCGGAGGCTTTCTTTATTGTTTCAGTAAGTAAAAAAATAGTTTCTATAGACTCAAAAGCTTCGCAATGATATTTCGTTGAATGTCTGAAGTTCCAGCGTAAAGCAAACCGCCGACGGCGTCGCGCAGATCTCGTTCGACCTCAAACTCCGTCAGGTAACCGTTTCCCCCGTGATTCCTTATGGCATCAAGGCTGGACGACAAAAAACTCTCGCTAAGGTGCAATTTCAAAAGCGCGGCTTCCAGCATCGCGGGTTTTCCCATCTGCTTTAGCCAAGCAACCTTGTAAAGAAGAAGTCTCGAAGTTTCCAAACGCAATTTCATTTCAGCTACCCGATTTGAAACAGATTGAAATTTTCCTATAGATTGTCCGAATTGTTCGCGCTCTTGAGCATATTTGATTGTCGTTTCGATCTGCCTTTCCATCGCTCCAAGCTGGCTTGCCAGAATAGAACATCTTTCGTACTCGAGCGAATGATTGGAAATGCTAAATCCCGCACCTTCCATGCCGAGACGGTTTTCCGCCGGCACAAAACAGTCCTCGAAACTGAGTTCGCCAATCGGAACCGTTCTCAAGCCCATCTTATTCCGGGACTCACTAGCGGAAAAACCCTCGGCTCCTTTTTCAACCAAGAACGCCGTTACTCCCCATTTACCCATCTTTGGCTTAGCGTTAGCAAAAAGTAAGACCATGTCAGCAATCGGCGCAAGGCTCACAAGTCTTTTTTGACCGTTCAATATGTATCCACCGTCAGTCTTTACAGCCGTCATTTTCAAATTGAAAACGTCCGATCCAATTTGAGGCTCCGTAATAGCATGCGCGGCAATCCATTCGCCGCTCGCAAGCTTTGGCAGATACTTTTGTTTTTGATCATCGCTTCCGAACTGCCCAATCGGTAATTGAACCGTCCACATCTGAGCGTTGAGAGCAAATGCTAAACCATTGTCGTGACACCCATAACCAAACCCTTCCATAGCAAGAATAGAGGTCAAAATATCAATCTCGTCATCCCGACCGCCAAACTCTTTAGTATTAGCAAACCCCTGGATGCCAAAATCGGCACACCTTTTCCAAAGGTCACGCGAGAAAATACTCATTTCTTCCCGCTCTACAATACCTTCGTTGAGTTCTTTCTGGGCAAATTCTACAACTCGCTGACGAAACTCAGTTTGTTCTTCGTTCCAAGAAAAATCCATTTGTATCGATAACATTATCTTGAATCGAATACAGAAGTAATGTCAACTCTAATTAGTCATTCAGATTCCGTCTTAACGATAATGGAAAAGACAGACACCCGAAATTTGCTATGATTGGGCTACAAATAGTTGGATAATGAATTAACTACCAAATGGAAACCATATTCTCCCGGCTCCAAAAGACTTATTTACTCTGGGTTAACCAGTGGTCAAAAGCCACCGATGAGAATGACCGCCTTCCCGCGTTTCTGGTCCGAATCGGAAGTCTGATCGCATTATACGTCTGTATTGACCGGGTTTTGGCCCGGCTAACATACCTCACTCCCCAAGAATTCCACAATCCGGTCATTTTCTTTGCTTTTTTAAAGCACTTGTTTGCGAGCAAGTATCTTCTGATTTTGATCTTTGCGAGCGGGTTTCTTGTTTATTTTAGAAAACGATTGCTTCCGAGTTGGGATGATTTTCCCAACGGAAGATCAATTCGGCTTCCAATTGTTGCCGCCGCAGGATCCCTTGCTTGGTTTTTTTCCACGTATAGCTACAATCTCTATCTTGACCAAGGACACTATTTTGATCGTTTATTGCTCATTTTGTTTCTGCTTCTAATTTATTGGCGTCCGGTGTTTACGCTACCCTTCTTGGTTATTTTGATGCCGATAATATGGCAATTTACGCTCTTAGAGGGTTTTACGTGGTCACATCCCTTTCTTCCGATTCGAATTCTGATACTTTTCAGCTCTTATTTTCTAATTTATCTTGTCGTCCAAAAGTATTACATAGACGATCTGGTTTTTCTTCTTTGCTGTCTTATTGCCGCGCATTACTGGACATCGGGTTTCGGTAAGCTGAGTTTGGATTGGATTCAGTTTGACCACATCTATCTTCTTCTTCCTTCAACCTACGCTAATGGATGGCTCAATTTCATCAATTCGGAAACCATTTCTTGGATCACAGAGACGCTTAGCTGGTTTAACATTCCGATGAAAGTCTTTACCCTCATAGTTGAATTTGGATGTTTGTTTTTCTTTTGGCATCGGAATGCTGCCAGATTCTTTCTCAGCGGATGGATAATGCTTCATCTCGGCATCTTTTTTGTTTCCGGAATATTCTTTTGGATGTGGATCGCAATTGAAATCCCCCTACTTTGGGCGTTCACGCGGAAAGAAAATTTTGTGCAACTGCCAATCTTTGGGAAAAGACAAATCGTTGTTTCGATGTTTCTTATAGTAACAGGTGCTTATTGGTGCAAACCACCAAGACTTGCGTGGTTTGACGTTCCGGTAAGTTATACCTATCGATATTTAGCGAATACAGCGGATGGCAAAATCGTGACGCTTCCTCCAAAATTCTTCGAACCATATGAGTATCAATTTACTTTGGGTACTTTTCTGTACATAAACGATAACCCTACACTACCGATCACGTGGGGATCGACACCGGGTCCCGGTGTCGCGCGTAGCCTTATGGAGATAAATTCTGAAGAAGCGTTTTTCAAATATGAGAATGCTAACGGAAATATGTACGGCGACGAAAAACGGGCAGGAAAGCTGGATGCTTTTTTAAAGCGATACGTAGGCAATTGGAACAATCGCCATTCAAACGATACGAATTTCAACTATTTAAAAGCCCCAAGGTTGCTTTGGACGTATCCCGTTTATGTTGACCTTGGAGAATCTGACACTATCAATACGATCAGGATCGAAAGAGTTACATCATTTTATTTGAACGGAAAATATAGGGAAATCCGGGTAATACCCGTACGTGATATTCCGATTAAGACAAGGCCAACAAACTAGGGGATCAGACGCCAATTTTTGATGCTTTTGAAATATCTTTTTCTTCAACGTCAAGCCGTATAACCTCGTCGCTATAAAAATCATACGGGTTTTTGGCGTCATTCGGCACGTTTTCAATTTCGACCTCATGTCCCAAATCAAGTTCGATTGCGAAGGCCAATAGCAATTCCATCGCTACTTGATCTTCAAATGCCCAACCCGTCGAATCAAAAAGGCTTCGCCGGATTTGTATACTCTCATAAGAGTCAGAATTCTTAACAAGTTTCTCCAGATCTGCTCCGATTTCTTGACTATCCAATTGTTGGCATTCCCCTTCTAGGAGAGCTTGCTCCAAAAAGTCCGGACAAACAAAACTTTTCTTTAAGAACCCTAACGGAATCTCCATTTTCCCCGGAAAATCTGAACCCACCGCGTTTATATGTAAGTGCGGTTTAGTTTCAACGTCCGTGAATAAGGGCCCTGCTCCGACATCAATCGAGGTTGCTGTGCACAAAATATCGGAGTTTTCTACAACTTCGTTAATACCCAAGACCTCGAAGCCCACATTCAAGTCTAAGACCGAACATCGTTTCTCAAATGAGAATTCCGTCTCGTGGTCAATGTCCGAAATCAGGACCTTTTCTATCTGAAACTCCCGCGAGATCGCGTGTAGTTGCGTAACGGCTTGAGCGCCGCAACCAATTAAACCTAGAACCGAACTATCAGGATGAGCTAAAATTTTACTGGCAATTGCCGATGCGGCCCCGGTGCGAAGTGCGGTTAGCAGCGCCCCATCCATGATGGTCGTTAGGTGTCCGGTTTTCGTATTGTAAGCAGAGATAGTCGAAACAATTGTCGGCAAATCAAACAGCGAAGAGTTTGACGGGTGATAACCAACGACCTTGAGCAGAACGTTTTCACCTTCTTTGTAGATAGGCATCCATTCGATCAAACCCGAGTTTGGCTTCTCATAATGAAACCCCGCTCTTACCGGTATTTGAACCCGATCATCAATCGAATTAATGCGGGCTTGCAGATTCTGGAGAAGCCTGTCCATTAAGGCATCGACTCCCACGTGACTAACGACTTCCTGTACGTCTTGACCAGAGATTATTAGAGTTTTTTCTTCGCGAAGCGCCATAGTGATTTCGGAAAATAATATCTTAGTTCAAAGAAAAGTAATAGCTTATTCTTACTTTAATTTCGAGTAGTAACCAGCGCCGGATTCAAAACAACAAGCGAAAATGTCGAAAGGTGATAAAAAACCAAAATCCGTTGTGGAAATAAAAAGAGGGAAAGCGATTTACACAAATCACTTTCCCCGCGGAGTTATTCGTTTTTTTTATACTGGAAACGATCTATCAAATTGAGCGTTGTCTGCTCTGGCATTGGGCAAAAACAAAATAATCAGACGAGATGGACGAAAGACCAAATGCAAAAAGTATTGCAAATAGAAATGTTCTTTGGAATCTTATCATTTTAATTTTCTCCAAGATCTTTTAGGTTATGCGATTCGATGTATCAATATCAGAAGTCTCTTCAGCTTTTATTTCGATTAGTTCAAACGAATGGATATGATCATACAGAATCGCTTTATCCCGCAGTTTTTTCCGCAATCGGGTTGTAAATATACAAAAATGAACTTCATTGTACTTAAAATCACTTCTGAAAATTAATACTTTATAAGGAAAGAAAATTTCTTTTTTTTACCTTGCCCTTTGCCCCTTTGCGGGAGCCGGAATCTTCATATTTCAACAATGAAAGGTTTCCCGCAAATCGCCACACACGCAAAGTAACATTTTCAAATTTTAAATAAACTAAGTTACCAAGTCTTCAATCTACCGAACGCTCTGACTTCGCATAAGAAAGCGAAATCCAGATTGCGCCCTTGAGTAAACTAAAAATGGCGATCAGGTCAAATGATCTGATCGCCAAATAAATGAAAAATGTTATTCATCTAGGCCACTGTAATTTCTTTACTCAAATAAACATCTTGAATCGCATTGAGCAGTTCGACACCTTCGGCGGTTGGGCGCTGGAATGCTTTGCGACCTGAGATGAGGCCTGTTCCGCCGCCGCGTTTGTTGATCACCGCCGTCCGGACAGCCGCCGCCAGATCGCCATTTCCTTTTGATTCGCCGCCTGAATTTATCAAACCACAGCGCCCCATATAACAGTTAGCGACTTGATAGCGCACAAGATCGATCGGATTATCCGAAGTCAATTCGCTGTAGATTTTAGGGCTTGTTTTTCCATAAGTGCTTTCCATATTCAAGGCATTATAACCGCCGTTTGTCGTGGGTAATTTTTGCTTGATGATATCAGCTTGGATGGTTACACCGAGGTGGTTTGCCTGACCTGTCAGATCTGCGGCTGCGTGTTTATCTCCGTCGGAAGTTTTGAAATGGGAATTTCGTAAGTAGCACCAAAGAATCGTAGCCATTCCTAGTTCGTGGGCGTAGCCAAATGCTTCGGCGATTTCGACGATCTGCCTTTCAGATTCTTCCGAACCGAAATAAATAGTTGCGCCGACCGCAACCGCACCAAGGTTCTTTGCTTGTTCGACGGTGCCAAAAAATACCTGGTTAAAACTATTTGGGTAAGTTAAAAGTTCATTGTGATTCATCTTGACAACAAATGGGATCTTATGAGCATATCTTCGCGAAACCGCGCCTAAGACGCCGAAGGTCGAAGCTACCGCGTTGCAGCCACCTTCGATTGCTAATTCGACGATGTTTTTTGGGTCAAAGAGTTTTGGATTCGGTGCAAAACTCGCGCCCGCCGAATGCTCAATTCCCTGATCGACCGGCAGTATCGAGAGGTAGCCTGTTCCGGCAAGTCTGCCGTGGTCGAAAAGAGTCTGCATCGAACGAAGTACACCCGGATTGCGGTCAGACTCCATCCAGACGCGATCAACAAAATCGCCGCCCGGAATGTGAAGGTTTTCTTTTGGAATCGTCGTGGATTTGTGACCTAAAAGCGTTTCGGCGTCATCGCCCAATAATTCTTGAATCTTACTGTAATCAACAGCCATTTTTTAATAAATCTCCTAAATTATTAAATTAATTGTTAAGCTAAATTTCGAAAATTATAACATATGAGAATGGTCTCGGACTTTAATTTCCCAGACCGTATTCTTTCTTGAAATCAATTTTCTCCCAGGATTTTACTACTTCGCCTGTTTCGCTTCGATGTTCAGAACTATCTTCACCTGCTTTGAAACCGTCTTACCTTCAGGATCATAGTTTACACCGTAATCAGTCCGGTCAATCGTTGTTTCCGACGTTGCACCCATAACCTTTCCACCGCGGCCATCCGCAAAACCAGCGATCGTTACGGGGATTGTGATGCTCTTCGTCACACCGCGAAGCGTGAAATCTCCCGATACCATTAGCGTGTCTCCATTTTTCACGACTTTCGAGCTTTTAAAAGTCATATCCGGATGATTCTCAACGTCAAAAAAATCAGCTGTGCGTAGATGCTTATCTCTACCTTCAACTCTTGTATCAACGCTTTCCGTTTTTGCCATAAATTCAACCGAAGATTTCGTCACATCGTCCGAATCATAATTTACCGCGCCGGTAAAATCTTTGAAATAGCCGGGAACATGAATCAATCCCATATGTTTTACTTCAAAACCGATCGCCGTATGATTCTTATCAAAATTATAAGTTCCGGTTTCAGCCGCAACCCCTGTGTTTGCAAACTTTTCCGCGATCGATAATTCTTTCGCAGCGACACCATTAAAACCAACAAAGCAAACCGCTCCGATGAGCGCAAAAACTATTCCGACAGCATATTTTTTCATCGCAATTCTTACTCCCTAAACTTTTTCCTGAGATTTATTAATAGTTCTACTTAAAATGTAAATCTAAGTTTAACAAAATTAATTCCCGATTGAGAATGTTAATATGCTTAACAGATTAGATTTAGTGGAATAAAGTTGTATTCTGCAGGCATTTAATGAGCATAATATGTGGGAATCATTTGTAAACTGGTTTTTAAGCCTTGGTGAAGCCTACGGCGTTAATCCTTTTATTTTCGGGGGGATCTATGTCGGCGCAATCCCTTTCTTTTCACTGTCGATTGGGTGGCTTGTTAGAAACTATCGTCGCGGTAAATCAATCGTATTTCCGGCACTCGCCGCCACATTTTTTTTCATTTCTGCTTACATTTATCTAATATTTGCAGGGAAAAATGTCCCAGTTTGGGTTTACGCGGTTGTCGTTTTATTGATCGTCGTCGGAGCCTATTCGACACTTAAAAAGGTGCGGCGGCAGATAGCAGGTAATACGTAATTCGTCATAAGTAATAAGTGATAAGTAATAAGTACTAGGTGCCCGATAAACGACTCTTAAATAACAAATAACAAATAACAAATAACGAATAGCGAATAACCAATAACCAATTACGAATTACAACCAAGCTATGAGCGAAATATACGATCTAATAGTTATAGGCGGCGGTTCTGCCGGATTGGTGGCGGCCGGCGGTGCCGGGATTTTGGGTGCAAAGGTTGCGCTTGTCGAAAAAGCAAAACTCGGCGGCGATTGTCTTTATACGGGCTGCGTTCCGTCAAAGACGCTCATTCGCTCGGCGAGGCTTGCTTCCGATATTAGGGATGCCGATAAATATGGATTCAAAGTTCCGGATCTCAAATTTAAGGATGATTCCTTCGCCTCGATCACAAAACGCGTTCAGGATGTTATAGGTGTAATTGAAGAACACGATGCGCCCGAAGTTTTTGAAGAGATGGGTGCGGAAGTGATTTTTGGAACGCCAAAATTTATCAGCAAAAACGAGATCGAAGTCGAATTGCGGGAAGGCTTGAAACGAACGTTAAGAGCCAAGCGCTTTTGTATCTCGACCGGGTCGTCGCCATTTGTTCCACCGATCGAGGGACTTAAAGAGACCGGATATATTACCAACGAGGAAGTTTTTCATCTCAAAGATTTGCCCGAGAAATTGCTTGTGCTTGGCGGTGGTGCGATCGGGTGCGAGATGGGGCAAGCTTTTGCACGTTTTGGCTCGGAGGTGACACTTGTTGAGATGGCGGATCGAATAATATCGGTCGAAGACGAGGAAGTTTCTGCCTTTATTAAACAGACTTTTGAAAAGGAAGGGATCAAAGTTCTCACAAAAACGAAAGCGGTAAAATTTGAGAAAAACGATAAAGGAAAAAAGGTCGTAACGGTTGAAAAAGAAGACGGCTCGAATGAGAAACACGAGGTGGACGAAGTTGTGGCCGCGGTCGGACGCAAGCCGAATACGGAAGGTTTAGGACTCGAAACAGCCGGTGTCGCACTCGAAAAAGGAAAGATAATCGTGGATGACTACTTACGCACAACTAACAAAAACATTTTCGCTGCGGGTGATGTCAACGGCAAATTCCAGTTTACACACATGGCGGATTATGAAGCCCAGATCGTGTTAAAGAATTGCTTTTTATTTTATCCGCTGACGACAAAGACCGATTACCGCGTCGTACCCTGGACAACATTTACCGAACCCGAAGTCGCCCGCGTCGGAATGATCGAAAAAGAAGCGCGCGAAAAATACGGTCAGGATATTAGTGTTTACAAAGTCCCGTTCGAAGAAAATGACCGGGCACATGCTGAAGGCGACCCCGAAGGATTTGCCAAATTAGTAATCAAAGGCAACAAGATCCTCGGTGTAACCATAGTAGGAATCCACGCTGGCGAACTCCTGAGTGAATTCTCCGTCGCGATGAAACACGGACTCTCGATCGCAGAACTCAATGAGGCCATCCACGTCTATCCCACCCTCGCAAAGATCACACAGGCATTGGGAACAGAAAAAACGATAGAAGGTTTGAAGAAAGATTGGGTTCAGAAATGGTTTGGAAGGTATTTAAAGATTTGGCGGTGAGTAAATTACATTGCCGACTTACTTCCCGGGCACAAATGCACCGATTCAAAAATCATTTATCATCTTCCAGCAGAGTGTAATGCCCGTGAATGCAGAGCCATTTATTGCCTTCCTTGACGAAAATTCGAGTTGATTTTCCGCGCGTGGCGACGGGTCTTCCTTTTGAAGTGCCTTCGTCTTCCCAATAATATGTGATCCATGCCGTGTCACCGCGGATCGTGACGCGCGGGTCTTTCATTTCCGTGTGAACTCTGGTCGGTTCGTCGATCCATTCTTTTATTGCTTTTACTTCTGCATCTTTCCCGACACGCAATGTCTTTGCGGTTTCGCCAAACTGCGTGAAATCAGGATGAATATATGAGGCATATCGATCGATATCGCCCTTTTCGATCGCATCCCACATATTGATTAGCGTTTGTTTTACGTGTTCTTGCGGATTTGCTTCGTGGACTTCAGGAGCTTCGTTGATGGCAGGCGGTGTCGGATTGTTTTCAGCCAAACCTGTTTTTGTTGATTCAGAACAACCGATCACTAGAAACGCGGCAAGAAACATGCTCAGACATCTGTAATTTGGCATACCGAAATGTAATCAAATTAGCGATGTGTTGCAAGAAAAAATCCGCGGCGTTATCGGTTCAGCTTAAGATCCTGCATGCTTTGAAAATCGAACAGATGCGCTGAAATTTTACGTTTCTTCGAGATGTTTCTTAAGTTTCTTTAGATCGCCTTCGATCATTTCCTGTGCTTTTTTCGAAAGCACCTGGATCGGGGTATTGAAAGGAATTTCGGCGATGCTGGTGATCTGTAAGGTCGTTTTTGTGCCGCCATCAGCGGGTGCCAGGTTGTATGTGATATTCATCTCAAACGGTTCGTCGGCGTAAAGCTGGACAAGTTTATTTGGCGTAAACTTGGTTACCAGAAGTTTTGCCGAATAATGTTTGCTAAGGAAATTCCCGACGCGCTCGATCTTTGCTCCTTGCTCGTAGAGTCCTGATTTCATCGGGTAAACTTCGCTAACGTTTCCCACCCAAAGTTTATCGAGCTTTGGGTTAAACATTACTTCCGCTACTTCCTCAGGTGTGCGTTCGATCAACACCTCTGCTTTCACATCTACAGCCATTTTTTTTACTCAAACTCCGTTTTTGAATTTATTGTACTTCTACTGCTTTTATCTTTTTGGAAACTAGGTAAGCCTTGTCGTTACGGTATCTTAACACGGTTTTGGTGTTTTATCGCAAATGAGGCGGCGCGGATCTCAAGCGCCTTGCCAGGTCTTTATTGCCTCTATCGGATGAATGAGCATGACTATATTGATCAAAAGGCTGTCTTTTATCGTTAGGATCATGATCGCTTCAATTAGCAAGAAAACCAGGATCGAACGCCAAACCCTCAAGCGGTATGCAACAAAAAAACCGACGATGCAAGCGATCACATCGCCGATCGAGTTTGCGATAGAATCGCCAAAATATTCAAGCGACGCGGTGTTTGTGCGATAAAGCTCGATCACGTATTCCGAGTTTTCTAAAACTTCCCATGCGCTCTCGCCGAGTACGGCCGTAAAAAGCATCCAGGCAAAGCCGATCCTATGGCTGAATATGAGCCGCGCGAGCCAGAAGAACATAAATCCGTGTAACACATGCGTGAAGGCGTATGGGTCAAACAAATGCTGCGAATTGTGCTTGCTCCAAACGTCGCTTGACCAAAGATAGATCGGGGTGTCCCACTGACACCACCAAATTCTGCCCTGACTAGCGAGAACGATTGCCATGACGGCGATCACGGCAATCATCAAGATCCACGGAAGCTTGTATTTCCAGGAGTTTGTCTGAACAAGACGCTTATGGTCTTTGGGTAGGAATTTTATACGGCGTTTTGTCATCGGATTTCTTAATATACAAAAAAGGGTTTATAGTTTTGCCATATCCCATTTGGCTCTTACTTCGATTATGAGCTTTGCGACCTTATCGTTGACCTTTCGGAAATATTCATCGGCCTTCTTTTGGTCAAACTTCGGATAGCCCTCGCCCTCTTTATAGAGTCCGATCGAAGAAGGAAAAGGAGTTGCCGACCACGCGCCGCTCTGCGGATAGGCAGTTGTCATTTCATCGCTGTATTTTGTTTTATCGACGAGTTGAGGATCGATCGCTTGAATATAAGCAGTTTCATTGTCGCCGGCGTGTCCGCCGTCTTCACCGAAAACTTCTTTGGTGATATCTGCAGCAAACGACCACCAGTTTATTACAAGTGTTCGCACATCATTCTCGTTTGCGATTTCGGCGGCTACCGATTGCAGCACGGCAGTTTGTCCGCCGCCGTGTCCATTGAGTATGACTATGTTTTTGAACTTATTTTTTACCAGACCCTCGAGAATCTCCTTTACAAACGGGCGATAAGCTTCTTCGCTCATCTTAAAAGCACCCGGATAGGCAGCAAGACTTCCCGTCATTCCATAGGGAAGTGTCGGCGCGATCATCGCGTTGGTTCGAGTGGCGATATCGCGAGCCATCGCTTCGGGCGCAGTATTATCAGCGCCATTATTTGCGACACCGTGGGGTTCGAGTGTTCCGGTCGGAAGAAGTACTGTGTCGATCTTGGCTGGAACTATCTTTTGAAACTCCATCCAGTTTATGCGGTTCATTTCACGCGTCGAAATTGTATCGCTTCTCGATTGCGCAAAAACCGCTGAACTAGTCGCAACTATTAAAACGGCGATGTAAATAAATTTGCTCATTGCTACTCCTCCGGGAAAATTATACGGATTGAATATTGATTATTACCTAAAATCCAGCTCTCTCATCACGCGAATGAAATCCGCACTAAATTCGTCCTGTTGCTCGTGCCGTCCGTTTCGCGATCTCCATTGTCCGTTTACGATCGTTCCTTCCTGCGAAGTCTCATCCAAAGAATAGATCATCGTATTTAACAAAGATTCGTCTGTAGACGTCTGAATCAAAGGATGGGCCGACGAAATGATGCAGGCGTTCAAGGGCGCTCCGATCTTGAAATATTCCTTCTCAAAATTATTCATTGCCTTTCGACCCGTGATCAATGCCTGATCGATGGCAAAAGCGCCGCTCCTCTCACCAAAAGTATTTCGATTATTTGTAGTCAGCCGCTGCCCATAATCAAGAAGGCGTATTTCTTCAAACGGACTCAGGCTGATATGAGAATCTGTTCCTATACTCCATGCGCCGCTGCGCTCTTGGAAGTCGCCTAACGGAAAAATGCCGTCGCCCAGATTTCCCTCGGTAGTCGGGCAAAGGACAACGTTTACTTTCATATCGGCTAATCCATATATTTCATCATCATTGACATGGGTTGCGTGGACAAAATGAAAGCGTTCGCTAAGCTGTAGATTTTCGAGCATCCATTCAACAGGTCTTTTTCCGAGAAATACGATGGAATCACTAATCTCTTGTTTTTGTTCTGCAATATGTATGTGGAACGGCATATCTTGCGCAAAGTTTAAAACGACCTCTTTGATATCAGCAGCTTCCACCGCACGCAGCGAATGAATTCCAACGCCGATATTTGCCCCTTCATAATTTTCACAGGCCTTTGCTGAAGCATCAAAGAGCTCGGCGTATTCCTCTTTGGTTTTTGAGATAAACCTTCGCTGGGTTTTTTCGGGAGGTTTTCCAAATCCGCCCATTTGGTAGAATATTGGGACCAGCGTGATGTTAATGCCCGTACGTTTTGCCGCTGAAATCAATCTCGCGCCCATTTCGCCTCGGTTAATATATGGCACGCCAGATATATCATTGTGCAAATAGTGAAATTCCGCGACGTTTGTGTATCCGTGTCGAAGCATTTCGGCGTAAGCTAATGCGGCAATCGCTTCCAGCTGATCAGGATTGACCGATAGTGCGATTTTGTACATCGCATTTCGCCAGCTCCAGAAATTATCAGCCTGATTTTCGCCGGAATGGTTTTCAGCGAGCCCGGCCATCGCATACTGAAAAGAATGTGAATGGGCATTTTGAAATCCCGGCAGAGCACATCCATCGCTGATTTCATCACAGTCGTTTTTCGGTGCATTGTCTTCGATCGATCCAATGATTCCCGCGGCATCTGTCGAAACTGCGACATCGCTCAACCAACCCGAATTCTGCAGTAGTCTTCTGAAGTGAAATTTCATATTACGCCGACAAGTTTTTCGAATGTGGATTTGAGAAGTTTCTTTATCGGAGCGGCTTTATCTTCGTCGTACAATGTCTCATTTTCGCTCATGTAAAGGTCCTTGGACATTTCAAGTTGGAGAGCGTTGATACCATTCTCGGGGTCGCCTTTTGAACGTGTTAAAAAACCGCCTTTAAAGGGATCATTGTGGTTCAACGTATGATCTTGTGTTTTTAAAGAATCCAAGGCCGTATCGATTATCTTGGCCGAAGCAGTCTTTGCATCATTATCTCCGAGAATAAAATCAGGAAATCGTTCTTTGCGGATAGTTTTTATGGAACGTCTAATTGAATGCGCGTCCCAAAATAAAACCTCACCAAATTCGTTTGCGAGTTCGTGGATAATATCATCGATCTTTTTGTGATACGGATGATAATAATGCTCGAGGCGGCGCTCGATCTCCGCTTCCGATGGTTCGAATCGTTTGTCCACATACAAATTGTTCTCTTCAAAATCCGTCGTTGGACAAAGTGCGGTGATGAGCCGGCCGTCGTCATAGAGCGGTACACTTCCGGGCTCCCGGTTCAAATCAATTACCCAGCGCGAATATTTTGCATAGATCACCGTAACCCCTATCTTCGGGGCAAAATCGTAAAGCCTATCCAGATCCCAATCGGTATCGTCCAATTTTGCAATCAAATCCGGCTGAAATTGCCCGATAATATCCTGCGGAAATTCGATACCGCAGTGAGGGATACTAAGGATTATAGATGCGCGTTTTCCTTGCGGTGTGATCAGATTGTAGGGAATGCTTTTCGGCATAGAGCGATGTTAATCCAATTTTGAACTAATCGAAAATACGCGGGACTTGTTTCGAGAACGATAAGCACTTTTCAATTTGCTGAATTTGAATGACGACTGTGTACTACTTTCAGACAACTCGTACCGTATCCAATCAAGTTTTCTCCATAGATTCCGAGAAACGGCCGTATTTATTCAATGAATTTAATGTGGAACGGTTATTGCAGTTTGTAGTAGAAGCAGCATCATTTTCGAAAAATTTATCATAAAGCTTAGGGGGAATTAACATGCACGCGATTGAATTGTTAGTGGACGATCATAACAAACTGAAAACCTTATTTGGAAAGGTAAACGAAACCGAGGACGAAAAAACCAAGCACAATCTTTTTCAGCAAATTCGAAAAGAGTTGGAGAGTCATACCAAGATCGAAGAGGAAATCTTCTATCCAGCGGTCAAGACCACGGAGGGTCTTGAAGACATTGTAAAGGAAGGAATACAAGAGCATCACCAGACCGATCTATTCATAAGAGAAATTGAAAATTTGGCCGACGGATCCGATGTATTCGACCCGAAGCTCAAGGTTTTAATGGAAGGCGTTGAACACCATATTCAGGAAGAGGAAAAAGAAATGTTTCCAAAGGTTCGAAAGCACTTTAGCAAAAGTGAGCTTGAAGAGCTCGGCTCCAAGATGAAAGCGAAAAAATAGGTTTTGATCGGCAAGATTCTCAAGCCGTAAAATTGAAGGTAATTAAACAAGGAAGGAAAATGAAATGACATTAATAACTTGCCCGGAATGCAATAAAGAAATTTCTTCGGTCGCACAATCGTGTCCGGAGTGTGGACATCCTATAAATGACACGCCAACAGTTACCCGACGGGTGGTAGCGACTCGAAACGACACGGAAGATGGCTTTCCTGCATGGATGATCGCACCAATCGCGGTCGTCGGCGTGCTTTTGCTGTTTGGACTATTCTATATGATCCAAACGAGCGATCGCACGGACAAGGAAAACCTAAACGTCGCGGTCGAAACGGAGCTTCCAGCCTCCCAAAGGGACGGCACGATAACCTCGAGCCAAACCGGGACATCTCAGGATACAACCGGGATCTTACCGCCTGATACTTCGACGGTGGAGACTAGCAACCCCGAAAATAATCAAACGATAGGCGCAGACAGAAAAACCGAAATAATCGATAATGTGCCCGATAAAGGAACGTTTGAAATCACGGCCAAGGTATCTAATTCAAAAGGTGAAGTCGAAGCGGTTAAGGCCGAAAAATTTTATTTACTCGACAAAGAATTGTCTGAAATTTTGCGCGAGGCTGATCTCAAGCCGATCCAAAATCTCAATCTTATCGATTCATTAGGCCTGTCGGTACTCAATCCGCAGAAACACAGCGAATTTAATCAGAAGGCAATGAACGCAATCAACGAGCACGTCAAATATGACACCTTGACGGACGGAAATGGAGTGGCCCAGATCACGGGAATAAATCCCAATAACTATTATATTTTTGGCATCCATAAAGTAGACAAGGGTTTTGCCGTGTGGAGTTCACCGGTTGTGGTCAAGGCAGGAAAAAATAATCTAAACATTAAACCTCAACGTCCACAAATGTTTAACTAGGGTGCGTTTTGGATGTAACAAAGATTTTAAGCGGGCGTAAGTTAGCGGAGAAAATTTACTTATACAACAAGGAGAAAAAACATGATTTCATTATTAATTTGGTTGCTTTTAGGTTTTGTCGTCGGATATTTAGCAAAGGCGATCATGCCTGGAGCAGATGGCGGCGGCGTGATCCTTACTACGATCTTGGGTATCGTCGGGGCAGTAGTCGGCGGGTTTATCGGTACGGCTGTCGGATATCCAATGGTAAGCTCGTTTGACAATATCGCAAGTTCGATTCCGAGCTTCATTTCTTCGATCATTGGCGCCATCGTTGTGCTCGTTATATATCGTTTGGCAACGGGCCGGAGTATCACCGCATAGTCACTGACCCCATTTCCAGCACGAGAAAAAAAGAGACCGTCATTATGACGGTCTCTTTTTTTCTTTCGCTCACCTAAAAGATTAGGCGTTTGCTGCTCTTGAAGTATTTCGAAGGCTCTTGATCTTGTCGTGAGCAGCCCTGACTTCGTTTGATTGGCGGGCTACAATTTCCATTATGTTACCAGGTAAATCGTTGTCCAACGCCTCTTTATATTGATCAACAGCAACATCTTCACCGCGTTCCGCTTCATTTAGAATAGCGGTTTCATCTTGGCCGGTTACTGCCGATTTGATGTTTATCCATCCCCGGTGAAGCATGCCCGAAACGCTCCCCGAATCTTCAGGATCTCCGCCGAGGCCTCTTACGGCCTGCTGAAGTTCACCGGCCATTTTCGCACGCTGTTGGGAAAAATCGTAAAAGGTTGTTTTCAGATTTGTATCTTCTACTCCCTCCGACGCTTCCTTATAGCCTTCTTGTCCGTCTTTACAGGTTTCGATCAAATTATTTAGTGTCGAAATTATTTCTTCGTTCTTCATATTCTCTCCTTGATTAAAAATTAAAGTAGCCATAATCGAAGATGCAAGAGACGTGCCAACGAGAAACGGCCAATAAATAAAGGCATACTTGCGAAAATAAAGTTAATACTGAATGATTTTGAAACGGCTCGGTATTGTTTTGATACGGGGAGGAATGGAAAGGCGACAGATTTGATCTTCACTCTTTTTCGAGGAGTGCTAAAATTTCGGTAACAAGTAGATCAGGATCGAAAGGCTTTGTGTGATACTTCTTGAATCCCGATTCATAAGCCATCTTCTTATTCTTTTGGGCGGTAAAAGCACTCAAAGCAATCGCGGGAATTTCATTGAATTCCGAAGAATTCTTCAGCCACTCGGCAAGGTAATATCCATCTTTTTCAGGCATTCCAATATCCGAAATAATTATGTCCGGTTTAGCGGTTTCGACACTTTCCAATTGCTCCAGCGCACTATCTACAGATTCCGCTGTCAAAACAGACGCTCCCAGCTGATCAAGGAATATTTCAAGAACATGTCTGGAATCCTCGTCGTCTTCGACAATCATTATTCTTGCGTTTTCAAGTGCATTCGCTTTCCGTCGCGGTTCATCTGCATGTTCTCGTTCGACCTCATATTCGTCAAATGAAATGGAGTCTAGTAAAGGAAGCGTTACCGTAAATTCAGCGCCCGTATCCGGCCCTTCGCTTTCGGCCGCGATGGACCCTTTATGCATTTGCGCTAGGATTTGAGCAAGCGAAAGGCCGAGACCCAAGCCGTCGTTTTTGCCCGTAAATTTCTCATGGCCCTGTGTAAATTGCCGGAAGATAAATGGCAGATGCTCTTTTCGTATTCCTTTCCCATTATCTTTTACAATAATCTTTACTTCGTCTTCGCATGAAAATATCTCTACGGAAATCTGGCCTTTTTCATTGGTAAATTTTACCGCATTTCCAAGGATGTTTGAAAAAACCTGGGTCAGGCGATCCGAATCGCCGAATATGTGTAGGCTCTCTTCGCTCGGATTGAAATCAAATGTGATTTCTTTCACTTCGATCGATGGCAAATGGATGCTGATGACGTTTTCCAGCAGGTCCGTAAGGTCAAGCGGCCGACATTCAAGCTTCAGTTTTCCAGATGTGATCCGGGCAGAATCCAAGAGATCGTCAATTAGATCAGCCTGCGATCGCGAACTTTTCTCGATGGTTTTTAGAGCCTTAACGCGCGTTTCGTCGTCAACCGAGTTTTCGAGCAATATTTTTGTCCATCCAAGGATCGCATTGATGGGAGACCGCAGCTCATGGGAAACCATTGCCAAAAAGAAATCTTTTGTGCGATTTGCGATTTCGGCTTCATTACGTGCCTTTTTCTCCCTGTCATAAATTCGCTCAAGTTCTTCATTTACCGACTTCGATTCATTTATATTGGTCACGCAGCCCATCATTGTTTTTACATTGCCCTCTTCATCGCAAAAGGTCCTTCCCTTTGCGGAAATCCAGACAATATTGTCATCTGCGTGCACGACGCGATACTGGATATTGTAAGAAGATCCTTTTTGTTTTGCGTCGCCGATTTGTGCCTGGACTCTTTCTTTGTCGTCGGGGTGTAATACTTTGTAGAAATGTTCGGTCGAAAAGGGTTCGCCCGGCGCAAGATCGAACAAGGCGTTGCAGGTAGGAGTCGAGTAAATATCTTCTCCCTTAATATCCCAATACGACAGACCGACTCCTGCGCTTTCGGCAGCGAATAGAAAATAGTCGCACCTTTCTTTGTAAATATCGATTTCAAACTGGTAGCTCGATACATCTATCGCGCCAAAAAACACTGATGATTCTTCTTCTTCGTCTTCAAAGTTTGGAATTAGGTTTAACTCGATATATCGGATGCTTGAATTGGTTTCACCGAGTTTGACCTTTACAACCACTACCTCACCCCGGGTCGCCGAGCGGAATGCTTCTTTTATTGAGGCAGTATTTGAATCATCGGTGTGCCAGATACCTAAACTGACAAACTCGCGGCCAACCAAATTCTTAATATCGATTCCAAGGTTTTTGAGGAGGTCGCCTTCGACAAGCTTGATCGTGCCATCCATTCCAATAATTCCGTGGAAAGCAAAAACATTCTTGAAAAATGACCGCGCATTTCTAGGTGATAGATTCAACACTCTTTTAATTTAACGAAGATTGATCTGCAACATATTAACATTGGTATTGTGCGGACGCACAAATGGATTAGGCAGAAAAAAGATCCCGACGCCTACCCGCATCGGGATCAAATAGTAATTCCATCGGGACTCCACCTAAACGACTTTTCGTCCCGTAAGTAACCGAAATACTACTACTGCCAAAGCCAATACGAGTAATAAATGTAAAACTCCTCCAAAAGTGTTTGCCGATACAACTCCGATCAGCCACATTACCAATAAAATTGCTACGATTGTCCAAATCATTTTCTAATCCTCCTATTCTAATAATTGCCTATCCTTATCTGTTACCTTCCTGCCGGAAGTGCCTACCTTCCGAGCATCCCAGTCAGCCTTATACCTATAACACTCTTCAATAATCGTGCCACTGACGCTAACTGCTGTAATCATTGATGTTGTTGGATCCGAGGACGACTATTGCTAACGGGGGGTCCGACTTAAGTACGAAAACCAAACACCCTGCGATACTGATCAAGAACATCCTGTACCGATACCATCCATGTATGTTGAAATATTATCGAGTACGTATTATTTCAAAATGTCGGAAACCTCGGCGGATCCGAATTTTCCGAATCTGACCTCGAGTGGAACGCGGTTTGCACTATGTAGCGATAGTCAGAAAATACTTAAGGAGGCTGGAAAAACAATGGGACAAACAGCGACAAAAGAAGCAAAGGATAAACTTAAAAGCATCGAAACAAGCGTTGAAAAGGGGCAGGAAAAGGTGGCTGAAAAGCTATCGAAGACGGCCGATGCGTTGCATGAAAAGGCAGACAATGTGCAGGAATTTTTGACAGATAAAACTGTCGGGGCCGAAGATTCGTTAAGACAGAAAACCTACGAGGCTTCGGATGCGGCTCAGCAAACTCTGGAAAAAGCTAACAAATTAGGGCATAAGACGGCCGACGCGATCGAGCGTTCGTCCGAATACGTCCGGGATTTCGATGCGCGAGAGGCAAGAGATAAAGCAATTAAAGCTATGAAGAATAGACCGCAGCTGATGCTTACGGCCGCCGGACTTATTGGGATTGCTATAGGATACCTGGTTGGCAGACGCAGAGGATAATTGATCCAAAAACGCGACATAGAGGGGAGGTATTTCGGTACCTCCTCTTTCTTTTTTTTAGACCAATTATGATATCTTCGTCCTAAAGTTTTTTGGCCAGGTACACGGGGAATTATGAGTAAGAAGAAGGCTCTGGTGATCGATGACGATGCGGCTACGCTGGATTTGCTACGCTTTCAACTCGAATCAAAAAAATTTGAAGTCCATACCGCCGAGATGGGAAAGACCGGACTTGAATTCCTTGAAAAGCAGCGTTTCGATATTATCTTAACCGATCTAAACCTACCGGATATTTACGGCATCGATATGGTGCAAAAATGTAAAGAAATTGCACCGAATACTGAAATAATAATGATCACCGGACATGGTTCGGCCACCAAGGCGGTTGAGGCCACGAAAGCCGGTGCTTTTTATTATGTCGAAAAACCCTACGACTTTGATGATCTGATCGTCTTGATCGAAAAAGCGGTCGAGCGGCAGCAGCAGGCAGCCGAAATTCGCGAGCTGCGCGGTCAATTGGGCGACGTTCAATCCTATGCGGGCATCATCGGTGGAAGCAAGCCGATGCAAAATATCTTTCAGATGATCGAAAACGTTGCTGATTCGGATGCGAGTATTTTGATCTTGGGAGAATCCGGAACCGGCAAAGAGGTAATCGCCAATGCGATCCATTACAAGAGCAACCGGGCGAAGAAAAAATTTGTAAAAGTTAACTGCTCTGCACTCCCAAAAGAGCTCGTCGAATCCCAACTCTTCGGGCACGAGAAAGGTGCTTTTACGGGTGCGAACAAGGCCAAGCTTGGATTGATCGGTCACGCAAATGAGGGAACTTTGCTTCTCGATGAAATAGGGGAAATGCCGCTTGACCTTCAACCGAAATTGCTGAGGGTCTTGCAGGAGAAACAATATTACAAGGTTGGAAGCGAGACTCCTGTGAGCGCCGACTTCAGGTTGGTTACGTCGACAAACCGCGAGCCGTCCGAGGCAATACAAGGCGGCAACCTGCGCGAAGATCTTTATTACCGGATCAACACGATCGAAATTGTCATTCCGCCGCTCAGGGAAAGGGCCGATGACATCCCGATGCTTGCAGAACACTTCTTGAAAGAATATGCGGCTAAATATCAACGAGAAATAAAATCCTTTTCCAACAGTGCCTACCAGGAGATGCTGAATCACAGATGGCTCGGCAACGTAAGAGAGCTTCAGCATTCGATCGAGAGAGCGGTATTGATGACGAAATCGAATAGTATTACGACGTTAAATTTAACGAATTCCTATCCAAAAGCCGATCTCGGAGAGAATTTGACCGTTGGCAATTCCCGGCCGTCCAACATCTCAACGGATGATAAGAGTTTCCCAGGATTTCCAAATTTGGAAGGTGATTCCTCTGAAGAAATAGAAGAGTTTTTTGAAGGGGTCGGAAAACTGATTGTCGATGAAATTAAGGAGCCGGATGATGAGGAAAGCGAGAAAAATGAAGGCAAGGATGTTTTTGGGTATCTTGAAAAAGGCCTTGTGACCGCCGCGCTAAAGAAAACAAATGGAAACAAGCGAGCCGCGGCAAGCCTTTTGGGACTTTATCGCCCGAGATTATACTCAATGATAAAGCGCCACGAAATCAAAGAATGATTCGCGACGCTTCAAAAATAGGTAATTTAAGTAGTTTTACGGTTTGGCCGGTGCAGCGGGTGCTTCTATTTTCACATCAATTTTCTTTTCATCGACCCCGCCCACTTTGCTAAGCATTCCACTATAATAAACCGCACCTGCAATCAGCGCGACCGCGATTAGAAAAGTAAGCGCCCAAATCATATTTACTCCAGTTTCGTTGTTGTCAGACATATTTATTTTATCTCCTTAAAAGTTTTGTTCTAAAATCGTACTCTAACAATCTTTATACGCAATAATAGTGCCACTCTAAAAAAGTTTATTGGGGCAAAACATATAATCACGGCACGGGGGTTGCAAGACACATTATTAGATGGTGAAAAATGCTTGCAAAAATTAAAAGACTATTTAGGTCCTTTCTCGATCCGGGAAATAAATCATCAGAAAACCAAATATCCTTACCTTATTTCGCGTCGATTGTCTTGTTGGTAATGCTGTCGGGGACGGCAGTACTGCTTTGGAGAGGCCTAAAGCAATTTGACGGGATTAGCATTGTAACTATCCTCATACTTGCCTGTGCATTTCTATTGATCATTATCGTTTTTGGTTTGTTAAGAGCAGACGATAAAACGAGATCGAAACTAAATGAATTTGCCGATGAGATTCAGGAATCAAAGGAAGAGCTTGCAGAGCTATTAGAGCGAGAAAAAATTCTGAGAGGAGAAGCGGAACTTCTGAGTCGCGATAAAGACAAATTCATCTCCTTAGTCTCCCACCAGATACGAACCCCCTTAAACGCAATTAGCGGCTGGATCAGAGTCGTCGAAAACCAAAGCTCGTCTGACGAGCTTAAGGCGCAGGCTTTCAAACGAATTGATGAAAATATTAAGCGACAGGCGACAGCGCTCGACGATTTGGTAATGCTTTCCGATCTAACTTCGGGAAAAATTCCAATAAACCCGGGCAGATTTGTTTGCGCCGACATGGTCGAAACCGTATTGGACGAAGCGTCCGCTATCGCCCGCAGCGAGGAAATCGAAATTGTGAGGAATACGACGCTCACAACGGAGGAAGTAAGCTGCGACGAACTGCTCATCGGCCGAGCACTTTACAAACTTCTGGAGAGTGCGGTTAAGCAAACGCCCAGGGGTGGAAAGATCAGAGCCTCGGCGACTGCCGATTCTAACTTTATTACGCTGGAAATTAGCGACAGCGAGAAATCGAATGAGGAAAACGGAAGCGCTTTTGATGAATCAGGAAATGGCTTTCCCGCACCCGAAAGTCAGTTTGGCGAACTGGCATTGGGAATATCCGTTTCCCGCCAGCTGATAAATCTTTGCGGAGGCGAAATCGAAAGCCCTGGCTCATCACACTTAAAATGGATCGTAAAATTCCCTCGCACAGCTTAAAAAGCCCGATTATTAAAACTCAATAGTTTCTCGCCAGCGCATCGTATCTGTTAGTAAATCCTACACAAATCCGTATTGAAATAGTACAGCCGCGAAATGGCGGTTTTCCCGAACCAGATTGAAAACGTCTGCAGGGCACTAAAAACATTAAGTAAAAGACAAACAGATCGCGTGGCACAGAGGTTGCGAGAGTATTAGTAATAACTCTGCAAAATTAAGAAAGCTTAATTTTGAATAACTGGAGGAAAAAATTATGAAAAAGTTAACAATCGCTCTTATTTCACTATTATTTTTTGGGGGTGTCGTTTTCGTGGGAAACGACGTGCAAGCTCAAATACGACCCTACAGGGTTTCGGATTCAAACATCAAAGTACTTTTAACTAGAATCGAAAGTCGAACGGACACATATAAACGCCGTGTCGATTCAGCTCTCGATCGTAGCAGGTACAACAACACAGATACCGAAGATAATTTGATGGCGTATATCACTGAATTTGAAGACGCCACGGATCAACTAAAGCAGCGTTTTGATGCTAAAAGATCTGTTAGTTCAGACGTAACAAACGTACTTAATCGGGCTACATTTATTAACCGGTTTATGGTTAGAAATAAGCTGACCCCGAGATCAGAGCAATCTTGGAGATTGATCAAGCAGGATCTCAACACTCTCGCACGATATTATTCAGTCTCTTTTGATTGGAACGCAGCTGTTTCGAGCGGCGGTACGGTCTATGTAAAACCATACAGGGTTTCGGATGCAAGCGTTAAAACACTATTTTCGAGAATCGAATCGCAGACAGACGTATACAAACGTCGTATGGATTCCGCGCTTGATCAAAGCACGCTAAATAATACAAATAAAGAAGATGAGATCTTACGGTACATTACTGAATTTGAGAATGCTACCGACCAGTTAAAGCAAAAATTTGACGCAAAGAAATCGGTGGAGGCTGACGTAACAAACGTACTGACGCGCGCCGCTTCGATAAATTATTTTATGGTCAATAATAATTTAGCGAGAAATGCCGAAAATTCCTGGACTACATTAAAGGCTGATCTAAACGTTCTTGCGGATTACTACAACGTTGCTTTTAACTGGACAAATCAGGCGCCGATCGCAAATGAAGTGCTCGCCTATACGGTAGCCGGAAGCCGAGTACAGACATTGCTTTCGAGTCTTGAAACAAAATCAGATAATTTCAAACGATCCATCAATACTGCGCTCGACCGAAGTGTATTAAATAATACGCGGAGCGAAGACGCTATCTTTGCTTATATAGCTGAATTTGAAAACGCGACTGACAGATTAAAGCAAAGATTTGACGCCAAAGAATCCACGGATGAGAACGTCTATGATGTGCTCAATCGGGCTGCTTTTATTGATTCTTTTATGCGGGACTATCGTTTAATGCGTGCAGCGGAAAACGATTGGCGATCGATCAAAACCGATTTGAATTTACTGTCGAATTATTATGCCGTTGGTTTCAACTGGGATCGGAGGTACGAACCGATCACCAAATTTGATTCGATGCTCACAGGGACATACAGGCTAAATGTGGCTCAAAGTGATCCTGTTGCGACTGTCGTAAAAAATTCGATCGAGATTTATCCGCAGTATAAGGAAAATCAAATCGAACGGCAGCTAACACGCCGTCTGGCATCACCCGAAATGATCGCGATTCAAAAACGCGGCAATGAAGTTACGGTTGCGTCAAACAATGCTCCAGAAATTATTTTCAGCGCAGACGGAATTGCCAGAAACGAACTGAATGCCCGTGGGCAAAACGTCAGGATTACGGCGCAAACATATTACGACGGCGTAGCTTTAAGCTATGAAGGCGACAGGCTGAATGATTTCTATGTGAATTTTATGCCGATCGGAGATAACAAACTTCGCGTGGTAAGAAGGGTAAATCTTGAAGGCGAAAACGAATCTGTAACGGTGGCAAGCATTTATGACAAGATAGAAAATGTCGCTCAATTCCAAACGCTGAATAATGCAAAAGCGCAAGTTTCCTCAGCAAATGATGGTGTCGAAAATGGGTTTGCAATTCCAAATGGAACGCAAATTCAAGCCGAGATGCGATCCGAAGTTTCGACAAAAGCTTCTCAAAATGGAGACCGTTTCACGATGGAAGTAGTTTCACCATCGCAATATCAGGGAGCGATCATCGAAGGTCATGTCGTAGCGGCAAAACGCTCGGGTGTTCTATCCGGACGCGCTAATGTTTCGCTTGATTTCGATACGATCCGACTTCGAAATGGACGAACCTATAAATTTGCCGGAATAATCGATAACGTCACACTCGCCAGCGGCGAGAAGGTAACGGTCGATAATGAAGGAGAGGTTAAAGATAATAATCAAACGACCAAAACCGTAAAACGGGCCGGTATCGGGGCAGGTGTTGGCGCGATATTAGGTGCGATTTTGGGCGGCGGTGACGGTGCAGCAATCGGCGCGGCGATCGGTGCGGGGGCCGGAGCCGGAACTGTGATTGCGCAAGGACGTGACGATGTAGAGCTGGAGCAGGGAAGTACGGTTTCAATAACCGCTTCTTCACCGGTTTCAGTTTCTAATTAACGTTAATCGCCATGACGGCGTTTGATTAACGGGTGGGCGTCAGGCAGCGCTCACCCGGATTTAGATCGGCAGTTGGAGGGAATATGCAGAGTGATATAAAGAAAAAGATTCCGACGGTAAAAAGCCAGGGTTGGGACGCTAAGCGGCTTGCTGAAGAGGCGTCAAATGAAGAATACGAAGATATTTTGCGAAAGATTCTTCGTGGCGACGAATCTGACGGAAATGCAGACGAGCGGGATATCGCAAATGCTCCCGATGAAGATGAAAAATCGAAGACTCCGTAAATACGAAAATCTATCTAATAAGCGAGGACCACAAAAATGATCAATGACGATAAATTATCACTCGATGAGCTTCAGCGTTTTGACAATTACGAGCAAGTAAAGAGTTACGCTGAAGCAGAAGTCAACCAAGAAATCGCCGGGGAGGTTCATCGCGCTCGGGCAAAAGACCGCGATGATATAAAAGACATTGCGGAAGAGCTTTCCGATAAAGCCGCGAATGAGGTGATTGAAACCAATCGTGAGATCGAACGCGGAAGGTCAGCTGCCCGTGTTTCGCAAATTGTTGATTACATCTTTTTTGTGATCTATGGCTTGCTCTCGATTCGTCTTATCCTCGAGCTCTTTGCAGCACGCGAAAGCGCAGGGTTTGTAAAGTTCATAAAGTCCGCAACGGGTCTCCTTTACCAACCATTTGCAGGGATCGTTCCAAGCCCGACAGTCGATGGTGGATTCACCCTAGCGCTGCCGATCGTCGTTGCGATCGTCGTTTATGCACTGCTTCATTTAGCAATAAATGGAATCCTCCGTATGCTCGCGCATCGAAAGACTCACATTTAATGAAGATATGAGAATGAACCCTTTTTCTCCTTAGAAGGGTGATTAGATGAAGACGTTACCGAAACATCGGTAGCGTCTTTATTTTTTAGTGGAGTCGAGGCAATCGAATGCCGAAAGTTTAAGCTCCGAAAAATTCTTGTTGTTATCTGAATTACTAATACCTATCATTGGTAAACGAGCACCGATGAAAATAGCAACCTGGAATGTAAATTCTGTCAGATCCCGGCTAGATCACGTCCTAAGATGGCTTGATTCAACCCGGATAGATGTGTTGTGTCTGCAGGAAACGAAGTGTGTCGATGAAAAATTCCCGATTGGCCCGCTTAGTGCGGCCGGTTATTCTGCCGCATTTGTGGGTGAAAAATCTTATAATGGTGTTGCCATTTTATCGAAACACCCCATAAGCAATGTCCAAACAAACATGCCGGACGACGATCAGGAATCGGGCAAGCGATTTATCGCTGCCGATATCAAAGGGATCCGCATCATCAATACGTATGTACCCCAGGGGAAGAGACCGGGGAGCGAGAAATTCGATTACAAAATAGATTGGCTCAGCCGCCTTCGCGAATTTTTAGACAAGAATTGCTCAAGGGATTCAAACCTCTTGCTATGCGGCGATTTCAATGTAGCTCCCCATGAGATCGATGTCTGGAGCCCGGCGCGCTTAGAAGGAAAGATACACTTTTCGAGACCCGAGCGCGCGGCTTTGATCGATGTAATGGAATGGGGTTTTACTGATGTTTACCGAATGCTTAATCCCGAAGCCAAAGAATTCTCCTGGTGGGATAAGAAAACAAAAGCGTTCAAAAAAAATAAAGGCTTGCGGATCGATCACATCTGGACATCGGAAGAGCTCGCTGAAAGATGCCGCGCCGCATGGATCGACACAAAACCCCGCGAATGGAAAAAATCAAGCGACCATGCACCGGTTGTAGCAGAATTTGATTAGATCACCGAATCTTGACAAATTAATAAGCGGTGATGGAAGGCAGGCCGAGTTGGCGCTGGTGAGGTCTAAGGACTGCTATAGATTGTTCTTAATAATTTTGACCTTACGAATTGCAGTGCGGAATTCAAGGTTTCTGCCCCTTTAGCTCAAAGGTGAGTTCTTTCCAGACGATACTGTTAATATTATTAGCGCTAAACACCTCATCCCGAACAAGCTCGTCCCTTGCGGCCTTTATGCTTTTGATGGTTGGGCCGATGCGATCTGGAATGAGACCAACAATAGTAGTGCCAATGGCACAAAATTTCATACGACGCGTTTCATAATCTAGCTATTCGATATCTGAAATTAACAGACTAGTTTTTGGTCCTTTGATACGTCGCCCCATGCTCCCGGACTGGTCCCGACTAGAGCCTAATCAAAAAGCGTCGCCGATCACCCTAATTCGGAAATAAATTCATCAGCTACAGAAAAAAGTTTTGTTTGTCTTTCAGAATCCATTCGGTCCAGGGTACCAAGCAGCATTCCGCTTCTAGGATTGCTCTTGAAGAAATCCCGGTGCTCGTCCATGAATCGCCAGAAGAGTCCGTCCCAAACGATCGTCCATTCCCCTTTTTTATAATTGCTCATCTTCAAGACGTAATTGCTTCCGCTGATATAAGGCTTTGTCGACATCATGCCGCCGTCAGCAAATTGGCTCATACCATAAACGTTGGGGACCATTACCCAATCGTAGGAGTCAACAAAAAGCTCCATAAACCAGCGGTAGACCTCATCCGGATGAAATTCGCACAAAAGCATAAAATTGCCAAGTATCATAAGCCTTTCGATATGGTGGCAATAACCCGTCTTCAAAACTTTTTGGATGGTTATGTCGACCGGTACGACACCGGTTGTGCCGTCATAAAAGCTCGGTGGAATTTTGCGGCTGAAGCCAAAGAAGTTTCGCGTTCGCTGTGAAGAACCGCGGAATTCATAGACACCGCGCAGAAACTCCCGCCATCCGATGATCTGTCTGACGAAGCCCTCCGCGGAATTCAATGGGATATCGTTTTCTTCAAAATACGCAAGCACCCGTTCGATCACATCGCCCGGAGATATCAAACCGACATTTAACATCGGAGACAGAACACTGTGATTGAGGATCGATTCATCTTCGACGATCGCGTCCTCGAAGTCGCCAAACTCCGCAAACCGTTCGCGGAGAAAATCTTCAAACCAAGATCGCGACGTTTCGAAATCGACGGGATAAAGCTGATTGTCATCGAGGTCGCCGGGATTGTCGGCAAAATTTTCCAAAACATATGAACGCGCCTCTTCAAAAAACCCATTCGTATTGGGATATGAAATCTGCGGCGGTGTTTTTGTTTTTGGGTATTTCTTTCGGTTTTCGCTGTCAAAACTCCATTTACCACCCATCGCCTCACCGGTAGGTTCAATGAGAATCCCGCGCTTCTTTCTTTGATCGATGTAAAACGCGGTCTGAAATAATCTCTCCTTATCCGTATTAAAGAAATCGCCGAGATCCGCTATTTCATTTAGGAACATTGGGCTCTCGTGCTTGACGCATTTCATATCTCCTTCAGCCGCGCTCGACTCGATCCTTTTCTCCAGCCAGTTATCGGTTGGATCAATGTAATGAATGGTTTCTACATCGTCTTTCGCAAGATTTGAAATGAGATTCCGGATATCTGAAAGTTCATCGTTGGATTCCACATATATGACATCGGTCTCATTCGATTTCAAAAACGACTCGTAAAATTTCATGCTTGCTCGGTGAAATGCGAGTTTTTGTTTATGAAATTGGACCTGTTTAAAATACAGATGCTCCTCGATGACATAGGTCTGTGCCCCATTGGCAAAAATCGGGCTGCTTTCAAACAATTGATGAGGAAATACTATGTTGATCTCTCGCACTCTTGTTTCTCCTACATTTTTCACCGCAGTATATGATCACCTGCCACTGCTTCTTCCATTTTCGTCTCCATCGAAACGGTTTTTCGCATACCGGACAGATCTTTACCGGAAGGTTTTCCTTTTTCATTTTATTTCGGTCGCAATACGTTCCCTAAACCTTTAGCCTTTTTACCACATCCGGAATAATCTGGTTGACATCACCCTCAAGGCGGAGGGTCGCGAGCGTGTCGTGGGCCGTCGCCCCGCGGTTGATGACGACATATGGCGAACCGTTTTCGAGGGTCCGCAAGGGAACCAGGGCCGCCGGTTGAACCTCAAGGGTCGAACCGATCGAGACCGCGAGATCAGCCTGAGCTGCAAAGGCAAACGCTTTTTCGAGAAGATCTTCCGGCATGGCTTGTCCAAATGAGATCGTCGCCGATTTCCGGTAGCCGCCGCACTCGCAGATCGGGCACTTTCGTGTCCGTCGAAACTCCTCAAAAGCCTGCTCCGGCAGTGTCCGTTCTCCGCAGCTTGTGCATTCCACCCATCGGTTCGTACCGTGGAGCTCGATGACGCTTAAATTGCCGGCGTCCTGATGGAGTCCATCGATGTTTTGCGTGACGAGCACGCCCATTTTTCCCATCCGCTCCAGTTCGGCCAAAGCCCGGTGTGCGTCGTTAGGTTCGGCGTTTCGAAATTGCTCAAAGCCCTCGAGCTTGTAATCCCAGTGCTCCACCCTTGCCTCTTCGGAAGCGAGAAAGTCGTGGTAGTAAACCGGCTTCCGGCTTTTCCAGACCCCTTTTGGCCCGCGAAAATCCGGGATACCCGACATGGTCGAGATTCCGGCTCCGGTGAAGAAAAGCGGACGGGCTGCATTGCGGAGGAGTGATGCAAGGCTCTCAATCCTGGATGAATGATCTATCGACGCCATAAAAATGCTAAATTTGAACGAGTTATACTTACCGGTCGACCTTGCGGCCATCCAAGATCTTCATAAACGAACCCAAACGCAATTCTGCCAAAGATAAACCGGTCAGGTCCTGCACCTCATCCTCCATAACGGCTCCGCAATTCAGCGCCCGCAGAAAGTAATTGAGCAGCCCTTGTCCGGTTGCAGCGTCATCAAAAACATCGCCGACGAGAGTGGCCTGAGCCGCCTTGTCGATGAAATTTGTAAGCCGTTCGGAAGCGGCGTCGAGGCCTTCGAGAAAGAACGCATAGACGGCGGCATACCTGGTTGGAAACTGGGCCGGGTGGAGATCCCAGCCTTGATAAAACCCGTTTTTCAAAGAATGCCGGATGTCGTCGTAATGGAGCTTCCAGGCCCGGTGTACAACTTGCCGATTCTCTTCGATCTCGTCCGGCGTAAGTGAATCGCCCCGGTGCGGCGGAATCGGCATTATATTGGTCGCACCGTCGGACAGACGGACGCCGGTTCCGGCAAACCCGATTTGCATCAGGCCCCGTGCTAAGTCGCAGGCCGGATGAGTCATCTCCTGATAAGCCGCGGTTATACTGCAGTTTGCGGTGTAATCATAAACCCCAAAATGGGCAGCGACGCACCGTCCGCGCGCGGCATCGAGCAATTTCGGAATACTGAGCCCGCCCGATTCGTCAAAGAGAGACTGGGTGGTCTCGATCATCATTTCCATTTTCAGTTCTATGGCGGGAAGACCGAGACCGGATTCCAGGTGGTCAAACACATCGGCCAGCACGGAAACCTGTTCGGGAGAGACGATTTTTGGAAGCGTGACGACGAAATTCGCCGGCATTTTGCCATCCGTCGAGTCCAAAAGCGTCGAGATAAATAGATCGAGCGTGCGGATACTCCGGCTTTGAAATTCGTCGTTAAAGGGCTTGATCCGGATTCCGATAAATGGAGGGAGTGACCCGGCTTCCAGTCCGGCACCTGCTTCTTTTGCCGCCGCCACGGCGTGGCCGTCCTCTTCCTGATCGGTTCGGACACCGTAACCATCCTCGAAATCAATTCGGAAATCTTCGATCGGCTCCCGCCCCAATTTTTCCAACACGCGCCCGTAAACCGTTTCCGCGAGCTCCGCCGGCAGTCCGACTGCGGCCGCAAATTCCGCGGCATCGCGGGCAAACGCATTCATCGTCCCGACCGCCGCCTTACCCAGGCGCTGCGCCGAACCTGCCTTAAACAGGTGAGCGCCGCCGTACACCGTGTGAAGTGCCTGCCGATCGCCCGATTCTCCCGGATAACGTTTCGCAAAATCCGCATTCGCCAAACCCAATCGGTCCGTTATCTCCCGTATCGTTTCGTTGGTAAGTGTTGTTTTCATTCCTAAATTACAGCCGGCTTGGAGTATTCAGCGTGTCAGATGTGCCTCGATCAAACCGAATGGCTCTTCCGTCGGCACAAAGACCCTTCCCTCGTTTATTAAATCGAACTTCTCGAGATCGACGGGTATGCAATGGATATTCGGCAGCGAAAGAAAAATTTCGTTGATATCCGAATATTTTTCTAACACGGCTTCACCCATTTTATTGAGAGTGTGTTGAACGGACCGGCTGTCATGGAGTGCAAACTCCTCCAGAATAGTCCGACGCACGCCGCTCCAGGTTTTATCGGTCGCTGCCCGAGGTTCGTCATAGGTCCAAATTGCTTTGACCGATGTCGCAAAGATCCGCTCGTCCGTTTCCGGGAGCGATGTGTACTGATCTTTTACAAATCCGGCAAAACCCGACCGCGTCGTTTTGAGCACGACCATGTCTTTGATTCCGGCTTTTACTTTGACACCCTCCCGGTCGGCAATAATGAAGGCCGTCCGCTTTTCATCGCCGTCTTTTCTAAACGAATGATCGTGGGGCTCGTCATTGACCAAAATACGGCTCCAACGGTGTTCCGATAAATCGATCTTCACTTTTGCAACCGGTGGATTGTGCGACAGGAAATGGTCGGCCAGCCTAACCCCAAATGCCTCGACCTGTTCGATCACGTCCGTCTGATTGGCAAACGCGTAAACGGTGTTTTTCATCGTGTCGGTAGGAAGAACCCGGCTGTTGTCACCCGCGGTGTAAACTTCTTCAAAATCGCCTTCAAAAGTGATTTCGACAGCAAGATGTTGCAACTGATGAACCCGGGATCCTCGGGCGACCTTGATTAGGCGGATATGCGACTTTCCATAATTGTTTTGCTTTAGCATAAGGATTTTCTCATGACCCGCGATATGTTGAGTAACCAAAAGGGCTCAGAAGGACTGGGACATGATAATGCTGGGCGGCCTCTTTGACCGTAAATGTCACCACAACTTCCGGATAAAAACTCTCGATCCGCTCGCGGTCAAAGAAACCCGCAGTATCAAACCGAAGCCGATAATTACCCGCCGATATTCCCGCCTCTGCACTTAGTAAATCGCCCGATCTTCCGTCTTCGTCAGTTGTGCCGGTACCGATCACCCGCCACTCGCCGGAATCATCCTGCGCTTCGAGTTTGATGGAAATACCGACGGCCGGCCGACCGGCGGCAATGTTTAAAACATGTGTCGTGATATTGCTCATAATTTTACCCGGAATATCCGTTCGGAAGATCTTCCGTATCCATAAACAGGCGCTCCAACCTGATCCGCGTTATCTTGCTTTGCTCCGAGACCGCGATCTTGAGCTCGGTATCGGGCCCATTGTTAAGCCGGTCCCGTGCGAGCCCGAGCATCTCATCAGCCGCTTTTCCGGTTGCGCAGACGATAAAGATATATCCGAATTTCCTCTTGTACAAGCGGTTGATTTCGTCTAGGTCCGAAAGGACGGCATCTGAAGCGCCTGTTGTGCCGCTCTGTTCATTCTTTGACCATCCGGCCGCACGTTCTTGCTGCGCCGGCGCCGGTTTCCGGGAACCTATCTTCGGATGGGCCGCAAATGCTTCGAGCCAGTCGTCGCATGCGAGCCGGTTCCAGATCTCCTCCGCCTTTTTGTCCAACTCCGGAAAATCCTCGAAAGGCCTCGATTCGGCAACGGTCCGGGCCCACCGCCGGGATCCGCAGCAATCGAGCAATAGTGCCTCGGCCTCATCCTTCGATGCGCTGTTCAGCCGCTCGATTTTCTTTGTCACACGGATGCCCCTTTTTTCCCGTAAAGCCTCAAACGGCTCACACCGCCGTCCGGATAAATATTCAATCTGGCGTGGGTTACAATGCCCGGATCTTTTAGCTCATCGACAAAGACATAGAGGGCATGACCCTGAAGCCGTGTGTTTGGCAATAGCTCCTGCCAATCCGCCGTTTCAAAATCCTCACCGTTTTCAATTCGGGCTGCTTCTATCAGACAACTCTCCGGATAGTTGCCCTTGAAACGCCACGTATCAACCTCGACCCGTTCGATAGATCCCGGTGCTCCGAGCTTTATGATGCACCAGTCGTGTCCCGGTCCGCGCCGCCGTTTTGTTTCCCAGCCGTCGCTCATCTCGACAGCGCGGCCCGGCTTTAACAGATTACCGGGCTGTCCAAAAAACATGTCGCTGGCGAGTGGGACGGTGCCGCCGTTTTCGGCCGCAGCCAGATCAATTTCAGTTGCGCTCCGTTCCGCATACAGATCAGTTGCAGCCTCCCCGTGGATACGCAGCCGGGCGACGCCTCCGTCCGGGTAGATTTTAAACCGCAAATGGGTCACACGAGTTTCAAACTCGATCTCAAACTGGTTTTTCGCGCCGCCTTCGAGCGGCGACTTGGGCAAAACTTCGTGCCATTCGGTTTTGGCATCGATCAAACGCTCAACATCTGGCGATCCATCAACCGAACAGGCTTCAATCGAACAGTGCGACGGAAAATTACCCAGAAAATGGGCCGTATCCACGACGATACCGTGAATAATACCCGGCGACCCGAGACGCAGAAGACACCAGTCGAAGTCTTCAACGAGTCTCGGAGAACGGCGGCGGCGGGTCTCCCAACCGTCCATCCATTTTCCGCAGTCAGTATATTTTCCTTCGATAAAAACGGCTTCACCGGGCTTTAGCAAATTTTCTTTCGGAGCGAAAAACTCGTCATTGGCAAACATAACAGCGCCGCCGAGGATTTCCGACGCCAGGTCGACGAGGTTGGTAAATTCCTTTTTCATTTCTACATTCATGCCCGTAAATTACCCACAAACTATAACAAAAATTTTCCTGAGGGGCCGTTTGTAAAGCTGCCCTTGTCGTAAATTTTGACCCCGCGGAGGTATGTCGATTCTATATCACCGTTGAGGTTCATGCCGCTATAAGGCGACACCTTGTGCCGGTGATGGATCGATCCCGGTTCTATCTCGCTATTGCGTTCGGGATGCCAGACGACGATGTCCGCATCAAATCCGGCCTCGAGCCGACCCTTTTGGTTTTCCAGACCGGCGAGTTTTGCGGGCTCGGCCGACATCCAGCGGGCCAGGTCTCCGAGATCGAATCCGCGCTTGCGGGCTTCGGTCCAGACGGCCCGCAACCCAAACTGGATGCCCGCGATACCGCCCCAGGCCCTGACAAAATCGCCTTCTTCTTTTAGTTTCAATTCAGGTTCACAAGGCGAGTGATCTGAAACGATCATATCGATGACGCCTTCAGCCAATGCCGCCCAGAGAAGTTCGCGGTTGCCGCGTTCGCGAACCGGCGGGCAGCACTTGAAATACGTCGCACCGTCGGGAATATCCTCAGCGGTGAACATCAGGTAATGAGGACAGGTTTCGACCGTGAGCGGAAGCCCGGCCTCACGCGCAGCACGCAAATCCGGAATCGCGTCAGCCGAGGAATGATGGACAATATGAACCTTCGCCCCGGTCTCCCGGCAGAGGCCCGTCATCAGGCGGATCGCCTCATTTTCGGCTTCTTTTGGACGAGAGGTTAAAAACGTTTGATATCGGCGGGGTCCGGTTTCGCCGGCTTGGGCGAGCGCATTTGAGATCGGTCCCGGAACTTCAGCGTGAACGAGCAGCACGGCACCGTGTTCGGCAAGTTTCGGCATCGCTTTTCTAAGGTCGGCTTCTCCGACCCGGGCAAACTCCTCGACGCCGGAATCTACCAGGAAACATTTAAAACCTCTTACCCCGGCCTCGAGCAAAGGCGCGATCTGATTCTCATTCCCGGGTACTACTCCTCCCCAAAAAGCGACGTCGACCAGACATTTCCCTTTCGCCGCATCGAGCTTTTCCTCAAATGCCCGGACATTAACGGTGGCCGGAATACTGTTCAGAGGCATGTCGACAAGTGTCGTCACGCCTCCGGCGGCAGCGGCCCGTGTCACAGTTTCAAAGCCCTCCCAGTCTGTCCTGCCCGGTTCGTTCACGTGAACGTGGGTGTCTACCAATCCGGGCATAATAACCGCATTCCCGGCATCGATCGCAGGAATTTCGCCGTATGAATCAGAGTATTCTCCGATCTTTTCGATTTTGCCGTCACGTACGATCAATGTGGCTGGCGCGACCGATCCGGGCAGTACGACCCTCTGGCTGCGGATGGTGAATGTGGGTCCCTTCATATGGCTTTTCGACCGATGATAACGGCCCGAACTTTCAAGATGAAATTGCGGAAAGTATTTCAGGAATTGTAACCAATCGAACATTGATTGTTAAGGGAATACGTATCTCATCCATTGCCGAAGCCCGGATGAAGGCAGAAAAGATTCGGAATCCGGCGCACGGCGAGTAGCCTGGGCGTCCGGGAATGCTATATCTACTAAGAATTCAGCATTTTTCGCAAAAAAATACATTTGAGACGTCTTACCTATTAGTTGTTCACATAAATTAAATTAGCACGACTAATATCAAATTATGAAAATTCTTACCTTGCTCATCGTCGCAACTTTAGGGATCGGATTAATCGTGTCAGCGGGATCTGCCCAATCTGGAAAAAAAGTCGAATCGATCTACACTGATCTGACGGCTGAAAAATGCAAAAACATCGAATCAGATGATACCGGATCAGGATATTCTCGTGATGAATGTCCCGGAGTCGGAGGATATAAACTTCAGGTAATAGAATCTGATATTCGACAAACGATCGGCATTATTTCACCGGATGGTAAGAAATCCGAACTCAATTTTCGAAGGAATGTGTCGTCTGCATTTTCCGAAACCGGAGCAATAGCCGAGTGGCGTGTTATTAAAAGAGGTAGGGATATAAGACGTATGACTGCTAAAAGCAGCCCGTTCGAATATTCGATGTGAAATTGTAGTCATATCTCCTCCATTCGTGCGATTGAGCCGATTTATTTAAATATCGGCAAGAATCTGATCCCGTTTCTTCGTTAAAAAGTGAGGGATCTGTTCTCCCAGCGTTTGCTTAGTCCGGTTGTTCATCAGCCTCGGTTTCCGAAAACTTACAAGGCTTACTGGCCGATCTATCAGCCAGCTTTCTTGCAATCGCATTCGCATTTCTAATCGGTTCGACTACATCGGTAATGCAGGCCGAGCCTCCGCTAATTTTTACAACGATAAGACGGGATGTGACTTTATTTGAATTAGGATCCTCACTTGCATTGTAACGAACGATTAATGCGATCGGCTTTATAGGATCGAACTACTGACATCATTTTTGCCCTACGAATTTGCACCGAGACATACTGATATCCACCGTTGGACTTTCCAGCCTGTCGTTTTTCAATGATTTTAAATTAGGCTAAACACAGCCTTCATTGAAATCTTAACTACTCCCCGAAGCCATAGTTTTTTCCGGCATCAGGTTGTGGACCTCAAATCCCGTTTCTTGTGGAGGAGTTGTGAATCCTCCGCTGATACCTTTCTCCATTGCCGGCATCAAGATGTTGTCTCGAAACCGTTCCCAGCTCTCCTTGGAGTCGTGAACCGCAACGACTGTCCAACCATCCTCGGACTTGCCGGCCGTGTGGAAGATCTGTCCTTCCGGCAGAGTATCCTTTGAGACATGCACGGCCTCGAGGACCGCGTCGTATTGTTCTTTCGTGCCGCCTGGAAAGTGATGCACTATACCGTATTTCATCGAAATATCTCCTTATTTTGGGTTGACCCGCTCAAAGCGGGCTGCTATGTAGGGCAAGTTGCAAAAGACCGTGACTCATCAGTCAATAGCTCACAAGGCCGCGAAATTGCCCCGGTAAAATTAATAGTGTGCCCATATTAGCGCAAAAATAAGTCTGAGTCGACAAATTCCGGGTGGCGGCCCAGGTAGACTGTCAGCCAGTGTCCATATAAACTCGGACAAATATGGAAGAGTACAAGGACGAACGGGAGACCAAAAACGATTCAGCGGACACAGATCTGTTTTTGCTCAAGAATCGGGCGCTAAACGTTGCCTCGGAAGGTATAACGATTGCCGACATGCGGCTGCCCGACGAACCATTGATCTACATAAATGAGGGGTTTGAGCGGCTGACCGGATACTCTGCGGAATCGTTGATCGGTAAGAACTGCCGATTTCTTCAGGGTAAAGATACGGATCCGGCAACCGTCAAACAGATCCGCGAGGCACTTGCTTCCGGTACCGAGTGTACTGTGGAGATTCTCAACTACGCCAAAAGCGGAGAACCTTTTTGGAATCGTCTTTCCCTGACTCCGATTAAAGATTCCGCCGGTGAAGTAACACATTTTATCGGCGTGCAGTCAGATTTTACAAAAAGACGAAATGCAGAGGAAGCGCTCCGCGAGGCTAACCAGCAACTGGAAATTGTAAACCAGCGAATGACGGGAGACCTCGAGGCTGCCGGTGTGATCCAGCGTTCGCTGCTTCCTCCCAAAAAGCCCCAAACGGAAGATGTCGGATTCGCGTGGGTTTATGAACCTTGTGATGAATTGGGCGGGGACACGCTGAATGTTTTCCGCATCGATGAAAAGCGGTTTGCCGTATATATGGTCGACGTCAGCGGGCACGGCGTTCGTGCTTCACTGCTTTCGTTCACCCTAAGTCATTGGTTTTCGCGTCTGCTGCAGGGGTCTGTATCAACGGTGTCTGCATCCGAACCGAATCGCGGATTCTCACTCTCCCCGGCCAGAGTTGCTGAGGAGCTGAATCTAGAGTTTCAGATGGACATGGATAACCCCCAGTATTTCACAATGTGCTACGGGGTAATTGATGCTGAGGCCGGCGAATTTCGGTTTGTTACGGCCGGAAACCCTCCTCTTGTTGTTGCCCGCAAAGATGGCGGCACCGAGGTTTTGAATATCGAGGGTTTTCCGATCGGAATCGTCGAAAAACCGGAGTACACAGAAAACGTGATCAAGCTCAATCCGGGCGACCGTGTATTTCTTTATACTGACGGTTTAACCGAAGCCGAGGATAAGCACGGGAATCCGTACGGGGAGGAAAGACTTGCAGCCGGGGTATTGGATGGCCGGTCAATCAGTCTAGACGATTGTCTGGGGTCGATCATGAAAAGTATCAGTACCTGGGAGGGTCCCGGCGGGCTTGAAGACGACCTCTCAATACTTGCCTTTGAACTCCTCGAAGGAAAATGATTGCTCTCGCCGGGTCCTTTCCATAAACTCGCTGTCTTTCGCTGTCACAAGGCGCTCGACCTCACGCCGCAAACTACCATTTTCGCCGCATCCTCTGTCTAGAAAAGTGGATCGCTCCTCGCGCACAAGTTCAACCGCATGAGGTCATCACAATTTTTGAAATTCTCTTTTTGCTTCGATCAATATCGGCAAATCTTGATCCGCATTCTTCCACATCTCGAAAAACTTTTCGTATTCCCGCTTATCTTTCACAGCCCGCGCTTTTCCTAACTGGGCCAGTGGATAAAGCTCCGACAGCGGCGCCAGTCCCCGATGATCAATTATCGTTTGAAATTCTATTTTGGCTTTCTCGTTTTCTTTCAATGCAAGATACGCCTCTCCTCTGAAGTATTGTGGCCAGAAGTTAGCACGCACAGATCTTTCATAGCGTTTCGCCGTTTCCAGTAACGTGACGGCTTCACTTGCATTGCCTTTATTTATTTCGATGACAGCTTTTATCGTTGGCAGCCATAAACCATTAACGAGTGTCCCCTTTGGATATTTCTCTTTTAGTTCATTTATCAAAGAATGAACCTTAGAGGTGTCTCCACAACGGCCTAAAGCAAGAGCGACCCAACTAATTGTGTGCCGGTTCCGTGCGAGTCCAAGTGAATCTTCTGTTAACGATCGGGTCTCAGTGCACTTTCGAAAAACTGAAGCTGTTAATGCTTGACCGCCAAGACGAAGCGACTGAAGCCCTTTGTTATTGTTTTGCTCTGCGAGAGAAACTGCCTGACTGTAAAACTCCTGCGCCTTCGCCCACTGTCCCCGATATGACGCTGCCGATGCTTGCATTTGAGGTATGTAATGGGCCCAAGGTTTTCCCTTCATCGCCTCAAGCTGTCTTTGCATTTCAGCTTCATCGTTTTCGATAAATGCGATTTGATACAGCTGGTGATTAGGACCGTCGCTATCGGTTTTCTTTTGAAATACTTTCACCGTCTTTCTAGCTTCTGCATAACGATTCAGCAAGAGGTATGTGTTTGCTAAACCCCCATTGGAAAATAGGCCATCCGGGAAACGCTTTACAGCAATTAGTGCTTCTGTAAGCGCTTTTTCATGTTCTCCGATTTCCCGATATGTAAGTCCGAGATCACTCGTCGATGCGCGAGGAAAAGTTGTTTTCAAAAGATTCAACACTTCAATTGATTTATGTAATTCGTTTGTGACGTTGGCGTAATACATATCAGCAACCCACAATTTTTCACGTTCTGACAACCCTTCCCGCATTTCAAAAGCCTTCTTTGCCGCTTCTTTCGCTAATTCAAATTGTGAGCTGCTCCAATAAGCGGATGATAGGTTGTTATAGGCTGCGGCAAAGTCCGGATCGATCTCTGTCGCTCTTTTATAGTGCTGAATACCGCCGTCGAAATCGCCCTTCGTTATACTCTCAGATCCTATTGCATAAGCCTTTAATGCCTCCAGCGACGAAGTAGTTACATCCGCCAGTGGTTTGTCAAATTTCTCGATCTCAGACAGCGATTCTCCCAGCTTTCCGCGCAACTCGGTTGCGGCTTTCGAAACGGCATCTAAAATGTTCTTCTGGTCATCTGCATCCGCCTGAGCTTGGACAGAGGCAATCGTCTCTCCCGATTCGGCGTTGATTACCTCAAGTCCTAGAACATATGCGCTGCCGAGTTTTGAAAGCGTCCCGCTAACAAATGCCTTTAAGCCTTCCCTCTGGCTGATCTCCCTCCCGAGTTCTTTTGTGATCTTCACATCAGGGTCACGCTTCATCAACTTTAGGGTTGTGCGGGCCTGTACATCCGGAAAGATGCTCAAGAACGGTGACTGTTGAAGAGCCATTGTCAGTCCTTGTTTGAGAGTGCCGTCAAAGATCTCTTCTCCCGTCTTGTTCTCAAAATCCGTAATCAAAATGACATCTTTATCTGTCAGAATCGAGGCTTTGGCCGAGTTTGAATAAAAATAGTAGCCGACTAAAACAGATGTGATTACTAATCCTAAAAGTGCCGGAACAATAACTAAGCGGTTCTTAAGGAGATGCCTATATTTTGAAGTCGCGGCAATTGTCGCTTGTGCAGGGCTTGTTTCAGATGTTTCCGATCCAACTTCTTTGGTCTTTATTCCATTTCCGGAATCTGGACTTTCTGTTCGCTCAAGTTTCTCCGACAACTCCAGTTCTGATTTCAGTGTTTTCAAATCAGCTAAAAGACTTTTCATTGTCTGATATCGCTCATCCCTATCTTTGCGAATCGCCTTGGCAATCATCTGCTGTAACTCACCTGGAGTGTCCGGTGCATAACGGGTGAGTGGAACCGGTTCTTTTTCTAAAATTGCCACCAACAGATCGCTGATGGTTTCTCCCTCAAAAGGCAATTTCCCGGTGAGTATCTCATACATTAATACTCCAAAACTAAAGATGTCCGTTCGTTTATCAACCTTAATTCCGCGAGCCTGCTCTGGTGACATATAAGAAACCGTTCCCATGACTATTCCGGTATCAGTCTTAACG
>JBBKXN010000047.1:0-15477 GCA_037969475.1 Pyrinomonadaceae bacterium | reverse complement strand
ATCACAACACTTGTTTCGCCGATTTCGAGTTTTCCCAAACGGTGAACGATTCCGACATTTGCAATGTCGAATTTCTCGCGGGCGTTTGCGATCAACTTTTCCATTTCCTTGAGCGCCATTGGTTCATAAGCTTCATAGACAAGGTATTCGGTTTCGCGACCTTTTGTGAATTGCCTTACGTAGCCGTCGAGCGTAACGGTCGCGCCGCATGCAGAGGGAACAACGCGTCTGGCGATCTCGCCGATGTCGAGGTTCTTATCTGAGAGCTCATAAAAATCAGTCATAATGTGGAAACGGGAAAGACGGGATTTGCACTATAGAAACAGCACTAATCCGGTTAATCGTGGCCAACTAGATTGAGTTTATCCGCCTGAAACTGCAGTAAACACGGCCAATTCGTCGCCTTCGTTTATAGTTTCAGTCCCGGAGGCATACTCTTGATTTACCGAAAAATGGAGCGATTTTTTATCGTGGTTTTTTGCGAGATTCGGAAATTCGGCGAAGATCGATTCAAACGCACGGTCGGCCTGGACGTCATCGGTCAGCGAAATTTCCGTTTCTCGTACGCCGGCAGAAGCGGCCGTTGCGCCGAAAAATAATAATTTAACTTTCACCCGCAACCTCTTCCTTTAGAGCGCGTTTAAAAATTTTACCCGTTCCGCCGATCGGCAGCTCGTCTCTAAACTCAACAAAACGCGGGTATTTGTTGGCTGCAAACTGTTCTTTGCACCAGCCGATAAATTCTTTCTCATCTAAATCCGCGCCCTGTTTCTTGACAACAAATGCTTTCACCTCCTCGCCCATTTTGTTATCGGGCACTCCGATCACGGCGACTAGCGAGACGGCTTCGTGCGTCATGATAACTTCTTCGAGTTCTCTCGGATAAATGTTGTAGCCTCCGCGAAGAATCATATCCTTCATGCGGTCAACGATCTGCAGATCACCATCTTCATCCATTATTCCTATATCACCGGAATGAAACCATCCGTTACGAAAGGCTTCAGCCGTTGCTTCGGGCCTTTTATAATAGCCTTTCATTACATTATTTCCCCGGATAACTATCTCTCCGGGTGTGCCCGCGGGAACTTCGACATCATTTTCATCGACACATTTTACCTTGACGCCAAAAATACTTTGCCCGACAAACCCGGGTTTTGACGGTTTAGAAAAATGATTGAATGTTGCAAGCGGGGATGTTTCAGAAAGACCATATCCTTCCAACACACGTACACCAAAAACGCGCTCGAATTCTTTCATCACTTCGACCGGCATCGGTGCGCCCCCTGAGGAGCAAACCTTTAAGTGTTCTGCTATATGGCTGACATCAATTTTGTTTTCCTCAACATACTTCAGCAAAGCCCAATACATCGTTGGAACACCCGTCCAGAAATTTATTTTTTCGTCTACCATTGCCTTGAGCGTAGATTGAGGCTCAAAACGCGGGAGTAAAACAACCTTATTTCCACCGTAAAGGTTGGTGTTCATCTGCACGGTTTGGCCTGTCGTATGGAAAAGAGGCAGTGTTATCAAACAGGATTTCTCTACACCGTCCGTAAAATCCAGCATCGGAAGATGGATGCTGTATGTCGTTATTGCATTCTGCAAGATGTTCATGTGCGTAAGCTCGGCGCCTTTTGGCTGCCCGGTAGTTCCGGAAGTGTAGAGTATCGCGGCGGTATCATCAGGCTTTGTCGGAGCGGTTTCAAATTCGGGATATTTCTCGACGGTGATTTGCGTCAAAGTCCGGTGTCCTTCGATCGGCGATTTCATCGAGGGTTCATGGCACATAACGACAAGATGTTTGCACGTGTCGACCTGATCAAAGGCTTCTTTTGCCATCTTGCTCATCGGCAATTCGTCCGTACCTTCAAACACAAAAATTGCCTTTGCATCCGAATCTTCGAGATGGTATTTAATTTCACGAGGTTTAAACAGAACACACAACGGCACAACGACCGCACCCGCCTTCAAAATTCCATAATAAACAATTGGAAAATAGGGCAAATTAGGACAACTCAAGGCGACCTTATCGCCAGGACCAATTCCCATCTCCACTAGTGCGTTTGCAACCCGATTCGCATAAGAATTCAGCGTGTCAAATTGGATTCGGCTTTCTCCATATATCACGGCTTCCTTTTTTGGAGTCAGGCGCGCATGATGCTCAATAATGGAGGCTAAGTTTAATGTGGTTGCTGAATATTCCATAGTTTTTCAGTTTATATTCTGGTTCCTAAAATATAAACAATTCGCTTCCGTATTTATATCCAGACGGTCCGAAATTTCCTTTTCGTTTCTAAAGAGATCTTCTGCCTGTTGGATATTTCCGATATTCAAATTGTACTGTGCGAAATTGTTTAGCGCTTTAGCATAGTTGGATTCCAGATTACTTTCAATAAATGTTTGTATACTTTTTTCAAAGCAGTATGCAGCAGAAAACTTTTCTTCTCCGATCAAGATGTCACTTTTCAGACAGGCGGAAACAATTCCCAATACCCGCCAAGCCTCGCCAGTAGCTTCCTGGTTCTCGGTTTCTACTGAAAACAAGAAGGTTTTGTTTGCAGTTTCCAGAGCCTCGTGAAACTTATCTTGACCAATTAGTGCCTCGGTCAAAAATCTATACATTTCGTAGAGCAAAAAGTGTCCTTTTTCCCCTACTTCTTTGATCAGCTTTTTTAATTCTTCCTCCGCAGGTATATATTTGCCAAGAGACACCTTCGCTCCCCCGATATTACTAAGAATCATTATTTCGCCTGATTTGTTATCCATCTCACGCGCAATTTCAAGTGCCTCATTGTAATATTCGATCGCTCTCTCCGCTTGCCCCTGCATATGAGAAATCACGCCTAAGCTGTTTAATCCATTGCCGACAGTTCTTTTATCACCCGATTTACGTGAAATCTCTATTTCTCTTTCTTCAAACTTTTTGGCGTCCTTTAGATTTCCCAACATCATGTATGAACCCGATAAAAGGTGCAGACTGTTTGCCTTGGCGACTGAATTTTCATCATCGAATTCTTCGGAAATCTCGAACACCTTCTCGGCACATGAAATGGCTTCTTGAAATTGTCCCAGTGACATCAGGGCTCTGCCTTGACGATACAAACCACTCGCCAGTACGAACCTAGATTCTATCCCTAAATCTGGATCTTCCATTAAGGCAACAACCTTTTTTGCACTTTCGAGCGAACTTCGGGTTTCACCATTTTCAAATTGAGAAATGCTCAATCCCCGCCAGGCAGTAGCCTGAGACAAATCATCATCCAAATTTTCAGCAATTTCGAGCATTTCTTCATAGGCACTAATCGACTCAGAAAATTTGGCTTGGTTATAGAAAGCTCGCCCCAAACCGTTTTTCCATTTCAGGATAAACTCGTGCCCCAGATGATCGGATTCATCCTGGGTAAATTGCGATTGTCGGTAATCCAACGCTTTGCTGAAATGGATTTCAGCGGCTTCGGAAGCAAAACTTTTCAAGTCCTGTTCACCTGCTTTTCCAAACCATTCCGCAGATTTGTCGAGTTCCTGAGCCTTTTCAAAATGTTCGGCGATCGTTGACAAATATTCTTTCTTGCGTTCGCCTCCGGTTTCGATCAGCCACTCGGCCGTTTCAGAATGCCACTTCCGACGTTCATCCAGCAGCACAGTGTCATAAGTCACATCTCGTAAAACTGCATGTTTGAAGGTATATTCGTTTGCGTCGTCAAAAGCCGAATTTTCTTTCCTAAACAACAATTCTTTTTTGCGAAGGGAGTCTAATACGACGGGAACATTTATCTCCGATTCGAAATTCTTCAAAGCACTATCCCAAAATTCTCTGCCAATGATCGAAGCCCTTTGCAAAATGCGCCGTTCCCAGACGGACAATTTATCAAGCCTCGATTCCAAGACGCCCTTCAGGGTCGGCGGGATCGAGATTTCTCCAAGGCGATTTGTGTCGATCGTCCATTCCTCTTTGGTTGTGCCAATAACGCCTTGCTCGACCAACATTTTTATCAACTCTTCAACATAAAATGGGTTTCCCTCAGCGTTCGAAATTAACAAATCTTTCAACTGGTTTGGGATCTCACGCGTCTTCTGCAGGATATTTTCGATTAACTTACGACTTTCCCGCTTGGTTAGATGTTGAAGATCGAGCCGCATTCGGGTCTCTTCCCCTTCTCCCCAATGCGGCCTCCTTTCAAAAAGTATAGGACGGGTGCATTCTGTAATTAATATGGCCTCTTTGCGACATCTTCTAGCGACAAAATCAAAAAAATCAATCGATTGATCATCTGCCCAGTGTAAATCGTCTAAAAATATTATCAGTGGAAATTTACGGGAAACCGCACCGAAAAACTGCGCCGAATAATTTAAAGCGCGGCTTTGAATTTGTTTTTCATCGTCTTTTATTCTTTTGATGTAGGGCGAATCGGAGAAATCGAACCCTATCAATTGCCCGATGAAATCAACTTTCATTTCGGCCTCGTCATTATTTCCAAAGGTACCCGGCGTATCAGCGGTAATTTCGAGGATCCCACGGGTAAATTTTTCGCGAGTTACTTCGTTGGAATCGCTCTCCTGAATTTTAAAACGGAAAGAAAACAGATCTCTGACAAGTGCAAACGGAAGACCCAGCATGGTTTCAAGCGCCCGAGCCCTGAAGATGTAATACTTTTCAGGAAGGAGTTCGATACGATCTTGAAATTCGAAAAGGAGGCGTGATTTCCCCAAACCAGCTTCCCCAACAATAGTTATTGTCTGAAGTTCATTGTCTTCCGAAACCTCATCGAGCGAACTAAGCATTTTTGAAAGTTCGGCTTCGCGTCCTATTATAATAGTCTCGATGCCTTCCACACCGCGTGATTCAATCCTAAACGACCGTGGTTTAATGCTTTCTACCGAGTAAACCTTTCTCTCTTGATTTTTCCTGCTAAATAATTGCTTGACTTTTTGTTGGACTTCACGAACTTCAAAAACTCCCCGTATGTGACGATATGTCTCATGCGAAATCAAGATCTCACCAAACCGCGCGACTGAAAGCAATCGTTTTGCAATGTTCACAGCCGAACCGCTGGTCATGAATTCCTGGGTAGCTTTGCTTTGACCCAACAAAATTGTTCCCGTGCTGATTCCGATTTTTAAGAAGTTAGCTTGCTCAAACTTCTCTTTCTCGATCTCCAAAAGATCGATCTCTCGGCTTAAGTTTTTACTAAAATAATTCCGAAGCTCTTTTTGCAGTTCAAAGGATGTGCGAACAGCCTTTTCGGGATCGCTTTCTTGGGCGGCGTCCGTCCCCCATAGCGCTATAAATGTGTCGGTCAACCTTTCACCGACTCTCCCCCCGCCTGAAACTACTACTTCGTCCAGAAAATCCCATAGACCGTCCATGATTTCGGCAGATTCTTCCGGATCGAGATCGTCTAAGGTCTCCGAAATAGCTGAAACATCCCCAAACATTACTGTGACTTGTCGACGCTGCTCGGAAAATTGTTGCGAAATCGTCGGATGGGTAGTTAGGTTGTCAAAGATCGCGGTCTTTTGTTTCTCAGGCGAAGTCTCATAGTTTACTTCGTCGAAATCTTTGGTCAGAAGATTTTGCAGGATAGTCTCGATATCTCCCGTGTTTCTAAATCTTTCATCGGGATTTTTTTGAAGGCATTTCTCAATTAGGTCCTTTAATTCGACCGATATCTCCGGCAGAAAGTCAGTTATAGGAATCGGATCAGAATGAATGATCTTGTGTAGGGAATCTATCGTAGTTTCCGACCCGAACGCCTGTTGTTTTGTAATTGCCTCATACAATATGCAGCCAAAAGAAAAAATATCGGATCTTTCGTCGATTTTCCTCTTTCCCTTTGCCTGTTCGGGAGACATATATCCAAGTGTTCCTAAAATTACGCCGGGTCTGGATTTGTGTTCCTGAAGTTTATTGAGTTCGGATTCCTTGTCGGTAAGCTTTGCCAAACCGAAATCAAGGATCTTTGCATAACCGTCACTCGTAACCATTATGTTTTCGGGTTTCAGATCCCGGTGTATGATACCGGCGGAATGAGCTTTAACCAGACCCCTCAAAGATTGAGTGAGATATTTTAGTAATTCCTTTATCGGTGTCTTTTTCCGATAGATCAAATCTTGCAGCGTCGTGCCTTCTATATATTCCATCGAAATATAATGGATCATCTCACCATTCTCGAGTTGAAATTGATCGATCTCATAGATGGTCATTATGTGGGGATGATTTAAGGCTGATGCAGCACGTGCTTCGTGGATAAATCTCTGGACACGGTCCTTATTTTCGACCATTTCCGATGGAAGTACTTTTAGCGCGACGAGGCGAGCGAGTTTTGAATCACGGGCTAAATAAACCGTTCCCATTCCGCCTTCACCCAGAATTTTCTGTACTTGGTAATGCCCGATGTCTTGGTTAATAAGATTCTTGGAATTCCCTTCCTTTGAAAATATCTCGGCGACCAGACTGCCCGGCGAATTGTCGATAAAGCTGTCCAAGTCCAGTTCAAATGCAAGCATTTCGTTGACCTCTCTTATCAGATCAACATCTTCGCCGCATTTATCTTCCAGAAATAACTTTCGCTCTTCGGGTGCAACACCTAAAACAGAGTGATAAATTTCTTCGAGTTTTTTGAATCTTTCAGAATCCATTTTTAGCGAAAAAAATTCGGGTTCTTAATATTGCTGAGAAAGCACTTTAAGCAGCCAATTTCTGGCGAAACTCCAATCCCGCTTGACGGTTTTAGACGACACCTTTAGGACTTTCGCAATTTCGTCAATTGTCAGGCCGCCAAAAAACTTCATTTCAACAATACTGCTTTTTCGTTCGTCGAATGCACTCAGTGCTGTTAACGCTTCATCCAGGTCGAGAATCCCACCCGAATCGTTTTTTGATACGACCGCACTTTCATCAAATGTGACTCTTCTTGCGGAGCCGCCGCGTTTTTGAACCCGTTTCGCACGGGCATAATCAACCAAAATGTGTCGCATTGCCTTTGAAGCGACCCCAAAAAAGTGCGCACGGTTATTCCAATTTTTATCCTCGTTATTCGCAAGCTTTAAATACGCTTCATGGATCAATTCCGTAGTCTGGAAAGTATGCCCCTTATTTTGCCCGCTCATATGCCGGCGCGCCATCCTGCGAAGTTCGTCGTAGACGAGCGGCATTAACTCCTCCAGAGCAAGATCATTTCCTTCGCTCCATTGAATCAATAATCTTGTTACTTGATGCGTGTCGCATCTGGACATATTCGATCTGCGTTTTGGATTTAACAATTACGATTATAGCGCATAAAAAAAAGAGTAGAAAATTTCTTATCCGGAAAAATGTCCCTTTTCTTCAGAAACCCGTTTACACATAAGAATGGCAAAATCGCTAGCCAGGCTACGCCTTTTTTACAAGCGCAGACAAAAAAGAATGAGTATTCAAATCCCGCCTCATTCTTTTTTTCTGTTTCCTTGCCTTTCTAAATGCTGTATTTCTTCCGAATCGCGACCGCTCGTTCTAAACCATCAAGCACTTCGAGAATTTTTCTCTTTAGGTCGAGGTCCAATTCGGGGTTATCGGCGAGAAACTTATTTACAATTCTTAATGCCGCTTCATTTTTCTGTCCGCCGATAAAGGCGGAAAGCCATCCATTTACAAAGAATATCTTTCGATTGCGTTTCAAATTTGGTAATTCCGCCAACGCTTTTTCGAGGTATGGCAAGGTAAGCGCTGCTTGGCTAGGCGAATTCCAAACGTCGATTGCTTCCTCGATCCAACTTTCTGAAATTTCTTTATTATTTACGAAATCTTCCCAGAATCTAGCCTTGTTTTCTTTGGGTGCGAATCCCGCTTTTGCTGCATAGGCGTATCGCTTTGCATCATCATCGGTTTCCGTTTTTTCGAGTCTGGCTAGCAATTTCCTTGCATCTTTGTCTCCCAAAATTATTAGCTTTGTAACGATGTCGAATTTATCTTTTGTTCTCAAGGGAAGCTCAGGTAAATCTTCTGAAGCCGATTTTTTTTTTGGAACCTTCGATTCTTTCTCGATCGCATTTAGGAAGGATTTCAAAATTGCTTGAGCCTTTGGTGTTGAAGCGATGTTCAGAAATGCTCTATAGAAGGTAATCTGTCTTTCACGACTTTTTGAATTCATTTCCTTGACGAATAGTTTTTCTAGTCTGGGGGCGAGCTCCGCCTGCTGGCGTTCGCTTAGATAGTAAGTAAAAGCCGTGTTAACACGAGCGAGGATCGAGCTGATCGTCGTCACGTCCTTTTCCCTGGCAGCCTGATTTATTGCGAGATTTATATATTCGATCGGCGAAAGTTCTGAAAATCTCACCGAATCCCAAAGCGATCCCCACATCATCGAACGCAGGAAATCATCTTTTTCATTTTGGATATTTTTGAGGATGTATTTCTTGCTTTTCTCATCGAGAAGGAAAATCCCGTACCCGTAATCTTGGTAGTTTGGGAAAACATACACAAGATTCATTTTTTCCGATGAGCCGCGACCAAAACCGGCGTTGTAACTATTCTCTTGCGAATAATCCAAAGTCTTTGTAAACGATTCATCGACCTTTCCCGGATTTTCAACGACTTTTACCTGAAACTTTGTATTCCAGCTTTTGTTCTCATTCAAGACATCTCGTTGAGCTATCTTCAGTTCAAATCCATTTCCACTCTCTTTGATTTCCGGACGGTAAACGGGAACACCACGTTGAATCACCCATTCTTTTGCCCACAAATTCAATTGTCTTCCGCTCGCATTTTCAAACTCACCTACTAGATCTGACCATTCTGCGTTTGCGAATTCGTGTTTTTTCAAAAATGCACGAACTGCCGTTTGGAAGTCTTTTTCGCCAAGATAAAATTCGGCTTGTCTTAAGAATCCGGGTGCTTTTTGATAGACAATGTTTCCATAAGCGGATTTGGCGGAGTTTAGGTTTGGGATTTCCTGATAGATCGGTGTTGTACCGCGTGTGACGTCGGTTTGATAGGCGAGCGGTTTGGTGCGTTCGTAGAAAACTTTCCACGCATTATATTGCGGCAAGACTTTTTCCATCGCTTTGTACGCCATAAATGTCGCAAAGCCTTCTTTGAGCCATAGGTCGTCAAACCATTTCATCGTAACCGTATCGCCAAACCATTGATGAGCGTTTTCGTGAAATATCAGATTCGCACGTGAAATGTAATTGTTAGCTGTCGGTTCGGTCGGGAAAATAACGGCGCTCTCCCGTAAAAAAGTCGCCCCCGCGTGTTCCATCCCGCCAAACGGAAATTCGGGAATCAATACCAGATCGTATTTCGGAAAAGGAAATTTGTAATCAAAATAATCTTCCAAGTATTTAATTGTTTCCCGATTTAGCCGAAAAACTTCTTCAGCGTGCGGTTTGAATTTCTCGGCTTGCGATTTGCGGACATAGACAAAAGAAAGTCTTTCAGGATTTTGATTACCTCCATTCGGATACATAGCATTAAATATCTGTTTATCACTTGGATTAGGCTCTTTAACTCCTTCCAAAAATTGTGAAAATTCTCCAATTGCAAAAGCAAAAACATAAGTGCTGATAGGAGGTGTTTCATCAAAATCAAAAGTTGAATATCCAATTTTCGAACTTGATATGTTGCCAGCTCCGATATTGGTAATTATCTTCGCTTTCCACGAATCAGGTTTGTAAACAGAAAATTTAAACCGAGCTTTCAAATCAGGTTGGTCAAAAACGGGAAACGCCGTGCTTGCGTCGGATGGGACGAACAGCGAATATATATATTCCGCACCGTCTTCTTTATCAATGTAGCGTGTGATCGCTCCGCCCGAAGTTAAGATAGGGGATTCAAAATCGAGTTTTATAACGTTTTCACCTATTATCACTCCTTCTGCAAATATCAAATGCTCATTTGAATGGTCATATACAAGCGGTCTTGTAACGGGGGCGCCGGGTTGTTTCGGGTTTAGTATGAGGGATTTACCGTTTATCGAGACGTTTGATATTTTCGAAAGATTTTCACTGCCTTTGATCGTTCGCCAATCAAGAATAATTTTGTTGGATTTACTTTGCAGCGAAATCTCGATAGTTCCTTTTAGCGTCGGTGCCTTTTTTTCGATGATGAGGTTTAGTTTGTAGCGAACGTCCCGATAGTTTGCAGCGCGCCATATCGCAAGTTTTTGAGAGACGCCGTTTTCGATCGGCGGTAATTCTTGAGAAAAAGTGGATATCGAGGCCATTAAAAGCAGAGCGATACTGAGAAATTTCAAAGTCATAATAAATGAAAGCAAACCGAAAAAACTTCTATAGCGACCATTACGGTGTAACTCTTCTACAGGTCTTCCGGCAATTCGACGCGTTTTGCATCCCGCCAAAGTCTTTCGAGATCATAAAACGTCCGTGATTCCTCGTTAAAAACGTGAAAAATAAAATCGCCGTAATCAAGGAGGATCCAATCGGCGGTTTGATAACCTTCTACACGAATTGCTTTAAGTTTGGTCTTTTTCTTTAGTTTTTGAGTGATCTCGTCGGCGATCGCCTGCACCTGTCTTTGGTTTGTGCCGCTTGCGATCAAAAAGAATTCCGCAAAACTTGTGATTTCCCTGAGATCAAGGGCAACCAGATTCAGCGCCTTTTTCTCAGACGCACAGGCAAGGGCAAGTTTGGCTTCTTCATCCAGATCGTCAAAGGGAGTAGTCCTTTCTTCAGCGATGGTAATCGTTTCGGTTACACTCTCACGCGAGAGCGACTTATCTTTTGATACTTCCATAGAGTTTCTTAATAATCGGATATTTAAAGTGAAACCGCAAGAATCTATGAGGTGTAAAGGTCATATTTCTTAATGTATTTCGCAACTTCGCTGGAAACGAGTTTGTTCCAGTCGGTTTTACCTGCGCCAACGGCTTTGCGGATGGCAGTCGATGAAATGTCTATTTGAACCGCGTCGGTGATGAAGATAGATTTCGTTTTTGGTGTTTGGTCTTTGGTTTTTGGATTGTCCATTCTCTTGTCAACGATTCGCTCACGAATCGCATCGGTCACGTGTGAAAAGACAATTTCAAATCCCGGACGCGTGACGACAATTATGTTTACGATCGTTAAGACCTTTTCCCATTCTTTCCAGGTCGTTATTTCTTCCCACGAATCGGCGCCCATTACGAAGAAAATTTCGTCGTTCGGGTTTTTCTTTTGAATCTTCGTGAGTGTTTCAAATGTATATGGTTTTTCGGGTACTTCGAGTTCCATTTTTGAAACTTTTACATTCGGCCTATCCCGGGTAGCCAAGCAAAGCGTCGCATAGCGATGATATGCGGAAGTTGGTTTTGATCGTGTCTTATGAGGTGCGTGAAAAGCAGGAATGAAAACGAATTCATCCAGATCAAATAGATCGCTGAGTTTACCCGCTATTTTCAAATGCCCCAGATGAACGGGATCAAAGCTGCCGCCGTAATATGCGATTCTTTTCATCGAAGTTTCACCACCGAGACCACAGTGGAAACTGAGAACTGGGGGAAATATTGATGCCCAAAAGAGCTAAACGTATAGGTTGTGTGCATAAATAGAAAACGTATCAATGAAAATCTGCCTCAATGCCCTCTCTGGCTAAACTTCTTTGTCCTTTTCCAAAATCCCTCGAAAATGATTTGCGATTTCCAATAGGATCTCTTCCGGGCATTCTAAATCCGCGACATAAAACCAGTAATCGCCAAAGCGATTATTTATAAAAAACTTGTTATCCCGAAATTCAAACTCTAGCCACATTTCAATAGTACCGTCTGTCTCAAATTCGGTAATCACCGCACCTTCAAGAATTTCAACGTGGTCGTAAAACTCGTCAAAAAAAATAACCTCAGGGAAGTCCGCAAAATGTAGCGCGTCCTCCGGGAGATTATTCTTCAATTCATCCATCAAAATCGTCATCTTTATTCAGGTCAATTTCAGTCTTCTTTATTTCGTCTAGTCTCTCAGAGACCGCAAAAACCAATTCTCTTGTGCCCTGCCTCGTAACCGCAGAGATCTCAAAAAATGGTTTCCCGTCCGCCTTAGCTTTTTTCCTTAGGTCATCCAGCCGCTCCGGTTCATCGAGAGCATCGAGTTTTGTGGCGACAACGATCTGAGGCCGTCTTGCCAGTTCTTCATCATAGTTCTCAAGTTCGCGGTTAATAGTTTCGTAATCGTCGACCGGGTCACGTCCCGAAATTGACGAAACATCTACCAGATGCAATAGCAATTTTGTCCGTTCTACGTGGCGCAGGAATCTGTCTCCCAATCCCGCCCCGTCGGATGCGCCCTCGATAATCCCGGGAATGTCAGCGACCACAAACGTTTTATATTCACTTACTTCAACGACTCCTAAATGCGGTTCAAGCGTTGTGAAAGGGTAATCGGCGATTTTTGGTTTTGCGGCAGAAATCACCGAGATCAATGTAGATTTTCCGGCGTTTGGAAATCCAAGAAGACCGACATCGGCGAGAAGTTTTAGTTCGAGTTGGAATTCGTGATGTTCACCTTCGCCTCCATCTTGATGGTAGCGCGGAGCCTGATTTGTCGAACTCTTAAAATGCGTGTTGCCAAAACCTCCGCGCCCGCCTTCGGCTAACAAAAATCTCTGTCCGTCTTCAGTGAAATCAAAAATCATTTTGCCGTTCGAAGTATCAAATACTTCCGTGCCGACCGGAACCCTAATTATTTTGTTCGCACCATCTTTGCCGTATTTGTTTGAACCTTCCCCGTGTCTGCCGCGATCGGCTTTGTGTTCGGGGTTATAACGTAAATGCAAAAGTGTAGTGACATTGCCATCGGATTCGATCCAGACATCGCCGCCTTTTCCTCCATCGCCTCCATTCGGACCTCCGCGAGCGACAAATTTTTCGCGTCGAAAGGCAGTTACTCCATCACCGCCGTCACCGGCCGAAACACGAATTTTTACGCGGTCAATAAACATAAGATGTAATTGTAGAGTTTCCGTTGATGGCTGGCAATTGGATTGATCAAGAGAACGTTGGGGCAGAATTGGTCGCATTATCCAAGACAGACCGTTAGTCTGTCAAAACAGGCTAACAGCCGGTTTTACTTTCAGAAAAAGAAAAATGCCGATCAGATAAATCTAATCGGCATTTTCTTTTTTCTTCAAACACCGAAGTGTTCTAGAAAAGGTTGGCAATGTCACATGTACACGCTTCATTGCCGATTTTGTATCCCGAATCAAACAAGCGGTCTGTCCTTTCCGGTCAGCACTCAAAATGATTACTCATCTTGTTACATCCGAAGATGCTGTGCCTTTAGGTCTTTGTTGAGGTGGCTTTTCCTCCACCACCGGTTACGTTCCCGGCAACGAGGCTCAATGCCGAAGCAATGAGCGACTTATGCTCCCTTTATGGATGATCTTTCCATTAAGGTGTTATTTGTTTTTATCCAAATAACTCAGAAATCCGAAGATTTCCTCCAGCAAAGCCTTTCGGCTTCGATAAAAAGCGTAATAGCAACTACTTTCCGCTAAGATAATGTTGCTCTCAAACAATGCGTCACCGCCTCTGTTTGCCTCTCTTTCAATCGGTCAAAATCCCCGTAGCAATTTCGACTTATGGATGTATATTATACCCGATTTCTCGGAAGTCAAGTAGAAAACACTTTAACTATTGGCCTTATTTTACGGGCATCCTGTGGATATCTCTGTGGAAAACCGCGGAACATTCTTGACGACAACGATTAAACATTTTTGATTTCCACGAAAGTTTTTTTGAATTAATGAAAAAAACTTTTCGGAAGCAGATTCTGATCTTTAAAAACACAAAAAAACTGACTTCGGCCATAGTGCCAAAGTCAGTTTTCGATAAATCTTCTGCCGGAGTCTTTACGCAGCTTTTAATTCAAGTTCGGGAGCACCTTCGGGATATACGCTGATGAATTTTCCTTTGCGTCCTTTGTTTTCGAATTTCACGATCCCGTCAATGGTTGTAAAAAGAGTATCGTCTTTTCCGCGCCCGACATTGTTGCCCGGCTTCCATTTCGTTCCACGCTGACGAGCCAAGATATTTCCGCCGCGCACCGTTTGCCCGCCAAACTTCTTGAGCCCCAGCATTTTCGGATTCGAATCGCGACCGTTTCTTGATGATCCTACGCCTTTCTTATGTGCCATATCTTATTTCGGATTCAAAATTCAAAATTCAAGATTCAAAACTGTAATAACAATCAGGATCTCGAATTGGGAATCTGGAATCGCTGCCTCCTAAATCTTGTCAATCTTAATTTCGGTATAACCCTGGCGGTGACCCTGTGTCCGTTTATATCCCTTACGGCGTTTCTTTTTGAAAACGATGATCTTTTGGGCACGACCGTGATTGATTACAGTTGCCTTTACCTTCGCACCGTCGAGGCTCGTTTTCTTACCGTCGCCGGTTACAATTGCCTCGATTTCAATTTTGTCGCCCGCTTCCGCATTAATACTCGGCACACGAATCGACTGCCCGTCTTCAACGTTAAACTGCTTGCCGCCTGTTTTGATAATTGCAAAACTCATTTCGTTATGTGATCTCCTTCGATCCCGTGTGAATTCTTTTTCACTGGTCGAAAACTCAAAATTATATGGAAACTGTTTGGGTTAGTCAAATGAAAGTATGCCGGGAGCGTGACCCTTAGGTCGACGCTCCCGGTCAACACCTCTATTTACTCTTTGTCTCGTTCAATGAGTTCGCGATTCGCATCTTCCGACGCGACTTTTTTCGTTTCATCCTTTTTATCCCCATTTGAAGACAGCGAGAATTTTCCGTCCTTGTCAGTCTCGACACCGAGCTGGGAAAGTATCTCTGGCAAACTCAAACCGAGTGCCTGCATTTGCTGCAACAGATTAAAGATCAGATTGGGAGTCGTTTCGGCAAAACGGTTCAACCCCGAACTATTTCCGTTTTTACCGCCACCACCGTTTCCGTTATCGATCATCACAACCTTATCGATAGATCCGAGCGGCTCGGCAATTGCCTTAAATACTGGCGCGGATGAAGAAATGATCTCCGGAAGTTTTTCGAGAATCGTTTGCAAACGAGCGGCGTCATTGAATTCGCGCCATGCGGCGGCCTTTTCCATGATCGCCTTTGCTTCCGCAAGACCCTGTGCTTCTATCGCCTTTGCTTCTGCAAGACCTGCCGCTTCGAGTTTTTCCGCTTCTGCCAAACCAAGAGCGCGAATTTTTTCGGCTTCGGCTCGACCCTCAGCTTCGACCGCCTTTGCACGACCTTCACCCTCGCGCTGTAGTTTTTGTGCTTCGGCTTCGGCTTGAGCGATCTCCGCCTGTTTACGACCTTCGGCCTGAAGAATCGCAGATTCTTGTTCACCTTGTGCTCTTAAAACCGCCGCCTGTCGTTCGGCGGCAGCTTGTTTCACGATGGTCGCTTCGAGTTCGTTTTGCTTACGCAGAACTTCCTGTTCCTGAACGGCAATTTGCTCCTGCGTGCGGATCTTCTCGATTCTTACTTCTTCGGCGACTACCTCTTGTTTAGCTTGCGCTTCGGACAGCGG
>JBBKXN010000046.1:0-3930 GCA_037969475.1 Pyrinomonadaceae bacterium | reverse complement strand
CAACAACCCCGCCTACAATTGCGATTACAGCATCGGTTCTCGTCATTTTTGATTCGCTAAGAAAATAAAGTGCGCTTTCCAACACGCGGAGGTTTTTGAATTCTTCTCCGTCTCTCATTAGGTAAACATGAACTTCAAACCCCGCATCAACAAGGCTTTCCGTCACTTGTTTGCCGTAAAGTCCAAAAACCTTTTTGTTTGAAATGATCACGATTTTCGACGTGTCGTGAGAAAGATTTGATCTCGCCCAATTGCCGGATTCCGCAATCGAATCTTTTTGAATCACAATTTCATATTCATGAAAATTATCTTTGAGCTTCACAGAAACAGTTTTCATAATTTATCGAATAAAGAAAAATAACTAATATTTGACCAAAATCGGGTTTAAAAATAAAACGGGTGAAGCAACGTGGAAGTGTGCCGCACCCGCCAATTCGTAGTTACTGTCCTCACCCCAGCAACCACTGGAAACGGAGGTAACACCTACCGTTTCGGTTTGTTTACTATAACTTTTTGACGACAATCTGGCAAGGCAAAATCGGAGATTTTCACCCTAAACGTTAACTGGAATTGATCAAAACTTCGCTGACAGAATAATTTCCGGGAAAGACTTTTCAATCGCATCGCCGAGGCAGAGCCATGAACCGAGTGAATCAAAATTTTTGACGAGATTTCGGTCAATCGCTTTCGATACATCATTAAATTGTTGTTCCTTGCAGGCTTTCGTTTTCCATCGATGTAACAAAACAAATATTTTTCTCAACCCAAACTCGATTCAACCTTCATAGCCAAGCGATTTGCCAGTTCTTCAATTTCTGACTGACTTTCGCCTTCTATCATTACCCGTGCGAGATTTTCCGTACCCGAGTAACGAAGAAGCAGCCGACCTCTTTCACCCAAAGCTTTCTCGACTTGCCTCGCTGTATCTGAAATTTCCGGAACACTTTCAAAAGGCAGTTTTTCGCGAACCTTTACGTTTATCAAAATTTGCGGAAACCGCGTGAACCCTTCGGTCATTGCCGAGAGGCTCTTTTTGTTTGAACGTAGCGCTTCCAGCAGGTAAAGCGTCGTAAACATTCCGTCGCCGACCAAACTTTTCTTTGGAAAAATAATATGACCCGACTGTTCGCCGCCGATCGTTATACCAGTGTCTAGAAGTTCGCGCAAAACGAATTTATCGCCCACGGGAGTTCGCAAAAGCTTTATGTTTTTAGAATTTAGCGCCAATTCCAACCCGATATTGCTCATCACGGTCGCAACTATAGCATTGTCAACTAAGTCGTAAGTCGAGTGGAAATGCTGAGCCATGATCCAAAGGACCGCGTCGCCGTCAACAAACGCGCCGTTTTCGTCAACAAAGAGCGAGCGGTCCGCGTCTCCGTCAAACGCAACGCCAAAATCTGCCTTTTCCTCCACCACCTTTCGCTGCAAGCTTTCAATATGTAGCGAACCGCAGTTTTTGTTGATGTTTCTCCCGTCAGGATGATTATTAATGACGACAGTTTCGGCGCCGAACGTTTCAAAAAGCCTCGGAGCCAGGCCTGAAGCCGCTCCATTAGCACAATCGATAACCATTTTGAACTTTTCAAGCTGCAAGGTCTTAAACTCTTCAATCAGGTAATTCAGATATAGTTCCTGGAAATGGACTTCTTCATCGTTTGCAATTATTTTATTTGCAATTATTTTCGAATTATCCGCGGATACTTTATGATCATCACTAAATATATCTTCCTCGATCCTACGCTCGGCCTCCGCATCCAATTTTCTTCCCGTCGGAGAAAATATTTTTATCCCATTGTCCTCAAAAGGATTATGCGATGCGCTGATTACGATTCCGGCATCAAAATCCAATATTTTCGTAAGAAATGCAACTCCCGGTGTCGTAATAACTCCTGCCGAACTACATTCCGCGTTTTCAATCGCAGCTCCGGCGCAAAACGCATTTTCGATCCACATACCGGACTCGCGAGTGTCTCTTCCGATAACAAAACGAGCGTCGCGCCCCAATTTCCTGCGAAACTGTTTCGCAAGCGATTGTCCAATAACTGAAATCGTGTGTTTATCGAGCGGAAAGACTCCCGCCTCGCCGCGAATTCCATCGGTTCCGAAAAGTTTATTCATCTTGTTAACTTAACTATTTATTGATCTTTATTGCTTAATCGTAGATCGTGGAGCGTCAATTCGAATATCACCAAAAGAGGAGATTACAACAAAATCGGAAACATCACAATCCATAATGAATTCTTGTAGTACTTATAACTTTTCCGAAATTCATTTGACAACCGTTTGCAAAATAGGCGAATCTTTATATGTACGGTTTTCAAAATCCGTGCGTGCATCCAGAGTATCCACTTTTCAGTCTCGCTCGTCGAAACGAAACCAATAAATTAAGAATTACTATGAAATATAACGTTTTTGCCGGATTAATGATCGTCGCCGTTTTTTCAGTTCATTCATTTTCACAAAATAAACTTCCGGGTGATTCATCGGCAAGACAACGCGTTGTTAATTTGGCATCGTTTGTCGAACCAACTCCGACGCCGCAAAAAGTCGTTATAGTTACAGACAATATCCCAAAACAGGAGTCGACGCCAAAGCCGACGCCTTATCGAATTTCGGAACCGCAAAACAATCCCGGCCCACCATCACCGATGTATATTCCCGCAGCGGTCCATCGATTAAGTTTGGGGCAGATAAAAAGCAAAATTGAAGAAGCGAAACGGCAGATGCAGTCTCGCCCGATTGCCACAGGCATGTCGGAGGGATTTGTCTTAACCGAAGTTGTGAAACTTGCATTTTACGATCTTGATACAAAAGAAATTGATTTCGTAGTGGTTCCAAAAGAGTTGTTCTTGTCGCGCGCGAATGATTTCTTGACAGTATCGTCGACGGGGAAAGCAATTACGGTTCGAACAATTCGGGGAAATGGCGTCAATACGCCAGTGATAATTTTTGATCAAAAAAATACTGCGCATCTTCCTCTGCTGGTTCAGTACCCACGGGAAAATAACGGAATCCTTCAAAACATTGCGTACTATGTATCAACACATCCAGGGATGGTTACGCCGGAAGTCGTCAACGCCGGTCATCTCTATGTCCGAAACACGATCGAGATCGCGCGTGAAAATCTTCGGAAAAAAGGTCAGTTCATCACGCCCCAGGTAACTGATATGGCGGAGCGTCTCGCGGTCGTCGAACATATCGATCACTGGCGCTTTCGAAACGAATATCACCTGACAATTTTCAATGATGTTTTTGCGCTCTTTGCTTTTAACGAAGGCGACACATACAAATATTCTGTTAGCAGCGCGGGCGCGGGCGGAATGGTTCAAATGATTCCGTCGACTTATCGAATGATGCGTGCGCGGTTCCCGCAGATCGGTTTGACGGCGGATTTTGTCGATGGAATGCGTAATCATGTAAATGCTTCTGAAGCGATGCTGCTCTATATGCAAATGACCTGGAATGATTTGATCTCAAGCGAAACGGTTTATCAGGCGATCCAAAATGGAATCGCAACACCCGCCGAACTGATGTCTTCCGGCTATAATTCTAATCCGGCCAAACTTCCCGGTTATATAAAACGCGGCGGCGCGAATTGGAAAACGCTGATTCCTCGTGAAACACAGATCTACCTGGAAATTAACGCGTCGTACGACAAATTTTATCCGCAAGTAAGTCGAACGAAATAATATATCTAATCAACGTATTTATTATGCGAAGCATTTATCTAAGTGAAAACGGTCTCGCTTTTTTATATTTTAAGTGGCTCAGTCTAATTCACGGATTCTTTGAAATTCGTCCTGAACTTCCGAAAAAGTTTTAGTCACGAGATTTTCGCCGGAAAAAAATGTTTGATCTGTAACTTCCCACACGACAAACGGCGGCGGTTCAAATGCGTTCAATTCTTCAATCGTTTCAAAATAAGTA
>JBBKXN010000045.1:0-10009 GCA_037969475.1 Pyrinomonadaceae bacterium | reverse complement strand
TTTCCTTTCGCCAACACAGTCGTGATCGCTGCCGTCAACGTCGTCTTCCCATGATCCACGTGTCCTATCGTCCCGATATTTACGTGCGGCTTACTCCTGTCAAACTTCTCTTTGCTCATTTGCGGTTCCTCTCCAGTAAGATATAAAAAATTCCTAGTCGAAAAATATAAAAATTTATAAGCCCGAGATGGGATTTGAACCCATGCCCTCATCCTTACCAAGGATGCGCTCTACCCCTGAGCTACTCGGGCGCCTCGAAAAAATGGAGCGAGAGACGAGACTCGAACTCGCGACCCTCAGCTTGGAAGGCTGATGCTCTACCAACTGAGCTACTCTCGCTTCTTTAAGAGACCCATTAGATCTCCAATAAAATTTTCAAAATGGTGCAGGGGGTAGGATTCGAACCTACGAAGGATATTACTCCGCTGGGTTTACAGCCCAGTGCCATTAACCACTCGACCACCCCTGCATTTAATATCAACAACTGCTCCTAACGGTCTATCCCCAGAGTCAGTTAGCAAATATCACATAATATCCAAGAACATATCCGCTGGCAAGCCGAGAACTAAGTCTTATTACAATAATTTGTGTTATTTGACCGGTTGGGGGAATTCTTCCAAACTACGATTTTTAACGGACTAACAAGATATACATATCGCCAATTCTTCCGGCACAAGATGTTGTTATCATCAGGAGTTCCTTATTTACATCTCACTTTTTTCCGTCTTTCAAAAACCCGGAGCGAGGATGAAATTTCTGGTACGTTTTCCGCAAATGTTGGTCGGTAATGTGTGTGTAGATCTGTGTCGTTGAAATGTCGGCATGTCCGAGCATCGCCTGAACCGAACGGGAATCTGCCCCATGCTGTAAAAGATGCGTTGCAAATGAATGTCTCAATGTGTGCGGCGAAATATCCTCGAGACCCGCTTTTTCAGCGTATTCCTTAATAAACCTAAAAATAGTTTGTCGATTGATCGGTCGCAAGTCGCTCGAAACAAAAAGATTCCGGATCTCAATATGTTCTCGCTTCCTGCGTTTGGCTAAATGACTTTTCACCCATTCGACCGCGCTTTTTCCAAGCGGAACTTTTCGTTCCTTGTTGCCTTTGCCTTTGCACGTCAGAATTCCGGCATCAATATCGATATCGTCAATACGCAAATTCGCAGCTTCTGAAACCCGCAAGCCCGAGGCGTACATCATTTCGAGAATCGCCCGATCCCGCAGACCCATTTCCTGTGTTACATCGGGCTGAGCAAGCAGCGCGTCAACCTCGTCTTCGCTCATAAATTTAGGGAGATAAAAGCCCTTGGTCGGCGTATCGAGGTTTTCGGCTGGGTGTTTTTTTATATGCCCGTCAATCAATAAAAATTTATAGAATCCCCTTACAGCGGAGATTATGCGGTTGATCGAAGAGGGTGCGAGTCCGGACTTTGAAAGAGTCGCGATAAACGTGCGCAAATCGGTGCGTGAGATTTCGGTGAGTTCGATATCCTGTGCTCCGGCAAATTCTTTAAGCTTTTCCAAGTCGAGCTTGTAACTCGAAACAGAGTTTTTCGCCAAGCCCCGCTCGACCTGCAAATACGAAAGAAATTCCCGTGTTAGATCGCGTTTATTTGAAGTCTCGTTGGACATTTAAAAAACAAAGCAATTAAAACTATACAGATTGTAGATGGCTCGTTTGTATCTTAAGTTTCGAACTGGAGATTTACAAGATATTCAGGAAAAAACTGATACCCGAACAATCATGAGTGTCGTTACATGGTCTTGAAATCTCAGGTACATTCTCCAGTAGGGATCATCGAGAGTGAGATTAGGCCAAGCCGAGCGATGCATTCGCGATAAAGCCAATAACTCACAATACAGCCGGCAATACTGCGGCTTGGACAATTGCGATTTCCGTTTTTGTTTTTTCCTTCATAAATTTTATGAGTAACGCACGCGCAAATTTAAATGAGACGGCCTTGCAAACTAAATGGAAGTGATTTTATTTTTGTTAAGTCCAACCAGTTTCCTTCCAAGTTCAACATCGGGAAATGATCCGCGTCTGAAAAAAATCTTTTCGGCGATCTTTTTTCCAAACCGGCTCCGCAAAAACTTGAAACCGAGTTCGAGCAGCGGCTGGTAGCTAAACCTTTTTAAAATCGTTCGCATCATCAGGCGGGTAGTAAACTTAGCCCTGAACATTTCCCCCGAATACTTCAAAAGAACGTCGGGATTTCCGGTTTTCAACCGTTCCAAAACGACTTCCGCGGCAAACTTTGAAAGCCGCATACAGGGATCAAGCCCACCCGCTGTTAGTGGCGATACGGCGCCGGCAGCATCGCCGATCAAAAGTCCGCGTCTATTCGCGATCCTTTTCAGCACCCCACCGACTGGAATTCTTCCGCCGCGGGTTTCTTCCAGTTTCGCGTTTTTTAAATCAACAAATTTTGGTGCGACGTCTTTCTTGAATAAGTTTAATGCCTGTCGCGGATCAAATCGAGACGGATATCCGCCGACTCCCAAATGACTCTCTTCACCATCATTTGTTATCCACGCAAGATAACCGGGAGCAAGTTTTGCATCGAGGAAGCAATGAAGCCCCGGCTCGCCATCAAGGGGCATTCCCTTATAGACTTCCTCATACCCGACTATCCATTCTTTGTTTTCATCAAGTTTTAAGTCCTCGGCGACTCGTGATAAGGCACCGTCTGCGCCAATAAATACTCTAGCTTTTACCTGTAGAGCTTCAAAGTTTTTTTCGAGATTGATTATCGTCTCTTCTCCTGCTTTGGATATTCCTATGTAACGCGTACCAAATTGAAAAGTGACCCCGGAATCTTTGCATTCGCGCAAAAGAGATTCGTATAATACGCCCATTTTACCTACCCGAAACTCATCTTTTTCACTCTTCAAGTTGAATGATCTTAACTTCGGAGAATAGAGAATTACATCGCGAATCGGCTTGCCGAGAGTTTCAGGCGGAAACTGGAAATCTTCAAACGTTTTGCGAACGAATATTCCGGTCGTGTGTACTCCCTTGGTCAAATCGTGTTTTCGGTCAATCAAAAGTACTTTTGCACCGCTTTGTCCCAATCGCTTTGCGCATTGGAGTCCGGCGAGTCCTGCACCTATTATCACAACATCAAAAGTTTTCATTAATCAGCTCCGAATTCCACTGTCGTCAAATCTTGACCTGTAATGGATTTGTAGGCATTCGCAATTGCTATTTTTCGTTCGGGAATTGTTTCGTTTCGATACTCCGTTTTCAAAAAGTCAGCATTAATAATTGGAGATATCAGATAGAGGAATTTGGCATTTCGCATAATCGCGGCTGAGTTTCCATTTTTTATTCGATCCGCAGCTCGCTCTACCTCCATATTTATGACTGCAGGCGTTATTACCGAGAACATCCCGGTTAAAATGATTGTCCGGAACAACAAACCGGACTCGAAATGCTGCGTTGCCGAATGATAAGAACGATATGCGTTTCGCAAATAGACGATCGAAGTCAGCAAGGGCGTAAATCCAAGCGCGCCGATCAGAATGATGAGCCCGACAATGCTAACGGGGAGCAATACAAGGCCAATTACAAACGAAACGAGCCCACCGACAATAAACAAACCCGCAAGAAATCCGCTCACCCATTTCAATCGATCGCCCCAGATGAGCCACGCCATCATAGCCATGATCGAAACAAAGCTGAGCAAATATGCAAATGGTTTTATCGTGCCTAAAAATGCTTCTCCCGCGATTCCGTTCCTGAAAATCGCCGGATCGGCAGAGAAACAAATTACCGGCAAAATAACACCAAATATCCAGTCAAACGCTTTTTGTTTTTTTGTTCCTTCTTTTTGAAACTGTCTCCGCCAAAAGGGTTTATCAGCCGAAGCTAAATCGTTTTTTTGGTGTAAGTTTAGTTTTTGCATATTATTCCTTTTAGAAAGTTTGTTTATGTTTTTTTGGAATCTTTTCCCGTTGCATCAAGGCTAAAGTAAACACGCTTGTGAAAAATACTATCTTCGTCTCCGATCAAAATTGCTTCAATGACCTTATCAATGCCGTAGCCTTCCGAAATATCAAGACGGGGATTATTTGTGCCATTCGGTAGGTCAAAAACTAAATCCTTTTCAAATGGCTCATTTGCCGTCACGTCTCGACTTAAAGGAACTCTTGCCGTCGGCAGAAGATTCTCTATTTCCAGCTTCCTCGAGAAAACTTGCCCGCTTTCATATTTTATTTCGGCTTTTGGCTGGGTTAAATGCAGTTTAATAGAGGGGTTTCTTGCATCGCTAAAAACTTTGACTTTGACAATATAGAATTCTCCTTTTGCCGTCTGATCACCTATTGTCTTTGTTTTCGAGACATTTGTGACCGTCGTATGCATATGGCAATCCAGATAGAAACCGCAATATTCTTTTGCGTCGTTGAACCCAATAGTTTTTTCTTTACTCGATAGCGATGATCCGATCAAAAGAATTCCGTAAACCGCAAACCAAATAAATACACCGCTGAGGACAAGCTTTGTCAGCCAATTCTTCTTCCAAATAAAAGAAACAACCAACAAGACTATCGCCGCTAGTGATCCCAAAATCGTAAATAGTAAAATCAGGGGTGCCATTTTGTTTTCCTAAGCTTTCATTGCTTTGATCAGCGATTCCATATGGTTTAGGTATTTAGCGAGTGCGCCTCGCCCATCCTTAGTGATCTTATATTCCGTAAGTGATTTGCGTTTCTTAAAGGATTTTTCGTATGTCAAATATCCTGCATCTTCAAGTTTTCGCGCATGAACACTAATGTTCCCATCGGTCGTATTAAGGAGTTTCTTGAGTTCGTTAAACGATAATTTCTTGTTTGCTGCGAGAGCTGAAATGATTCCAAGCCGCATACGCTCGTGAATTACTTTATCCAGATCGTTTGAAACATTCTCTGCGGCTCTTTCAACTGCTATCAATTTCTTATCCGCCTTATTGTCAATATCTTTTTCTTCGGCTAGTGCCAAATTTCCTTCTTTCATAACTTCCTATCCGCCGTATTTTCGAGCGATTATCAAACCAAATACAATATGCAGCCCGCCAAACCCAAATCCCATAAGCCAATTTCCGTAAACCGCCGGAATTATAACCGAGACTGCTCCAAGGGCGACAAATAACCAACCCATTATCGGCACAGCCTTTACTGAATAGGCGCCCCCGGAAACAACCGATGTCCCGTAGAGTGTCAGCCAAACGGTCGGCATAAATCGAAATAGATTATTAAAATAAAGCAGCCCGGTAATGATGATCCCGGCGATCAGGGGCGGGGCAAAACCCATCGCAAATTTCCGCGCGGGAGTCGAATTGAGGGGTGTTTCGACGAGCTTTGACTTCTGCCACATCATCAAAAGACCTATTGAGAAAGCTAGCATTGCTTCAACAAGCCATGTGATCAGCCACCATCGGTTAACAGGCTGCATACTTGCAACAACGCTTGCGCCAATCGCTGTTGCTCCCATCAGCACCCCGCCATAACCCGGAACAGCAGTAAATTCGGTCGATCTTTCCATTGCGTCGCGGATGAACTCGAGATTGTCCATCGCGCGTCCATGTAAGCTGGGAAGCTGTTCCGCGTCTGTTTCTTCGCTTTTGAGTTTCTGATTTGTCGCCATCATTAGCTAAAGTACAGCAAGTTATTATTATTGTCAAGCACTTTATATCATAAAGTGAAAAGGCTTATTACATCTAGGATTCGATTTTTTCGACGATTAAAGTTTTTTATCCAGAGGGTTGAGTCTGTTTTATCGCACTTTCCAAAAATGGCTTTGAAGCATCTTTTTCCAATTCTGCCAAAAACATATAATTTCCTACCAATAAAAAACCGGCGAAGAGTCCGACCGCAAACCTAAACGGGAATTTTGCATCACGCCACACGAAATAGACCGCAAGCAATAAGCAAAACATTGCAGGAAGGATCGTCCAAAAATTATTTTCGAGTCCGAAAGTGTTGGCCAAAGTAGGGGTATAAATATTTGCGTCCGAGAGAAGAGGCTGCCAGAACGAATTGTGTGGAAACTGAAGTGTGTCCGGCGCAAAAAAATACGTGAGCATCGGAATTGTACAAAACAAAAACGAAACCGAGAATAAAAATCCACGGAAAAGACTCGGATAATCTTCAATCTCTCCATCGAAGAATGTATCGAGCATGAGCGGAATGACAAGGATCAGACTTCCCGCAGCTACCAAAATTCCATTGTGTTTTGGAGTGATCAGCAGAATCGTTAAAACGGTTAAAAAGATCGTAACAAGCTTTAGGCGTTGGCGGCGAAATCCTCGTTCATTCGAATCAAAAACGGAAAAAACTGCAAACAAAAGGATCGGTGAAAAGAAGAACAACCCAAGGGAAGGGCTTATTAAAAGTTCGTAGAGGTTGCCGAGGCTTGGGAAAGTTATCGCATACTGGGAAAACATTGCTACCGGCGACCCAAACACGAAATAATAGTAGATCGTCATAACAAGGAACAACGGTGCAACACCGGCAAAATAGAAGAAAAGTCTTGTCGAACGCTCACGCGATTCCGTAGTAATTAAACCGAGTCCAAAAACCACTAATGGAACGAACGCCGCAAATTCGCACAAAAACGCATAACCCATTAGGAGTCCCGCCCAAAAACATCGTTCGGGAAAAACCCTTCGCGTGTCGTAAATCAGACGAAAAGCTAAATAGATAAAAACCGCGACAAGTATATGTGAAGAATATAGAAGACTATATGAAAAAAGCGGGGTCGCAAAAAGCAATATAGCTACGGAAAATGTATCGACCTCCATTCCGATCAACCAGACAGCCAATAAGATTAGAGGCAATGTGGAAATAATAAAACGCAGAATAAACCAGCTTGTACGAACATTTTCAGGGGTGGGTTTACCGAGAATAACTTTTACTATTGCGTAGAAAGGAGCAGACAGGAATGCAATTCCAGGGGGCTTGTTTGGGTACACGGTTCCGTCTTCGAGTTTGGAAACGTCCGCGAATTTTTTCGTTGGAATCATTTCCTTAGCCCACGAAATTTCAAAGGAATTTCTTTCTACCAGCGAAACCACGCTTGCCCAACGGGTAAAATCCTCCGCTGATCCTTCGCTTGGAAAAAGCGGCAGCAAATAAATCGATAAGACTAGATAAAGCAGCAGGATATAGGCGCCGCTATTTCTTCGGTCCACGTTCCTCCTCAAGCATGATCTCATTCATATTTTTGATCGGCGCCGCGTATTCATCTTTAAGCGAATATGTCCAACGATCGCCATCGAGAACGAAATTATTTCCGGCGAGTTTGTATCGCGTACGCGTAAAATGAGTGGGGCAACAGAGCCTTTCGTCATCGCCGACGATTTTTGAGGTTTCCATCTGATTGAATATATATCGGTCGATCCCAAACAATTCAACGACAAACACTCCGTCATCAATAAAAAACCGCCTCAAGCCCCCATCAGCCCGATCGCCGGTGCTAAAATACCAAACCAATTCGGGCTCGGTGTCAATCCATTCAAAAACGTAAACGATCTGAGTAATGGTTATGCTGCCCGTCGCTACCTTCAAAATGACAAACGCCTCATCTTTGCCATCGCCGGTCAGATCCATATATTTGGTTGTGACATACGACATTCCGATCTTGGCTTCGGTCATACGGCGAACTCCATTTTGAAGCGTTATCTCGCCGCTATCTGTATCCTGCCATCCACGCGGAAGCGGATAAGTAAAATTTCTGAAATCGAAATTTCCTAGCGGCGATTCTGTCGTGGCGTTCTTGTCGTTGAGAATTTCTTTCTGAAGGGGCGGGATAGCCGGTTTGGGAGCTTTTTCAGCGGTCGTTACAGGACTTCTATTTACAAGATTTTGTTCGGTTTTAACTACTCCGCAGACGGACATTAGTAACATGAGAGCCACTAAACAAGATAGTTTGCCGACAAATAATCTCATACGAAACTGCTATTTTAATCTCTTGTTAAACTTCTATATTTAATCCGATGCGGTTGGTCAGCATCGATTCCGAGTCTTTTTTTCTTGTCTTCTTCGTACTGCGAAAAGTTTCCGTCGAAATATATGACCTTTGAATCGCCTTCAAACGCCAAAATGTGCGTCGCGATTCGATCTAAAAACCAGCGGTCGTGGCTGATCACTACTGCGCAGCCTCCGAAATTTTCGAGTGCTTCTTCAAGCGCACGCATGGTATTTACGTCTAAATCATTGGTGGGTTCGTCGAGAAGAATTACGTTCGCGCCTGATTTTAACATTTTTGCAAGATGCACGCGATTTCGCTCACCGCCCGAAAGCATCCCAACTCGCTTTTGCTGATCGCTCCCTGAAAAATTAAACTTTGCGACGTAAGCGCGGGAGTTTACTTCACGATTACCGAGCTTGACGAGATCGAGTCCGTCGGCAACTTCTTCCCAGATTGTTTTGTCGGCCGCAAGCGCATCTCGTGATTGATCCACGTACGCTAATTTTACGGTGTCTCCGACTCGGAAAGTTCCGGAATCGGGTTCTTCCTGATCTGTGATAAGTCTAAAGAGAGTTGTCTTTCCCGCACCGTTCGGACCGACGACGCCGACGATCCCTCCGGGCGGAAGTGAAAAATTCAGATCATCAAAAAGAAGCTTATCATCGTATGCTTTAGAAACTCCTTTTGCTTCGATCACGATATCGCCTAAGCGCTCACCGGGCGGGATAAAAATTTCGAGAGTTTCTGCGCGTTTCTCGGTGTCCTGCGAAATAAGCTTTTCATAGTCATTGATCCGCGCTTTTGACTTCGCATGCTGCCCTTTTGGCGACATACGAATCCAATCGAGCTCGCGCTGGAGAGCCTTTTGACGTTTGTCTTCCGACTTTTGTTCGCTCGCAAGCCGTTTCTGCTTTTGTTCAAGCCACGAGGAATAATTTCCTTCCCATGGGATTCCCTCACCGCGGTCGAGTTCTAATATCCAGCCCGCCACATTGTCCAGAAAATACCGATCGTGAGTGACGGCAATGATAGTTCCTTCATATTTTTGAAGGTGCTGTTCGAGCCAGGAAACGGTTTCGGCATCGAGATGGTTAGTCGGCTCATCAAGGAGAAGAATATCCGGTTTTTTCAAAAGCAGACGGCAAAGAGCAACACGCCTTTTTTCGCCGCCCGAAAGGTTTTCTATCTTTGTATCCGAAGGCGGACAGCGAAGTGCATCCATCGCCATTTCGAGACGGGAATCAAGATCCCATGCCCCGGCCGCGTCAAGCGCGTGTTGCACATCGCCCTGGCGTTCGAGCAATGCAGTCATTTCCTCGTCGGTCATTTCATCAGCGAATTTTGCGTTGATCTCATCAAACTCGGTAAGAAGCGCTTTTGTCTCCGCCACCGCCTCTTCGACGATCTCCTTTACCGTTTTAGCGTTATCGAGCTGCGGTTCCTGCTCAAGATAGCCAACCGAATAACCGTCAGAAAACACAACCTCACCATTTATTTCGGTATCCACGCCGGCGATTATTTTTAAGAGCGAAGATTTTCCCGAGCCGTTTAAACCGAGAACGCCGATTTTTGCTCCGTAAAAAAATGAAAGATAAATGTCTTTGAGTACAGGTTTTTTATCGTAGAGTTTGCTGACTTTGACCATCGAGAAGATGATCTTATTTGGTTCGTGATTCATATTGTAAAGCCGCGATTTGCGGCTGTTCGTTTCCAAAAATTAATCCCCTGATAAATTTACCAGGGGATCAACCTTTTTGTTCGGGATTCTTAATTGCCGTTTTCTGCGCCGGTCGTCATCGGGAAGCCGGCTTCTTTCCAAGCTTTCGTTCCGCCCAGGAGCGCTGCCGCATTTTTATATTTTTTCTTTTTCAAAATTTGTACCGCACGGGCACTTGTATGTTCATCCGGTCAGGAACAATAGAAAATTATCGTTTTATTTTTCGGAAGCTCTTTGTACCGATTCTCAACTTCTGCAAGCGGTATACTGAGCGCACCTTTTATGTGCTCATTGTTATAAGCCTCTGCCGAGCGCGCGTCAACAAAAACCGCTTCTCCGGC
>JBBKXN010000044.1:0-3253 GCA_037969475.1 Pyrinomonadaceae bacterium | reverse complement strand
CGATAGACGACAGCGAGCTCGTAATAACAGTGATTCGCGTCGCTCACCGAAGCGAGTTTTACAACTAATCGTGTTTTCATAACGAGAAAAAATGAAATTTGTTCGAAACTGAAATCTCTTGCAATGTTGCGGTGAAAGCCCAATAAATTCGTCTGCAAAAATTTATGTCAAAAAACATCACCCGAGGTCTTTCTTGCTGTTTACTTGCTTGTTTCATATTTCAATTGGCAGCATTTGCCCAAAATCCAGAGACGTCCAGCGGCAAGCGTCATAATCGGATCGTTATTCGTAATGCCATGATCATCGATGGCAGCGGAAAGCCCGCTTCGGGGCCGTTTGATATTGTGATCGAAAATGACGTGATTTCGCAGATTGCCTCGCTCGATCCGGTTGCCATAAAAGAGGGAAAAGCCAAACGTCCGCCGGCAGGAGATCTGGAAATAGATGCGGCCGGGAAATACGTCTTGCCGGGACTGATTAATCTCCACGGACATACTCACGACGAACGTGGAGGCGTGGCTCAGCCGGTCGAATACTGTATGAAAATGTGGCTCTCTTGCGGAATTACGACCGTTCGCGATGTTGGCGCAAATCCTAAAACGCTGGCCTGGCGCGCGCAAAGCGCAAAAAATGAGATCGCCTCTCCCCGGCTTTTTGCTTACGGCGTTTTTGCAGGAGCCAAAAACGCGGAAGATGCGCGCGCCGAAGTCCGCAGAATAAAACAAGCGGGTTATGACGGAATGAAACTCTTCGGAGTTGACCGCGATATTATGGCGGCGCTGATGGACGAAGCTCAAAAACAAGGCTTGCGTGTTGCCCATCATATCGGCGTTGAAGAAACGAATGTCTGGGACGATATAAAATTTGGCACGACCAGTATCGAACATTGGTATGGAATACCCGACGCAGCTATCGAAAGCGGCAGGCAAAATTTTCCTCCAAGCTACAACTACAATAACGAAGTCGATCGTTTCCGTTACGCCGGAAGGCTCTGGCGCGAGGCAAATTGGGAACGTCTGATGACGGTCCTGGACGGAATGATCGCGGCAAATGTCGCCTGGAACCCGACTTTTGATATATACGAAGCTTCGCGCGATCTGCAGCGCGCCCAGTCAAATCCCGCCTTTGCTGAATATCTTCATCCTGTTTTGGAAGAATATTTCAAGCCCGATCCAGCAAATCACGGCTCGTATTTTATTGGATGGACATCGACGGATGAAGCGTTTTGGAAAGAAAATTATAGAATCTGGATGCGGGCGGTTTTGGAATTTGAAAGGCGCGGCGGCATTGTCGGTGCAGGTGAAGACGCCGGATTCATTTATCAAATGTATGGCTTTGGACTGATCCGCGAACTTGAATTGCATCAGGAAGCAGGTTTTCAGCCATTAAAGATCATCCAACATGTTACCGGTAATAATGCCAAAATTCTCGGTCAGGAAGATAAACTTGGGCGGGTCAGAGTTGGTTTCAGTGCGGATCTGATCGTTGTTAACGGTAATCCGCTCGAGAATTTGAAAGTATTATATCCGACCGGAATAGAAGAAATTCGCGATGGAAAAGTTCTTAAAACTGGCGGAATCGAATGGACGATAAAGGACGGAATTCCTTTTCACGCCCCGACCCTTGCAAAGGAAGTTCGTGAAATGGTGGCAAAGGCCCGTCAAGATAGAAAATAAAATGCCCGTTAGACGTAGGTTTGTTTTTCTCAACTAGGCTGTAAACAGCTTAAAATGCTCAAAGTGCGCCCGATAAAATTACCCATAATTCTCAAAAAACAACCAAATTGCCAAAACGGCCGCCAGGATTCCAAGCCCTATCGCGATCTTCGCTCCGGTTGACAGGTTATTTCCCTGCACTTGTTTTACTTGCGAATAAGCAATGGTTGTTGACGTTTTGTTTGAAGTCATAACGACAAAGTTCTCATCGTTCGCTTCGCTCACATAGCCTCTGACCTTTGTTTTATCTTTTAGTTTAACCTCGATCCGAGCATCTTTGCCGGTTCCAAGACTGACAACGCCGTTCTTGATCTTCTGGATCTTTCGCGCTTCTTTGCCCGCTTTTGTTTCCGCAGAAACTGAACCAACCAAAACCGTATTGAAAAGTAAAGTAACCAAAACCAAAACCGAAATTTTTCTAAGCATATTATTCACCTCGTTCGGGATAACCATTTCACATTATTTGTACCGTTGCGATTCCCTTGCTTTCTTCTAAATCCGGGGAATCGAATCAGAGCTTCCATAGAATGCGTCTTTTCAGAATCTCCTGCGTTTTATCGCCACATGATACCGAGCCAAAACGAAAGCGTTGAGGGTGCTCGTTGCGCTTAAATTGCAATTATCCAGTTTGGATCAGTTACTGTGAAACTATCCGCTAAATTAACGCAAACGCAAATTTAAGATTCCGGCTAGAATGATAGCTTAGAGGACCGGGATTGCAAAAGAAAAAATTTAGTGAGAATCAGCAGTTTGAATCGGACGTCAAAAGATCGTCAACTTAAAATAAAAAAGGTTTGCCCTTTTTTGTTGTTTGCGCATAAATTTGACTGTGATCGAACAGCAGGAACAAAATGATGTTTTGGGAGATTTTTCGAAACGTATGGAAAAAATCGGTATTGAATATATGCTTGTTGGTTCGATGGCATTGGTGCATTATGCGATTCCGCGGACGACGGTTGATATCGACATCGTAATCAAGATTTTGCCCGAAACTGTCGATAAGTTTATTCGGGAGTTTGAAACGGATTATTACATTCCGCTCGAAAGTGCGAAAAATGCGGTGATTCAAAAGAGAAAGTTCAACATATTGAATCAAAAGACCGTTTTGAAGGTTGATTGTATTATTCTCAAGGAAACCGCTTTCGATTTAAATGCTTTTGCACGCCGAAAAAAGGTTGATTATTCGGGCGATTTCGATGTTTGGATCATCGGCAAAGAAGATTTGATCTTGTCGAAACTCAATTGGGCAAAGAACACGAGATCGGAACGGCAAATGCTCAATGTGGCAAGTATTATCCGTAATGATTTTGACAAAAATTATGTAGAAAGATGGTAGTGGGTCAATTTATCCGATCAATGCGGAAACACGCACAAAGTAAGTGTGTGAGAGCGGAGTACACACTTACTTCGTGCGTGTTTCCGCATAAGGGATCGATCACAAATCTTCAAACTGACCCACTATGAGAAAAATGGGCAGCGAAGTTGGATCTCGAAGATCTGCTTGGCGAATGTTTTCAGCTATTAATGAAAAATTATGT
>JBBKXN010000043.1:0-4435 GCA_037969475.1 Pyrinomonadaceae bacterium | reverse complement strand
CTGCGCATAGTTTCGCCAAAGGAACGCCGTATCGGAAGACTTCTCGAAGACATAAATCTAATCAATACCTCAGAAACTGAACTTTGCTTAGAACTATCGGGATATTACGTAAATCAAAGATGAAGAAGGCACAGTATTACGCAAATTCCCGCCTCAAGTCAAGCATAACGCAACTTCACAAACGTTGCATCAATTGGGATTCCGCATCGAACTTAGCGGAGCATTTGCTGAAACCGCAATTTTGGAAAAAACCACCACCAGTGAATATGATAAATATTTTGCGATGCCGTTTCGAGCAGCGATCAGAAAAACATTTTAGTATTGGCGAGAAATTACCTGGCGTTGCATGGGATTACGGCGGCCGTTTCAATTCGAACGGGTTTCACGGGTTTTTCGCCTTCAACCGTCATATTATTGATCAATTCGGCCACTTCGATTCCTTGAATTACCCTTCCAAACGCAGCAAACGTTCCGTCGAGATGTGCCGCTGCGTCTAAAAGTATAAAGAAATTGCTCGATGCACTACCGGGTTCGTCCCCGCGCGCCATCGATACAATTCCGCGTTCGTGCTTTATCAAACTTGGTTCGTCCGGAATCTTTCTTCGAGCCCGGTCGGTAAGCTCCTGAGTACGCGTTTCCCGACTTGAGATCGAGCCGCCCTGAATAATAAAACCGGGCACCACGCGGCTGAAAGTGGTTGTATCAAAAACACCGATCGCGGTTAGATTAAGAAAATTTCGGACGGTTTGCGGGGCGCTTTCCGGGAACAATTCGATCAAGATATCGCCTTTTTCAGTTTTAAGTTGAACACATTGTTGCGCCAATGCAGCGAGACTTGCATCGTCAAACTTTTCCTTCAGCAAATTGCCCTGAGGGCGCTCGTTTGCCTTTTTTATGATTTTTTCACTCGACTCAGATGACGGTTTTTCAGCCAACGGAACTTGAGGTGACACCGAAAACTGGAATAAAAAAGAAAGTGCTAACGCTAAAATCAATTTTCCACGCATTTTTATCTCGTAATTGATAATTTACTTTTGAATGGTTTTCTTTGTAAAGGCTGAAGCCTTAAGTTTATAAAATTCTAACTGAAATAAATTTTCTCATGCAACGGGAAAATGCATGCGCCCGGGCTCCCCGGAATAATGACCAGAAAGTTTGAGAAAAGCTGCTGTGGCGGTTATTATCTGGAATCAAGGGAAGTAAAGATGAAAAAATCGATATTGTTTTTTGCAGCGATATTAATGCAAGCGAATATTCTGTTTGCCCAAATTGAACAAATGGGCGGTGTTTCGACCGGCGAAGCAAAGGTTTATTCTTCGAAACGAACAACCGGAATCGTTGATGAAAAGGCTGCCAGAGTTTTTGAAAACGTTACGGAAACGACTCCGCTTAAGGATTTTCGATGCGTTTCCGGGGTCTATGATAAAGAATACATCCTTGAATCGACCGCATGCACGGTCGCGGTTTTTGATTATGACAACGATGGCAGGCCCGATATTTTTTTATTAAACGGCTCAACCATAAATGCTGAACTTGGCAAAGAAAAAGCCCCGAAATCCGCGCTGTATCGGAATTTGGGAAATTGGAAATTTGTTGATGTTACGGAAAAAGCGGGCGTTTCAAACGAACGATGGGGAATGGGCGTAACGGTCGGCGATTACAATAATGATGGGTTTTCCGATCTATTTATAGGCAATTACGGAGTTTCAAGACTTTATAAAAATAACGGCGACGGTACTTTCAGTGATGTTGCAGAAAAAGCCGGGGTCGCCGTCAAAGGCTGGCATACGGGTGCAACCTTTGGCGATTACGACAAAGATGGCCGGCTTGATCTTTTTGTTCCGGCATATGTCGATTTTGATTTGAAAAATCTGCCTCCCAGTCCGTCGGATGTTGCGAAAGAAGAAAACAGGAAAGGTAATTTCTGCCAGTTTCGCGGTCAGCCCGTAATGTGCGGTCCGCGCGGTCTGAAAGGCGCTAAAGATTCGCTTTTTCACCAAAAACCTGATGGCACATTTGAGGATGTCAGCGAAAAATCCGGTGTTACCGACGAAGGTAAGTATTACGGGTTTTCTTCAGTTTTTATTGATGTCGACGACGACAATGACTTGGATCTGCTAGTAGTAAACGATTCAACGCCGAAACAGCTTTACATAAACAAAGGTGATGGAACCTTTGAAGAAATTGGATATCCGTCAGGCATCGGCTTGAATGAAAACGGACGCGAACAAGCGGGGATGGGTTTAGGTGTTGGTGATTATGACAACGACGGCAAAGTAGATTTCCACATAACGAACTTTTCCGATGATTCAAATACACTTTACCGTAATGATGGGGCCGCAAATTTTACAGATATTACTTTTCAGGCTGGTTTAGGTGAGCCGACAATTCCGTTTCTCGGATGGGGAACTTCATTTCTTGATTACGACAATGATGGCTGGAAGGACGTCATTGTCGCAAACGGACATGTTTATCCTTTGGTCGATAAATTTCAGTGGGGTACCAGTTGGGCGCAGCAGCTTCTTTTATTTCAAAACACTCTGCCCGATCTTAAAACAAAACAAATTCGGTTTGAAAGAGTTGCGCCCGCAAAGAATAGCGGTTTATCCGAATCTTTTACAACTCGCGGATTGGCAGTAGCTGATTTTGATGGTGACGGGAAATTGGATATCGTGCTCAACAACATTGATTCCGCACCGTCTCTTTTGCGAAATGTCGCTGAGTCAAAAAATAATTGGCTGGCTTTGAAACTGATCGGCGATAGTTCTGGAAAGACTCCGAAGGACGCAATTGGTTCGAAAGTTTATGTTACAACCGGAAAACTTCGTCAGCGATTTGATTTGGTCAGCGGCGCAGGTTATGCCTCACAAAACGAGCAAATCATTCACTTCGGTTTAGGAACTGCCGAAAAGATCGACAGCCTTGAGGTTTTATGGGCAAATGGGAAAGCCGAACACATCTCTGTAAATAAATTAAATACACTACTTACGATCAAGCAAAAATAATCGAATATTCTAGCTGGTATTCATTGAGATATGATTGGTTGGAATTTTTTTGATAGACCATGCGTAAAATATATTGAAAAAACTTTAAAAAAAGTATATCTATAATGTTCGTTCGGATTTACAACAAAGTTTTTCACCGGTTTGATCGAAGAGTTACTCATATAAATTGATGAAAAGAATTTATTTGCAGAAAGCAAAAACGCAAATTGCTCGCCCAAATACAATTCGGGACATTAACAAGCAAATTGTTCTTAATTACGTTCGTGATCGCTCGCCGATTTCGCGTGCTGACATAGCGCGCGAAACAGAGCTGCAAAGATCGACCGTTTCCTCGATAGTGGATGGGTTGCACGCCGCAGGTCTAATAGAAGAAATTGGCAGCGGCGATTCGACCGGCGGACGAAAACCGACTTTGCTCAGGCTAAAAACCGGAAATGCGGTTGCCATTGGTGTTGATCTTACGCCGCGTGAAACTCGTATTGCGGTCGCTGATCTTTCGGGTTCGGTTTTGGAGAGCGAGACTTTTCCGACTTCGCCTTCGGAATCTTTCATGACCGAAAAAATCCTCGAAACGGTGGCCAAATTCAATGATAAGTATATTGATGATGACCTGGCGGTTGGAATAAGTGTTCCGGGTGTAACTGATCAGCTTGCGGGTCGGGTCAGGTACGTACCGTATTTCCAATGGCGCGATTGGGACATAGGGAACCAGATTACCAAAAAGATCGGAATACCGGTCACGATCGAAAATGACGCAAACGCGATCGCCTTAGCAGAACTTTGGTTTGGACGTGAAGAATTCAGGAAGACCACAAACTTTATTACCGTCATGGTTGCCGAAGGTATCGGTACCGGAATAGTCTTTGACGGCCAGGTTTATCGTGGTGAAAAAGGCGCCGCTGGCGAGTTCGGACATATGATCGTCGGGTCAAACGCGCCTGTACAATGTTCTTGCGGGAGTTTTGATTGCTGGGAAGCTCACGCTTCTGAAAATGCGATGCTGGCTCGATATCACAAGTTGGTTAAAGAAAATATCAGTCTCAGTAGGAATATTGACATTCATCAGTTGGTTGGTTTGGCAAACCAAGGGGAAGCGGAAGCTCTTGCGGTTATGAAAGAAACCGCCAAATACCTTGGCATCGGAATCTCAAATTTAATAGTCGGCCTTAGCCCGCAGGCGATTGTGGTAAGCGGAAAAATCACGAGGGCATGGGATTGCATTTATGACGAATTATCATCGATCATCGAGCGAAGTGTTCGTCAAGGTCTTCCAAAAACCAAATTACTGGCGTCGTCGCTAGGCGATCAGCCGACTTTGATCGGCTCACTCAGCCTTGTTTTGGCGAAAAAATTCGCTTCGGCGAGTTAAATTGTGCATAAATTAATAATTTGTCTTGACATTTTTTTATTTGGTGATAAAAATATAAAAC
>JBBKXN010000042.1:0-3514 GCA_037969475.1 Pyrinomonadaceae bacterium | reverse complement strand
GTAAAACAGGTTGTCGCTTGCCGGCTTTAGCTTCGTCGCTAGCCGCATGCGCACTTCCGGACGGATTCTCTTCGGTGTTTGCTCAATGACCCGATAAGCTGATGGCAAATCTTTTGCCTCAAATGAGACAAGAGCTGCTTGAAACGCAGCACTACCCCGCCAGTTGTCCCATCCTATGGGTGAGATCGCCTTGTAGTCGTCTCCGTCGGTCGAGTCAAGTAGGGAAATCGTCTCGTCGTATTTCTTTTCGTTTTCAAGCAAAGCCAGGGCTTCGCGCCAATACCTTACCTTCAAATGCATATCCTTGGTTTCTTTCGCCGTGCGAACAAGCTCGTCTAATGTTTTCGGTTTATCGACATTTGTTTGCGCGCGATTCATTTCCTGTAACACGCCGGATAAATAAGGATTGCATGTTTGAATATTCTGCCTAAAGGGTAATGACTGATTGGGCAAATATTCGTCAACGCGCGAGAGTACCGCCGGTGCGAAATACGCAATTTGACATCGAGCCGGACGATCAGTTTCGTACAAGGCGGCTGTTGCGACACGATCGGAATACTTGCTGAGAAATGCCCTCCGAATCGACTCAGAAAACCCCTTCGGGCCATAAACGTCGAACAAATACCTGCCAAGGCTGTTAAAAAACAAAAGGCTTGCCTCCGAATAATTTTCCTCCACCTTTGCCATAGCTCGGCTATACAGCAGTTCAGCTTTGACCGTATCTCGAATATTCAACTCTGAGATCAATCGGGGCAAGCTGCCGGCTACCCCAAACATGAGCGAATCAAAGCCGCATGACAAAGCGATTTCTGGTTTCTTCTCTACCATCTGAAGCCCAAGATTTGCATACAGCTCAGCCATTTCCGGATTTTCTTTTCGGTTATCGGCGTTACTTCCGTTAACCAGCTTTTCAATCTGTACGACCAAATCCTGAGCGAATTTCTCGTCAAGTTTGGTTATTATCTTGATCGTTTTTTGGGAATATTCTACTTTCTTTGCGAGGTCGGATTTGTCATCATCCCGTAAGGCGTTAAGGATCTTATTGGCGGCGGCTCTTAAATGAACACGAGCGTCCTTTTGATTAACTTCCCACCACATCTGTGCCAATAGAGCGAGGTACATCGCTCGCTCGCTGTCTGGTACGGCAGACGCCTCGGAAGCGATCTCTTTGGTGAGACCATCGACCCGGGCCTGCCATTTTGTAACTTCGGCTTGCGCTCGCTCGATTGGCGATATCTGCGCAATGACTCCACAAGCAAAAATGATTAACGTAATTGATGTGACCAAAGAGGTGAATGTTGATTTCATAGTCCTTATATTCGGAACTTCGAACTTCATCAGAGGAACGGTGTTGGATGGGCTAGAGGACTGACTCGTTTTTCTGGAAACTGAATTTGTACGGATTAAGAAAAGTGTACAGTCGGAAACTAGTAGCTTTTTGTGAGCTACTAGTTTCGGAAAAAGTCAATTTATTCTAAAATAATTTCTATTCCACCACCAGGCCTGGCTGAACATTTATCATTAGCAGGATTGCAGTATCCGCTGTCACAATGATTGTCTGAACAACAGGCGCATCCGTTTGGTCTATCCGCTTGCGGGCAGCCCCCACCATCGGCACAGCCGTAAGTCTTAGTAGTTGCTCCATCAAAGATAGAAAAACTCGTGACTAGCATTAATACTAGCATGAGTAATCGAATTTTTTTCATATATTATCTCCTATTTTTAATTTACTATTTTACCGATTCACTCGATTTAGAATGACGAATAAATAATTATGACTTTAGAAAGTCGGTAACTTCTGTTTCTTTTTCAGGAGAAAGTTTTCCAACCCAAACCCTGGTAATCAGCCCATTTTCAGACGTTACAATTATGGTTGGCGTCGCATCAACTCCGATTTCAGTTAGTTTGGAATACTTAACGTCTATATCGGTAATGCCATACTTTTTTAGATAGTCAGCTATATTGTCACTCCCTTGCGGAAATATCGCGACGAATTTGACACCAGTTCCCTGGTTTTGCTGCAGCAAAGATTTATAAAAACCCATACTTTCTTCGCAAAACCGACAACCCTTCATCATCACAAGAAGAACATTCTTATTACTCCCAGACGGTTCAAAATCTGCAACTGTAACCAAACGACCAACTTGGGGCCCACTTGAGGTCGGGATAGACGGAACAACATATCTTTGAACAACCAAAGCGATGAACACAACCGCTACGATGATCGTTAGAATATTTGCAAGTAGATCGAAACTGACTTTAGCCTTTTCGAGTGCCATAAATGATTAAGATGGTTTCCAAACGTAAATCTATATAATTGTGAACACCAGAATTTTGATCGTTCAATAGCCGCGCGTCAACAAGCAACTTTTGTCGAAACCTATCATTTATTGTCGAAACCTATTGTTTGTTTCCATGAAGTGAATTGGACTGAGTAAGGTCTGAATGGTGTGTGCGAAATTCTGAGGGAGTCATCCCTACTTTTGCTTTTATGCCGTTTGTGAAATGGCTGTTGTTCACCAATCCAACCTGAAAACCGATCTCCTTGATTAGTAAGAAACAGTTCGGATCAGCAAGCATTGCAAGGGCTCTCTCCGTCCTAAGGTCATTAAGGTATACCATCGGAGTGGCCCCAACATGTGATTTGAATAAACGCTGGAAATGTGGAACAGACATTCTAACCGCGTCGGCCATGTTTCCGACAGACCACAAGCGGCCCAAATCTTGGGCAACCTTGTTTTTGATATGGAAGATTCGTCTGTCCATCGTGGAGCAATAAAAGACGCTAAATAAAAATTCTAAACGGATAGTAACCTCGCGAATAAAATTTGTCAAATTATATGTTCCTCCAGTTTATTGTCAATTGGCATCCATTAACATGATTCTGTTATATTCACGTTAATTCGCGTCCATCATTTTTGGCGAATAACTGTTGAAAATCGCCTCGATCCAGCCATCCGTTTTGATAAATCCCGAACCGGCTTCTTTATACTTTTCAGGAAAACCAGCTTTCTTAATTTCTTCGAGCGATTTTCCGTCTTTCATTGATTTACGAACAATCAGCGTCGTTTCTATTAGCATCTGATGATAATCCTTCAAATCGTCGATTGTTGAGACCGCCCCATGTCCGGGAATTAATTTTGCATCCGATGGAATCATTTGAATCAATTCGCCGATGTTTTTGACCAACCCTTCAACACTGCCACCGCTCGCCAGATCGACGAAAGGAAATCGTCCGACAAAGAAATCATCACCCAAATGAACGACATTCGAACCAGTAAAAAAGATCACCGTGTCGCCATCCGTGTGACCTTTTGGAAAATGAACGGCTTTGATTTCCTCACCATTAAAATAGACGGACAAGCCTTTATCATAGGTAATCATCGGCAACGCGATTTTTGCTGTTGGAGTTTTTAGCTTGCCGTCGCGTCCGACCGGACTCAAAAGACGATTTCTCACGTTTTTATGAGCGATGATGATCGCATCCTGACCAAATATGATATTTCCACCGGTG
>JBBKXN010000041.1:0-3412 GCA_037969475.1 Pyrinomonadaceae bacterium | reverse complement strand
TTCCAATTCCTTGTGCATAATCTATAAATGTTCACCTCCCCGGTGAACATTTGGTCACGAGGGGTGAGGACTTGTGACCTAGAGGCGACGGTGTGGGAGACGTCGCCTTTTTATCGTTTAAAGCATAAGATTTTTTCTGGAGCAAGCCTCTGAGATTTAGAGATTTGTAATAAGCGCAGAATTGATCGTTAAAGAATCTGGGACTCAGATAATACGCTTTTTGAAGCATACTTGTGTCAATTTGGAAATAAAGTTACGTTTATCTGTGAGACCGAAGATGTTATTCATCAGAAGGTCTTTAATTATTTAGACTCCAGAACACATGGACAAACGCAGCCGCATTGGAAATTGGTTACTTAAAGGCGTCAGGGATGCAGATGGAGACGGCGCGCAGTCCGGCGCGACCGAGCATCATCCCTGGTGGAAAGTCATGTGCCTCACCGGTGTCGACTATTTTTCGACGCTTGGATATCAGCCCGGAATCGCATTTCTTGCGGCAGGAGCGTTGTCTCCGTTTGCTACTTTTGTATTGGTTATTCTGACGTTATTTGGCGCGCTTCCAATGTATAAGCGCGTTGCGGAAGAAAGTCCCCACGGCGACGGTTCGATTTCGATGCTGGAACATCTTCTTTCTAGATGGAAAAGCAAAATATTTGTTCTCGTATTACTCGGGTTTGTTGCCACAAGTTTTGTGATAACCATCACATTGTCTGCCGCTGACGCGACGGCACATATCGTTGAAAATCCGTTTGTCGCGCATAACCTCGAATTTTTGCACCACGAAATCATCGTCACGCTTATACTTGTAGCTTTTCTCGGCGCGGTTTTTTTAAAAGGATTCAAAGAGGCGATCGGAATTGCCGTTGTTATTGTCGTAATTTATTTACTTTTCAATATCGTGGTCATCGCAACGGGTTTGTATGAGATTTTCTTCGTGCGACCGGAGGTCTTTAGTTCTTGGCAAGCGGCGGTTTGGGCTTACCCGGACATCAACGGCAGTGTCCTCGCCGTTATCGTATTTTCTCTGATCTATTTTCCTAAACTTGCTTTAGGGCTTTCCGGTTTTGAAACTGGAGTTGTCGTGATGCCGCTTGTAAAGAGCGACATCGAATTATCTGAAGAAGATCAGGAATCCTTCCACATTTCAAAACTGCCGGAAACGACATTAACTCCGATGGCAGAGGATTATCTAAAAGGACGAATAGCAAATGGCAAGAAGCTGCTCAGTGGAGCGGCAATGATTATGAGCGTAATGCTTATCGGCAGCAGCATAGTTACGACTATGTTAATCCCTGCGGAGAAGTTCAAAATCGGCGGCGAAGCAAACGGCCGTGCCCTTTCTTTTCTTGCGCATGAGTTTTTTGGTGATGGGCTGGGATCACTTTATGACATCAGTACGATCACAATTTTATGGTTCGCCGGAGCTTCGGCGATGGCCGGATTACTTAATATCGTTCCCCGCTATTTGCCGCGATACGGAATGGCTCCGGACTGGGCGCGCGCAACGCGACCATTGGTTTTTGTCTTTACAGGGATTGCAGCGGTTGTAACTATTCTTTTTGAAGCTGACGTTGACTCGCAAGGCGGAGCTTATGCGACCGGAGTACTATTTTTGATGGCGTCCGCGGCTGTAGCCGTAACGATTTCGGCCTGGAGTAAAGGCGAAAAGAAATGGATCGGATTTCTGATAATTTCGCTCGTCTTTTTCTATACTACCGCCGTAAATATCATCGAACAGCCAAGCGGACTTCAGATTGCCTCATTTTTTATTTTGGGTATCGTAGTAACTTCTTTCATTTCGCGAGCGATGCGAACAACCGAGGTGCGCGTGGACGGAATTGAATTAGACGAAAGAGCGCGGCAATTTATTAGTGAATTGGGTGATGATTCGATTCGAATAGTGACGAATCGCCGCGAAACAGGCGACGTTGCGGAATATCGCTTTAAGGAACATGAAAAGCGTACAGACAATCATATTCCTTCAAGCGATCAGATCATATTTTACGAGATCGACCTTGGGGACGCGTCTGAATTTACCGGAAAATTAAAGATCCGAGGCGTCGATATTGATGGATATAAGGTCATGCGCACGGAGGCTCCGGCAGTTCCAAATGCGATCGCCGCACTTTTACTGCATTTGCGTGATGAAACCAAAAAGATCCCGCACGTTTATTTTGGCTGGAGCGAGGGTAATCCGATCGCATATTTGATCAGATATATGATTTTCGGGGAAGGGGACACGGCGCCGGTTACGCGCGAGATACTGCGGCAGGCGGAAACCGATCCGGAACTTAGGCCAAGCGTACATGTCGGCGGATAAACTTATTCTGCTGAGCTTGATAAAATTGAAGGGTTCATTTCTAAAAAGCATGTTCGGCAAAAGACCGGACGGCCTTGGGATGGATAAGAGGGAACGGTAGTCTGCTGCGAACAATTAGAGCAGTTTACGGCAACCTCTACTTTTGGCCTGATTCCGCTGGAATGACCTTCCAGAATCGCGGGAAGTCTTCGATTTTTCGCCTGTTTACAAATCTTGCATCGCTTCGGAGGGTTAACCAATCCTTTATCGCGAAAAAACGACTGTTCACCCGATTTCCAGGCAAATGAATTGCTGCAATCAGTGCAAGTGATCTCTATATCGAAAAAATCAAAAATGTCTTGTTCCTGATCTGCGTTTTTGTAAACGTGACCAGTATTTCCAGATCCAACCATTGACGATCTTCGCTCCTTTCTTCAAGAGTTCCAAACGCACTTAAGCGCCCATTGGGCATAGATTGCGACTAACTTCGATCAACGATTCGGTATATAAAAATTTATGTAGTAAGTTTTATCTTTGGGAGTCAACGGAGCGACACATAAAAATACGTTTTTTAAAAGTTATGATTTTTGAAATTATGACTAACGGCTATTTGTGTCAAGCGCCTATAAAGGTAGTTGTTTATGAAAATTTTGGTAATTGGTTCAGGCGGGCGCGAACATGCTTTATGTTTTGCATTTAGCAAAAGCAAAGTGGTAAGTAAGATTTACTGTGCGAATGGAAATGCAGGTATTGCGGACATTGCCGAACTCGTTGATATTTCGCCGGAAGATATTGAATTACTTGCTGATTTCGCCGAAACGAATACGATCGACCTTACGTTCGTTGGGGGCGAAACTTCGCTCGCGTTGGGAATTGTAGATGAATTTGAAAAACGCGGTTTGAAGATAATCGGTGTGAGTAAAAAGGCCGCACAGCTTGAGTCGAGTAAATCTTTTGCGAAAGATTTTATGGCGCGCCATGCAATTCCGACAGCCGAATACAAAGTCGCGAATTCACTCTCAGACGCCGAAAATATTTTGAATTCCGGCTTTTTTGGCGACGAACACTCGCCGGTTGTTGTAAAAGCAGACGGTCTCGCCGCCGGTAAAGGTG
>JBBKXN010000040.1:0-3030 GCA_037969475.1 Pyrinomonadaceae bacterium | reverse complement strand
GCCTCGTATTCGACAAAATTCTTGGTCGCATGTTGGCAATTCTTTTCCGCCGTATTTTGTTGTGTAAAGGCGGACAGAAAAAACACTAGCAGGCTCAACAATGCGGCCACAGACCGTGTACCCGGTGGGAAAGCGATAGTTTTGAAAATCTTCCGGATCGAATTCATGAACTTTTCTCCTTTTGCGGCCGACGCCGCGGCGTTGTAGATCAAACGCGAGGGGCGGTCTCTACCAAGAAACGGAGCTGACAAACTGATCGGAAAATACGGATCGAACGAATGGCGAAAGGAGACGATTAACTAGTCACAATGAGTTGGACGAGAAAGTCTAATCGTGGTTTCACTTATCATATACCTCGTGTCAAATAGTTCGCCCGGTGCCAACCGGATATTTTACTGAATGCATCAATTTCAGGTGTCGAAAAACTAATAGTTTATTAGGGAGAAACCATCATCTCAAACCCTAATTACTATTCTTCGCTGATTTTACGCTCCGGAAAGCGCCACAGTTTGGATCGATAGCTTAAATTGGTCTTTGCACGCCAGCAGTCTAGGTCGGATCGGCGGCTTGGTTCGTAAACGAAAATCTAACCAATTCCGACTTTCCCGATCTCGTGAATAGTGCTGATTTTCAGAGAACAAAGCGCCGAAGCAGATTTAGCTTGACGGCAAAACGGCTTAACTGCCGGACACCATTCAGAGAGTGATCTGTGTCGACGTTCATAGACGGAAAAGGGAGATTCCCACACTGATGCCTCGTTCCTAAGAGTCCGCGGGGAATGGATTCTGGCGGACGTCGGCAGAACATTATTGACAAAAAATGTTGCCGTCGGTCGCACAGACCCTGCCGATCGTCACCACGTAGACGAGAAATGCGCCGCCGGCGACTGCAGCGATCATGATCCATTTTTTGTTCGATGAGCTTTTAACGTTATCGACGTCGCGGAATGCAAATGTTCTGTCGATACCGGCTTTGTCGCTAACGGAAAAGCCGTCGGGCTGGATACTGTTTATCTTACCTTTGAATCGGTTTGCGCAAAGACCGGCGGGGTGACAAACGCGGTCAGAACAAACATCCCCAAAAGCACCGTTGTAGTGATCTTTGTCCGCATAGTAGTCGAATCCTACAGCAAGTAAACAATCCTGACAATCCTTTTTTCCCTCACTACTACGATCTTATGTATCTTGACTTTTAAGTATTTAAGAAGAAAAGGATCTCTTTCGAAAAACGTTTGCGCTCACTGGCAATTTATTCGACAATTTTCTAATGCAGCGCTGCGCTCAAGATTCGTATCTTGAGCGAGAGACACCTTGGCCATTCGCCTTTGCCCAAAAGTCCGATTATCCAATACCAATCATTCGGAACGGTCCCGGCGATAAAATGGTCCTCTGTAAGTTCTCCGGTAGTCTGATCAATAGCATGAGTTTCTCATTCAAACTGTTGGTGTGGTGGGGCATTCAAAATTGAAGTTTGATCGTAAGTAAAATAGCCTGGCCGTTTTTCAATTTCCCGGCAACGTTCGTCCGTCTCGCCTCAGCTTTCATCGAGAAACCGACGTCGTTCAGCCGGCCGCAGCTTTTAAGCTGATCCCACTAATCGTTTAACTTTTTTTTCGATTGTTTTTTTCAATATTTTTCACCTTCATCCAAAAAATTTCTTTCAAACAGCGACTTTCCAGCGGTCGAAGTATAGAAACCGTAGATCGCCAACCCGTATGCAAAGATAAAAACTATTACCGTTCCGGGAAATAAATGGCTCGATGTATCGAAGGTAAGCAAAAAATTATGGCTCAGATTCTGATAAACAATAGCAAATATGGCGGCTAACAAACCAAACCGGGTAAGAACGAATACAAAAATTAAATCTCCAATCAAAAATGTGATCAGATATGTCCAATGTTCTTTCAGTAGTAGAGGGGCATTAAAGATCACCATCATCAACAAAATCAATACAATGCTTGCTTTCTTATTCTTAAAAATGACATAAAATAAGACTAGTAAAAATAAAGGAGTTAATCCGGAAAGCACCGGAAAAATAGATGCTCCGAATAACGGACCAAGCGTTCCCGACCATCCGTTTAGGGGATTATTGAAAAAATTGACGCTGACATTAACCCCTGCACCAAAAAGGTATAATGAGAGAAATTTTCCCAAGTAAATACTTATCAAGGTTATCCAGACACCGGCAAAACTACCGATCAAAATATCACGTCCGATCATCGGATCGCGGAAATCTCCTGCCAGCAGACGATTCCACGAAATCAGCAGTTCTGACCAATAACGGCGGGCGTAAGGCTCTAAAGCAACATAGAGTACTCCGATCAGTATTGAATAATATAATCCATCGCCCAATATCCGACCGAAGATCGTCATCTGTCCCCCGATAGACCAAACGTGATCAGCTAAGATCAAACCCGTAAGGGAAGAGGACAAAAAACAAAAAACCGTCAGTTTGATACCGCCTTTCAAATCGCCGCGTCCAACTTTTATATTGTGCCGGACTAGCAGAACCGCACTGAGCAGAATCAATATAAAGAGCGCCGAGAAAACAATATCGAGCGTCAAGAAAACAATATTGCCAATTTTGGAATCGGTGTCATTGCGTTGCTGCTGACGGACGGGTTTATCCCACGGATTAACTATTTCAAAATAAACGGGTTTTCCATTATATGCGGCGGCTTCAATGCGAATCGGAATGTCTTTGAAATCCGCCAAAGTTCCTTCCCAGGCCGTTTTTTCATCTGCGAATACGGGCGGAGTCCATTGTGTTTCGGTTTGCTTAAATTTACTGATTTCAAGTCCCGCCTCTTCAAACAATAATTTCCAATCCGTTTGACTTTCTTTTGCATCGGTTGTTCCGATTACCTGATCCGGCACTGCAGTGAATTTGATCAGCCTTCCGCGTGTGTCCAGAAAAACATTGGTCATTCCCGAAACCGTCAAGGGCGGATCATTTTCAAAAACCAAAATGCTTTGCCATGGCACTAAAGGGCTCGGAGATTGGCGGTAAACAAAGTAAATATGCAAAGGC
>JBBKXN010000039.1:0-5373 GCA_037969475.1 Pyrinomonadaceae bacterium | reverse complement strand
GGTCAATTTAACGACAAAGAAATTAATCGCACTGCGAAAAACAAGGGGTTTCGCGGAGATATCGTTTCTTCGGATCTCCGCGAAATGATGGCAAAAGACCCGAGCGGAAAGAAACGCGTTGAGGTGATCGTTCAGACAAAAGATGCTAATAACGCATCACTTAGAGCGATCATGGCCGAAAACGGTGTCCGCTTACAAGACCGCATCGGTTCGACCGATACACTGGTTGTCAATTTACCGTTAAGAGCTGTCGAAGCCATTTCTCAAAGCGGCTTTGTCAATTACATGTCGCCTGACCGCAAGATGACCTTTTTCGGTCACGTGGAAAACGCAACGGGAGTTTCGGTTACACGATCGCAGCCGGTTTTAGATTCACGCCCCGCATATACACTTGATGGAACAGGCGTTGGGATTGCGGTTCTCGATTCGGGATTATTGGCAACACATAAAGATTTCAAAAACAGCAGCGGTGCCAGCCGAATAGTTTACAGTCAGAATTTTGTAACAACGGAATCTAATTCCGATGATAATTACGGACATGGAACGCATGTCGCGGGTATTGCTGCCGGAAACGCAGATGTGAATAGCGGAGCATACCGCGGTATCGCCCCGAATGCAGACATAATCAATTTGAAAGTGTTGGACGGATTAGGCCGGGGTAACACTTCATGGCTTTTGAATGCCCTTGAATGGATCAAAGTAAATCATCAAACTTACAATATTCGAGTTGTAAACCTGAGTCTTGGCGGTGCCGCCATTGACACATTCACAAATGATCCGGCATGCCGCAAAGTTCAGGAATTGAACGAACTCGGTATTTTGGTTGTAGCCGCCGCCGGAAACGAAGGTAAGAATACTGAAGGCACCAAACTCTACGGTCATATACATTCACCGGGAAACGAACCCTCGGCTTTGACTGTCGGTGCTGTAAATACCAAGAATACTGATTCGAGATCAGATGATGTAATGGCGACTTTCAGCTCGCGCGGTCCTTCGCGGGGCTCCTACGTCGATACGTTGGGAAGAAGAATTTACGACAATGGGATCAAACCCGATATCGTGGCACCCGGTAACAAAATCGTTTCGGCACGAGCTAAAGCCACGAGTTACCTTGCCCTTAACATGCCAAGCCTCTCAGTCGGTTTGCTTAATCCGTTCGACTCAAATGACAATAGAATGAAGATGAGCGGCACTTCGATGGCGACACCGGTCGCTGCCGGTGCGGCAGCTCTGCTTTTCCAGGTAAATCCAAATCTAACCCCTCAGATGGTGAAGATGATATTTGAATATACCGCCCAACCGATCGCCGGTTACTCGATGTTTGAACAAGGTGCCGGTCAGCTGAATATGGAAGGAGCTGTTAGGCTCGCGAAAGCATACCGAACCGACATCGATTTCAATTCGATGACCTCAGGAACAAGTCTTTTGACCTCCGGAACTACATTCCCGGTGTCTATGACAACCCTGAGCGATACAACATTCAACTGGTCACAAGGTATTCTGACAAATCATACTTACGTAACAGGCGAGAATCTGGCTTCGACCTTCCACAATGTGTATAAAAACAACATGTGGTTTGATGTGGGTATTGAGCATGGTTCAGATTACAATTACAAGTTAAACGACAATTTCTCAGAAGTCGCGACGATGACGACCACACCAAAGGTAGTTCTTAGCAATGGTTCCACACTTGGCTCAGGTCCCGTCGTCATGGCATTTGGTGTCTTAATTAGTGATGGCGTGATTATGAGCGACGGTGTGTTGGTAAGCGACGGCGTGTTGATCAGCGACGGTGTGCTGATCAGCGACGGCGTTTTAATTAGCGACGGGGTCTTGATAAGCGACGGCGTATTAATAAGCGACGGCGTACTTATCAGCGACACCAACTTAACAACCATTCTTGGTGATAACTAAACTTTAGGGAGATAAAGGAGATAATCGTCATGAATGCACAAAATAGACCAAACACAACTTCAAACTTACTAGGACTGTATCAAGCTGGACTAATGGTAAAGAGCGCACTCAAAAAGCAAAATCTGCAGATCATGAGTGAATACGACAGCGCTGAAGTTTTGAGCTTTCTCTCAAAACGACCGGTTCACACAGTTGTTATGTCAAGCCTTATCCAGGACAACGGAATCGAAAGTGCCGACAATCGCGGAAAATTTTACGCCTACCGCAACGAAAATGGACAACTCGAAGGTGTTGCCCTGATCGGACATACGACTCTGATCGAATCCCGTTCGTCAGCCGCATTAACTGCATTTGCTAAAGTCGCTCGTGAGTCGAAAACCCCGATACATATGATGATGTCAGACGGCACAACGACAGAAGCCTTCTGGAAATTATTTGCAGGACATAACCAACCGCCGCGACTCGTATGCACCGAGCTGTTATTTGAACTTAGTTTTCCTTTACAGGTTAAGAAATGTAGCTGGAATGTTCGACTCGCAAAAGTCGAAGAACTCGACCAAATTGCTAAAGCACACGCTGAGGTTGCCTTCATTGAAAGCGGAGTTGACCCAATGGTCAAAGACCCGGAAGGCTTTTTGAAGCGCTGCTTGAAGAGGATCGAGAAACAGCGCACATTCGTTGTATTTGAAAATGGAAAACTGGTTTTCAAAGCTGACATCGTTGCGGAAACTGACGACGTGATCTATCTGGAAGGCGTGTACGTTTCGGATGATTATCGGGGACAAGGTGTTGGAGCTGCCTGTTTGGCAGAATTGAGCCTGAATTTACTCGACCGAGTGGAACATATTTGTCTTTTGAGCAATGTTGAATTCAAACACGCTCATAAAAGTTTTGCTAAAGCGGGTTACCGAAATACCGACCGAACGCAAACAATTTTTGTTTAACGTATAAAAGATCATGGAGAAAGGGTATCGTTAAATAAATAGATCAGGAGGGTTCGGGTAGAACCCTCCTTTCTTAAATTTTGGATCAAATATCCAGTTTGCTTCCTAAGGACCATCAGCCAGGGCACTCAGCAAAGTTGTTTTGTAAATTAAGCAGTAATTCTCTCAGTTCAATTTGGGAACCAAGATATGAGTAGCGAAAGCAAGACAAAATATTACATGTTCTTTGTTATTGCCCTCGGATTCGTTTGTTTTGGCGCCGCAATTTATTACCTGCCATTTGAAAAACTGGATTTTCATTTTGTTCTGCTCTTTCTGTTCACCGTCGGAATCGGTTCCCGAATTACGATTGAATTTCCTCGCGTCAAATCACGCATATCGGTTTCAGATACATTTATCGCCTTGGCACTTCTGATCTACGGGGGCGAAATTGCGATCGTGTTAGCCGCTTTTGAAGCGTTTGTCTCGTCATGGCGATTTTGCAACAAGAAAATCACAGTATTCTTTAACTTCTCGGCAATGGCTATCTCGACCGGATTAGTCGTACTGATATTAAGGATTTTTGCTTCATCTCCCAATTATTTGGATGATTTACAATCGGGCGGTTTGGAAAATTTCTTTGTTGTATTGTCGCTTATCGCTATCGTGCAGTTCGTTGGAAACACTTCACTAGCCTCTATTTACGGTGCCTTGAAAAGCGAGGAACCGCTTTGGGAAACCTGGAAACATCAATATTTATGGACGTTTATCACTTATGTTGTCGGTGCGTTTAGTGCGGGTGCTCTTTTTCAGGCTTCGGCCTATTTTGGCTCGAGCGTTATGCTCGCTTCATTCCCGATAATTTTCTTAGTGTATCTTTCATATCGCATGTATATGCAGAATATTCAGATGTCTATGAATCAGGCTGAACAGGCTGAAAAGCACTCGGAAATTTTGGAACAGCAATCGCGGGCGCTTCGCGAGTCTGAAGAGAGATTTCGAAGCGCATTTAATTATGCCCCGATCGGCATAGGACTAGTTTCACCTCGTGGCAATTGGCTCAAAGTGAACCGGGCACTCTGCGATATTCTAGGCTATACCGAAGAGGAGTTTCTGAATTCTGACTTTCAGTCGATGCTCTGCAAGGACAATTTGGGCGAGACTTTATCAAAAATACACGAACTAATCTCAGGCAAAACATCGAATTGCCAAATGGAGCAGCGATACCTGCATAAGACGATGAAAACGGTCTGGGCATCGTGGAGCGTTTCCAGATTAATTGATTCACAATCCGAACAACCGAATCTCATTTTTCAGATTCAGGACATTACCGAAAGAAAATTCGCTCAGGAAAAATTGCAGTATGAAGCAACACATGATGCTCTTACCGGGCTTCCTAACCGCCCGTTTTTCCTTGAGAAACTTGAGCAGGCGCTGGAAACGGTAAAAGGGGATCGCCGCCATCAAGTGTGCGTGCTTTTTATCGATCTCGACCGATTTAAAGTGATCAATGACAGTCTTGGACATTTCTTCGGCGATCAATTATTGGTCGAAATCGCCGGCAGGCTGCAAGACTGCCTGCGTCCGTCAGATCTTGTCGCGCGTCTTGGCGGGGATGAATTTACAATCCTTGTTGAAGGGAGTTACCAGCCCGAAGAAGTGATCGGAATCGCCGAACGAATCCAGAAAAAGTTCGCGCTTCCGTTTAATCTTAACGGGCATGAAGATTACAGCTCCGCAAGCATTGGAATTCTCCATAACACCTTAAATCATTCGAGCGCCGCCGACATGATGCGCGACGCAGACACGGCAATGTATCAGGCAAAACGTGCCGGAAAAGCGCGCCATGAGGTTTTTGATGAGAATATGCATTTAGAGGCGAAAGCAATTCTTGAACTTGAAAACGATTTGCGCCGTGCAGTAGAAAATAATATTTTCTCTGTCTATTATCAGCCGATCTATTCGCTCGAAAGGACCGAAATTGAAGGATTTGAAGCGCTTGCGCGTTGGGAACACCCGGTGCATGGCTTCGTTTCGCCGGAGAAATTCATCGGCCTGGCGGAAGAGATCGGCTTGATCGACACCCTTGGATTCCAAATATTAAGAAAATCTTGCGTTCAAGGAGCGATGCTAAGGTCCTTTTTTGCGGATGATGCACCATTTACCATCAGCGTAAATATTTCTTGTAAACAGTTTGCCTATCCAAATTTTGTCGAAAAGGTAAAGAAAGTGCTGGCAGAAACGAATTTTTCGCCTGAGCACTTAAGACTTGAAATTACGGAATCGGTATTTATCGAACATAAGGAAAAAGCGGTTGAGATGCTGCACGAACTGCGCGAGATCGGGGTTGAGATCAATATCGACGATTTTGGGTCGGGTTATTCAAATTTGAGCTATTTGATGCAGTTGCCGATTTCGACATTAAAAATTGATCCCTCATTCATCAATCCGATAAACGTAAATGGAAGAAATCTTGAAATTATTCAGACGATCTTAACTCTTGCGCAAAGTCTCGGGATAAGGGTGATCGCAGAAG
>JBBKXN010000038.1:0-64826 GCA_037969475.1 Pyrinomonadaceae bacterium | reverse complement strand
CAGTGAAAAATTGAGATTGGTAATTTTATTTGCTTATGAAATTCGATTTTGAAAAATATCCAGACGGCGTAGCGCCGGCTATTGTCCAAGACGCAGATACAAATAAGGTTTTGATGCTTGGGTTTATGAACAAGAAAGCCCTAAAGAAAACTGAGAAACTCGGGATGGTCACTTTCTTTTCGATCGAGCAGCAAAAACTTTGGACAAAAGGTGATGAAACTGACAATTTTCTTGAGGTTAAAGAGATTTTGGCTGATTGCAATAATGAGGCAATTTTGATCAAAGCGAATCCGAAAGGAAACATATGCGGCAAAGGGACAGCAACCTGTTTTAACGAAAAAAACCGATCGGATAATTTCCTTATAGATCTCGAAAGATTTATCGAAGATCGGAAAACGAATCCGAAAAAATCTTCATACACGTCAAGAATGTTTGTCCGCGGAGTAAACTATATCGTCAAAAAATTTGGTGAAGAATCATTCGAGCTGGCAATTGAAGCAAAAGATTCCGACGACAAGCTTTTTAAAGCCGAGGCGGCGGACATGCTTTATTTCTTTATGGTTATGCTGGTTGAAAAAGAAATAAAACTTAATGATGTTTTAGCAGTTTTGAGAAAGCGCCGGCGTTAGACAGCTTCTTTAAGACAAGCAATAAGACAAAAAAAGGGTGTGAAAATTCACACCCTAAAAAGAAAATGTCCTGTCAATAGTTATTGACTCGCTTTTGCCTTTGCGAAGTCACCCGCCTTAAAGATCGAGATCTTATCAAGCGTGATGTATTTCTTCATCGCTGCATTAACCTGTTCAACCGTTACCGCATTTAGTTTCTGTTCAAAATCAGCATCCCATTTAAATGTTCTGCCAAGAAACATATCGTTGGTTAAGGCACCTGCCAATCCAGTATCCGAAGCTCTTTGTCGTTGTGCTGCGAGTAATAATCCTTTCTTCGCCGCGTCAACTTCTTCCTTGGTGAAACCCTCGGTTGTCGCCTTAGTGATCTCATCCTTAAAAGCAGCTTCAAGCTTTGTGGCATTTTGCGGTGCATAGATCGCGTTTGCGACAAATACGCCGTTTTCGTCAAGCGAATTTGCGTTGAAGTTTGAACCTACACCATAACTCAACCCATCTTTCTGACGAATCCTCGTTGCAAGGCGTGAATTCAAGAATCCGCCGCCAAGCATATAATTCCCGAGGTGAAGCGCCGGATAATCGGGATTATCGTCACGAAGTTTGACTTCAAGACGAGCAATGAAAAACGCGTTTGCCTTATCCGGTGTTTCAAATGTTTGATTCACTGGCGGAATCACAGCAAAAAGATTTCCCAATCTTTCGTATTTGCCCGGGCTTTTCCATTTTCCAAAGAGTTCATTTACGACCGGCGTAATAACTTTCGGATCAAAATCACCGACAACTGCGAGTTCGCCCGTTGAAGCGCCATAGAAATCTTTATAGAAATCTTTTACCTGTTGAAGCGTTACTGCTTTCGTATCGGCGATGTCTTCGTCCAAACTTCCGTTGTATCGAGGATCCCCTTTCTTGTAGCGATTAAATTGCTTTTGCATAGCATAGATCGCTACATTCCTCGGTTCACTTCGCTGACTTTCGAGCCCCGTCAGGCTTTGTTCCTTCATCAAGTTAAACTCGTTTTCGGGAAATGCGGGTTCTTTCAGTATCTCCGCAACGAGCCTTAATACGGCTGGTAGGTTTTGGCGGTTACTTTCAATTGAAACGTTTGCGCCAGTCGCCGAACCCGAAACATTTACCCGCGCTTTCAAACGATCAAATTCATCTTGAATCTGCTGACGAGTTCTGTTCTTCGTACCCCGCAACAGCAGCTGTCCTGCAAAACTCCCGGCAGTTGCGCGATTCATCAATGTTTTTTCGTTTCCGAAACGAAGACTCATTCTCGCAAAAACCGTATCGCCGCGATTCTCCTTCGGAAGGAATGCGACCTTTAAACCGCCGATCGTACTTCGTGTGGTTCTCGAATCGATATTAGCCGGTGAAGGATCAAACTCCTCTCCCGCAGCAACGGATTCTTTTCCTTTATAGCCTTCTACCATCGCAGAAATTTCGCTGTCGGATACCGTCGGAATATCAGCTCTATCCGGCTTTTCAGTCGGGATAAACATTGCCAACGTGCGATTTGAAGGTTTGAAATATTTCTTCCCAGCCGCTGTTACATCTTCGGGAGTCACTTTTTCAAGACGGTCGCGGTAGAGGAAAAATAATCTCCAGTCGCCTTGAGCTACAAATTCGCTCATTCCTAAACCGACTCTGTTCGGATCATTGAGCGTTAGCTCGATATTCTTTAGCGCAGAAGCTTTAGCGCGATCAACCTCTTCTTTGGTTGCAGCTTTGACTCCGGAGGATTCGATTGTTTCGATCATCTCATCTTTTGCGGCATCGATAGATCCTTCCTTGCTTACCTGCGCGATAAACATCAGAAAACTCGGCTCTTTGAATTCAAAATTGATGTTGCCTACACCGACCGCTTTCTTAGTTTCAACCAGATTCTTGTATAGTCTGCCGGAAGGCGTGTCCGCCAAAACCTGCGCGGCAATTTCAACAGCAGGCGCTTCCGGATGGGATGCCGGCGGAACGTGATAGCTCGTGCCGATCATTTGAATATCACCAACTCTTCGAACCGTTACACTTCTTTCTCCATCCTGGGTTGGTTCGACCGTGTAGTTTGGTTGGAGCTTTCGTTCGGGTCTCGGAATTGGCCCAAAATACTGTTTTATCAAGCCTAATGTTTTCGCTTCATCAAATTTCCCTGCAACCAGCAAAACTGAATTATCGGGCTGATAGTATTTCTTATAAAACGCTTGAAGTCTGTCGATCGGAACATTTTCAACATCCGAACGCGCGCCGATCGTCGATTTTCCGTAATTGTGCCAATCGTAGGCAGCTGCAAGACTTCGTTGGAAAAGAACTCGAAAAGGGCTATTCTCGCCCGATTCCAATTCGTTTCGGACAACTGAGAACTCCGAATCCAAATCTTTTTTAGCGATAAATGAATTAACCATTCGATCCGATTCAAGACTTAGAGCCCAGTTCAAATTTTCATCATTCGCAGAAAATGTTTCGAAGTAATTTGTACGATCAGCATTGGTCGTGCCGTTGGGGCTCGCCCCGTGCGACGTTAATTCTGCAGGGATATTTGGATGTTTGGGCGAACCTTTGAAAACAAGATGTTCGAGGAGATGCGCCATACCGGTTTCGCCATAATTTTCGTGACGCGAACCGACTAGATATGTCATGTTTACCGTAATCGTCTGTTTTGTGTTGTCGGGAAAAAGTAAAACCTTTAATCCGTTATCCAACTGATATTCGGTGATTCCCTCGACACTTGTGATCTTCTTAACGCCTTCGGGTAACTTAATTTCCTGCGCAAAGTTTGCAAATGCGGATGCAAACATCAGGCAAGACACGAAAATCGCCCTTGAAAAATGCCTAATTTTCATAAATTTAACTCCAATATTTAATATAGTGTTGCTAAGATTCTAACATTTATACGAAGTATTTTGGAATGGAGTTATTACGGAATAATAAAAAGGTGCAAAAAATATTCGCACGTTGTATGTCGTTCTTTAATTAAAATGTCGGATTCGTTATTCCGCTTTAATTGTTCCTGTTACAACCATATACCGCATATCGGGCCCTTCAAAACCGGTACTAAAGACGTTAAGGAAAACTATAATTTTATTCTTAAAGAGGTAAATACTTTGCATCGTATAACTGATCGGAAGACCTCTGCTTTCCGGAATTGATTTGTCTTGTTGGAGCTTATACAGCACGTCATTGACGCGGTCCCGGAGCGTCAAGTCCAGACCATAAACGGGATTATCTGTATAGTCATTTTTTTCTTCGATCAGGATTAGGGCAAGCGTGATTTCATAGTCGCCACGCGAATACATTGAGCCGATTTCGCTCTTAAACCTTATAGTCTGGATTTTTTTGCTGTCGTTGTAAGGATCGAATTCAAAGTTGGAATCCGTCAACAACCTAGCCACAACCAACTTCCCGCTGTGTCCTTCAATAATTTCGTATTTCTTAAGATTCGCGGCGGCGGATCTTCTGGCTTTTTTGCGTACGGCTTCTATGCCATCCGTGTCACCGAGCAGTATCTTTACAGGCGGCGAAGCATATTTATTTTGATCGACGTCTAGAAAGTAAATGTTTGAATACGAGTATCCGGAACCGTCCTGTTCACCGTATTCCTCAAAAGCCATATACTTTCCATTTTCCGACATTCCAATATAATTTAGTTCCGCGTAATCTCCGGCGAAAATATTTGAAGGAATTGCAAGGATTAGTGTGAGCGTAATCGTGGTCAATAATTTTTTCATATTATCTTACTCCGTAATGTGAACGCGGATAAGGGAAAGTTTTGCCGCCTTTGAATAAGCGCCTAGTATGTATGGCAAAAAAAGAACGCCTGGATCAAATCTCAAGGCGTCGCAAAAAATTTCTTGTGTTAGCGAGAAAATCTAATTCATGCAATCTCATTCCCGCTTTCGGCTTGCTCCCGTGCGTGGTAAGAACTTCTCGTCAGCGGCGATGATTCAACGTGTTTAAAGCCCATATCTTCGCCGATTCGTTTCCATTCTGTAAACTCTTCGGGCGTCACGTATCGTTCGACAGGCAATCGTTTTTCGTAAGGCTGGAGGTATTGTCCGATGGTCATTATGTCGCAAGAGACTTTTCGCAGATCCTTCATCAATTCGACAACCTCTTCAAATTCCTCACCGAGACCCGCCATGATGCCGCTTTTGGTGAACATCTGCGGAAACTGTGTATCACGAAAATGTGCGGCACGTTCTAAAAGCGTCATTGATTGTTCGTAAATCGCGTCCGGGCGCACACGGCGATAAAGCCGAGCGATCGTTTCCGTATTGTGATTTAAGACTTCGGGACGCGCGTCAAGTGTTATATTTAAGGCGGTTTCATTACCCTGAAAATCGGGGATCAAAACTTCTACCTTACATTCGGGATTCATTTCATGAACTCTGTGGATAGTTTCGGCCCAATGTTCGGCTCCGCCGTTTTCCAGGTCATCGCGGTTTACCGAAGTGATTACGGCGTGTGCTAACCCGAGATGTTTAACTGCTTCGGCAACGTGCCGAGGTTCTTCCGGATCAAGCCCCATCGGTTTTCCTTTATTGACCGCGCAGAATCCGCAAGTTCGGGTGCACGTATCGCCGCCGAGCATAAATGTTGCGGTCTTATCGGTCCAACATTCAAAAATATTCGGACATCGCGCTTCCTGACAAACCGTGTGCAGATTCAGCCCTTCAATCAATTTCAAGACCTTATTTTGATTTGTCGGGTCACCAATTTTGATCTTTAACCAATCGGGTTTTTTCAGACGCTCGCGCTTACGAGTGGTGCCTTTCTTATTAGCGATAAAATTATCTATTAGTGCTTTTTCTTTGATCATTTATAATAATGCCAACCGCATAAACCATTTTTCTATCTGATTATTGTAATATTTTATCACTTAATAATCGAAAATGCTTTTGACTCGGCCGTGAGTTACCATCAGAGGCGTCCAGGATATTTCTGAAAAGCGCTATGAGAACCAACGCAATTATTTTTTTGGCCACATTCGCAGTGCTGTTCGCGGGTTGCGCCACAAAACCAGTGAGCGAGAAACCAGCAAACGTCGAATCGACCGAAATCTATCAAAAGAGAATTGAAAAATGGCGCGATAAATATGAATCAGAGCTAAAAGCTGATGATGGTTGGTTAACTCTCGCAGGTCTGTTTTGGCTCGAAGAGGGTAATAACTCAATTGGTGTCGGCAAGGATTTTGACGTGCATTTACCTGAGCGTTTGAAAGCGGGTAAATTTGGCGTCGCGACCTTGATCGATAGTAAAGTATTGTTAGCAATAGAAAATGGAGTAGCGGCAACCGTTAATGACAAATCCGTCACAAATATAGAACTCGCGCCCGACACTTCCGGAAAACCAACGATCGTAAAAAGCGGCGACATTGAGTTTCTAGTTTTGATACGAAACGAGAAATTCGGAATACGGATCCGAGACAAAAAGAATCCGGTTCGTGTAAATTTCAAAGGCCTTGATTGGTATCCGGTTGATAAAAACTATGAAGTTGTTGCCGAATTCGAGCCATTTGGTGAGGATCGCGATTTTCTTGTTCAAAATGTTTTGGATCAAACAGTTCAAATGAAATCACCGGGAATTCTTCGATTTAATCTCGCGGGAAAAGAGTATTCGCTGCAAGCGGCATTAAATGGTGATGGTCGCCTCTTCATTATCTTTCGCGATCCGACGAGCAAAACCACGACATATCAGGCGGGAAGATATCTATATACTCCGATGCCTAAGGATGGAAAAGTCGTTCTCGATTTCAATAAGTCCGAAAATCCGCCCTGTGCCTATACGGAGTTTGCGACGTGTCCGCTTCCTCCGCAGCAAAATGAATTGGAAGTAGAAATTCTCGCAGGAGAAAAACGTTTCGACGAGCATCAATAAAGCAGACTCGTCGCTTTTCCTAAAATATCGGTTCTTGAAACGGCACCGAACGAACGGCTATCCGTGCTCTCCTGCAAATTGTCGCTGATCAAAAAGTATCTTCCCGTGGAATCGATCTCGCGAACACGTTTGATCATCGTCACACTATTCTTAAAAGGATGTTTTGCGACGACTATATCTCCAACTGCGATTTTCGCCTTTCTATCAACTGAAACCTGATCGCCGGGCGTAAGTGTCGGTGCCATCGAATCGCCCTCGACTCGATAGCGGGTGCGAAGATCAAACAACAGCAACGCGGTTTCTTTCCAGCCTGCTTTTGGTAATTTACCCATAAACCAAAAAATGACGAGCAACAAGCATAATCTTGTTACCCGTCACCGTTTTCTTGTCATCCAAACTAAGATGCCGTATACCAGGGAACATCACGCCCTTTCGATTCCCAAAACATCTCGTGAATCTTTTTGACGTTTGCCATCAATTCCTCAGCGTGTTCTAGGCTGACTTCCTGTTTGCAAGCCGAGCAAAGTTTTGCAGTTTTCCAGAAAAGATCCGTCAGATTGGGATATTTTTCAAGATGCTCGGGCTTAAAGTAATCGGTCCATAAGATCAATGCTTCGTCTTTTGCAACCTGCGCCTGTTCTTCCTTGATCGAAATATAGCGAGCAAGTGTATTGGCATAAGCCGCGTTCGCCTTATCATCCCCGCCATCCGGTTTCTTCAAATCCAGAATCTTCTTCGTCATCGAAAGCACAGCCTCTGCCGGTACTCTCGTTGAAGATGGATCATAAACTCCGCAAGGTCCGTCACAATGCGCCTCGGCAGTTTGGATCGGTGTTTGGTTTATTAACGTTTGTTTTAGTTTGTTAAGCATAATTCTCCTCGACAGATATAGTTACAATTTAAGTCTATTCTATTCGCCCAAATTTTCTTTTGCAATCAACAACGTCGGAACGATTAAACAAAGCGCTGAACATGGAATCTAAACCCTTTCAAAATTCAAGAAATGAAATTTTTAGCTATATAATGTAAATTAGAAAAACCAGCACATTTGACTATGAAGTTTCTTGTAAGCCAAATCACATATTTTGTAAACCGTCGCGAAACCCGCCGCAATATCAGCGGCCTTGTGAAATACCTCGTATTTCTTTGCGCGATTATCTTCTTGTTTACGGTAGTTTTTCATTTTCTGATGGTTTACCACGAGCAGCGTGAGTTTTCGTGGCTTTCCGGACTCTACTGGACACTTACTGTAATGACTACTCTTGGATTTGGAGACATCATCTTCCATTCTGATCTGGGGCGAATGTTTAGCGTCATCGTGCTCATTTCAGGGGTTATTTTGCTCTTGATAATGCTGCCGTTCACATTCATCCAATCTTTCTATGCACCGTGGCTTGAGGCACAACTGCACGCCGGATGCCCTCGGGAAGTTCCCGCCGAAACGAAAGATCATGTAATTATTTGTAAATACGATACGATCGCGCCAAATCTAATTCGAAGACTGGAACGAAACGGAATTCCTTATTTTGTGATCGAATCAAACGCTCGAATCGCCGCAGATATGCACCATGAAGGAATATCAGTGATCTATGGAAGCGTCGAAAGCGTTTCGACCTTCAATAATCTCTTGGTTGAAAAGGCACGGATGGTTTTCGCAAATGATGTGGATACGGTAAATTCGAACATCATCTTGACCGTTCGGGAAGCGGCGCCCAACGTGCCGATCGCTGCGATTGCAGAGGCCGAAGATTCTATCGATATTCTTGAGCTAAGCGGTGCAAGCCATGTTCTTCCGCTCAAGAAAATGCTAGGCGAAAAACTTGCCGGTCGGATAAACATCGGTAGAGTACGCGCAAACGTGATAAATACTTTTAATGGTTGGAATGTTTTCGAATTTACGCCGCAGGATACCGCATTTTCCGGACTACGCATTTCGGAATCGAACTTTCGACAACAAACCGGCATAAGCATCATTGGAATTTGGGAGCGCGGAATTCTAAAGCCGGCACGTCCCGATACGATTCTTTCGGATTCTTGCGTTCCGGTAGGAGTCGGAACGCCCGAACAAATTGAGAAATTTAATCGCAAGGTTGCGCAAAAACCGAATCGAATGTCTGAAACCGTACTTGTTATTGGAGGCGGTAAGGTTGGGCGAGCGGCAGCAAAGGCATTAAAGGAAGTTGATCGGCTTGTATTTCTCATTGAGGCGAAAGAGGAATTACGCGAAACGATCGGTGAAACCCCAGATCGCCTAACCATTGGAGACGCTTCGGATCGTCACACTCTGGAGAAGGGCGGTTTAAATGAAGCTTCACTCGTTATACTTTCGACAAACCAGGATGATGTGAACATTTACCTTTCGATATATTGTCGTAGGCTAAATCCGGATTTGAAAATTATCAGCCGGATTACGCATGATCGGAATCTTGAAGCCATTCATCGTGCCGGGGCGGATTTCGTTTTGAGCTATGCACCAATCGGTGCGGAATCGGTCATGTCTCTTATCGAAAAACGCGAACCAGTCATCCTCGGTGAGGGCGTGGAATTCTTTTCGCTTGATATTTTTCCAAAAATAAAGGGCAAAACGCTCGGGGAAAGCAATATCGGTGCATCCTCCGGTCTAATCGTACTTGCGGTAGAATCTGAAGGAAATGTCGTCGTTAACCCTGGTTTGGATTTCCGCTTTCCAGAATTTGGAAAACTAGATGTTTTGGGAACGAGCGAACAACTTGCGACCCTCAAGGAAATCTTAAATTAAATGTCGGCACCTGCAAATTCAATTTTCTCACCCGATAAACTCTCATGAATCCCCATCGCTGCCAGTTTACCCGCCTGAGAGGCATCGACCGCTTCCGCACCGCCGTTTACACAATCGCCGCCCGCAAATATTTTTGGATTTGACGTTTGTTTGCGATCATTGGTTTTCACCTGGCCCTTCCCGTCAAAATCTATTCCGATCTCTTCCAGAAAATGGGTTTGTTTTTTCTGTCCGATGGCTTTGATAACCATATCGCAGGGAATTTCAAATTCTTCATCCGAGCCATCGGTCTTCTTGCAACGCAAACTTTTTACTTTCCCGTTTCCAACAATTGCAATCAGAGACGTCTGCCAAACAAATTCGATTCCGTCTTTTTTTGCTAATTCGTATTCATAATCGTAAGCCGAAATATCTTTTTCCGTTCGACGATAAACCAACATCACTTTTTCGGCTCCAAGGCGTTTTGCTTGCGTAACCGCATCGATCGCCGTATTTCCGGCACCGATAACCGCAACAGCATTTCCAAGCGGAACACTCGCCCAGTCCCGCGATTTAACCCTTTCAATAAAATCTAACGCTTCATAGACGCCGCCAAGATTTTCGCCTTCAATGTTTAATTCATAAGTTGCGCCTAAACCGATCCCAACAAAGATTGCGTCGTGGCTGTTTTGCAATTCGTCAAATCCGATCTGCTTTGAATCTTGAGCTTTGAATTTTGAATCTCGAATGATCTCAGTTTCTAATTGAAAGGAAACGCCGAGTCTTTCGACCATCCCGACTTCGGCTAACGAATCATTCTGCGACATCTTGTATTCCGCCATCCCGTAGGTATCGAGTCCTCCGGCGAGCGGTTTCTTTTCATAGACGGTTACCTGATAACCCAATCTTGCAAGATAAGTCGCACATGAAAGACCAGCCGGCCCCGAACCGATAATGCCGACAGATTTGCCGTTTGGCTCGCCAGCTTTGAATAGTTCCTTACCTTTAGAAATTGCATCATCCGTCGCATATCGTTGAAGCCTCCCAATTTCAATCGGTTTTTCAACCAAAGTTTTTTCAACACACGCACCTTCGCACAAAACTTCTACCGGACAAACCCGCGCACAGCTCGATCCGATCGGATTTGCGTCAAAGATCACACGCGCCGAACCGGTTAAATTATTGCTCGCGATCTTTTTTATAAAAGAAGGAACATCGATGTGAGTCGGGCAAGCGTGAGTGCAAGGCGCATCGTAACAATAAAGACAGCGATTCGCCTCAACTAAAGCTTCCGCCTTCGTCATCGCCGGTGCAATGTCTGCGAAGTTTTGTTCGATTTCTTCAGTAGTTAGTTTTAACATAAACGTTATTCACCACAGAGAGCAAAAAGAAAGTGACCGTATTGGGAAAACCAGAAAACCAAATAAACGAGAAACATATATAAAATAACTCTGTGTTCTCTGTGCCTTTGTGGTGTATCTTTCTTACATCTCTGCATCGGCTTCGATCTCGATCAGCATCCTCGAATCGATCAATTTTGAAACTTCTACCATCGTTGTCGCAGGCATTATTTCACGAAAAAATTCGCCGTGCGCTTTTCCATATGCTTCCCAACGAGAAATATCCGTAACAAACATTCTTGTCCGCACTACATTTTCGAGGCTCGCATCCAAAGCATTAAGCGCTTTTTCAATATTTTTAATCACCTGCACAGTCTGCGCATAGGCGTCATTAACACCAACTATTTCACCGTTTTCATCGGTCGCAGTCGTTCCCGTTACATAAATTCTCTCATCCACACGAACCGCCCGCGAATAGCCAACGATCGATTCCCATTTTACGCCCGATGAATACTTTTCCCGTTTCTTCATCCCTTAATTTTTACAAAATAATTTCCGTTAAATTTATAAACGATTGATTTGTCAGTAACGCGCCCATAAGCGCGTTCATCATCCGCGATCACAACGGGAAACGATATCGTTTTCGATTTCGAATCGTAAGTAAATAAGCGAACAGGTCTCTCTTCCCTGTCGACGACCGAGAAAAAGTCATATTCGAAGCTTAGAATGTTTGTTAGCCCTGAATTTGTTTTGATGAGCTTAAATTTGTCCGAAAGTTTGTTGTTTTGAACACCGAATATTTTCAAAGATTGAACGCGTTGTGAAGTGGACAAAACGGATGTAGAACTTACAAGATAAGCAATTCCCTTTTTTGTGCTTATTTGAAAAACGTCTGTAACAAACGCGCCCGGATCACCTTCGCCAAGGCGATCGCCGCTTGAATAAACTTTTCCGTCCGTTGCTTGAAATTGAAAAAAGTTTTCGTAGAAATGCATCGTTCCGCCGGTCAAAGTATCCCGGGAGTAAACTCGAAATTTGCCATCCGGTGATGTCTCGATATTCATACTCGCGGCGAGATCTTTAAATCCATACTTTAGGGTCGTCGGGATCCTTAAGTATTTGAGCATTTTCGTTCGAAAAGTCTCTTGTTCCTTTTCAAGTGCAACGCTAAGATCCTCTCCGGTTCGATCGTTTTTCATCGTCCATTCGTCAAGATTTTGCAGATGTTGGACTAGCTCTTTTTCGATCTTCGCAGGCGTTTGTCCAAATGCCGAAAACGCGAGCATCGACAAAAACATTAGACCCAATTTTGCTTGAATAACTCGTTTCATTGTTTAATCCGCTACGATGGCAGCATAAGAATCCGGTCTTCGATCGCGATAAAACTGCCAGGTGTTTCGCACTTCCGTGATCTTATCCATATCAAGATCGGCGACGACTAGTTCGTCTTTGTCACGCGATGCTTCGGCGATGATCTGACCTCGCGGATCACAAAAATAGCTCTGACCATAAAATTCGCCTATATTCCAGGGAGCTTCGGTACCGACACGATTTATTGCACCGACGAAATATCCGTTAGCCGCCGCGTGGGCCGGCTGCTCAAGTTTCCATAGGTACTCCGAAAGCCCGGCGACGGTTGCCGAGGGATTGAAAATAATCTCCGCACCATTTAAGCCCAAACATCTTGCGCCCTCCGGAAAATGACGATCGTAACAAATGTAAACGCCGATCCGCGCAAATGCCGTGTCAAAACACGGGTAACCTAGGTTCCCGGGGCGAAAGTAAAACTTCTCCCAAAAACCGGGCGCAACATGCGGAATGTGAGTCTTGCGGTATTTACCCAGATATTTTCCATCTGCATCGATCACGGCCGCCGTGTTGTAATAAACGCCGGACATTTCTTCTTCATATAAGGGCACGATCAGTACCATTCCATATTCTTTAGCAACATCCTGCATCATTTGAACGGTTTTACCATCAGGCACTTTTTCGACCGCTTCATACCAGCGGGTTTGCTGTTCCGCACAAAAATACGGCGTTGTGAAAATTTCCTGAAAGCATAGCATTTGGACGCCTTGTTTCGCCGCGTTCTCAACCATTTTCATTTGGTTTTCGATATTCGCCTTTTTTATTTCCGTAATTGGCGCATCGGTTTCCGCAACATTATGTGCCTGTATCAAACCGCATTTTATTGTTCTTGACATGAATTTATTTCCCTTTCGTTTCTTATTTAACTGCGATCGCTGCGCTAGCCGGCCCTGCAAGAGGCATTATCGTGACTTCGCTAAACCCGATCTCTTTTGCCCATGCCTTGAAATCTGCCCCGGAAAAATCAAATGCGTCATCAAACTCGATCAGCATATTTAAGGACATCATCAAGCCAAAAGCATTTTCCCTTCGATCATCGTCAATGATGTTTTCAATTGCGATCAACGAACCTCCTTCCGGCAAAGCGTCGTAGGCTTTTTGCATAAGCATTTTTTTATTTTCCAATCCCCAATCGTGCAAGATCATTCCCATCGTAATAACGTCGGCTTTTGGAAATTCATCGGTGAAAAAATTGCCGGGATGAGTTTCAATTTGGTCAGTCAAACCCCAATTCTTTATATTCTCATCGGCCACCTCACAAACCCCCGGCAGATCAAATGAAGTGCATTTAACGCCATCGTTGTTCTTTACGATCTGCATCGATAAGTGCCCGCCTGAACCGCCTACATCACAAACTGTTTCGACGTTCGAGAAATCATACTTTTCCGCAAAAGCTGCGAAATTCCCCATACCAATTCCCGCCATCGCGTTTATGAATTCTAAAAGTTTTGCGGGGTTTTCGTATAGTGCTTCAAATACAGGCTTGCCGCCATCTTTTGTTTCATTTTGCGGTAAACCCGTTTTCAGACCTTCTTCAAGATCGTTCCAAAATCCGTACAAACGATTGTTGGACATCTCGAGCATGCCCCCAACGTATGTCTGCTTTTCCTTATCCAGAAACAGATCAACATCCGACGCATTGCTGTAGGTGGAAGTTTCCTTCAGCCCTTCGCGCTCAAGGAATTTCAAAGCAACAAGCGAATCCAGAAAATCGTAAAGACCCCTTTCATGTAATCCGAGTTTTTTTCGAATCGCTTCACCCGATAAACTTCCATTTGCCAAAAGCGTAAAAAGACCCAAATTTACCGCGGTCAAAAGCGTCTTCGACGCCCAAAACCCCATTCCGATCTCCATTATTCTGGAAGGATTTAGACTCTCCATTGTTTTTGTACTTTCCATTTTTTGAACCCTCCTTTTTCCTAGCTCATCCAATTTACACCCGCTTCGGGATTCCACTTCGTAGTCGTTTTCTTCAGTTTTGTCCAAAACTCGATCGAACTCTTCCCGGTGATATCATTTGCGCCAAAGCGAGATTCGTTCCAGCCACCAAATGAAAATGGCTCCCGCGGAACCGGAACGCCGATATTTACACCGATCATTCCTGCCGAGGCTTTTTCCATAATATATCTCGCAATTCCGCCGCTTTGTGTAAATACAGAAGAAGCGTTTCCATATGGGTTTGCATTTTCTATTCTAAGCGCTTCGTCAATAGTTTCAGTTCGGATTATCGAAATTACGGGACCAAAGATCTCTTCCGTGGCAACTGACATTTCCGGTGTCACATAATCAATTACAGTCGGTCCGACATATGTTCCGTTTTCTTTTCCTTCAACCGTTGCCCCGCGCCCGTCAACCAAAACCCGCGCACCATCCTTTTCCGCTTGTGTTATGTAGTTTTCGATTCGCTCTTTCGCTTCTTTGGAAATTACCGCACCTAAATTTTTACCTGGAATTATCTTCTTCGCCTCAACACAAATTCCTTCGATGATCGGATCAACATTTCCAACCGCAAGCATCGCCGAGGCCGCCATACATCTTTGACCTGCACATCCGGACATCGAAGAGGTAACATTGTCCGCCGTCATCTGCGGGTTTGCATCTGGTAAAACAAAAAGATGGTTTTTTGCGCCGCCGAGTGCTATACACCTTTTCAAATTGTGCGTGGATTTTTGATATACGAGTTTCGCAACCTTGGTCGAACCAACAAAACTCACCGCTTCAATATCGGGATGACTGCAAATGCCTTCGACGATCTCTTTTCCGCCATTGATGACATTGAAGACGCCATCTGGCAAACCCGCTTCTTTTAAAAGTTCGGTCATACGAACCGCCGAAAGCGGGACGAGTTCGGAAGGTTTCATGATCATCGTGTTGCCCAGCGCCAAAGCATTCGGCATCGTCCAATTCGGCACCATCAATGGAAAATTAAACGGCACGATCGAAGCAACAACACCAAGCGGAAAATGTTCTGTCCGGCATTCGACGCCTTTTGAAACTTCCAAAACTTCGCCCGAAACGAGTTGCGGCATCGAGCATGCAAACTCTGTCAACTCGATAGATTTTTCAACTTCCGCTTTTGCTTCTCCAAAAGTCTTTCCGTTCTCTTCTGAAACCAGGGCGGTCAATTCATCGGAATGCTTTTCGAGCAAATGACGGTATCTGAAGAAAACCTGAACCCGTTCTTTTATCGTCGTATCTGCCCAATCTCCCGCAGCATTTTTTGCCGATTCAACTGCTTTATTTAATTCGTCGCTTGTCGACATTGGAACCTTTGACAAGAGATTCCCATCTAAAGGGGAAACGACATCCACACTTTCCGTCGAAGTGCTTTCTTCGAAAGAGCCGTTGTAATAATTTTTAACTACTTCGTATTTCATATGATTTTTTAACCCAGAGAACTCAATGATCACAGAGCGTTTTTAAAAATCCGCTGCGTCCTCTGCGTTCTCTGCGTTGGTAGTCTTTCCGTTCATTAACAAATAATAAACCAAAAATGCGATTCCAAAAGTTACAAACCAAGCGTATTGATAGAGTGTATCAAAGAAGTTTGGATCCGGGACTTGTCCGCCGGCGGTTGTTGCCGCACGAGCAAATCCATAAACAACCGGCGCGATCGCCAGAATAAGTGCAGTAATGGCCCGCCAATTGAAACCATTTGAATATGAATAAATCCCGTCAATCTTAAATAGCGACGCGAGATCTAATTTTTGCTTTCTCAAAACCCAATAATCGCAGATCATGATCCCGCCGATCGCTCCCATCAAACCGGAATATCCGATCAGCCAAGTAAAAATATACGCACCCATTGATGACATAAGCTGCCACGGCATCATTAAGATGCCGATGACCGCTGTTATTAATCCGCCGGTTACATACGAGATTCTTTTTGGATTGAGATTTGAAAAATCGTTTGAAGGTGAAACGACATTTGCGGCCATATTTGTTGTAAGTTGAGCAATGAATATGACGATCATTGCAAAAAGTATGACAAATGTATTGCCAAATTTTTGTATGAGTTGAACGGGATCGGCAATCGCTTCACCATAGATAATCACGGTCGCTGAGGTAACAGCGACTCCGATAAAGGCAAAGGCCGTCATTGTAAATGGCAATCCGAGGGCTTGCCCGAGCATTTGTGATCTTTGGGATTTTGCGTAGCGTGTGAAATCAGGAATGTTCAAAGAGAGGGTTGCCCAGTATCCTACGGAAGCCGTTAAAGCGCCTGGGAAAACTGTCCAAAAGCTATTTGATTCCTGCTGCAACGCGCCCGAATTCGAGAGAACATTTCCCAAACCGCCGGCTTCCGAACTCGCCCAGATGAGCAGCGCCAAACCGCCGATCAATAATAAAGGCGCGGCATAAGATTCGAGGAATTTTATACCTTCGATACCTTTCAATATAACGGCAACCTGAATCACCCAAAACAGAAAAAATGCGAGCCATGTGTGCAGCGGAATACTGCCAATGGTTGTTGAAAAGGTTGATACCCAATTGCTCCAAATCGCTCCAAAGAGTGCATCCAACGCCGTTCCGCCGATCCAAGTTTGAATTCCAAACCAACCGCACGCGACAATCGCGCGTAAAACCGCCGGAATATTTGCGCCCTTAGTTCCAAAACTCGCCCGACACAAAACAGGAAACGAAACGCCATACTTTGTCCCTGCGTGGGCATTTAAAACCATCGGAATAAGCACAATGCAATTGCCAAGCAGAATTGTGAGCATCGCTTGCCACCAATTCATTCCGGCGGCAATAAATCCACCGGCAAGCGTATAGGTCGTGATCACAACGCTCATCCCGATCCAAAGCGCAGCGATATTCCAGGTTGACCAGGTTCGGTCTTTGATCGAAGTCGGAGCAAGATCGATATTCCACAAAGGTGATGCAGAGACGTCTTCAGTCAGTTCGACAAAATCGCTTTTCATAATTTATATAAACAGTCCGCCTTTAAAAGTGCTTATTCCCGTAATCCCAGCTTCCGAACGATCGATTCAAATCGCGGCTCATCGGCTAGAAAATCGTATGCTTCGGAAACTTTGATCGTGATCATATCGGGGTCACGTTCCTCATATCCGCGAGCGAGATATTCCAGAGCTTTTTCTTTTTCACCCGCAGCTGCGTAAGCAAATGCCAGGCTTTCGCTATCTAGATATGCGTTTTTATCCTTGGCGAGATTTCTCCTTCGATCGCTCAACACCTGCTCAAGATGCTCTCGCCAAAACCCCTCCCAACCCCGTTTTTCAAATGATTCCTGAAGTCTTGCAAGTTCCTCCGCGGGCTTTGCCTGAAGGCGAAGAGCATCTATATAATTCTTTACAGCCTCCGGGTATATTTTTTTCGCGCCGAATACGTCACCTAAATTAAACTTTACTAACGCAGAGTCAGGATACATATCGCCCGTTCGATTGAATTGGCGAATCGCCTCATCATAACGTTTGGAAAACAAAAGAATGTTTCCTTTCATTCTATTTATAGTAAGTGATAGCGGATCGTATTCGAGTGCCTTTGAGATCTCATCGAGTGCTTGCGCGGTCATCCCATGAAAGGCAAGATGCTCGGCGTACCATTGTCTTGCAGTGGCATAGCTTGGATTTAGGCGTATAGCCGTCTTGTATTCTTCTTCCGCTGCACTCGAATCGAAATCATATTTTCCCTTTATGTAACCAAGCGATGCATGCGCCTCGGCGAGACCGCTATCCAAAGCAAGCGCCTTTTGAGCCGCACTTTTAGCCTTCGGCATATACTCATCGGGCCGAAAGTTCCCATACAGAGGCATCAGCGCATAGGTGTCTGCTAAGCCTGAATAAGCGAGGGCATACTTCGGATCAGATTCTACCGCTTTTTCAAAATAATCAATGGCCGTCCTGAAATCATCGATGTTTCGCTTATTCCAATGAAAGCGACCTTTTAGATAGAGGCGATAAGCCTCCGAATTGGAGGTCAGATTCTTTTCCATCCTTGCCGTATCCGTTCCCGATAGTTTCGCGTGCAATTCGTTGGATACATCCAGCACAACCAGGCTCTGGAGTTCGACAATTTCCGACAGATTGCGTTCGTATCGTTTTCCCCAAAGCACACTTTCGGAGGCAGCGTCAATCAGCTCGAGATTTAAAATTATTTGTTCGCCCCGTTGTTCCATAACACCGGTCAAAATCGCCTGAACATTTAACGCGCTTCCGATTTCTTGAAGATCGAAATCGACATTCTTGTAACGAAAAACCGAAGAACGCGCCTTTACCTTTAAATTTGGAATTTGCGAAAGATTGTTTATCAGCGTCTCGGTAATCCCATCTGAAAGATAATCTGCCTCGACATTTTTGGTTTTATTAATAAACGGCAAAACCGCAATAGATTTAACCTGCGCACTATCGGCAATATACGAATATCCAAAATATCCGGCGATTGCGAGCAGCAAAACAACTGCAATTCCAAAAACTCCCTTGCTGACATACGAACGCATCGGCATATATACGCCCGCTTCATCAATTTGCGTTTTAGAACTTTTTTCTCCAATTGCGGTTTGTGCTTCTAAAACTACTTGTGTAACCGATTCTTCCACTTCGGAAGAATGACCAGTGTTTTCGCCTCGAAATGCGATTTCAGCCAATGCTTCGGAAGCCAGCAAAACTGCCGAATCGATAGATAATGACCGCCCCGCGCTGTATTCCGCTTCAAATGCTTTTTGTCCTATCGCTTCCCTTGCGATCTTGATGTATCGCTCCAAAAAGATCCGGTCAACTTCCTCAATCTCATACCCGCTTTCTTCATAGATCGTATCCATCGATCCCTTTAACCGAACTGCCTTTTCCATCGCTCCGCCGATTACGCCTAGGGCAGCGATTCTTTCAAACGAATAACCAATACTTAAGTGGTCGCCAAGCTTCTGAGCTAACCTTAGAGATTCCTGACCTAAATTGCGGGATCGCGAGTAATCTCCGAGGACACAAGTGACAGCCCCCAAATTGATCATTGACAGGAGGATAAGCGGCTCGAAAGATCCTGCTTGGGCGATTCGGAGCACCTCCTCATAGTGGATTCGGGCAGCTTCGTAATCTTCCCGGATTCGGGCAATCTCACCCAGAAGGTTTGCAAGCGTTGCAACTTCATAACTATCGTTGATCTCCCGTGCAATAGATATTCCTTCTTCCACAAGGGCCTGGGTTTCCTCGAGCCTGGCTTGCATGAATTCGGCAGAGGCGAGCTTGTGCAGCGCAAACACGATCAAATGCTTGTCGCCTCTTTTGCGACTCAGCCTCAAGCATTCTTTTGCAAAGGACACAGCTTCCGCCTTTTTCCCCATGTTCCATGCCAGACTACTGATCCCGCCATAGATTCTCACAGCGAGATTCGGCTCCCCAGACCTTGGATAGGCCGAAACAACCTGCCTCGATAGGTCGTATCCTTCAGCTAAAAATCCCCGCCGCAGCCAAAACTGCTGGAGCGAAGATACAAGCCGCAAATGTATTTCAGATTTATTAATCGCCGACCAAGATACCGCACTCCGCAAGTTTTCGTGTTCGAGCGAAAGTTTGTTCAACCATTCTCCCGCATCTTGCCCGTGTAATTTCGATTCACAGCGCTCGGCAAGCTCTGCGAAATAAAGTGCGTGACGATGCCGGATATCATCTTCTTCTCCGCTTTCAGAAAGTTTTTCCGAGGTAAACTCCCGTACGACGACAAGCACTCGAAACCTCGGTTCGCCATCGGGTTGATCGCGCCTTATCAGTAAATTTTTGTCGAGCAGCGAAGAAATACCATCATAAATATCAGCAGATGAATCCGTTGCTTCACCGATTGAATTCCGACGCGGTTCATCAGATGTCACCGCTTCCGCACTATCAAGCGTAAAACCGCCGGTAAAAACCGCTAAACGGTTGATTATTATTTTTTCGGGATCATCTAGGAGATCATAGCTCCATGCGATCGCCCCGCGCATTGTTTTTTGACGCTCGGGAAGATCTACTGCGCCTCCAGTCAGGAGTTTTAGTGAATTCGAGAGCCGCGACAAAATTGCCTGTGGTGAAAAGAGCTTTAGCCGCGCCGCCGCTAACTCGATTGCAAGAGGCATTCCTTCCAACTGCCTGCAGATTTCGATCACTGAATCCGCGTTTTCCGCAGATAATTCAAAATCCGGTTTCGCATATTTTGCCCGCTCGATAAAAAACTCGATGGCTTCATAATTCGAAAGCTCGGGGAGCGGAATATCCGACTGAGGTAAAGGAATTGATAGAGGCGAGACCGGATACTCGCGTTCCGACTTCAAATGCAGAGTTTCTCGGCTTGTTACGATGATCTTTACTTTTTCCAAGCCCTCGATGATATCCGCCAGATCATTTCTTGCATCGATAACCTGTTCAAAATTATCCAGAATGATCAGCATTCTCTTTCCCCGGAAGAATTTCTTTAGACCATCGATGGTTGCCGTCTCGCCGGATTCCTTTACGCCCAATGTCTGCGCAATGGTTGGAACAACGAGCCGGAAATCACTGATCGGAGCGAGAGCAACAAAATAAATTCCATCCGGAAACTCATCTCCAAGGTTTTCTGCCAAAGCTTGTGCAAGACGCGTTTTTCCAGTTCCACCTATGCCGGTCAACGTAAGAATAAGTTGTTGCCCCGCTTTAAGCAGCTCTGTGATCTCAGCGATTTCCGCGTCGCGGCCGATCAACCGCGAAAGATTTCCTGATAAATTGACGGCGGATCCCGGGGGAGAACTTTCGATCGAGTCCGTTTCAAATATTCGTGTCTTTTCGTCTTCCGTTGAGTTTGGCTGCGAACTGCGTTCGAGCTCAATCTCAAATTCCAGACGTTTGCGAAGCTTTTTGAGTTTCGAAAGGATCTCACCGATCGATTGAAAACGATCCTCGGGCTTCTTCCTGAGTGTTTTCTGGAGAATACGCTCGAGCTCATCAGGACATCCCTTAGTGTACTGCGAAACGCGCGGCGCTTCCTTTTCCAAAATGTTAACGATGGTGTGATTGACCGTTTCGCCGGTAAATGGTCTTTGGGCGGTCACCATTTCAAACAGCAAAACGCCAAAACTAAAAATATCCGTGCGCGCGTCAACCGCTTTTCCGCGTGCTTGCTCGGGAGACATATAGTCTGCCGTTCCCACGACAGAGCCGGGATTTGTTTTGAATTGTGATCGGGTATTTGCTTCGGAGTCCGTGTTTGCCCGGTCCTCTGTGTTTTCGATCAGTTTTGCGATTCCGAAATCCAATATTTTGACAAATCCATCGTCGCGAATCATCACATTGTCGGGCTTAATATCGCGATGAACAATGCCGGCTTCATGCGCAGTCGACAGCGCTGCCGAAATCTGGATCGCGACTTTTAGAATTTCCTCGATCCCCATACCGCCAAGCAAAAGTCTCTCGCTTAGTGTCTTCCCTTTAACGAATTCGGTTACTATAAACCTACTATCGTTGTCGGAATCAAACTGATGAACTGTAAGGATATTGGGGTGATTTAAGCCCGAGGCGGTCTGCGCTTCGCGTTCAAATCGCTTCAAACGGTCTGGATCATGTGTTAATTCGGCAGGAAGAAATTTCAGCGCTACTTCTCGATTGAGGTTCGTATCATCGGCTAAATAAACTTCACCCATGCCTCCTTTGCCTAAAAGCTTTTTGATCGAATAATGTCCAACCCTTTCTCCAACAAGTGATTGCATACCATCTTGATCCGCAAACAGCTCGGCTGCGAGCGAGCCAACCTGTTTATCCAGAAAACTCTCAGATCTAGCTTCAAAAGCAAGCAAAGACGACACCTCTTCGCGCAATTGCGAGTTGTCCCCGCACTTCTTATCTAAGAATGAATCGCGATTTTCCGGAGAAATTTCTAATGCGGCGTGATAAATTTCTTCAATCTGCTGTAGTTTCTCAGAACCCATTGATAGAAGGTAAATCCAGTAAGAAGATAGAATGTTGCTGCAAAAAGGATTATACCTCAGGTTCGCATCATCAGGGAATTCTTATGTTCTGTGACTTTTTATTTTGTAAACCGAGTTTCTGCACTCAGCCGTGCATGATAAGTCTGGGAATGGTTGGATCTGAAACCATTGGTTCTACATTCGGATTTATTGCAGTGTGAAATTTATTACCGCCGTCAGGCTTGAGCATCAAGTTCGCGGAGTAGCCATGTCTTGGCGAAACTCCAATCTCGCTTGACCGTTTCGTCTGAAATATTTAAAACTTTGGCGATCTCTTTAACCTTCAATCCTGCAAAGAACTTCATTTCGACAACGCGGGCTTTTCGTTCGTCCAAAATCCCAAGCTGATTCAGAGCATCATCAAGAGCGATAATTTCCTCTGAGCGCGGGTTAGTTACCATGGCTTCGCCCGTCAGAGTTACACGTTGCTGCCAGCCTCCGCGCTTTTTCCTGTTTTGTGATTTTGCGTAGTCAACCAGAATATGTCTCATCGCCTTTGCCGCAACGCCAAAAAAATGCTCACGGTTCTGCCAATTTTGATCTTGTCCTGCAGCAAGCTTTAAATAAGTCTCGTGAATCAATTCGGTGGCTTGAAAAGAATGCCCGGCCGGCTGCTTTTTTATATACTGCCGTGCCATTTGGCGGAGTTCTTGATAAACGAGCGGCATCAATTGCTCAAGGGCATGCTTATCGCCTTTGCTCCAGTCAATCAGTAGGAGTGTAATCTGATGCGAACCGTCTTCAACCATATAGTTTACGGGGATTTCTCTTTAGATTATAGAATAAAGTCATAGGAATAAAAAGTCGTTTTATACGGAAATATGATTTTAATTTCGGAAATTGGATTCGACGACAAAAACCGAAACATTGGGAACCAAAGATTCAAGCCGATGACACTTTTTCGCCGTGAATGTCGTTTACCCAATTAGAAGCACAAAATTTTATTATTGCCGCTTGAAAAGAATGCGGCGAGCGGTTAAAGCAAAGCAAATTTTTGCGTTGACCGAAGTAGAAACAGGAGAAAAATCATGAAAAAGATCTTTTTAGTATTCGTTTTAACGTTTACATTTGCCGGATTCGCATTCGGTGAATGCAGCGAATCGGACCAAAAGGCTCTCGAAGCGTTTGACCGCGCTTGGGGAATGGCAGGCGAAAAGGGCGACCGCAATGCATTGATGGCGGTCTACGCCGATGACTACATCGGTTTACCCGCAAGGCAAAATAAGAACCAGACCGTCGATGCGACGATGGCGACTTTTCAGCGCAACAAGGCAAATCCGGGTATGGCGGATAAATTATCGCACGATAATTACATGATCACATGCACGCCGAATTCGGCGGTTATCACGCATCGCAACATCGTCACGACAAGAATCGGTGAAGGCGGCAAGCCCGAGACGTTTTGGACACGAAGCGTTCATTTTCTTGAAAAACGGGGCGGCAAATGGCAGGTCGTCGGCAATGCGGGAAATAGTTTGGATGAATACGCAACGCTCGCATATATGGAAATGGACTGGAGCAATGCCGAGGTGAAACGCGATACGAAGTGGTTTGAGCAAAACTTTGCTGATGATTTTAGCGGTATCAGCAGCACTACCGCCAAGATTTCTTCAAAAGCAGAGGATATTGAGGAATACAAAACCGGAAAAAGCGTTACGGATTCAGCAGTTGCGACAGACTTAAACATCCGGATCGAAGGCAATTCGGCGGTCGTAACGGGTATTTATCACACCAAAGGACGCGACGAAAAAGGTAAGGCTTTCGATCGGCGGATCAGTTACACGGACACATACATTAAGCGTGATGGTCGTTGGCAGGTTTGGGCATCACAAGGGACGCTAATTCCTTAAACATTTCGATAAGATCAGGCGGCTATCGCTCTATCGATGCAGCGATAGCCTGCCCACGCCTTTGCAAAAGCATCTTTTGGAAACAGGAGAAAAATCATGAAAAAGAGAATTGTCATCATCAGCTCGGTTTTATTGCTAATGCTTACGCTGAGTTTCACTGTCACGGCGCAAGATCGTCCCTATCATAACGGCTCGGTTTGGAATGTCGCTCTGATTCAGATAAAACCCGGGATGGATTCGGCTTATTTGAACTACATCGCGACGGATTGGAAACGGATCCAGGAAGCCGCGAAAAAAAATGGGCTGATCCTATCTTATAAGGTTTTGACAACCGAATCGCACGGTTCGGGTGATTGGAACATTATGCTGATGACCGAATATAAGGATCTGGCAACGATGGAAGCAAACGAGGCAAAGGCGGACAAACTCTTCCAAACGACCATCGGAACAGACGAAAAACAAATGGAAGGGTATCGGGAACGCCTTAAAATCCGAGAAGTTCTTGAGGGTCGTCTGGCGCGGGAAATAATTCTGACGCCGAAACCTTAGGGACGGGAGCACCACAGAGGCACAGAAAACACGGAGTTTTTATGAATTTTGGAGTTGATCTGAATTGATGATTCCAGAAACCGAGAAACGATGAGATTTTTCTATGTTCTCTGTGCCTTTGTGGTGAAAATTTTTAACTGGAGGATATGAATGACTAAAAGGTTAGACGGAAAAGTAGCGATCATTACAGGAGCAACGGGCGGAATCGGAGAAGCGACGGCGAAACGGTATCTGGAAGAAGGTGCGAGTGTGATGCTTGTCGGGCGCTCGGCGGAGAAATTGAAAGAAACTCGAGGGCGTTTATCGGGTTTTGAAAATGTGGCGGATTTCGTCGCGGATGCGACAGATGAAGCGGCGACAAAGGCTTCGGTTGAAGCGACAGTTGAAGCGTTTGGCGGTTTGGATATCGTTCTGGCGAACGCCGGAACGGAAGGCAATTTTGCACCGATTGAAAATTTGACCATGGACGAATTTGAGAGCGTTCTACGAACGAATGTGCTTGGCGTTTGGCTTTCAATTAAGTATGCGGTCGAGCCGATGAAAAAACGGGGTGGGGGTTCGATGATCGCAATCTCTTCCATCGCAGGAATGATCGGATTTCCGACGATGGCTCCGTATATCGCCAGCAAACACGCAGTTTTCGGTATGGTCAAAACGGCCGCACTCGAAATGGCCGAAACAGGAATTCGGGTCAACGCCATCGGTCCGGGACCGATCGATAACCGAATGATGCATTCGCTCGAATCGCAATTCAATCCCGAAGACACGGCTGCGGCGCACGAATTCGTTTTAGAAAGCGTACCGATGAAACGTTACGGAACAAACGAAGAAGTCGCTAATCTTGCTCTGTTTTTGGGAAGTGACGAATCAAGCTATTGTACCGGCGGAATTCACATGCTAGATGGCGGATTTACGGCTATTTAGGAACAGATCAGAAACAGAGAGCGACGCGGACAACGTCGTTCGGAGTTCGGATTATTATAAAGGAGAAAAACCACTATGACGACATTATTTGCATTTAGCGAAACGGAAGATGGAGAAAAATGGGCCGAGGCATGGCAAAGAAACGAAGCGAACCGCCACGAAATGTTCGAAAAGATAGGCGTAAAGTGTCGAACTTTTCGGGATTCAAACAACCCTAATTCCTCTGGCGTCCTTTTCGAAATTCCTGATATGACTGCATTCGATGCCTTTATGGAAACCGACGAATTGGAGCAAGCAATGGCTGAGGACGGATTAAAGGTAGAGACATTACGGCTACTGAAAGAATTCCCGGCGTAGAAATGTATTGCGGCGGTTTCTACGAAAACTTTGCAATCTCTGCGGTAAATAAAAGAAGACATAAACGCGAAGGACCTAGAGAAAGATGCAAGGGAAGGCAATGTAAAATGCCACCACAAATTCGCGAAATATCAAAAAATCGCCGACTTGATGGAAATATCCGCGACGACCAAACGGATTTATGGTCAAGGAACATTTGAAAAATGAAATTTAGAGGGAGAATAAAACAATGAAAAAAATAATGATGATTTTGATTTCGCAATCGGCGTATCATCCGTCGCCTTCGGGCAAATGAAAATGTCGAATGACAAAAATAATTCGGTGAAAACACAGATTATTGCGTTGGAAAAAGCGGGATGGGATGCGTGGAAAAATAAAGACAGTTCGTGGTTTCAAACAAATCTTACAGATGATGCTTTAAGCGTTAATTCTGACGGCGTATCTGACAAAGCACAGATAATAAAAGGCTATGCCGATTGTGATGTCAAAAGTTATTCGCTTGATGATTTTAAATTTAGAATGCTTGATAAAAATTCGGCTTTAATAACTTTTGCAGGAATACAAGACGCAGTTTGCGGTGGAAAACCATCTCCTCCAACTGTTCGGGCATCGTCAGTTTATGTCAAACGCGGCGGTAAATGGCTCAACTCGTTTTACACGGAAACTGAAGCATCTCAGGTGAAGGAATCGGTTGAATCGCAGATTATCGCGCTGGAAAAAGCTAGTTGGGAAGCGTGGAAAAACAAAAATGGCGCATGGTTTCAAGTAATCTTGCAGATGACTATACGTTTGTTAATTCCGACGGTGTATTAAACAAATCGCAAATCGTTGAATTTACTGTCAGCGGATGCGAGGTCAAAAGTTATTCGCTGGACAATTTGAAATTTGTGATGCTTAACAAAGACTCAGCTCTTGTAACTTATACGGCAATGCAAGATACTGTGTGCAACGGAAAGACTTTTCCAAACAAATCCAATTCATCGGCGGTCTATGTAATGCGAGGTGGAAAATGGCTGTCGGCAATGCATATGGAAACGGCGGCGACTAATTAAATTTAGACCCCGTAACCGCATGGAGTAGGTACTTAAAACAAACTTACTTCATTAATTATTCAATTTAACAATAAGGAGAAAAAATAATGAAAAAGATAATAACTACAACAATTATGATTATGACTTCCGCCATCTTCGCATTGGGGCAATGCAGTGATGCAGACAAAAAAGCCTTGGAAGCATTTGATCAGGCTTGGGGAAAAGCCGACACCAAGGCGACTTTAGAACCTTACTACGCGGACGATTACAGAGGAATCGGTTTATTAGGCACAACCACCAAAGAGCAGGTTCTCACGAACATAGCTCCTTTTGATCCGAACGTAATATCGGATAATTACATCATCACCTGCACGCCCAATACCGCGACGATAACGCATCGCGTCAAGATAATATCCAAGGATGGCGTAACATATGTAAGGGCGATTCATTTCCTCGAAAAGCGCGGCGGCAAATGGAAAGCCGTCAGTTCGACAGGTACCCCGATAAACAACGAGGGTCATATTATCGCTCTGGAAATGGATCTCGGACCGGCTTTCGTAAACAGAGATGTTGCCTGGTTTGAGCAACACGTTGCCGATAACTATGTCGGAGCAAATTTTGACGGCACAACCGAAAACAAAACGCGACTTCTCGAAAGGGTAAAAAATTACAAATATTCATACGATTTACCAATTAATATGTCGGACGTTAATGTCCGTATGAATGGCGATTCGGCAACAATCATGGGTGTTTATAATTTGACGGGCAAAGATGAAAAGGGCAATGCGTTTAAGAGAAAAATGCGTTTTTCGAGAATGTATGTAAAGAAAGACGGAAATTGGATGATTGTCGCTGATCTGGATTATTTAGAAACGGCGGCGAATTAAAGGATCTAGCTGCGGCTCACACACGAAGTAAGTGTGAAATAACACTTACTTCGCCCTTTCATAGAGAAGGAAGCATAAGGAGAACCAGAAATGAGTGAACAAGAAAATACAAATTTAGTGCAAGAAGTATATGAGCGTTTTAGAAAAGGCGACGAGTCGTTTTTGGAAAGTTTTTCGGACGACATTACATTCGAACTTCCGGAAATGGAAAATGTCCCGTATGCCGGAACGCATAACGGAATTCAGGCTGTCAAAGAATTCTTTGCCCTTTTAGCCGAAGTTGAAGAAAATTTGGCCCATAACCCTACGGATTTTATCGCAAACGGTGACAAAGTTGTAGTTTTGGGAAACTATAAGTGGCGCGTCAAAGCTACAAACAAAGAATATGATGGCGATTTCTGCCATGTGATGACCCTACGCGACGGCAAGATCGCAAGCTTCAAGGAATTCATCGATACGGCCGTCAGAATCAATGCCCATACCGCCGCACGAGCCGTATAAAGACTTCAAAAACAGTCTTTGAAAATTGGTGGCAAATGTGTACCACGGTGCAAACAATTGGCTAATTCCCGAAAAGATATTCAAGTGTTAGAATAACCGTGAAATTCAATCTTTGTCGCCTTTTTCATTGGCTTATCAAATAGTTTGCTGCATGCCCGCATCTTGCGATGTGTGCGGCTAAGCGGGGAATAATACCGTCGTTTTCAACGAATAAGAACAGAATAATCAAGGAGGAACAAGCAATGAACGAACAGAAAACCGAGCAAAAAATGGAACACGCGAACGGAACCTCTAACGCTAATCGCCCGACTAAACTAGCTCATATTGTCTATCGCACCCGCCGTTTCGAACAGATGCTGGATTGGTATAAAACCGTTTTCGGTGCCCGTATCCAATATCAAAACCCGGCACTTGCCTTTCTTGCTTATGATGACGAACATCACCGCTTTTTGCTCGCAGACATGTCGGTACTCCAACCCAATGGAAAAGAAACGCAAAGTAATATCGAGATCGGTGTTGATCATGTTGCTTTCACATACGCAAATTTAGGTGACTTATTTGATAGTTATTCGAGACTCAAAGAATATGGAATCAATCCTTATTGGTGCATCCATCACGGAATTACGATTTCAATGTATTATGCCGATCCCGACGGAAATCAAATAGAGTTTCAGGTCGACTGCTTCAGCACGAGTGAAGAGTCTAACGCCTACTTTAAAGAAAAATGGGATGCGAACCCGGTCGGAGTCGAGTTCGACGCAGAAAAATGGCTGAGCCAAATGCGTGATGGAGTCCCGATGTCAAACTTTCTCGAGCGCAAAGTTCATGAACCAATATCACCGATTCGAGGTAGTTTAGCAGAATTCTTATGAGAAGAGATCGATGAAAGAACAACAAAATTCAAGCGTTCAAACGATGTGGCTCACAACCAACAGACGGATTAATATTTTATAAAGAGTCGAAAGTACTTCGATTCTAAATGCTAAACAAAAATCAGAATAAGGGGAAAAATAAATGAATGATGAAAAACTTGTGCTGATTGCACGCCTGAAAGTAAAAGCCGATAAAATCGAGGAAGCAAAAGCTGCGGCTCTGCAAATTGTTGCGGATTCGCGGGCAGAAGTAGGCAATATAAATTACGACATCCATCAATCAATTGAGGACGAAACGCAGTTTTTCTGGCACGAAACGTGGGCAAACAAAGCCGCAATTGATGAGCATTTTGCGACACCGTTTTTTCAGGCCTTCTTCAAAGTGGTAGAAGAAATTGCCGCAGAACCACCGCAGATAAATTTGACGAAAAAGATCACCGACTAAAAAAACCATTCACAAGGAATCAGTACAGCGAACGATAGTGAGCACCATCATCTTGCCTTACTTTTCTAATGGTTTACGAGACTCGCTATCGCTCGCTGTACTGATTACTACAACTCAAAAAAACTGATCGAATCCATTAAAGCAAAAACAGGAAAATAAGGAGAAAAATTTATGAGTAATGAAACCACAGCAAGATCGAAAACTCCCGAATACTTTAATCTGCGTCCGGAAGTCGAAAAACTATACGGCTACTCGCATGCCGTCAAGATCGGCAGCGATATAAAAATTTCCGGCGCGGTAAGTATGGACGATGAAGGAAACCCAACAGCGATAGGCGATCTTGAGCAACAAATGAAAAATTGCTATGACGATCTGGAAAAGGTCCTAAAGCACTACGGCTGCACTTTTGATGATGTCGTAGTTGAAAACATTTTCACTACAAATATGCCTGAGTTTCTTGAAAAATCAGAATACCGGGCCGAGATATATAAAAAACAGTTCCCGACCGGTTCGTGGCTCGGCGTAAAAGAATTAGCGCTGCCGGAATTTATGATCGAGATCGAACTCGAAGCCCATAAAACTGAAAAACCCACTGGGTCGTAAATATCTACGACGGGGCGTTTGCGCGGAGCCATTTGAGTGCCTTCTCAGATTTCGAGAAGAATTTAACGCGGACGCCGCTCCGGGCAGCAATTACTGCAAATAATTCACTTTGATTATTTGGCTCAAAGTTCTTAAAACTTATCGCGAGCCAAAGATTTGGGACGACGGTGGCGCGCATTCCGGATTCAATAACCGCGGAAGGCTCACGCTCATCTACCGGCGCGAATCCCTCGACCAGCACACGGCGCGAATCGTGTTCATCACAAAGCGCTCGTATGACCCGCCAAAATTCATCTTCCCGTTCGGGTTCTAACTTGAAATCGGATGCGATCTCGACGTGAATGTGATCTTCACGAAACTCCGGTTTGAAGCTTCTTTTCATAAACTACAGCATACCTTAAAACGCAAAATAATCATTACATTTAAATTCTGACGCATGTTCCGCGCTTGATAAATTGTCCGTCGCCTTGTTTTCCTATGTATTCGCCATTTTCGATGACGACGTTTCCGCGTGAGAGGACGGTTTCGACAACGCCTTGCAGTTCAAATCCTTCATAGGCATTGTAATCCACGTTCATATGGTGAGTTTCGACGCTGATCTTTTGACGTTTATCGGGATCAAAGATGACGATGTCTGCATCGCTTCCGACGGCGATCGTTCCTTTTTTTGGGAACATTCCAAACATCTTTGCGGCGGCGGTTGAAGTTATTTCGACAAAGCGGTTTAAGGAAATACGGTTTTCATGTACTCCGCCGTTGTAGATCAAAGACATGCGGTTTTCGACGCCCGGAGCTCCGTTTGGGATCAACGAAAAATCGTGTTTTCCGAGTTCCTTTTGCTCCTTCATACAAAACGGGCAATGGTCGGTTGAGACGACCTGCAGATCATCCATTTTCAACCCTTTCCACAATTCGTCTTGATTGTGCTTTTCACGCAAAGCCGGCGTCATGACGTATTTTGCGCCTTCAAAATCCTCGCCATAATCATCGATTGAAAGAAACAGATACTGCGGACAGGTTTCGGCGAAAGCTGGAATTCCTCGGTCTCGTGCTTCGCGAACCTGGTTCAAAGCGTCGGTTGAGCTCAGGTGGACAATATACACGGGTGATTCGGCCATTTCAGCAATTGCAATCGCCCGATGAACACCTTCTGCTTCCGCAACAGTCGGCCGAGTCAATGCGTGATATTTTGGAGCAGTTCTGCCCTGTGCCAAAGCGCGTTTGACGATCTCATCAATAACGATTCCATTTTCGGCGTGCATGCAGATCAAACCACCGCGCTCTCCTGCAGCAGACATTGCCCGAAAGATAGTCGCATCATCAGCCAAAAACACACCTGGATAAGCCATAAAGAGTTTAAAGCTCGTGATGCCTTCATCCATCAGTGTGTACATTTCTTTGGTGTGTTTGTCTTCGAAATCGGTCGTGATGAGATGAAATCCGTAATCGATCGCTGTTTTGCCCTGAGCCTTTTCGTGCCATTTATCAACGCCTGCGATCATTGATTCGCCCTTTGTCTGCACAGCAAAATCAATAATAGTCGTCGTTCCGCCGTATGCCGCCGCCCGCGTTCCTGTCCAAAAATCATCCGATGAAGCAGTCCCTCCAAAAGGCAATTCCATATGCGTATGCGGATCGATTCCGCCCGGTATCACAAGGTTTCCGTCGGCATCAATGACCTTGTCAGCTTTGACAACAAGGAGCTTCCCAATCATCGAGACCTTTTCGTCCTCAATAAAAATATCAGCGTAATAGTCGTCAACCGCTGTTACAATTCGTCCGTTTTTAATTAGTGTTTTCATAAGAATAATTGCACCGCAGAGACGCGGAGAACAGAGAGAGAATTGATATGAATTATTTTTTGACTCCAGTCGTCGTCCCTAGTAGACGTCTTTATTCGATTTCCATTCTCCATTCTCAGTTTATTACTTTCTATCTTCCATCTCTTATAACTTGCCACTAGCTTCAGCTAGTGGACTTATTAATGAAAGGTTCCTAGGCTTTAGCCGAATTTCAAAAAAACAATTCCTTTTAGCTTTAGCTCAATCTTCAAATCGCTGAAATCCAACCTTTTTCATGAACCCATCAAACTCTTCATCAAAACTCTTCTTCTTATGATGCTCTTCCTAATTTGCAAGGTATCTTCTGGCACTCGCCATCCCCGATTCACTTACCGAAACTGCAAAATACTCATCCTGCCAGGCAAATTTTCCTTGTGTTAGATTATTCTTATTGACCCAAAATGAACTTTCACCTTTTATCAATTGCATTATTTTCCCAATTTCCTGATTCGTGCCAAGTGAGATCAGACAATGAACATGATCAACATATCCGCCGACAAAATCAATGTAGATATTTTTCTCTTTCGCATTTTCTTTAATGTGGCCGAAAACATCCTTTCTGATTTCATTTGTCAGGAATGGCTCGCGGTTTTGGGTTGACCAAACAAAATGTATCCAGACTCTTACCCACGGCATAATATCTATTTCATCAATCTTATGGTTTTTAAATTCTGCAAATTCTCATGTTTGCTCAATGTTTTGTTCTTTTCTTATAACTTGCCACTAGCTTCAGCTAGTGGATTTGTTTAATTAAACTGCTGGGCTTTTGCCAAATTTAGGCTGAAGCCATAAGGAATTTGCTTTCAATTTAATTCGGCTAAAGCCTTTGTTTTCTTTATAATCTGTCCACTAGCTAAAGCTAGTGGCAAGTTATAAATCTAATATCTGCTCATCTTCAGAATAATGTTCCTTAGAAATATTCATGAATTCCAAACTTTTTTCCTTAACAAAATGTTTAAAACATTTCATACATACATTCTGCCCCTCGCCATCCGACATAAAATTCTGGTTTTCAATTTCGCAAATTGTTATCCAACAGAAAAAACAATGATCATGTGTAAATTTTTCCGTTGCCACAAAACGATGTTTTTGCCACTTTCTATCTTCATCAAGAACGAGCTCCAATTTTTCGCCCCAATATCCGTCAAAAACTGTATATTTTTCACCCACCTCGAAATTAATCTTAAGTATCTCGTTCTTATTTAAAAAGAAACTCCACTTATCGTTTTGAAAAAATATTCCAAGAATGTGAGTTTCTACTCCAACGACCAATTGCCAATGCCCATTCAAAAATCAAAACTCCTTGCCATCGTTCATCAACCCATTTATCTGATTTAAAATATCTAGAAGACAAAGATCCACTCAAATGTAGACCATTTGAATCTTGCTTCATTTTTTCGACGATGAAAGTTGGGTAAATTGTAAAATCTATCGAAGAATTCTCCATCACATCCCAAGCCCATTATCCAAAGCCTCAATCAATTCATCAACATTATCTTTCGTCGAATTGAGCATTAAACCCGTACGGATGACATTCCCGTAGAGACCGCCTTTACCGATCAACACGCCTTGCCGTTTTGTCTCTTCAAAAACCTTCAAGACAGCACCCGGATTTGGTTCTTTTGTTTTTCTATCAACAACCAATTCAATTCCCTGCATCAAACCCATTCCACGAACATCGCCAATAACTTGATGTTTTTCCTTTAATTCTTCCAGTCTCTCTCGGAAATACCCGCCAACGACGGTAGCGTTTGTCCTTAAGTCTTCTTCTTCAATAAAATTAACCACCGCCAACCCCGCAGCCATTGAAACCGGATTTCCGCCAAAGGTTGAAAAGGTGAGACCCGGAAAAGCATCCGCGACTTCAGGCGTTGCGATCGTCCAACCGATCGGAACACCATTGCCCATTCCTTTTGCCGATGTGATGATGTCCGGTTCGATATCCCAATGCTCGATCCCAAACCATTTTTCGCCGGTTCGACCCCAACCTGTTTGGACTTCGTCTGCGATAAACAAACCACCGTGATTTCTTGTAATTTCCGCCACTTTTCCGAAATATTCTTTTGGCGGAACAATAAATCCTCCGACTCCAAGGATCGGTTCAGCCATGAATGCCGCTATCTCGCCAGTCGTTGTCGTTTGAATCAATTCTTCAACATCGTCGGCGCAGGCGACGTCGCAGCTCGGATATTCCAGTTTAAAAGGGCAGCGATAACAATATGGTGCAGGCGCGTGAACAATTCCGGCAACCTGTGATGCGATCGGTTTCCAGGTCGAATGTCCGATCGATGAAAGCGCGGTCGCACTTCTGCCTGAATAGCTGTGTCTAAGCACGACTACTTCGTGATTACCCGTTGCGAGTTTTGCGGCGAGAATCGCCGTGTCGTCAGCTTCGGTTCCGCTGCTTGTGAAAAATGATTTCTTTAATTTACCCGGTGATATTTCGGCAAGTTTTTCGGCGAGATCACCTTGCGGGCCGTTGGCGTAAAGCGTGGAAGTGTGCGAGATCTTATTCACCTGATCAATGATCGCCGAATTCACTTTCCGATTTGCGTGCCCGATGCTGACGGTTAAAACACCGCCAAAAGCATCAAGATACCGATTTCCCTGATCGTCCCATACATATTCGCCTTCGCCTTTGACGAGTGCGATCGGATCTTGGTAGTAATTCGCCACGGCGGGAAAAAGAAATTCTTTATGCTTGCGAATGGCTTCGGAAAGTTCTGTGGTTTGTTCGGTTGGATGCATATTGGTTCTCCGGGAATCTCACCTAAATCTAAAGTAGGATCTCACGTGGGAAATAAAGCTTCCCTTTCCGCACGGGTGTTTGTAGTAAACAAGCAATTTAAACCTATAAACCAATAAAAAGCAATGGTTTCAACATTAAGGCAGAAGGAAATCCGCAAAAACATCAAAATCCGAAAATTCTAATAGCAAATAGTAGATTTGTGAAAAATTCTTATTCGAGTTCGTCTGATGGATCAGGAGGAATCGTTTCTTCTCGCGAAGGGAGAGGTTTGCGGGCTTCTTCCTCTGAAAGTTCGCGGTATGCGCAGACCTTATTCCTTCCAAGGCTCTTCGCTCGGTAGAGCGCTGAATCCGCCATTTCTACAAGTTCGATAGGATCTCCGGAATCATCTGGAAATGAAGAGATTCCAATGCTGATCGTGATGTTGTGTTTGTCAGAGGGTTTCCCTTTTCGAATCACGCTAAATTCGTATTCTTCGATCGCCTCGCGAATTCTCTCCGCGGCAACGATCGCTTGCGGGAGCTCAGCATCCAATAGAAATGCCGCAAACTCTTCCCCGCCAAATCTTGCAGCTACGTCTCCGCTTCGCAATGTCTCCGTGATGCAGGCGCCAATTTCTTCGAGTGTTTTGCTGCCGGTAAGATGTCCGTAAGTGTCATTTACAAGCTTGAAAAAATCAACGTCCATCATTAAAACGCAAAACCTACGGTTTTCGAGTCGCGCCCGGCCAGATTCACGCCGCAGTTCCGAAAAGAAAGAGCGGCTAGAAAGTAATCCTGTCAGGTCATCGTGGGCAAGAAGTCGGCGAATTTGGAGCTGGTATTCGCGGTCAATCTCGTCCAAAAGTTCGAAGCGTAAAATGTGTTTTCCGATCGTGATCTTATCGCCATTATTGAGCGTTTCGTTGATGACGCTATGGCCGTTTAAAAAAGTTCCGTTACTTGAAGTAAGATCGGTCAATAAATAACTTGGACGCGCGCCGGGTTTGGTGATAATTGTTTCAATTTGAGCGTGCTGGCGGGAAACTTTTGTGTCGTTGATACGCACGTCCGCTCCGAGTGCCCGCCCAAGAATTACCTTTTCCCGGTCAAGCGGAATCGGCACAGCGAGCAAATCCCCGTTTAGAAAAACGAGCGATGGTCTTAAATCGCGTTTTGGTCTCTTCGATTGAGCCATAGATAAAAACTAAAACAACGGGAGGTGAGCAAACTTGGTGAAGAAGTCCGAGTAATAGGATAACTTATCGAGGCTTAGTTTATCCAGTAATTATTTCCGCTAAAGAGATCGGCATTTGATAATCGGCGCACGATACTCCATATTTTTCGTGATGCGAATTTTGTTTGTAAAACTAGGAAGTATAGGTGATGTCGTTCACACACTTCCTGCCCTCGCCGCTGTTAGGCGGGCAATTACGGATTCCGAGGTCGAATGGGTAGTGGAAAATAAATCCGCTGAAATCCTGCGAAACAACCCGGCCATTACTCGTCTCATAGAAATAGACACAAAATCTCTGAGGCGCAAAAACGTGCTTGGGAAGACAATCGAAACTGCAAAAACGCAGTTGCGCGATTTACGCGCCTCGGAGTTTGATCTTGCCATCGATTTTCAAGGGCTTCTCAAATCCGCTTCCATAACCAAGCTGGCAAAGACCCGGCGAACATACGGATTCTCGAAGCGAAACTTGCGCGAACCTGCAAGCCGCGCCTTGTTAAATAAGTCGATCGACGTCGAACCGAATCAAAACATAGTTTTAAAAAACATTGAGCTCGCCGAAAAATCACTCGCGGATTTTCTGTGTAAACCGGAGTTGAAGTTAGATCGTGAGAAGCTGGAGTTTCCTATCTCAACCGATCAACGGCACAAACAAGAAGCACAAAGTATTATCGAGCAAACAGGTGGAAGATTCGCGATACTAAATCCCGCGGGTGGATGGGTAACCAAACTATGGCACGCCGAAAAATACGGCAAACTTGCTGATCTCATTTGGGAGAAACTCGGAATATCTTCCGTTATCACAACCGCACCAAATGAGGTCGATTTGGCGAAGAAAGCGCTGGCGGACAGCGTTTCCGGGAAGGCATTTTTAGCCCAAGCATCTCTTAGAGGTTTTTACGAACTGGCAAAAAAAGCACAGATCTATATTGGCGGGGATACAGGTCCGACACACCTTGCGGTTGCAGCAAATTGTCCTGTGATCGGGATTTTTGGTCCAACTGAATGGTGGCGAAATGGAAGCGTAAATGCGGCCGATATTTGCGTCGAACGAAATGAAATTGATTGCCGAATCGATTGTCATCGCCGAACCTGCAATAAATGGATATGCATGGATATACCGGTGGAAACAGTTTTTGAAGCAATCGAAAAGCGATTAAACAAATGAGACCTTCGCCGATTATTCAGACCCCGAAGACAGAGGGCATAAAATATGCCGGCTCCAAGCTAAAACTGCTCCCGCATATCTTACAGCTTGCGTCTAAAGTAAACGCGCAAACGATTTTTGATGGTTTCGCCGGAACCACAAGAGTTTCGCAAGCGTTTGCACAAACAGGGTACCGGGTAATTTCAAATGACCACGCAGTCTGGGCAAAAACTTTTGGCGAATGCTATTTGAAAAACGAAAAAGACACTAAATATTACGGCGAAATTATCAAGCACCTGAACGATCTAAAGCCGGTGCACGGTTGGTTCACAGAAAATTACGGAGGCTCAGCAGACGGGGAAAATTCCGTAGGGATTGATGGATTAAAAAAACCCTTTCAAATCCATAATATGCAAAAACTGGATGCGATTCGACAAGAAATAGAAAGAATTCACTCGGGAAAGATTGAAAAAAGCGTTTTGCTTACGAGCCTCATTCTTGCTCTCGACAAGGTTGACAATACGCTTGGTCATTATGCTTCCTATTTGAAAAAATGGTCGCCGAGATCATATAAAACTTTGGAATTAAAGGTTCCGCGAATTTTCGCGACCCGGGATGATCACGAAGTGTTTAGCGGGGATATATTTAGTGTTCTTGAAAATGTCGAAGCTGACCTCGTGTATTTCGACCCGCCCTATGGTTCAAATAACGAAAAAATGCCGCCCTCAAGAGTCCGTTATGCTGCGTATTATCATATTTGGACTAGCATAATCTTAAACGATAAGCCCGAAACCTTTGGAAAGGCAAAACGCCGAAAAGATTCTTCAGATATCCGGGCAGGATCCGTTTTCGAAGAGTTTCGGCAAACCGAATGCGGTAATTTCATTGCGGTTGAAGCAATAAGCAAAATGCTCTCACGCGTCAATGCGAAATACGTTATTCTCTCCTATAGCTCAGGCGGACGCGCAACTGCCGAAAATTTGTTTGATATTCTTGAGAAATCGGGCAAAATACTTGAACTTATTAAAACTGATTATAAACGAAACGTTATGGCGTCAATGCGCTGGACGAATGCCTGGATCAAAGAAGCCGAAAAGAAAAACCAAGAGTATTTATTCTTGATAGAGAAATCGTAGAACGCGGATCCAATTTTGGGAAATAAAAAGAACAAAAAGTTACTTCAGAAATATCGCGTACCGCTTGGATTTCTCTTCGGTATATTATTTTTGGTATTTTCACACCCGACACTTATCCTAATGATAATTGGCGGGGCGATCGCAATTTTAGGTCTATTGATACGCGCCTGGTCTGCCGGACATATCCGAAAGAATGAGGATCTTGCGGTTTCTGGTCCGTACGCTTACACTCGAAATCCGCTTTATTTCGGAAGCTTCCTAATGGGACTTGGATTTTCAACAGCCTCCGGTGTTTGGTGGATCGCGGTGCTGTTTACAGCTCTGTTTTTGGGCATCTATATTCCCGTAATGAGCGTCGAAGCTGACGAACTCACTGACATTTTCGGTGAAAAATATAGTAAATATGCAGAGAAAGTTTCGATGTTTTTCCCGTGGGTGTCCGGCTACAGGCCGGCACCAAAAAGCTTTGAATTCGATCTGTATCTCCGCCATCGCGAATATCAAGCCTCATTGGGCGTGATTTTCGCTTGGTTTGTTTTAGCTTTAAAAGTTTATTTCATCTCATAATCTATGAAGAGAGATTTTTTCCAGTTAGTTTTCGTCGCCCTTATTTTCGGTGCTTACTCGGTTTTTGCACAACCAGCCGCCGTGGATTATCCAAAGCATAAGCTGATCGGCGAGCCGTATGTTGTTGGCGAAAATCTTGTCTACGAAGGGAAATATAAGAAATTTGGTTTGGCATTTTCAATTGCAGATGTCGGTTTTACGGTTTCCCGTACCCCGGACGGAAATTACTTTCACATCAATTCTCTAGCGACGTCTCGAGGAACTCTCACAAAGCTGTTTAATTTTGAATTCTTACAGCGGATTGAATCCGTAGTTGATCCGAAAAAGCTCCAGGCCGTTAAGACCGAAAAGCGCGACGAGCAGGGAAAGCGGATTCGCGAAAGCGTCGCGGATTTTAACTATCGGGACATGACGGTCAGATATGTCGAAACCGACCCAGTTGATCCATCACGACCGCCAAGACGAGTTGCTTCAACCATTACGTTAAACACCCAAGATGTCGTTACTGCCGTCTATATGCTCAGACGGATGCAGCTTTCAGTCGGGGCAAAAATTTTGCTTAAGGTGAGCGATTCAGGCCTCGTTTATGATGTACCGGTAAACATAACTGCGCGCGAACAAAAGAAAAGCATCCTTGGCAACCTTTGGTGCTGGCGAGTCGAACCCGAAATTTTCGGCGACAAAAAGTTTATCGAACAAGAAGGCAGCCTGACGATCTGGATAACAGATGACGCCCGGCGAATTCCCGTCCGCGCAGAGCTCGAAACAAAACTCGGAGACGTTGACATAAAACTTAAAGAGCTAAATGTACCTAAAAATTCGCCGGCGAAAACAGAGAATTCCACCAAAAAATAACCGCTTTCGAAGCTTGTCAGCTTGACCCGAAACACGCATAATCGTTGTTTCTTTATTTATAGGAATTTTGAATATGAGTGATAATAACGAAAACGATTTATTAGAAGACGAAGGTGCTGAAAAGCTTTCGACTGAAAACGAGAAATCCCATGAAGATTCTTCGATGAAAGACTTCGAACTGGATGGAAATCCTTCACAAGTTTCGTCGTCCGCACCAGTAAAAATTGACGAAGATCAAGCTGACCTACTTTCGCTTCGCAAATCCCTAAAAACCAAGGCGAAACCTGAAAGCGAAACGGATCCAGAACCTTCCAACGAAGTAACAAGTGTGGCCGCGGAGAAAAACGAAGCTGACCCGATATTCAAAAAGCTTGCTCAGCCTGTGCTCCCCGCAATGCCAAAAGAAAATCGCGCAAGACTTCAGATGCAGTCTCCGACAAGGCTCTATTTTTACTGGTCAGTAAAAAATAATCCTTTTCAAACGTTGAACAAAGTCTTTCGCGGCAGAACCGGAAGCTATACATTGGTTGCGAAACTCCGCAATCGAACGAGAAACACGGAAGAACTTTTTCCGGTAGATGCCGAAGGAAACTGGTGGTTTAACGTCGATTCCGATTCCGACTACCAGGCTGAAATTGGCTTTTTCGCGCCAAATCGTCCTTACATTCGTGTTATCTTTTCCAACGAACTTCATACACCTCGACGAAGTCCGTCGAAACGAACGGATTACACACCGAGTTTTAATATCAACTCGTATCAATTTGCGGAGGTTTTGGACGTCTCGGGGTATCGACGAGATGCTTTTGAAGTGGCGGTCGCCGGTGATGATACGCTGGCTGTCGAAACTGCGACGAATGCTGCTTACCGGAAATTGGTGGGAAAAGGCACAAAGGACCTGGGCGTAAATACTAGCGATGAAATTCGATTTGTTTTGCTCGCACTTGCATCCGGATATTCGCTCGATGATATTCGTGGTGAAATAGATCCGAGCCTTTATAAAGCGCTATTAAATGATATTCAAAACCTAACCCAGGATGAAGTGCTTCAGGCGCTTGAAGAACACTTTGATATTTTCACCGACGAACGATCCGAAGAAGAATTGGAAGAAATAGGCTCGGCCGTTTTCGGTTCAAGTTTGGTAAACTTTCCAAAACGAATCAGAAAACGAAATGTGCCAAAAACGCTGGTGCCAAAATTACCGGATCTTTCCAAACCCGATTCTATCAGCTCCTTTGCTTTAAAATAAATTAAACGCCCAGAATCTAACACAATAGACAGGATGAACAGGATAATTTAACATTATCTTGTTCATCTTTTTTTCGTTTCACCCAAAATTATGCCGACTGGATATTTCAGCCTAATTCTCCACGCTCACCTTCCTTTTGTGCGTCACCCGGAGTACCCGGAGTTTCTTGAAGAAGATTGGTTTTATGAGGCTGTGACAGAAGTCTATCTGCCGCTAATTCGAATTTTTGAACGGCTAAACGAAATGGGAACAAATCCGCGTGTCGCGATGAACATTTCGCCGCCGCTCTGCGAAATGCTAGCGGATGATCTGCTGCAGAAACGATATACGCGACATTTGAAAAATTTAATCGCACTCGCCGAAAAGGAATTTGAACGTGTTCAGAGAGAAGATTTGGAGTTTTACGATGTCGTAAAGATGTACGTTGATTCTCTCAATCTCTCGCTCGACCTTTGGGAAAATAAATACAAACGGAACCTCATCAGTGCGTTTCGTAAGCTTCAAGACGATGGTGTAATCGAAATAATTACGTGCGGGGCGACCCACGGTTTTCTGCCCCTGATTTCGACGCCCGAGGCACGAAGAGCGCAGGTTAATGTTGCGGTTCAAAATTATTGGAAACATTTCGGGCGCAGTCCGCGCGGAATCTGGCTTCCGGAATGTGCTTATGAAGAAGGAATCGAGCATCTTCTGAAAGACGCCGGGATCGAGTATTTTATTGGCGATTCCCATGCAATTCTTTACGGCGATCCTCGTCCGCGATATGGTGTCCACGCACCGGTTCGCTGTCCCAATGGTGTGGCGGTTTTTGCAAGAGACGTCGAGACCTCGCAGCAGGTTTGGAGTGCGGAAGTAGGGTATCCCGGAAATCCTGTTTACCGCGAATTTTACCGCGATGTCGGTTGGGATTTGCCGATCGAATATTTAAAACCGCATTTGCATGAAGATGGAAGCCGAAGGCATTTAGGATTGAAGTATTACGCCATCACCGGCAAATCGCCGCAGAACAAAAAGCTTCCGTATCAACCTGGGATTGCGCGCCAACAGGCAGCGCATGACGCGAGCGATTTTATGCATAAACGCATGGAGCAGGCGAGAAAGCTACGTAAAACGTATGGTGGACATCCACCCCTCGTCACATCGCCTTATGACGCGGAGCTTTATGGACATTGGTGGTTTGAAGGACCTTGGTTTATAGATTTTCTCTTCAGGCAGTTTCATTACGATCAGAACGAGGTCGCAGCAGTTACACCTGGCGATTTTCTAGACGCCAATATTCCGATTCAGATCCAGCAGCCATCGGCGTCCTCTTGGGGGGAAAATGGATATTACAAAGTTTGGTTAAACGAAGGGACCGCGTGGATGTATGAATACGCCCACGATGCGGAGCGAAAAATGACCGCACTTGCAAATCATTTTGAGCACCCGAACGAACTCGAGTATCGTGCTCTGAATCAATGCGCACGTGAACTTTTGCTGGCTCAATCCAGCGACTGGGCTTTCCAAATATACCAAGGCACAACGGTCGAATATTCCTCGCGCCGATTTCAATCGCATATTCATCGTTTTAATTTACTGGCGGATGGTTTGGACCGCTACGAAGTGGATGAAGCACTCCTAAACGAAATCCAAAGCCGGGATACGATTTTTCAGGAAATCGATTACAAAATTTATCGTTCGTAGCTAATTTACCCCATACCCTGTGCGAACAAACTGATTCTGAAATCGCTAGTTCTTATCAATACGATCCAGCTACATTTGCCATAACATTCCCGTAAAGATATCATTTCCTTTCTGTTTATATAAGGAGATTTATTGATGAGTGAACAAGGCGTGGAGATTGCTCCAGCGGAAGGAAAACTTGGGATTTTATTGGTCGGGCTGGGTGCGGTTAGTACTACTTTTGTTGCGGGTGTTGAGGCGATAAAACGTGACATTTCAAAACCGATCGGATCGCTAACCCAAATGGGTACTATTCGTCTCGGAAAACGCACGGATAATAACGTGCCGATGATAAAGGATTTTGTCGGGCTTGCAGATTTGAACGACATCGTTTTTGGAGCCTGGGATATTTTTGAAGACAATGCGTTTGATGCTGCGATGAATGCGGGTGTTTTGGAGAAGGATTTACTGAACCAGGTTTCCGAGCAGCTTGCGTCGCTCAAACCCATGAAGGCAGTCTTTGACAATCATTATGTAAAACGTCTCGACGGCAAGAACGTTAAAACCGGCAAAAACAAGATGGAGCTTGCCGAGCAGTTAATTGCCGATATCGCTGAGTTTAAGCAGGCAAATAACTGTGATCGGCTCGTAATGGTTTGGGCAGCATCGACCGAAATTTATCTTGTTCCGTCAGAGATTCACCAGTCGGTCGAAGCTTTGGAAAAAGCGATGTATGACAATGATGAGAATATCGCTCCATCGATGATCTATGCATATGCCGCAATAAAATCAGGTGTTCCGTTTGCAAATGGCGCACCGAATCTAACTGTCGATATTCCTGCCCTGACGAAATTGGCGGAAACCGAAGGCGTACCGATTTGCGGAAAGGATTTCAAAACGGGGCAAACCCTGATGAAAACGATACTCGCGCCGGGTTTTAAATCCCGCATGCTCGGACTCGACGGTTGGTATTCGACAAACATTTTGGGCAACCGTGATGGTGAAGTTTTGGACGATCCTGAATCGTTTAAGACAAAAGAAGAATCAAAACTTTCCGTACTCGAGACTATTCTTCAGCCGGACGTTTATCCGGATTTGTATGGGAATTTCTCCCACGTCGTTCGCATCAATTATTATCCGCCGCGCGGCGACAACAAGGAAGGTTGGGACAGCATAGATATATTTGGTTGGCTCGGCTATAAGATGCAGATAAAGGTTGATTTTCTTTGTCGTGACTCGATCCTAGCTGCTCCACTTGTACTCGACCTTGCGCTGTTTTTGGATCTCGCAAAACGTGCAAAGATGAAAGGTTTGCAGGAATGGCTGTCGTTTTATTTCAAGGCTCCGCAAACTGCTCCGGGTTTATATCCCGAACATGATCTTTTTATCCAGCTAAAGAAATTGAAAAATACTCTTCGTTATATGAAAGGTGAGGATTTGATCACTCATTTGGGAGTCGAATATTACGACGACGAAGAGGAAGGCATCTCTGCTTAGGTATCCCAAAAACACGGCGGGTTAGCGAAATGCTAGCCCACCGTCTCTCTATCAATAAAAGCTCAAAAGTGCGGTTTGAAATTGATCCGACCCATCGAGATGCTTCTTCAGAGGAACTGATAGAGCTTTAAGAGCCTCAAAATTCTTATTTTCATCCATATCTGAGATCACAAAAATTGCATGGGTTTTGGTGTTGAATTTCGCCACGTGATATTTGGGCTTCGTCGAAGTAAATTTGAGTATATCTTCACCCTTCATATCGCCAAAATCTTTCAAATCGGCTATCAAAACCGAAAGCGTTTTCCCTTCACCTTTCAAAACAACATGGGCAAAATGTGTATCTTCGTATGTGCACCCGTGAGCCATTACAAACTGATATTTTGACAAGATCCGTCCAAGCGACGGGACAACGATCTTATCTAGATCCTTATATTTCGCTGACGCCTTTTCAAGTGAAAACGTTGGGTCCTTCAGATCATGGCGTATCGCACAATGCTCGTGATCGCCTAAAGCTATGTTCACCAAATCATTTCGCTGAAGACTACTTATCGACGGCGTGACTGACGCAACTTGATTCCGCCCAACACTAACCCGATTCACAACAAAAAATCCGATCGCAAAAACGACTAACAGACCCGCGGCAACCGCAACCCAGGATCTTCTTGAGATCCAGGATGATGTTTTAGCGTTCGATCGTCTTACGGAGCGCGTCAACATCATTCTCAAATTCGACGCGAATTGCTCATCGAGTTGATAATGCGGCGCGCTCATTACAGCCGCCTTCAGTCGTCCCCGGATTTCTCTGCGAGCCTCGATCTCCCCGCGGCAGTTTCCACATTCTTCCAAGTGGCGCAAGACACTGTGATTTGTTTCTGTCAATAGTTCGTCGCTTAAATAAGAATCAATTATTTCGCGGAAATCCCTACAGTTCATTTAGAATTCCCTCCTTTTTTTACTTCGTTGTATTTTTTTGTTTCTTCACCGTCGATACCGTAATTTCTCGCGTATACCGATAACTGCCCGCGGAGTACCTTACGCCCCCGATGCAGACGCGACATCACGGTTCCTATCGGAACATCCATGATCGATGAAATTTCTTTATAAGAAAATCCTTCGACATCGCACAATACGACTATTTCGCGAAAAATCTCAGGCACTTCTTCAAGTGCTGACAATACATCTTCGTCGGTGATCTGCTGCGGGATTGGGGCTTCAAATGGAATCGTTTGCGCAATCTTTTCTTCCGTGTCAGCCACTAATTGGAGATTGGTTTGCTTGCGAAGCTGCTTGTAATGCGTGTTATACATAATAGTCGTCAGCCAGGCTTTGCAGTTTGTACCCATTTTATAACGATGAAATGATTTTAGTGCCTGCATCATTGTCTCTTGAACCAAATCTTCGGCAGCATCCTTATTGCGTTTCAAATACATCGCAATGCGGAATAAATCGGGCGCAAATGGCATTGCCTCCGTCTCAAAGTCTTCCCCAAGCCGGTCATCACTAGATTTTCTTTTCAGCAATTCGAACACCCTAACGATCCCCTCTTCAGATAGATATTGACGCGCAAAACATCCCCAACAACATATTAATACTTTTCTAAAAAACTTTTATTCCCGTAACACCCGTTACGAGATTGCCTCGGCTAGCTCTCACACCTTCTTGCAATATCCAAGGCTTTTATGTTAAACATTATTCGGAATCGTCAAGTTATTCGAAAATGGTTCGATTAATGAAGTTAAGCCTTCCACATCCCTAAATCAGCAAACTAAAATTCTTTTGAAATCATCACTACAGTTAGATATTTGCCGATAGTTCTTGGCAAACTCGGCTTTGAAAATTCGTTAAAAACAACGCTTAAACCTCATTTTTGTTACTGACGAGGAGAAAAACTAAATGAAAAACGAAGTGTCCAAAAAGAAAGGTACAACCAAAAAGGTCATGCTAAACCCGGATAAGAAGAGCCCCCGGGCGAAGGATTTTGAAGACAAGCTTTCCGCTCTTATTGTAGGCCAGGAAAGGGCTGTCAGACGAATGAGCGGTCTTTATCAGATATTTTTGGCCGGAATGCAGAATCCGGCGCGTCCTATTGGCACACTTCTTTTTTTGGGACCGACTGGTTCGGGAAAAACCCGCGTGGTTGAAGCCGCCGCCGGTGTTTTGTTTGAAGATGAGCGAGCTGTTGTAAAAATTGATTGTGCTGAATTTCAGCATTCCCACGAAATCGCTAAGTTGATTGGCTCGCCCCCCGGTTATTTGGGTCACCGCGAAACCTCCCCGATGCTTACGCAGGAAAATCTTGATAAAAGCCATACTGATGAAACAAATTTGACATTTGTGCTTTTTGACGAAATTGAAAAAGCTTCGGATTCACTGTGGCAATTGCTTCTGGGAATTCTCGATAAAGCGACGCTTACGCTTGGCGATAACCGCAACGTAGATTTTTCAAACACCATCGTCATTATGACCTCCAATCTCGGGGCACGTGAGATGTCTGATATGATTTCGGGCGGCATTGGTTTTGCTCCAACGCAATCTTCGTCGCCAGACCGAGATGACGAGGTGGACACCAAAATTTATCGAACGGCACTTGAGGCGGCGAAACGTAAGTTTTCACCCGAATTTATGAACCGAATCGATAAGGTCGTTGTATTTCGAAGTCTGCGGGAGCGCCATCTACGCAAGATTCTTGAAATTGAGTTGGACGCGGTTCAGGATCGTATTACGGAATCTGCGGGAACCAAGTTTGTTTTCGAATGTTCTGATGGTGCAAAAGAGTATTTGCTTCAAGAAGGCATCGATCTGAAATATGGTGCGCGACACCTGAAACGTTCTATCGAAAGATTTTTAGTGTATCCACTCTCAAACCTGGTTGCCACCGAACAAGTCGAAACAGGAGATCTCGTTTCCATAGACTTCGACACCGATGAAGAAAAGCTAACCTTCGCGAAGGAATCCGGAAAGATGATAATTACGGATAGAGAAGAAGAAGCCACCGAGGGTGAGCCAGATCTAAAATCCGATGCTGCGGGAATGCCGCTGCCGTCAGCATCTGTCGGAACTGAAAAAAGCAAGACTCAGAGCGAGCAACCCGAAAATTAGAATGACTAGGATTGTCCAAAAACGAAGGTTATAGTGCCTCGTTTTCTTTGGAAGCTCTTTATTTCAACCAATCCACGTTATCAAAATATTTTCTATTTTCTTCGCTATGCGGCTCTCCGAAGTGAAGAAGCACTCCCGCAGGATCCCAAACATAGGTTATTTTCCAACCCCAGGGCTCGATGCTTGGCTCGGCAACCCTCACACCTTCATATAGTTCGTCAAGCTTTTTCTTTTTTAGATATTCGTACCATTCATCAGCGCTTTCAACCCAAATTTGAATCATCAGATTTTCGCCGAGGTGTTTGTTTTTCTTACTCGACAGAATAAATCTATTTCCGAATTGAGTGTCGAATTCGCTGACTTTAGGACTTGTCCAAAGCATTTTAAAACCAAGCTCTAGGTAGAAATTTTTTGATTCCTCATAGCCCTTTTCTCCGGAAGGAATAAAGGGACGAAAATCCTTTATTATCGGAATCTTATTTTCGACATCTTTCATTTGTAATCTCTCTGATATATCAAATCAATCACTTTCCATCTATGCCCGGCTTGAAATTGTAATGTTTCGAAGCCGGATATGTCTTTTCCAAATACACAAATGAAAAAGGGCGACACAATGATCGCCCGGAATTAAAACGGCAAATATCTAAATGGCTTAGCCGATAAATAATTCATCTTCCTGATACGCATGGTCGATCCGTTTTGGCGACGGAGCAAACAACACTTCGAGCCCTTTCTTTACACCAGCCATGATCGCTGCAATTTCCGAAGCAGGTTGAACAATTTTGTTTTGCACAAAATCGGCGGTGCTCGTTACCTGCATGTGAGTGCGGTCGATCGTTTCATTGACCAGATCTACCTTGTCCCTCGCGACGATCGCCGTGCGCCCTACCAGCTGTTTCAATTCCGCAACTTCTTCCTTGATCAGCCCGGTCGACTCAGAAAAGTGTCGTGAAGCGGTCAACAGGTGGCCTGAAAGTTCGTTAAATTGCACCGCGACTTCCTTTCCTTGCACGCCAATCGTATTGACTTGATTGATCAGCGGTTCTACGCGCTCTTCGATTCGGTTTACCGTAGCAATAACTCTTTTGACAATAATCGCAAGTGCAATCAATGAGATCGCCATAACAATAAAGCAAATAGCAATTACAATCGACGATATCATCATCCAAAACTGAGGTTCATTGGCATTCATAAGTTACTTCTTTTTGTCTTCTTCGTTATTGTCCCCGATCGACTTTGCATCTTTTTTCACAGGATAGCTTGCTCGCCCTTCACTAATAACACGGGATTCATTTTTGCGTTTTTCGTCTATATACGCCTTCTTCCCGGCATCAAGAGCAGCGGAGATCGGATTTGCACTCTGAGCTGCGGCAGCCTTGGCCTTCTCCGTATATTCTCCAGCCGTTTCCTGTACAGTTTCATAAAGTTCGCTGGCTTTTTCCCGCGTAACTTCATAATATTCGCCCGCCGATTCCTGGAGGTGCCCCGCTGTTTCTTTGCCTTTTTCAATGCCTTTTCGTGTAACGTCAGCAATATCTTCCCGTAATTCCTGTCCCGATTTCGGCGCGAAAAGCAAAGCTAAGACGGCTCCGATACCGCCACCAATCAATAAATAAGTAAGTTTCGTGCTAGCATTAGCATCTTCTCGTTCGTATTCCATAATAAATCTCCTGATTTCTAAACAATCTTCTTAAAAGCGATAAATTCTTTTGTAAATTAAATATAACAGATTCGTAGGCTCAACAGCAATCACTATTTTATCTCACGCAGGGCCTAAGTGCTATGAATTTCAGCTTTAACAATTCTTGGAATGCCTTGTAAATCTGCAAGTATTTCAATTCCCCCCCAAATTTCGCCATCGAACATCTTGCTTACGTGATCCGACTGATCAAAACCGATCTCAAGCAATAAAAAGCCTCCTTCCATCAAATAAGCCGGCGATCTTTTTATTATTTTTTCTATGATCGAGAGACCGTTTTTTCCGTCGGTCAGGGCAATCAAAGGATCAAAATTGCGAACTTCCGGCTGAAGACTTCCCATCGTCGAGGCAGGAACATAAGGCGGATTAGCGACGATCAAACAGAATTTTTCATCGCTCAGTTCGTCAAAAAGATCTGATATTTTCAGCGTTAGTCTATCAGAAACATTGTGAACCTCAGCGTTTTCTTTGGCGATCAAAAGGGCGTTTTCGGAAATGTCTAAACCGATCGCACGTGCAGTTTTTATATCGTTAAGAATCGAAATCGAGATACATCCCGAGCCTATCCCAACCTCGCAAATTTCCGATCCAAGACTTTCGCGGAGTATGTCGATCGCAGCTTCAACGAGATGCTCGGTTTCGGGTCTCGGAATTAAGACCTCCGGTGAAACCCGAAAATCAAGACCCCAAAATTCCTGCTTTCCCGAGATGTGCTGAAACGGTTCACGATTCGATCGCCGCTTAACAAAAATATTGAATTTTGCATGCTCCTCCTCGGTCAAATCGTATTCCGGATGGGCAAAAATATGACTTGCGCCTCGATTTAAGGCTAGCGCCAAAAGCGACTTCGCTTCCCGACGCGCTTCTGAGATTCCGCTTAATCGTAAGATTTCGCTCGCTTCCGAAATTAACTCGTCGATTCTGGCCATTAGAGTTTTAGCGCCTTAGTCGCGATAAAAGTTGGCGCAAATTTATTTAGCGTTGTCGCTTCATCGTTCCAATAATCTTCATAAAAACCCGCGATCACAAAACCGGCGTCTATCTGTCCGCCTATTTGCTGACCGAGGGTATGCCCAAAATCGAGTGGTTCATTCTTTTCGATAATTACGCGACGTTCCTCTTCAGAAATGCTCGTTAGATCCGAATATGGTAGTGAATGTTTCACTTCCAAAACCCGCATCGTTTGATCTTTTCCCCTGTCAAAAATATACCAAAGTGAATTGTGAAATCCGGATAACATCGATCCTCCCCGGCGCAGAACGCGGTAGGCTTCGTTCCATACGGTTTGGATTTCAGGCATAAAGCAATTTGAAACAGGATGCCAAATCAAATCAAAACTTTTATCTCCGAACCGAGACAAGTCTGCCGCATCCCCTTTCTCAGTCCGGATGCTCAAATCCTCACGATCAACAACAAATTGGTCCTGTTCCAGCTGCTTTTGTGAATTGTCAAACGACGTCACATTTGCTCCGAGAGCGGCTAAGATAGGAACTTGTTGCCCGCCGCCCGAAGCCAGGCAGAGCAGGTCAAGCCCGCGAAATTCATCTGGAAACCAATCCCTCGGAACAGGAATGTTGGGTGTTAAAACGATCGAAAAATCTCCTTTTCGAGCGCATGCGATGTCTTCTGTCGACACCGGCCGTGTCCATTCGTTTTCGCCACCCGATACCTCCGAGTCCCAAGCTTCACTGTTGTATTTTACAACGTCCATATGGGAATTCTAACGCGGCTCTTTTTAAAAAACAAAAAGACGAGGTTAACCCGTCTCTAGTTGGAAAATCTTGACCGGAAGATTTACTAAAATCGTGGAATCTTAAAACTAAACTTTGAGCCGCGACCAACCTCCGATTCCACCGCGACGGTCCCGGAATGCTGTTCAACGATTTCCTTTACCAGGGAAAGCCCGAGACCGGTCGATTCCTCTTCCTTATCCTGGCCGTCCCGCGCAACTCGATAAAACTTGTTCCAAATCTTCTCCTGCTCAGCAGGCGGAATTCCGTAGCCGCGATCTTCCACCTCAACCCTTAGAAAATCCGCCTCCAAAATTGTAGAAATAATAACCGAGCTTCTTTCCGGACTATATTTGACGGCGTTATCAACCAAATGCAAAATCGCTTTCGTCAGCAAACCCCGGTCGGCCGCAATCGGAGGAATATGCTCGGCGCGTTTATCAACGAGTCTAATACGTTTTTGCTTGGCCGTTCCCTTCAAATTTTCGACCACTTCCTCAACAACTTTACAAACTCGAACCGGTGATTTATGAAATTCCTGTTTGTCCGACTGCTGCAGGTTTGAGACTGAAAGAAAATTAGATAAGAGATTGGCAGCGCGCTGAGATTCATTTGCAATAATATCAAGATATTCGCGGGCATCCTCAGGGATATTTTCATCAACCATCAGCATTTCGGCAAACCCCTGAATACTGGTGATTGGGGTCCGAAGTTCATGCGACATTAGATTGACCATATCCGAGCGAAGTTTTTCGTTTTCCTTGCGCGTCGTAATATCTCTCAAACTGATTAGAAAACAAGCGGGTTTCTTAGGTATTTCCGTATCGTGAACGTTTTCGACATCCGTCGCTATTTTTACTAATTTTATCTCGAGATCGAGACAAATTTCGTCTTCTTCGAAAAGAAGTTCTTTCTGAAATGTCGATCCCGTTTGTAAGACCCTTCGAATCGCAACACTTGGTTCATTGAAAACGTCAGTCTTGAATCTATTAAGCAAATCGAAAACATTTAGTTCACTAATTCCACGAGGTTTAATTTTTGCGAGATGTCTCATTTGTCGATTCACGTAAGCGATTGTTCCATCCAGATAGGCGATCGCATGGGCTTCCTGGATATAGGAAGTCGCTACTACACCAAAAGACTGCTCTTTTATCAAACCATTGATCAGATTCGTAATGTTGAGTCGGTTTTCTATTGCTTGAGTTGAAAGGAACGAGCTGAGAAACGGCCGATTAGCGCTTTCAGTTTCGAGATGCATTCGTTGGAAATTACGGGCAAGCTGCTCGCTAAATCCTTCTAACAAATGAACATCATTTTCTTCGAAGTTTTCCCTGATATTGACGAAAAGTCCGCCTACTAAGACATTTTCAGTTATTAACGGCAGTGCGAGTTTTACGGCGCCTTCCATGCGCGCGTCGTTTTCAATAACCGTTTCCCTCGATCGAAGCGCTTTTTCACACTGCGCGACATTTTCCCGCCACGAATTTTGCCTGGAAGATAAAGACTCATGAACGCTTGAGTTTCTGGTTCGACCCACCGGATTCAATTGACCATTTGATTCGTACTGAAAAACGATAACCTCGGATAGCGGTAAAACGGTGCGAAGAAGTTTAAGTCCGCTTTCGACACGTGTATCTGCATCCTTCCCGCGTAGCAGATATCCGCTTGATGCGAGCGAGATCAGTTTCTCATGGAGTACGAGATCAATTTCCCAGTATTTTTTAAGCTGAATCGCAATAAGAATGAAGAATGAGCAGATCAAAACTGGCACAAACAGCAAATCGATGTTGAAAACATGATGTGCAAGCACCGAGAAAGAGAACCAGCCGATCATGAGAAGTATCGTAATCGCGGCAAAGCTCTTAAAATATGATCTTTCGGCGAGAAACCCATACGTCGCTGCGAACGCAATGATCGCCACCCATTTCCATATCGGAAAGTCGTACCCGGGAGGCATTAGAAATCCAAGTGAAGCCCCTACCAGATCACCCCCGTAAGCTAGAAACAGCAATAGAATCACCGCAATAGAGACAGAGATTGCGATCGAGTGGCCGACAATATTGCGATTTGGATTGTACATGAAAACTTTGAAATGAGAAATTCAATTTTGGATTTGAATTCGTGAGTTGGAAGGGAAAGTTAACGAGCTGTCAAATTCGTGTAAATAAACACTGTTTAACGTAATGATTATGCAACAATCAACTGATAAAATCAAGGTATTTTTGCTTGATGAATTTTCAACAATCACATTTCGACAATATCCCATCGATTTTTTTAAGTATTGGTCTTCATTCTTTTGCCCTTTTAAGTAAAAAATTCCATAATATCTCTTCTTTTAATTGGAATTTGCAAATGAAATTTATCGCGAAATTTGAGTTACTTTTGATCGGTTTGTGGCTTGGAGCAGCCGTATTTTTTAGTTTCGGTGTTGCACCGAGTGCGTTTACCATTTTACCGTCGCGGGAGCTTGCCGGCGGTTTAGTTAACCGTACGCTAACAATCATTAATTTTTCGGGTGTGGCGATTGGTGCGCTGTTGCTTCTAACCTCTTTTATTTCAAGAAACGACGCAAAGAGAATTTGGGTTTGGCTGCAACGATTTCTTTTGCTTATCGTAACCGCGGCATGCGCCGGCGGGCAGATGATAATTGGACTTTACCTTGAACATTTGAGGGGTATGATAGGGCGACCGATCGATGAAATGGCGGTCAACGATCCACTACGGATTCAATTTAATCTTTGGCACCAATATTCGGTATGGATTCTCGTTACGGGTATGGTAGCGGCACTTTTGGCGTTTTTCATTATTTCGAGATCGGGCTCAAAGGTAAATAATCCTTCCAGATCAAACAGCATTCCTGACTTTGAACTTCCTGACGAACTGAAAATGTAAATTATATGGAACTAGTCGAGAAAATAGACGAATTTAAGGATCGCTTTTCGCGCTGGAATGGCGGTGAGGAATTAAGAAATTATCCTTTTATTAAAAATATCTATGCGCCGTTTGCCCCAGCACGCCGTTCGCTTCCGATGCTTAATCTGGCCTTGATTTCTTCCGCGGGATCTTACATCGATGGAACTCAAGCTTTCGATGTGGAGAACCGAAATGGTGACGCAAGCTTTAAAGAAATTCCCGTGGAGATCGAAGCCGAGGACTTAAAATTTGCGGCGCGTGGTTATGATCCTGCTGCGGTATTGGAAGACATGAACTGCCAGATTCCGATCGATCGATTGCTCGAATACGAAGAAAATGCCGTCATTGGTCAACTAAACCACGTTTGGTGGAGTCTCTCAAGCTTTATTCCAAATGCGGCGAGGGTTGCAGAACAATTGGCACCAAGTCTCGCGGACCGAATTGAGCGCTATCAGGCTCAAGCTGCACTTTTGATCCCTGCGTCCCGACTCTGTCATCAAACGCTTGGAATCGTCGCCCGCGAAATTGAGCAGAGGGGTATTCCTACGATGCTGCTTTCCGTTGACCGAACCGTTACGGATTTGGTGCGCGCACCTCGAACCGCTTATTACGATGGTGAATTCGGATCCGTCGCAGGGAAGCCTAACTGGAGCCAACATCAACACCGCATCCTGGACGAGTCTCTGCGTTGGATCGAAACCCTTGATCAGCCAACATCACGAAAATTGGTCGTAAGTTTGGAGACCGAAACCGAGATGGCGCGCGGAGAACGATAATTTTTAAAATCCGAATAGAACGCGGATGTCATAGATAAAACGGATTGCGCAGATTTAATTTTCTTTATTGATTCTGAGGATCTGTATAATCGTTGATTTTGCGTTCTATTTTTTGTTTTAGATGATAAAAAGAAACGAGATGCTGGAAAAGGTTCGCCGTCGAACCGAACCCTGGGACGTTCTGATAATAGGAGGCGGTTCGACAGGTATTGGCTGTGCTCTCGACGCCGCTACTCGCGGTCTCAAAGTTTTGCTCCTCGAACAACACGATTTTGGCAAGGGCACTTCGAGCCGTTCGACAAAATTAATTCACGGCGGTGTCCGATATCTCGAACAAGGAAATTTATCGCTCGTTAGAGAAGCATTGCGAGAACGCGGATTACTCAAAAAAAACGCTCCTCATCATATTAAAAAACAGGCTTTCATAATTCCATGCTATAGCTTATGGCGAAAATATTATTATGGGCTTGGCTTAAAGATTTACGACCTCCTTTCGGGACCATATAGTTTTGGTAAATCACGGATCCTAGCCAAAAGCGAGATACACGAAAAACTTCCAAATACTATTACCGACAATCTCGTGGGCGGAGTCTCATATTTCGACGGGCAATTTGACGACACAAGATTGCTAATCGACATTGCAAAAACAGCCGCGGGACATGGTGCAATTCTTCTCAATTACGCAAGGGTGTTTGGATTTGGTAAATCCGCGGATGGAAAAATCGACCGGGTAAATTTTGAATGCTCTAAAACCGGCGAACAACTAAACGCAGAATGTAAAACCGTTATCAATGCGACAGGTGCATTCTGCGATAACGTGCGCAGCTTCTCCGGTCTAAAATCTGAAAAACTTGTCACGCCCAGCCAAGGTATCCATCTGGTTTTTGACCAATCGTTTCTAAAAAGTAAAAGCGCTATGATGATTCCGAAAACATCGGACGGACGGGTTTTATTTGTAATTCCCTGGCACGGGAAAACGCTGGTTGGGACGACGGACACACCAATAGAATCCGCCAAGTCGGAACCAAAACCTCTCGAGGAAGAAATCGAGTTTATACTGGAGACTTGCAAATCCTATCTTGCCAAATCTCCAAAACGAGATGATATCTTGAGCACCTTCGCAGGCGTACGCCCCCTCGTTAATTCAAGTTCGTCAAAAAATACCGCATCTCTATCTCGAGATCATATGATCGAAATAGATGAGAGCGGACTTATTTCAATAACCGGTGGGAAATGGACAACATATCGGAGAATGGCTGAAGACACCGTTAATCAAGCAGTCAATTCTGGAAATCTATCGGCAGCAGAGTGCGTTACCGAAGATCTCAAGATCGATTCAGTAGATCAAAATGAGGCTTCCGATATTGCTTTTGAGAATCGGGATTTCTCGCGAAAACTTCATAAGGATTTCCCATATCTGGAAGCAGACGTTGTTAACGGAACACGCAATGAAATGGCGCAGACTATTGAGGATATTTTGGCAAGACGAACACGAATTTTATTTCTGGACGCGAAAGCGGCTGTGGAAATTTCCCGCCGCGTCGCTGAAATTATGGCTAAAGAATTGGGTGAGAATGATGATTGGGTTGAAAACGAGGTACGTGAATTTGCATTGTTGGCAGAAAATTATCTATATCGGCAAGTGATTACCGTAAATCCAGACTCCTGAGATACTCTCGAAATTCTTTACCCAGATCTTTTCTTTTCAAAGCAAACTCAACCGTTGCTATTAGGAATCCGAGTTTGTCGCCTGCGTCATGCCTTTTCCCTTCTAGCTTCACTGCGTAAAATGGCTTTCCTTCCCTGAGCATTAAACGCATCGCATCAGTGATCTGAATTTCACCGCCGGCGCCCTTTTCCGTGCGCTCGATCGCATCAAAAACGTCGGGAGTCAAAATATAGCGGCCGATGATTGCCAGATTAGAAGGCGCGTCTTCAAATGCAGGTTTTTCAACCATATCCTTGATCTTGAAAACGTTTTCATCCTCGGTGCTTTCTGTTTCGATCACGCCAAAACGAGAAATTGCTTCACCTTCGATTTGCATTGTCGCGATTACGGGCGCCTGATATTTTTCAAATACTTCTATCATTTGCTTTAGAGCAGGTGTTTCGGAATCCACAATGTCATCAGCAAGTAAAACTGCAAACGGCTCGTTTTCAGAAAAATCTTTGGCCTGATAAATAGCGTGTCCGAGACCTAATGCTTGTTTTTGTCTCGTATAAAGGATATTTGCAATGTTTGAAATTTTGCGAACCATTTCAAACATTTCATACTTACCTTTTTCCTGGAGAAGATGTTCCAATTCAAACGATATATCGAAATGGTTCTCAATCGGTGCCTTTTCGCGTCCGGTGACGATCAAAATGGATTCGATTCCTGAGTTTACAGCCTCCTCAACCGAATACTGAATCAGCGGTTTATCTACAAGCGGCAGCATTTCCTTTGGCTGCGCTTTGGTTGCGGGTAAGAATCTTGTACCAAGCCCGGCGGCGGGAAAAACTGCTTTGCGAATTTTGTTTGTCATAGTAAGTTTGTTAAATTCAGTTTCTGTTTTCGCGAGCGACAAAGTTAGAATTTTAGGCGAAAATATTTTTATAAACAAATATCGATTGGCTTTATGTTAGACCTGCATTTTGTAAGAGAAAATTTAGAAATAGTAAGAGAGGCGTTCAAAAAACGGCATTTTGAAACTGATGCGCTGGATATCTTCGTCAAACTTGATAAAGAACGGCGCGAAGTAATTGCTGAATCGGACCAAATAAATCAGCAGCGAAACGTATCGAGCAAAGAAATAGGCGCTTTGATGCAAGCCGGAAAAACGCAAGAAGCCGAAGAAAAGAAAGCGGAAGTCGCCGGCCTAAAAGAAAAACAGCAAACCCTAGAACACAAACGCACCGAAGTCGAAGCGAAAATGAACGAACTTCTCTCTGGTTTGCCAAATATTCCTTCGAATGACGTTCCGGTTGGAATGGACGAATCCGACAACAAAGAAATCAGCCAGTGGGGAGAGCCCCGAGGATTCGGCTTTGATATCAAAGACCATGTAGATCTTGGTGAAAATCTTGGAATACTAGACCTCGAACGAGCTACGAAGATAGCCGGTTCGAGATTCGCCATTCTTAACGGTGCCGGGGCCCGCATGGAACGCGCACTCGTAAACTTCATGCTCGATATTCACACTCGCGAACATGGTTATAAAGAGACGCTACCGCCTTTCATTGTCAACAAGACTGCTCTATATGGAACTTCGCAGCTGCCAAAATTTGAGGATGATCTTTTCAAACTTCAGGATGACCGCGATTTATACTTGATCCCAACCGCTGAAGTGCCCGTTACTAATTACTATGCCGATGAAATTCTCGATGCCAAAGATCTGCCGATGAAATTTACTGCATATACGCCTTGTTTTCGTTCCGAAGCCGGAAGCTATGGGCGAGATACGCGGGGCTTGATTCGACAGCATCAATTCGAAAAGGTAGAGCTGGTAAAATATTGCCTTCCGGAAAATTCGGAAATTGAACACGAAAAGCTAACCGCAGATGCCGAGAAAATTTTGCAGATTCTCAATCTACCCTTCCGAAAGGTAATTCTTGCAACGGGAGATTTGGGTTTTGGCGCTTATAAAACCTATGATCTAGAAGTTTGGCTGCCGTCTCAGGAAGCATACCGGGAAATTTCCAGCTGTTCTAATTTCCGCGATTTCCAGGCAAGGCGCATGAATCTTCGTTTCCGACGGGCGGGAGGTGCAAAACCCGAATTTGCTCACACACTAAATGGTTCAGGGCTAGCCGTAGGTAGAACGTGGATCGCGATTCTCGAGAATTATCAGCAAGAAGACGGAAGCGTCCTGATTCCGGAAGCTTTGCGCCCGTATATGAACGGTCTAGAGAAAATCGAAGTGGAATAAATAACCTATCCTGCGAAAAATAAACCCTTTTTGATTGACAGTGTAATTACTAAGTGATTACACTGTCCATTGTGAAAGCTCAAATTGTTAAAATAGGAAATTCAAAAGGACTTAGAATTCCAAAAGCACTGATCGAAGAGTGTAAGCTGAGCGGTGATGTCGAGCTTGAAGTCGTATCAAACGGTTTACTTATTAAACCTTCGAAGGCCCCTAGACTCCATTGGAGTGATGCGTTTAAACGTATGTCGGACAATGACGAAGACGAAATGATCGTCGAAAACTCCGAAGCGCAAACCTCATTTGAAAAGGAGAGATGGAGATGGTGAAGCGATTTGAGATCTTCCTTCTCAATCTCGACATCGATATCTCTGAAGATGCAAAGAACACCCGACCCTGCGTAGTTTTATCACCCGATGAGATGAACAAACATATTTCATCCGTCATCGTCGCCCCGATTTCATCGACAAACCGAAAATATCCTACAAGGGTGGTATTTGAGTTTTTGGAGAAAAAACGGTCGGTAATTCTGGATCAAATAAGAACTGTCGAAAAGGATCGTCTAGTAAAAAACATTGGCAAACTCGATAGATCGGCACAAAACGAAATTATCGAAACGCTTCAAGAGATGTTTGCAAGGTAATGCTAGAAAAATCAAAACTCAAAGAAATACGGGATTAGAATTGTTGCAGCGATCCAAACTATGATGTTTAGGGGCGTTCCCACCTTCAAAAAATCTGCAAATTTATATTGTCCAGGCCCGTAGATCAATGTGTTGGTCTGATAACCTACCGGCGTCATAAAACTGGCAGAAGCTGCTACCGTAACCGCGACCAGAAAAGGTCGTGGATTTACATTCATAGAATGTGCGGTCGCGATCGCGATCGGAGCCAGCAACGCTGCGGTTGCGTTGTTTGACATAACTCCGGTGAGGAGCGACGTCAGCAAGAAAAACGCGGAAACGAGTGCTACTGCACCTCCCCAAGCCCCAACATTATTTACAATTACCTTCGATATGAGCTCCGCTGCTCCGGTTTTCTCAAGCGCAACCCCAAGCGTCAAGACACCGGCGAGAAGGAAAATGATTCGCCATTCGATTGCTTTGTATGCCTCTTCCATCGTTATGCATCCAACCAAAACCAGCAAGATTGCACCAATGATCGAGCTTACAACAATAGGTAAAACCCCAAGAGTTGCAGTTATAATCACTCCCAGAACGATCACGACAGCGGGAATCAATTTGCTCTTACGGAAGTGTTCCTGTTCGATTTCGGAGATGATCACAAACGAAGGATTTTGCCGTAGTTGATTAAAACGATCTTTCTTGACCTCCAAAAGCAAAGCATCCCCGGCATTTAGTTTCGCTTCCGAAAGTTTCTCACGCATCAATTTTCCGCGATGCCTGAGAGCAAGAACAGAAGCTCCAAATTCCTCGCGAAACGCCAATTCTTTTAAAGACTTGTTTATGAAGTATGAATCGAGAGCGACGACAGCTTCGACAAGTCTTGTGTCTTGCGATTCTACATCTTCATCCCGCCATTTGAATTGGGGTTTGAAAAGAAGACCTGCCTGCTCCTGCATCTTCTTAAACTTTTCTAAATCACATTGAACTCTAAGAAGGTCGCCCGCTTCGAGAATCATGTTGGGAGATGGCACAGAAAAAATTTCTTTTCCGCGATGTACCTCAATGATAGTTAGCTCGACATCCCGCGTGATAGGTGCGTCTTTGATCGCTTTCCCTATAGAAGGAGCGTTTTCCAAAAGTACGACCTCCGTGATGTACTCCTGCAGTCTAAAACTTTCGATCAAATCACCTTCGGCACGGCGATCGGGGATCAATCGAATACCGATCAGGAACATATAGCCCATCCCAAGCACAAACAGAACCAACCCCAATGGAGCAAGCTCAAACATCCCAAACGGTTCTTGACCGGCTTCTTCGGCTACCGAACTCACGAGAATGTTTGTAGACGTTCCGATCAGGGTACATACGCCGCCAAACATCGATGCGAAAGACATGGGCATTAAAAGTTTGGATGTGCTTACTTTGGTATCACGCGCAACCCCTAGCAGGATCGGAATGAATATCGCGACGACCGGTGTGTTGTTGATAAAGGCTGAAAAGAAACCGACGGAAATGGTGACAGTGATCAATCCGACCCAATAGCCTTTTTTGAATATTTGAGAGGTAATGCTTCCAAGATAACTGACTGCTCCGGTTTTAAAAAGCCCGGCGCTAATGATAAACATTGCCGCGACGGTGACCGTTGCTTTGTTGCTAAATCCCGCGATTCCTTCGTCCGGTGAGATTACCCCGGCTAGCAGGAGTACCGACATAATGACGATTGCCACTACATCGACCGAAAGCTTTTCAGTTGCAAACAGAATTACCGCAACGATAGCTACAGCAAATACCAGTGCAATTGAAAAGGTCATAAAGATTTACCTTAAGGTTCGAAGTCAACAATTCACTGTGAGACAGCAAAAACTTTTGGAATTTGAAACTTTCTCCTGGACGGTCAAAAATCGTTTTCAGGTAATTAATTTACGGGGATCCAAAGACACAAAACGCCATTTGCAAGAGAAGGTTTTCAATACGATTGCCTTCTCACATGCGAATGGCTGTGCTTTGTAGAGCAGAAGCTCCTATTCGGTGATATGTATATCTTCGGTTTTATTGACCCGTCCGGATAAGAAAAGCGCACCGAAAATCAATGTTGCCAATGTACACGCAATCGCCCCAATAAATGGCAACGTACTCGCCGATTCTGCGTCTGCCTGGTTAACATACATATAGAAAAAGATTCCGGCGCCGATTACGAATACTAAAGCCAAAACTGCGTACAGCATATCCTTCATAAGATCTACCTCCGTTAGCGAACATTAGACTTCTAAGCTCAATCCAATCCTCTCAGTCCGAGGTAATGAGCTAGGTCACGTTTTATTCCAATTTCTTGTTTTCTAAAAAATACTTAGTTGAATTCCTTCTATATTAGCCTTTTTTAGAAAAAAATGAAAGATTTTTTTCTAAAACTCTTCGCAATTAATTGCAGGCGACAGCCGAAAAATCCTGATGTCCTCTTCCTTGTTGGCATTTCCAAGCCCGTTTCCCCGAAATAACTTCCCAGACTCCCGCCGAATTCCGTCTTAGTTCTAAACGCAACCTTTCTGAATTTACTGAATCGTCCAAAAGACCATTATCAGTAATCACCGCGGTAACGGAATCTCCACCTTCAGCGCTCTTATTTATCATCCTGATATTTCGCGATTTCACTTCCTTCATCTCGCCGATTAAATTAATGACCACTTGTGTCGGCGATTTGACCCAAGCCTGTCGCCCTCTCGCGGCGATTTCAATCAGTCGATTGTATCGATTAATATTCACATCCTGATAGGTCGCATCGACACGGTTGTTTGAGTTGTCGCCGTCAAATCCGTCGTCCGCCATTTTTCGTGCCCTATCGTCGGCGTTTGCCAAATTTGCGTTTACTTCGTAGTCGATATGTTCATAGCCGGGTAATCCTTTTACGATATAAAATTCTCCGAGCTGACGTTCCGGGTATTCGATCAATCCGTCATCGCCGAGTTGGTATTTCGCGGCCCTCATCATTACCGCAAAAGGCTTCCCGTCCCGAAAACGCCATTCAACCTTGCTGTTATTTCGATTAAACGAAAGACTTTGCGATGCAACGTGAACGGATTTTTCGCGGTCCGTCGTTTGTGCGTTGATTTCCATGGTCGTCGCGGTGTCAAAAATATGGATCTGATAGCCGCCAAAACCCTGACAATACGTAGATATATGTCCGCTTTCGTTGCCCTGTCCGCGGGGCGTCTGACACTGTGTACGGAGATCGGTAGTTTGACTTGAATAATTTGCAGTTGGGTCGATGACAGTTTCGCCGTCATCAGGATTGGTGTTTCCGATATTCCCGTCGTCCGCACCTCCCAAAACAATTACGCTTTGAATGACAGCACTTGGTGAATAACGTGTTGTAATAGTTTGCCCGCTTGGATAGATCCCAGCTGTTCCGCTAAAGTTTCGAATACGAAAATCCATTCCCTGAGGTTGATTCGTAAATCTGGCAAACTCTCTAGATTCAATTTCGCTCACCATTATTGACATGATCGAGCCGTATTTGCTTTCTACATCGCGCATGCGCATTCCGGGAGATACACCCGCTGTAGTGCGGTAGGCAGAATCTGTGACCTCGATAAACTCAATTTTTGAGCTGATATCGATCGGTTGCCGCGAGTCAAACTCCCCGGCAAATAGCCTCATCACTTCTCGATTTCGCGACAATACTTGTATCAGCGCGATGCCTTCACCATCCGATGTTCGCCGAAACGAAAATCCACGGAGCGCCCTTTGCGCTTCCCCCACAGTCATTCCGATTCGGACACTTCCGGCGGAATCTCCCGTAATTAGTGTCGCTTGAGCAAAACCGGTTCCAGCATAAGTAAAACAAGAAACTAGTAGTGCTAAAATTGTCTTTAAAAGTGATTTGTTAAAAAAGCTCATTTCGTTCTCTCCTGTCGATCTCATTGCACGATATTGCTGTCCTCGTCATTTGGACACAAACCACGGCAAAATCATATGTCTATAAATTGTTGGGGAAATCTTTCTTTCGATTATAACGGAGCGAAGGAGTTTTTGAAAATAGGAGGTTAGATAAGTGAGGAGATCGCTACTAGTCTGAACACCTAGTTTGAGGTGAAGTGCTTCGCATTTTGCGCCTCAAAAAATCAATCCTCATTGACCCGCAAAACAGCTAAAAAAGCCTCCTGCGGGATTTCTATCCTTCCAACCTTCTTCATTCGTTTCTTACCGGCTTTTTGTTTTTCCAGGAGCTTTCGCTTACGGGAGATGTCGCCGCCATAGCATTTCGCGGTGACATTTTTGCCCATTGCTTTTACATTCGTACGGGCAATTACTTTGTTTCCGATGGCGGCTTGAATTGGCACGACAAACATTTGACGCGGGATGAGTTCTTTCATCTTGCTGACAAGATCGCGACCCGTTTTTTCTGATGAGCCTCGATGCAATATCAGCGAAAGCGCATCTACCGGCTCGCCCAAAACAAGTACATCAAGTTTAACCAAATTGCCTTCCCGATAACCGGAAAGATGATAATCGAGCGAAGCATAACCGCGCGATACGGATTTTAAGCGGTCATAAAAATCCAAAACGATCTCATTTAAGGGCAGATCATAAACCAACATCACGCGATTTTTTGTAATGTACTCAAACTTCTTCTGAACACCGCGTTTTTCATCTAATAGCGGCAGAATCCCGCCAAGATATTCATCTGGAGTCAGAATCGTCGCTTCGATGTAGGGTTCTTCTATTTTTTCAATTCGTACCGGATCAGGCATTTGCGAAGGTGAATCGACCTCGATCGACGATCCATCCGTGAGTCTTACCACATAGCGAACACCGGGCGCAGTCGTAATAAGTTCTAAGCCAAACTCGCGTTCGAGGCGTTCCTGGATAATTTCCATATGAAGAAGCCCAAGAAACCCGCATCGAAAACCAAAACCAAGCGCTGTTGAAGATTCAGGCTCGTAGAAAAAAGAGGCGTCGTTAAGCCGTAGCTTGTCCATTGCGTCGCGAAGTTCTTCATACTGCGCGGCGTCGGTCGGATAAAGGCCGGAAAAAACCATCGGTTTGACTTCCTGAAAACCCGGGAATGGTTCGGTAGTAGGGTTTGCAGCCCCGGTTATCGTGTCGCCGATCTGGACATCCGCCACGGTCTTGATCGATGCGGTCAAAAACCCCACTTCGCCAACACTCAATTCATCGACCGCAGTCGGAGCCGGTCGATTTACGCCGAGAGTTTCGATTTGATATTCACGTCCGGTATTGAAGAATTTCATCTTCATACCCTTTCTGACGGTGCCTTCGATCACCCGGAAGAGCACGATTACCCCGCGATACGAGTCATACCAACTGTCAAAGATCAAGGCTTTCAACGGAGCGTCTTTATCCCCTTTTGGAGGCGGAATATCGCGGATGATAGTCTCGAGAATCTCAGAAACCCCCTCACCTGTTTTCGCAGAAGCCAAAACCGCATTTTCAGTCGAAAGCCCGATAATGCTTTCGATCTGTTCGAGGATTCTCTCAGGTTCTGCCGATGGTAAATCAATTTTGTTTAGGACCGGGATCAGTTCGAGATCATTCTCTATAGCCAAATACGTGTTTGCGAGTGTTTGTGCTTCGACACCTTGAGAGGCGTCAACGATAAGAATCGCGCCTTCACACGCCGAAAGCGATCGGGAAACTTCATAGGAAATATCCACGTGTCCCGGCGTATCGATCAAGTTTAGGACATAATCCTGCCCGTCCTTTGCCGTATAATCCAAACGCACCGCATGAGATTTTATGGTGATTCCGCGCTCGCGCTCCAGATCCATGCTATCTAAAAGCTGTTCTTCCATATCGCGATCTGCAACGGCGCCGGTCAGCTGCAGAATTCGATCGGCGAGAGTAGATTTGCCGTGATCAATATGGGCAATAATTGAAAAATTTCTAATAAATTCACGCTTCATGGATATTAATAATTCATTTTCTATACTACTGGGATGGCTGTACCACGTAGATAACAATCTAAGAACTTACAGTAAAATTGGCGATAAATCACGCCACGAAAACTTATAACAAACACCATTTCCTCACTTCTTTCTTGCAAATGAAAGATCTGCCGAAATATCCCGCTTTCTTATTTTTTTCGAACTCCTCGCGTATTCGCCAGCTAAAGCCTTTTATCGCGTTCAAATATTCTGATACGATTCAGGTTCGACTTCATGATTTTAAATTCCAAAAGGTGTCTATGAGTAAACGAATTATTGCGTCTATTGTTTTGTTGACTTTGTCTGTAATGTGCATTTCCGCACAAGTTTCTT
>JBBKXN010000037.1:0-5814 GCA_037969475.1 Pyrinomonadaceae bacterium | reverse complement strand
TGACAAACCGACCTGCCCGCGTTCGCTGTTCTTGACCAATTCTTCTGTTGCTCGAGTCCTTTGCAAATTCAAGGTCGCGGGCTGTGCGTTCCGCTAAGGCCATTCCCTTAGGTGTTATCGAAAATCCAGTCCGCGTTGACCCCACGATTAGCCCTTTAGAGCGGCAATCAATCCATCTCTTTGCAACAACATTCGAGTTTGGCCATTCAGGATATAATCTCATCTGAAACTTTGCCGGAAATAATCGAAAGCACATTGCCACAATTTCTTCTTCACTAATTGCTCTTTTCATTAAAGACAAGTTATAAACCGCGTATGTCACAAGACTATTCATCGCAATCCCGATATACTTTTCCTCTTTGAACTCCGAGACTTTTAACCTGCCATCTTTTTTCATCTTTACCATCCTACTGAACCTGATCCCAAACACGGTCAGGATGCAACTCGTCCGGGGTTTCAGTTTGTAGAAAATAAGCGCCCCTTTTCGGCGAAACTACAAAACCCTTGTCACTCAACAACGAAAGAATCAAGTAAGTTTTATAACTAGGGATGTCAGTCAAGCGAAGCACCTCATCTGCTGTGAACTCGGAACCGTGTAAGCCTTGGATATGCCTAACGATTTCATCAAATTCAAACCTTGAAACCAAATGTTCGTAGATTTCTTTTCGATTTCTGCGCAAACCAATCTTTACGAGCTGGTCATTTCTTACTTCAAACATTGGATATCTGCTCCTTCGTTTAGCCGTGGATTCAGAGGTCACTCGACTACGAACTGGCTCGCTTTCATCTTTACCTCTACCATTTTGGGCAAGAGTTAGGGAGCGTTTGATCAATTCCACTTCACTCGCAAATCGGAACATCTTCTTAGAACCATCTAAATCGTAATCATCATCTTCCATGAACAGTCCACTACATTCGAACAGAGCTAATCTTGCCAAATCCAAATATTCAACCGCCTCTGCCAATTTTCGCATCGATTCTTTATTCATATAATAACCTCGTTTAAATATTTCATCCCCCTCTACTCTGCTATAAGCATACGCTATTCTGTATAACTTGTCAACTTATATATTCTACTGTATTATATATCATACTTAGTCGAGCGCAACTTTTTGATGAAATATGAGTGTTAGCTCCTATTTTGAGAGTTAGTCCCCGTCTCGTTTGTTCTCTATTTAGTAGTAATAGATTTACTTGCGTGCCTATAAACGCGGCCGATGCAGAAGGTGTTCTATAACGGAAGCCGACAACTTCAACTCCCTCGCTTTATATCAACTCGTAAACTCGTTGTCCTGATGGGAATGTTCCAGAACAACGCCGGAGGAGCCTGGGACAACGCCAAAAAGTCATTTGAAGCCGGCGTAGAGATCGACGGCAAAATGCAGTACAAAGGAAGCGACGCCCATACCGCAAGTGTTACGGGCGACACCGTCGGCGATCCTTTTAAAGATACTTCAGGTCCTTCAATGAATATTCTTATCAAGCTGATGAGTATCGTGGCATTGATCATCGCTCCACATATTGCGGTTAAGGGTTCAGCGCCGCACGCGGAAAAAGCTCCTGTAAGCGTGGAAAGGACGGTTGAGGTTGTGGCGGCGAAGCCGTTGAGTGAATAGTAAATTGTGAATCGTAAATAGTTGAGCCCGGGCGTGAGTCCGGGCTTTTTTTGTCTCTGGTTCGGACCGTGAGGCTTCCAAGATAACTCTGTTTGCCGAACGGTGTGCCAAAGTTCCCATTCTTGCCGCCGGGTGGAGCGAATTCTCAGGCGCAACGGATCGTCACGGAAGCGGCCCAATTCGAGACAGGAGCGATCGCCTATCGCGCATGGCGCTGACGATTGCGTCCGCGCCCAAGATTCCGACAACGAGCGCGCCAACCACGGCGCCGACTGGCGTGGATTCCCAACCTGCAAAGAGAATCACAACCGCCATAATAACAAAGAACACCCCGAACAATGTGGTTACGGTTCGGCCGGATTTCGGTTTTGCCATACTGCCTCCTTTCTCGTGCTGCTCGCGCCAATCTCGAGTCGCACTTGCCGCAAAAGAATATTATCTCAGATGTCCCGGACCGTCGATAATGACATGTTCTCGATCCGGTGCTTTTACCTAGGGCTTATAACGTCCGCAATCACCGGGCCGCGACGAGCGATTGTCCATTTGAAAACGCCCGGCTTCGCGTCTCCGGTGCATTGCTTTGTTATGCCGTTATCCTTCATTAGCCGGCCTGCAGTGCCAGGTAGACGCCGACTGGATCGCGGAAAACTGCGTATTTTGCCTCGGCGTATTCCTTAATTACTTCACCACCGCCCTCGCTAACGCGTCGAAGACTTTCAACAAGGTCGTCGACCGGTAAGTGAAGCAGCCAAACCGATGGGATACCCTTATGTTCACTGCGATACTGACAGATTTCTGCCGCGGCAATTTCATTCTCTGTTTGCACCTCAAAGCTTGCGAAATGGCCTTCGCTATCCTCCGTTTCAATGGACTTGGCGTTCCATCCCACAACATGTCGATAAAAGTCACGACTTGGCGAAGCGTCTGGAACGATCAGCGAGAGCCAGGAGATGCAGCCGATGCGTTCATTCTGCCCCGTGGATCCTGATTCGTCAGTCACGACCGGAATAACACCTAAGCCAGCCCCAACTTGGTCGGCAAGAACAGCCCATTGGCTTTGGCCATCATCGGTTTTGGAATGCCAAAGTTCTTTGCCTCCCATGTCAATCGCAGATGCAACGCTGGCCGCAACATCAGCGACCTGAAAGTGGGGCATCCACTGAAACGGCAAAGCGCTATATTCGGGAGTACGAACCCCGAGCCCGATTACCGGTGTGCCCATATTGTTCATCAGATCATCACGCCAGAGCGGGGCGTCACCCGTCGTGAGGATTTTCGCGTAGAAATCGAGTTCCCGCTCATGATCAGGCACCGCAATATCGGCACTTAGGACACCACCAACGCCATGGACAAATGTTTTTCGCATTGCTTCTCCTTCGGGAGTTCCTTATTGGCCAATCGGCCACAGTGGACGGGAATCGGTAAACTCGGCGGCAAAATGACCATGAACACCGGACGGCAACGAGTGATTGTCCATTTGAAAACGCCCGGCTTCGCGGCTCCGGTGTATTGTTTTGTTATGCAGCGACCATTTTAGCATCGGGTAATTCGTGAATCGAATCTGCAAGTTCAGGGAGTGAAATCACTGCGAGCCAATTGTCGCCGTAGTTTTCACCGAACAGAATTAGGTCGTGATCGCGATCACCTGGGCCGACGAAATAGTCAGATTTCTGTGGATCTGCGTGAGCAATTTTATTAAGCGCTTGGCGAATTTCAACGGCTTGAATTCTGCGATTCGATTCAGCACGTTGCTGTGACCGAAGTTGTTTTGACGGTGATTGCATCGGCTAATTCGGCACCCTTCGATTTGATTGCTGCCACTATTTCTGCGGATGTCGGAACGATTCCAAAATCCTGTTCGGACGTATCGACAAGGCAAGCGCTCGGAGAACCTGAACGCCCTGTATCGAGGTTTCAACCATCTCCTTTTCATCGTCGACATGACGTGAAAAGTTCCGTTGGTTCGGACCGCACGAATACGCTCGGCGAAACCGTCTAGAGATCTGTTCTAATTCGCTGGCACAGTCGTGCCATGTTTTTCGTTGCCATCCATTCGTCTTATTGGTTCACTAGCTGCATAACGTTCGAATTCACCGACCTTGCGCGGCTTTATCGGCAATTTCCCGTGGAATTATGCGTTGGGCCTCATGAATAGAAATTTCTCAGTGAAAAAATGACTAACGAGATAAGAGCACAGAGGATTCCGCCGATAGCGCCCACAGAACCCAACGCGAGAAATTTCAAGCGGGAGTCTTCTACCATTCCTGAATCGGCCAAGGCTAGGCCAACCGATACCATTGATAAGACCGAACTGACCAGAGAGATAAAGAAGCAAATGAACGTGATGCCAATTAGCACTGTCCAGGAAGGAGCTTTGAAGAACTTCTCAAGCAGGGTGGCTAACAACAGAAGTGATGCAGTTGAGAGGGTCGTTAGATGTTTGAAAAAATCGTAGTAGATCTTTAGACCTTCTATATAGTCTTTGTGCTGTTGCTCCTTTGTGGGGTGCGTTATCTCGGTGGTCATGTTCGTACCTGCAGTATTGAGGCCTAACGTTTAAGCTGTGCGGCGCGACGTAAGGAGCGTCCGAACGAACCCATTGTTAAGCTTTACTGTATTCTTTTGGATATATAGTTTCATCTGTATACCCAAGGCGTTGTAGCTCCGTTCGTATTTGAGCTTTATTGGTGATCTCAAAAGTTAATTGACCACCCCAATATGCTTGAATTCCGACCTTTCTGGTGAAGCAAAAACAACCTTTTTGCGACTCAACTCGTCGATTTGGGAAGCTTGGTGAGATAACTGCAGTTGTATCATCATTATGTTTAACTGGATGCAGGCCATCTCTGTGATCTTCGATGGATATTAAATCAAAGAAGCTATCACCAAAATTAACCTTACTTAAGTTATTTCTGGTTACTTCATTAAAGTTAAATCGAAATGTATGCACATACCCTGGTAATTCATCATGAGCCTCAGAGGCAAAATAAAGCGCAGCTAAACTATCTGACGTAATATCAACAAGCCTTGTTGGTTCGCCGTAGTGCTGAGCAAGCGATGTCCAGTGCCACAATGATTCGCTATTAACATCAATTTCCTTCTCAATATCCCCTATGAATGTTTTGAAATATGGATCAAAAACTTCGTTAGAGAGAATTTTATTCTGAAAATTATGAAGAACATCTAGCTCACCTATTGTATATATACTGGAATCACTGATGGGTGTTCTATCAATGTGTGAGTTATTTGGTCTCCATATACTTGGCAAAAAAGGCTTTTCATATTCTTTTGGCTCGCCTCTCGCAAATTTTAAATTTGGAAAATTGATAATTCTATCAATGTATTCAGGTACTGATGTGACAGAAATGGTTGAGTTCACTTAAATAACCTATTAAGGGCCTAACGATTGAGATGACGTGGAGCGAAACCGCCAACACGCCCGCTAAAGTTTAACGAAAGACGCTGATAAGAAAGTCGCTGTTTCGCCCTCACGCCCATGATTTGTTAGGTTGCGTCCTTCATTACAAAGTCTTTTTCATAAAGTATCGGCTATATCCATTTGGAAAATTCGGTAATTCTCCAAACACTTCATATCCTAAAATTAAATAAAAATCTTTTGCTTGAAACTCCCAGGTGTCCAAAAAAGCGAACTTACAGCCGCGTTCGATTGCTTTTTGTTCGGCGGCTATCATCAACTTTCGACCCAAGCCTTGATTGTGGTATTTTTCCTCAAGCCACAAAATATCAATATGCAGCCATTGCCACAAGGTTTCTGCCAGCAAGCCGCCAACTATCACGCCATTTTCATCGCGCAAAAAATAGTTAAGCGGCTTGTAATCGTCGTAGCCGACACGAGAACTATTAAATTTGTCGATGCTATCGGCAATAAACTCACGGTCGTCACGCTCCGATTTTTCTTCAAAGGATATGTTCAGTGAATCGATCATCGCTAAAGATTTTGCATTGCGGTGAACACTCGAAGCCGCCCAACGATAATTGTGTTTCATTTGACCAATAACTCACAAAATATGAGTGCTATAGGTCGTAAGTCCAAAAATTCTTGTGTTCGCTCAAACATTTGAATTCTATCACCAAAAAAAATTTATCTCACCAAAAATCTCATGCGAAAACCAAAACTCCTCGAAAGGGTTAACGAAGCCATACGCGTCCGGCACCTCAGCAGGCAGACCGAAAAATC
>JBBKXN010000036.1:0-3116 GCA_037969475.1 Pyrinomonadaceae bacterium | reverse complement strand
TCGTGTTTTTTGGTTCGTATTCAATCGTATAAAGCGCACGAAGATCCGCAGCTATTTCCGCGTATAAACGACCCATTTCTTCAAGACGGTTGATGGTATTAAGAGTTCCGCCGGTACGTCTCGCCAGAATTTTAAGCCTTTCCCGGGCCGCAGAAAATAATGCGACCTGGACCGGGGTCGGATCAGCGAGTTTTGAAGGATCGCCGGTCGGAAGCGCCAAAGGATAAACCGTCACGCCCTGTTTGTCAGATCGATTAAGCGTGTCTGAAAGAACCGCACTGTTTTCCGGAATGATCGCATCAAGAATCTCGCCTGATCTTAGCGACTCCAAAAAGTCCCGATCCTGATCCCGTACATTTGTATCCACGCCGTCCGTCAAAACAATTATCGCTTTTCGCCGATTTCCTTCTTTTGCCAGCTTTCCCAAAGCAAAATCCAGCGTCTTGTAAAGTTGTGTTTTGCCGCGGCCATTGGCGACGCTGATGGAATTCGCGATCGATTTGCGATTCGTCGTAAAGTCATTCAGCAAATTGATCTTATCGTAAAATTCGATAACGGCGACCCGATCATCGGGCGCGAGAGCATCGATAAAACGAAACGCCGATTGACGAATCGTTTCGCGAAATCCCAAAGTCGAACCACTCATATCAAGGATCATCACCACGCTAAACGGCGCAACCGTCGGTTCAAAACGAGAAATATCCTGCTTGACACCGTCTTCATAAATTGAAAAGTTTCGTTTGTCGAGATCGATGATCGGTCGCCCGCGGCTGTCGACGACCCCAACATTTAGTCGAACAATAGACGAATCGACCGTAACGATATCGTCATCCTGTCCAAAAACATTCGAAACACAAAAGATAATAAATAGAATTAAGGCGTAAAATCGATATAAATTCATAATTCAAATTAAGATTTCAGACGCTTATTTTCGGCGAGTGGTTGCACACCGTTCAGATTCGAAATTAATCTTAACATTAAAGAACTTTTGTTTTATAATACCGGTCAGTCAAAAAAATCATCAAAACGCAACGTCAACGGAAAAAAATGCGTCTAGGATTGGTTTTTGCAGGACCTCAGTTTCAAAAGGGGATTAAAATGCTCTATAAGCCAACGTTTTGTTGTGAATGTGGCGAAAAAATTGAGCGTGTGGAATGGAAGATTTGGACGAATCGCCGATTTTGTGAATTATGTGAGACGGATTTTACATTCCAGGATTGGACATTGAAAATAGCAATCGGTTGCGGTGTGATTTTCTCTGTTCTATTTATAGCGAGTTCAATTATTTCCTCCGGAAAATCGGCGAGCACCGGTTCGGTAAGAACTTTGAAAAATACCTCGCCGGTTGTGGAGTCTGGTAACCAAACTTCTGTGGGGAATGTGACACCAGGTTCCTTGAATCAAAATGGAAAAGTTGTTCCGGTTTCGCCATCGAAAGAGCAAATGGTTGCTAACGGTTCCTTTCCAAACGAAACGGAAAATCGCAATACTCAGGCGCAAGCACTTCATAATCAGCAAAATAGCGGCGCTTTGCCAGTATATTTTTGCGGTGCAGAGACCAAAAAAGGTTCACCTTGCTCAAGGCGTGTGAAAGGCGGCGGGCGATGCTGGCAGCATACAGGACAAAAAGCTATGTTGCCTGCGAGTAAGCTTTTGGTAAGTCAATGATTAGGTTTGTGCTAAAATATATGGCGAAGTTACTATATCAATTATGAAACCTTTATCACCTAATATATTGATTCAAGATCGCTATCTGATCGTCCATCTTATCGGCAAGGGCGGAATGGGCGAGGTATACCTCGCGGTCGACCAACGTCTTGGAAGTGCTGTTGCGCTGAAACGTACGTTTTATTCTGATGATGAGATGTTGGCGACCGCCTTTGAAAGAGAAGCGCGGATCCTGGCAAATTTACGACATCCAATTCTTCCAAAAGTCAGTGATCATTTTGTGGACGGTGAAAACCAGTTTCTGGTAATGGAGCATATTACCGGCGAGGATCTTGCTAAAAGGCTGGAAAAAATGCAGCAGCCTTTTCCGTTGAGTTGGGTACTATTTTGGGCTGACCAATTGCTGGATGCATTGCATTTTCTCCATACACATGAACCGCCGATCATTCACCGCGATATAAAACCGCAAAACTTGAAGTTAACCAATGACAATCACATTGTTTTACTTGATTTCGGGCTTTCAAAAAATTCGGTCGGCGAAACAAGGACTTCGTCAAGCGGAAGTGTTGTGGGATACACTCCGCACTATGCCCCGATGGAACAAATACGCGGAACCGGGACAAATGCGCAGAGCGATTTGTATTCACTGTCTGCGACCGTATATCAGCTGATAACCAATGCGGTTCCGCCGGATGCGTTGACCCGTGCCGACAGTCTTTTGAGTGGTTTGCCGGACCCGATCAAACCGATAGACGAATTGAACAAAGAGGTAACTCCCGAAGTGTCAGCGGTAATTCTAAGCGGAATGGATATACGGCAGGATAATCGGCCTGCCAGCGCCAGGGAAATGCAAAAGCATTTGCGAGATGCTTATTCAAAAATGCAGTCGGCAATGTCTGCTCAAACGATCGCGTTTAATGTGAATCCGCAGGATCTGGATTTAGTTGAAAAATCTTCCGAGGCAAATCTTCCGAGCGACCCGTTACCGGCGGCGATGTCCGGGACCGATGACCTCGCATTTGAAGCAGCAGCTCAGCAAGGTAATAGTTTTGGTACATCGAATGATCAAAACCCGGATCACCGTATTGATAATTCAGATAACACATCCGGCGTACAACCGTCGGATGTCAAGACTGAAGTTCTCCTTGCGGGAGAGTTTCCGGCGATCAAAGCTGCGCAGGAAGGCGTAGAAATTAAGCGTGACGATGACTTTTTATCCCGTTCCGAAAACGACCTCGAAGTTGAAAACTTCCAAACGGCTGATGAATTTGAAGTCGAAGATGCCTTTGTGACCTCCGGCAGCGATTCGCACGGCGAAGGCTTTTCATCGCCCGCGACGGATTTATCGATCTCACAGCACGAAAGTGAGAATAGTTTTGACGCAGAAGACGATGCGTTTGAAGGTGTTGGCGGTCATGGCGAAACTGCATTTTTCGCAAGTATTGAAG
>JBBKXN010000035.1:0-92578 GCA_037969475.1 Pyrinomonadaceae bacterium | reverse complement strand
GTAGAACTGATAAATGTGAAAGACGGTACGCAAATATGGGGAACGCACGTTAATCAACCTTTTACCAATATTTTCGAGGTGCAGAGGAAAATCACGGATGCGATCGCGGAAAGTCTTGTTTCAAAAAATAGCCCTTTGGTAACTGCGTCTCGTCCCGCGGAATACACGGAAAATTCCGATTCGTATCGAATGTATCTTAAAGCGAGACATCTGTTGCAAAATAAAACATTTGATAACATTGGGCTTGCGATAAAATGCTTCCAAGCATCTATTTCCAATGACCCTGCAAATGTTTTGTCCTACATTGGGATCGGCGAATGTCATTCTTGGCTTCAAACATTCGAATACATTAGCCACGAAAAAGCATTCCCATTAATCAATAATTTTATTTCCAGGGCAAACGAGCTTAATCCGGAGGTTCCGGAGCTATATGTCTTAAAGGGCGATGCCGCTCGAAATTTGGAGTGGGATTTCGATAAAGCTGGGGATCTCTACGCGAAAGCTTTAATATTAAACCCTAATCATGCGGATGCGACTCGAGCTTACGCAAATCTCTTAACGCTGAAAGGAGAATTCTCGTCAGCTCTTAACGTAATTGGCAAGCTAAAGAGGCTCGATCCGATTTCGACGGTCCATAGCGTAACAATCGGGCGAATTTTTTACTATTGCGGGCATTATGACAATGCCTTATTGGAACTGAATGAAGCACTCGAACTCGAGCCCCGTAACTTTATCGCGTTAGTATTGTTGGGATGTTCTTATCTAGAAATGAAGAAATTTGATGAAGCGATTCAGAAATTTAGGGATGCGTACGAGATTCAAAATTACGTTGAGTTCCAAGCACTTATGGGAAACTGTTTTGCTCAATCTGGAGAAACAAAAAAGGCGCAGGAGATTCTCGAAACGTTAAAAGAAAAGTCGAAATCAGAATATGTGCCAAATGGTCTCTTCAGTTACATATACGTTGGTTTAAACAATATTGAAAAGGCGTTTGAGTCTTTAGAACTTGCTTTTGTCCACAAAGAAGAGTCACTGGTTGTACTTAAGATCAACCCTACTCTAGCTTCTTTGAGATTAGATCCGAGATTCGACGACTTACTTCAAAGAATAGGCTTGCCGGTTGGCTAAAACGGCTTCGAACGATTCAGACTCAATTACAAAAATAGCCTTGTCGATTTCTCAACAAGACCACTTTTGTGTTTGTGGGAGGTATGGTCCGACTCTATCAAGGGTCAGGACAAAACCTATAAAATAACCTGCTATCCTATGAAAGCTTGGAAGAGTCCTTGAATCGTTCCTGCGAATCCTTGAATCGTTCCTGCGAATCCTTGAATTGTTCCGGCGTCCGCCAAAATCGTTCCTGCCAATAGAATTGCGGTAATACTAATCCCTGATAATCGTTTGATTGTGTTTTTCATTTCTTGTCTTCCCCCATTAAATATTCTGAAAAGTTCTTACTGTTACTAATACAATAAGCAGACCAGACTTTTCGTTGTGCAAAGATTTTTTGTAAGTATTGAAAGCAATAATCTTAAACGCCTGAGACGACGTGGGTTTTGTCAAAAATGAAAACGGCCGGATAACGGCAATTATCGACTGATTTTTCTGTTAACTTCCTTGTAATCAATCAATTGTATGAAAATGGTCATCGTTCAATAAGTAAGCTTTGTATAGTTAGTATCCGTATCATCTATATCCGAATCGTTCAGTGTGAACTTAGTAGTCAATGAGACATCAAAAAACACTATTGGTACCGAAGAATTGGATACAGCCGCGAAAATTTCTCTGGCAATTTGTTTCGATAGAATGTTATTATCTATATGTGTATCTATTCTCACTTTAGATCACACGACAAAACTCTTCTTCCGCAAACCTACCGTTTTCGATTATTATGAATCGCGAAAGATTCTCTGCAAACTACAGATTAATTGTCATTGCTCTTGGTGGAATGGCTTTCCTTTATTCGCTCGTGAATTTAGGAGAGACTGCACTAGATGGGCATTTCATTCTGTTTTTGTTGCTTGCATTATTTCTGGCGCCATTCATGAATTTAAAGCTTCCCCGTGGCAATCTCGCTCTTGGATTCTCCGATTCACTGATTATCCTCTGCTTTCTTTTTTATGGGGGAAATGCCGCCGTTATTACCGCCGCGATCGAAATGCTCTCGAATTGCCTTTCGTTGAAAAGAAACGGAATGACATTTCGAAAATGGCTGATTCCCTTCAACGTGTCGGTTAATGCGGTCTCAACCCTCGCAACAATAGCAGTTTTGACAAGTGCCATAGATTTGTTCCAAATTGAGGCGATTTCGGGCGAAACGTCGTCGTTGTTACCAATTATCGGATTGTTCGCACTTTTTCAATTTCTATCCACGTCGATTCTACACGCGCCGGCCTCGAAGCAACTCCCTGAGAAAGCAGTTTGGAAAATATGGTCCGACGATTTCTTTTCTGGTTCATTGGCGCACATTGCCGGTGCCGCCGTTGCTTTTGCTTTCTATAAACTTGTCAATTCTGGAAATTTACTCACGACAGTTGTCGCTTTCACGTTAATTGCCATCGGATACATTAATTATCGGAGAACCATTTCAGACATCTCCGCTTCGATCGAGCAAGCTGAAACAGCCGAACGTGAAAAAGCGGAAATCGCGAGTTTGAAAGCTGATGAAGCTGAACAACATGCCGAGGAGCTTGGTATCCTTTTGAAGAAGGAAGAGGAGATCAGCGAGGATTTGAGAAGGAATAAGGAGGAGCTCGAATATACGGCATTTCACGATAAGCTTACAGACTTACCAAACCGCGCATATCTCATCGAAAGATTGAAGTTTCTACTTGAGCTTGGAATGGAACTTTCGAAGGAATATTACGTGGTATTCCTGGACCTAAGCCGGTTTAAGAATATCAATGATAGCTTGGGGCATTCAGTTGGGGATCAGGTTTTGAAAATCGTTGCGCTAAGGCTCAAACGCCTTTTGCGGGACGAAGATTCGATCACACGCCTTGGCGGAGACGAGTTTGCCCTCATTCTCACCCATCTTTCCTCGATCGAGAAGGCACAAAACGTTGCGAACAAGATCTACGAGACGATCACAAAGCCATTTATGGTCAACGGAAACAAAATCTACTCTGATCTGCACCTCGGGATTGCACCGTTGGATTATGAACACCTCAAGCCCGAAGATGTGATTCGCGACGCAAATATTGCAATGCAGTATGCAAAGGACAAAAATATCGGGGTGGCGACCTTTGACAAGAAAATACGTTCGAATCATCTAGAGAGAATCCGGCTCGAAGCTGATTTGAAAACCGCCATAGAGCGCGACGAATTTTCAATGAACTACCAGCCGATAATATCGCTTCAAACGGGAGAGATTGCTGGATTTGAAGCTCTTATTCGTTGGATTCACCCTGAGCTGGGTTTTGTATCACCTGCTGAATTTATACCGATAAGCGAAGAATCGGGCTCGATCATTCCGATGACAAACTGGATATTAAAAGAAACGTGTTCGCAGATGGCGAAATGGAATAATTTGCTCGGGCATGACAAACAGCTCTACGTAAGTGTAAATATTTCCGGGAGACATCTTGCTGAAGATGATCTGGTGAGAGATATTAAAATGGCTTTACGTTTATCAGGCCTTCCCGCGGAAAACCTAAAACTCGAAATCACCGAAAGCTCAGCGATGGAAAATGCCGAAAGAACTATTCAGACACTGGCAAATATAAATCAGCTTGGTGTGCAGCTGAGCATCGACGATTTTGGAACGGGTCATTCATCACTTAGTTATCTGCATAGATTGCCTTTCAGCACACTGAAAATTGACCGTTCGTTTGTAATGAACGCGGGTACGGGGAACAAGGAAGACTTAAAGATTCTGGAGACGATCATTTCTTTAGCCAAGAATCTAAACAAGAGCGTCGTTGCCGAAGGGATCGAGACGGAAAAAGAGCTATCAATCCTTCAGAATTTGGAATGCAAATTTGGTCAGGGTTTTTTATTCTCAAAACCGCTGCCCAAGAGTTCTATACCTGAGTTGATTGAAAATATGAAGCCTTGGTTGGAATATAATAAAGAGCAAGGTGCGGCCGCCGAATCACCAAACATTCCTGTCAGCGATAATCTTCATCCTTTCTAGACCGAATTTATTGAACAGTAGCGGGTAAAAGCGAGCCTTTAGGATCGGAGGCAATTGCGACACCGTCTTCGATAGCGCCGATCAATCCGTGAAAGACGATCTCCGAATCATCTAAAACCAGCACCACATCGCCCGGACTGATCTGAGTTTGATCAACGGTAAATTTGATGACCGTAGCGTTTCCGTTCGTTTGTTCAACGGATTCGTAGTCTAAGGTCTCAGCGGTATATGTAATCGTCTGACAAAAAGTTACTTCTGACATTTATTTCTCCTAAAAACTCTTTCGAGTTTAACGTTTGCGAATAACAAAGTCCAAAGCGATTGCGTCGTGATCCGAAAGCGCGATTCCGTCCTTCGTTTTGAGATCGCCGATGGTCTTTGGTGAGTTCTGCGGAGCAACATCGATGTTTCGTCCAATAAACCAATCCAGGCGCATCGAGAACTTCCCTCCTGCTCTTCGCGACGCCCAGAATATAAATGGAAAACACCATTTTGGAACCCAATCCCCCAGGTTTGTGTTGTATGCCGTATTTTCCATGTCGTAATGAAGCGTGCCGACGCCTTCCTCGTTAAACTGCTTATATTCGAAGCCGCGGTCGATAAATTCCTGGAAAAGCGGTCGTTCAAAATACCGATCAGGATGCGGATAATGATTTTTTGCAACGTTTTTGACACCCATCATCACGCGTCGCCAAAATCCAAAAATCGCGCGAGTAGCATTCTGGGCATTGTACGTCGTTGTATTGAAATCACCACCGATAATAGTAGGTAAACGCGGAAGCGTTTCGAGATGCCGAAGGATCAGATCTACCTGGCGCTGCCGATGTCTTCGAGAACAATGCACATCCAGGTGAACTGTGACCGCACGAATTTTTCCGTGAGGATGTTCGATGTCAGCAACAAGTGCGCGCAAATATCCAAGACGTTTTTCCTTGCCGATCATCTTGTCTTTGCCGTTTGGGAGCGGAACCGCATGCGCCAGCCTGATCGGGTATTTCGAAAACATGGCGAGCCCATGAATCGAATTCTTATTCTCGCCCGCAACATCCGATTCGACGCCGCTGCCTTTTTGAAGCGCAATATAAACCGGCGCAAACGCATAATTGAGTTTGAGTTTTTGGGCAATTTCCCTGGCTACGAAACGATTTTCGCTCCGTGCCATTCCGTAATCGAGCTCGGTGAGGAGATATAGGTCCTTATCTTTCAGTCTATTGTGGGTTTGAAGTTTATCGATTATGTCATCGAGAAAGCTTCCCCGCTCGATGTTCCATGCAGCACAACTAATGGATCTTTTTGCCGTTTCGCCACCGTCGGTTTCGCTAAACTGCTCCTGAACGACCGAGCTCATTATTTCCAAGACCTTCGGCTCAATCTTTTTATACACCTCAGAGCGCTCGGCTTCTTGAATAGATTCAAATTTTAGCAATTCGGGAAAGTATTGATTGAGATCGTGTGACAACACACCGGGATCCGTTTTTATCTGACGTGACATAATGAATCAGCGAGTTTAGATTTATTGGCGAACGGAGTTTTTGATCATTTTCCAGAATTTGTGCCGGTAAACAGATTGTATCAATCATCATAGCGCTCTTTGATCGGCGCAATTTCAAGAAAGTCATGAGTGATCTTTTCGCTGTAGTTTTTGAGTAAATTGTTGAGTCTCTTTTTTGAATCCGAGTGGAATATCAAACCAACGTGTTTTGGTTTTTTGACGCGATAGACGATCTCTTCGTCCGTGTAGTGCGAGGTATCTGGCTCATCTTCTTTTGCAAGTGCCAAAGCGATTCCGGCATAGTCTTCCCTTGTTTGCGGAATCTGATAAGGATTTTCCTCGGTGGAGGTTTCGAGCTTGCCCCATTCACGCCAAAGATTAAACCCGCAGGCATGTTCGAGGACATTTGCTATATATGCCCCACCGACCCGGCAAGCGACTTCGACCAGATAGAACTTTCCATCCTCATCCGACTTCAAAAACTCAGCATGCGCAACTCCTCGCTCGTGTTTGAGAGCCATCAAAAGCATCTTGTTTAGCTGCTCAAGCTCCTTACGATCTTCAGACTTGTAATCCATTATCGAGCTCGTAAACACACCGCCGCCGTGCGCGACCTTAAATGGCGTCGTACCATATTCGCTTACGCCGCAAGCGATTACTTTTCCATCCAATACAGCAGAATCCACGTGGTAAACGTTTCCTTCGATAAATCTCTCGACCTGAAATTTCGATGGATGATCACGCCAGGTTTCGCGGTTTTCGAGTTCGTTTAATACGCTCCAAACTTCTTCTTTGGTCTCGCACTTTTTAATACCAAACGCCGAAACTTCCGTCCTTGGTTTGACGATCCAAGGAGCCGGCACGCGTTCGAGATAATCGTTTACAACCTCGGTATTGAAAACCCCGGTAAATTCGGGGCACAGCACGCCATTGGATGCCGCAATGCTACGCATTGTTAGTTTATCGCGAAATCTTAAGGCATGTGAGCGACTCATTCCTTTGAAGATCTGCAGATATTCCCTTGCTCTTGCAGAAGGAAGCACGTCGAATTCATCCATTCCGACGATATGATCGACCGGCTGATGGACTGCGATATTAATAATCTCACGCAAATAATCTTCTTCGGTCGCTTTCCGGTCAACCGTCCGCATCTCGTTTAAACTTGTCCATGACCAATCCGAATAGCTCAGGTCTTCGCGGGTTAAAAGCGTCACATGCCATCCGGCTTTGTGGCATTCTTCAATAAACTCATTTCCCTTAAATTCGCTTGCAATACAAATTATATGCTTTTTCATTGTCGGTAATTCGCAATCCAATTACTCACTTACTTTGGGCAATTTACGATTTTCGAATGCCCCGCGGGTGAGTCGTCCGCTTTTCGAACTATCTAAATCTGATTTTGTAATATCGTAAAAGAATGGCACAATTTAACTGCAAAAACAAAGCATTGGGCAAAATCCGGAGTAAGAAATGGGCGAAATTTTCACGGCTGAATTGATAAGCCATTTAGTAATTTTCATGGTCGTTTTGCTTATGGCAGTTTCGTGCCATGAAGCGGCGCACGCTTGGATGTCGCATAAATTCGGTGACGACACGGCGTTTATGTTAGGGCGCGTAACTCTAAACCCGGTTTCGCACACCGATCCTATCGGAACTTTACTGATTCCGATTGCGGCATTTATCTTCGGCGCAATTGGGGGCGGTCTCGGGCAGATCCCGCTTATTGGCTGGGGAAAACCAACTCCGGTCAACCCGCGGAAATGGTCAAATTATAAAAAGGGAAATTTCTGGGTTTCGATCGCGGGCGTTTTGGCAAATCTAGTTTTGTTGATTATCGGAATTGTCTTGGCCAAAATACTTATGACACAAGGTATTACGCCGGAACAATTTTTTTCGGGTGGGACAAATCCTTTAGTAATATTCGTCAGTAACCTGATGCTTCTCAATCTATCGCTGGCCGTTTTTAACTTGCTTCCGATTCCTCCGCTAGACGGCGGTAAAATTCTTTCAAATTTTGTCCCGGATAGTTTCAAACCAGTTCTCGATATGATTGAGCAGTTTGGATTTATGATATTGCTGCTCTTTGTCTATATGGGTATTTTCAGTGCAATAATTCGACCGTTCCTGATCGGATTATTTACCCTGCTAAAATCGATCTGATAAGCCGACGCAGCCTAGATTTGGCGACTTGCGGTCGTTGAATATTCGTCTTGTTAACGCAAGCGAAACACTCACGGCCAACGCATTCGACCATCGCTTTGGCCATCTTTATCTATGAAAAAACGAATCTTCAGCGGTATTCAACCGACGGAACAGCTTCACATCGGAAATTATCTCGGTGCTTTAATAAATTGGGTTGCGCTGCAGGATGAATATGAGAGTTTTTACTGCATCGTCAATCTGCACGCTATCACGATGCCGCAAGACCCGAAAGCTCTGCGCCAAAATACCCTCGATCTCGCAAGAATCTATCTTGCCGCGGGAGTCGATCCAAATGTTTCGACGATCTTTATTCAATCGGATGTTTCCCAACACGCCGAACTCGCTTGGACACTAAACTGCATTGCGAGAATGGGCGAATTAGAGCGGATGACACAATTTAAAGATAAATCAAAAGGAAATGCAGAGCGTGCCAGCGTCGGACTCTTTGATTATCCCGTTTTGATGGCTGCGGATATTTTGCTTTATCAAACCGATCTTGTACCCGTTGGGCAAGATCAAAAACAGCACCTCGAATTATCACGCGATATTGCCGAAAGATTCAACCGTGATTTTGGCGAAACATTTATCGTTCCCGAACCATTTATCCCGCCAGTCGGTGCAAAAATAATGTCGCTCAAAGATCCGACCAGCAAAATGTCGAAATCAGATGAAAACCAAAACGGTTCGATCTTTCTTCTTGACGATGCCGACACGATCACACGTAAGATCAAGAAAGCTGTAACCGATTCGGGTACCGAAATAACGTTTGACGAGACACGCCCTGCGATAACAAATCTCTTGACCATTTATCAATTGATGTCGGGTAAAACGAGCGAAGAATGCGAAGCAAATTTCGCAGGCAAAGGCTACGGCGATTTCAAACGAGAACTAGCCGAGGTTGTCGTCGAATATCTACGGCCATTTCAGGAAAGAGTAAAAGAATGCGATGACGCGGAATTGACCAACATTCTAAAAAAAGGTGCGGAAAAAGCTAAAGAAGTTGCGAACATAACGTTAAAAGATGTTTATGAGAAAATGGGAATCAATTAAGCCTATGGTTAAGAAGATACACCTATAGCTGTTGAAAACAGCGATACATTTGTAGCCCAAACCGCAAGATATGGTAATTGCGAAATGACGACTCCCAGGATAATATTATGCCAAAGAAAATTACTGTTTACGAAAAGCCTACTTGAACGACTTGCCGCAAATTAGCGACTGCCTTCCGTGAGAATGGCATTGAGTTTGAAAGTGTAAATTATTTCATAAATGAATTGTCGGAAGAAAAACTCCGCAGTTTACTGAGAAAGGCGAATATAGCGCCGCAGGATATATTACGAAAACGCGATAAAGCCTATAAAGAATTGAATCTTGCGGAGGAAACCGATCCGGACAGGTTAATAAAGCTTATCGTTGAAAATCCGGGTTTGCTCGAGCGTCCAATCGTCGAGGTCGGAGATAAGGCGGTTTTAGCGAGACCGATCGAGAAGGCGATTGAATTGATAAAATCATAATCAGGCTTCTTGATTAAAAGCACACTTACTTCGTGCGTGTTTCTGCAATTCCGGGGGTCTCGTGGACCCGCGGGTGAATACTATGAACTCGAAAGATCACCTTCAAAAACTTTATCTTTATAATGATTGGGCAAACCGTCGCGCGATTCGGGCTATAAAAACAGGCGAATGGACGGAAGCTCAGAGACTCCTCTGCCATGTCTTGATCACCGAGAAAGAATACTACGCGCGACTTTTTGGAAAGGATTCGACCGGATTCAATTTTTTCCCGGAACTTTCGCTCGACGAATGCAGTGCGTTGGCGATGGAAAATGCCGAATTGTATGAGGGTTTACTCAAGAAATTTGATGACGAAGGATTGGGCCAAAAGACGCGATATTACACGAGCGAAGGTGAAGCGGTTGAAAATACGTTTCGGGAGATACTGACCCACGTATTGCTTCATTCAATGAGCCACCGCGGACAGATCCTTACTATCCTGCGGCAAGCAGGATTTAAACCGCCCGTGCTTGATTACATAATTTACGAACGTGGTTTACAATAGTCGAAAATTCGTTTGAGCTTATTGATTATGGAACAGCAGACAGAGCAAATTAAATTTGATTTTGACACGGTCGAAGCCCAGATCGTCAGAAAATCGAGCGATCAATTCATGCTGCATATGGGTGAATTTGATGGTCCGCTTGATCTTTTGCTTTATCTGATCCGCCGGGAAGAAGCCAACATTTTTGATATTCCTGTCGCAAAGATCACTGATGAGTATCTGCGTTATATCAAACTGATGAAATCATATGATATTGCAGTCGCGGCTGAATTCATTGTGATGGCGGCGACATTGATCGAAATAAAATCCAGGATGCTGCTTCCGGTTGAGCCAAGCCTTGACGGCGAAGAGGAAATTGAGGATCCGCGGCAGGAATTGGTTGATCGCCTTTTGGAGTATCAGCAGTATAAAGGCGCGGCGGAGATGCTTTGGTCGAGAGCGACCGTAGAGCAAGCTGTATTTCCACGCGGGCGGATCGAATCTGACGAAAACAATTTGGAAGTTTCCGCAACAATTTTTGATCTTTTTGAAAAATTCCAACAAATAATCGACCGTCATAAGGAAGAGATCAAGATGGAGATCAAACGTGATGAAATGACGCTTTCCGAGATGATAGCCGACATGAAATCGCGCCTTTTGAAAAACAAAGAATTGAATCTAATGGAAATGTTTGCCGAAATGAAATCACGCCACGAGCTGGTTTTAGCGTTTATATCGGTGCTCGAGATCGTCAAGGTCGAGAGCGTGCGGCTCATACAGGAAAGGACCTTTGGCGATATAATTCTAAGACTCGCACCACAGCCTGCCTAGGATCTTACTCAAATATGACAGAAGCTGCTGCAAAAACTGAGGAAGTCAGGAGATCGATCGGTGAACTCGTTGCCGTGATCGAAGCCCTGGTTTATGTCTCGGATGAGCCATTGGCGGTTCGTGCACTTATTCAGATACTTCAGGAAGACAAGGATACTATTGAAGCAGCCTTGGAAAAGCTCTCAGCAGAATATGACGAGCGCGAAAGCGGGTTGCAGCTTAGAGAAATCGGCGGCGGCTGGCAGATCGCGACCCGTACAGAACATCACGAGGAGATCCGCGAACTCCTTAAAGCCCAACCATCGGCAAAACTTTCGCTGGCCTCGCTCGAAACACTTTCGGTCATCGCCTACAAGCAGCCCGTAACCGTGCCTGAAATAATGGACATTCGCGGTGTTCAATCTGCCTCATCGATTAAAACGCTTCTTGATAAACGCTTGATAACCTCAAAAGGACGCAAAGAAACCGTCGGAAGGCCGATGCAATATGGAACATCGAGAGATTTTTTGATTCAATTTGGATTAAAAGATCTATCAGAATTGCCAAGCGTTGAAGATTTCGAAGATCTCGTCCAATAGATGAAGGTTGACGAGACTATCAATGAAATAAAGATCGTTGAAACGCCGGGATGCCTATGGATCGTCGGTTTATTCTTTGTTGTTATCGGAGGAATGCTGCTTTGGGGAACACTCGGCGGTTTTTCAAATTGGCACGAGATCGAGACGTGGGAACTTATCGTCGCATTTTTTATATGTGTAAGCGGGATCGCAGCCGGAGTTTGGATTATTTCCAGCGGACCGATATCGCGCGTTGTTATTGATCGGGTCGACAATTCAGTTTCGATCAATAAGTATGGATTCTTTGGAAAGCGCAGCAATTTTTACCGCTTTGAAGAGGTAAAGCATTTTTGCCTCATCGAAGAAACTGATTCAGAGGGCGACACGATCTGGTCGATCGGCATGAAGCTTATCTCGGGCGAGACAATTCCGATAACCGCTTTATCAATGCCCGCAGAAGAACTGCAGCAAGGCTATGTCTTTCAGTTCAATAAATTTATGCGAAAGGCGATGCCTTCGTATGAGAAGAATCTGAAATCACAAGATTGACGGTAAACAAAGCCCGCCGAATGAAAATTTACCCGCTACGTGTTCTAATAATAGACAATGGAAAGACTTCAAAAACTGATCGCGCAAGCGGGAATCGCTTCGAGACGAAAAGCCGAAGTGCTGATTGAAAGCGGTCAGGTAACTATTAACGGTAAAACCGTAACAAAGCTTGGCACTAAGGCTGATCCCGCCACCGATCATATTAAAGTTGGCGGAAAATTGATCAATCCGCTGCTCGAAAATCTCAAGATAGTTTATGTTTTGATCAATAAGCCCAAGGGATATCTTTCGAGTGTTTCAGATCCCGAAAAGCGAAAACTCGTGACGGATCTGGTAAAAGGCTATGGACGATTGTTTCCAGTAGGACGGCTTGATTTCAACACTGAGGGATTGCTAATTCTTACAAACGATGGAAAATTTGCGAATCTGGTCGCCGCCTCGAAAACCATTCCAAAAGTATACGAAATAAAAGTAAAAGGAATCCCCAACGAAAATGCCATAAACCGCTTGCGACGCGGGATTCGCCTTGAAGATGGTTTTAAAACTTCTCCTGCGAAGATAACGGCATTGCCATCGACTCCAAAAAATGCCTGGTTTGAGGTAGTACTTCACGAAGGGCACAATCAGCAGATCCGCAAAATGTTTGACGCGATCGGATTTTCTGTTGTAAAACTCCGGCGAACAAAAATTGGCCACCTAACGGATAATAACCTTGCCGTCGGCTCCGCTCGCGAACTCTCAAAAAACGAGATCGGAAACTTCAAGAAATCGTAAGCTCTTTTTTCAATCGAGAAAACGCCGCAAACAACAAAAGAGTTCGCACAAATATTTGTGCGAACTCCGCAAGAGTAGGGCGAAAATAGGTGGTTATTCGACCGTGACGGATTTGGCCAAATTTCGAGGCTGGTCAACATCGCAACCAAGGCGCACCGCAATGTAATAAGCAAGGAGTTGGAGCGGTACAACCGAAAGAATCGGCGCGAGCAAATCGGACACCGCCGGAATTTCAATTACGTGATTTGAAACTTGCGAACTCATCGTGTCTCCTTCGGTTAAAATTGAGAAAATTATTCCGTCACGCGATTTCACTTCGACGATATTCGAATGAGTTTTTTCGTAACGCAATTCGCTCGCCTCGTTTCCTTCTTCACGGGTGTTGATGACCACGACCGGCAATGTCTCATCTATAAGAGCGTTGGGTCCATGTTTCATTTCACCTGCCGGGTATCCCTCAGCGTGGATATATGAAATTTCCTTGAGTTTTAGGGCACCTTCTAGAGCGACCGGAAAATTTATCCCGCGCCCTAAATACAGAAAATCGCTGGCGCGGAAAAAGTCTTTTGACATTTCCTCGATCGTATCCGCTTCGCTTAGAACCTCCTCAATTTTGAGCGGCAATTCGATCAATTCCTGCGCATGTTTGATCACTTGTTCTTCGCTTAGATGGTTTCGCAATTCACCCAAATACAAAGCAAAAATATATAGCGCGATTATCTGCGATGTAAATGCTTTGGTCGATGCCACACTTATTTCGGGTCCGGCGTGCGTTAATATTGTGCCGTCTGCTTCGCGCGTGATCATCGAACCCTGAACATTGCAAATTGCCAAAACTTTACAACCCGCTCGTTTTGCCTCCCGCATTGCGGCGATCGTATCGGCGGTTTCGCCGGACTGCGAAATAACGATAAGCAGATCACTTTCGTCCAACACGGGATTTCGATAACGAAATTCCGAAGCATAATCGACTTCGACGGGAACTCGCGCAAGTTCTTCAAGTAAATATTTCGCGGCTATTCCGGCATGCCAACTCGTTCCGCAAGCAGCGATCTTTATCGAACGAACGGCTCTAAAGTCTTCTTCGGAAATGTCCATTTCGTCCAAATAAACCTTTCCGGTATCAAGCGAAACACGCCCGCGAACTGTATCTCTTACCGCTCTCGGTTGTTCATAGATCTCTTTGAGGAGAAAGTGTTTGAATCCGCCCTTTTCGGCCATTATCGGATCCCAGGAAATATGTTGGCGTTTTGGTTCGACTACGTTTCCGTCGAAATCTGTAACACGCACCGAGTCTTTTGTCAGGATAGCGATTTCCTTTTCGCCAAGGTAAAATACGTCTCGCGTATGCTGCAAGATCGCGGGAATATCCGATGCTACGAAAAATTCACCATCGCCCAAGCCAATCACAACGGGCGGTCCTTCACGAACCGCAATTATCGTATCGGGTTCATCAACAGAAATTATCGAAAGTGCGAAAATCCCGCGTAATTCTTTGACAGCTTTTCGCACAGCTTCCTCGAGCGAAAGATTTTCCGTCTCTACATAGTGTCCAATCAAATGTGCGACTACTTCCGTATCAGTTTCGGTCTTAAACTCGCTGCCGACTTTCGCAAGACGTTCTTTCAGCTGCAAATAGTTTTCGATGATCCCATTATGCACAACCACGATCTTGCCGGATTGGTCGCGATGCGGATGCGCGTTTTCTTCCGTAGGTCGCCCGTGAGTCGCCCAACGCGTATGTCCGATTCCATAAGTTCCATCCAGAGGATCGAGGCGGATTGCTTCTTCCAAATTTCGCAATTTTCCTTCAGCCCTTCGCAGCGTGAGCTTATTATCTTCATCGACAACAGCGATCCCGGCCGAATCGTATCCGCGATATTCGAGCTTACGCAACCCATCTAAGATCAACGGTACAACTTGCTTATTTCCAACGTATCCAACAATTCCACACATAATTCTCTGTTTTCACCTAAAGAGCTCTCTTACTCTTTCTTTCCATCTCCAGGCAGCGGTATTTTGCAACAATGTTCTTATTTTTTTTTCCATTGACTTATAGATCTCGCAAGATTAAAACTTTCGCACGTCCATCAATGTCAACAGAGAGGTGTTTACTCTTAAGCGCAGACAACTCCGCCACTACTTGACTAAAAACTTTAGGGGACACAATGCACGATTCGCCGAATGAGGTACGACAAACAGTGGCGTCCTTCAAAACGTATCTAATGGTTTCAAACCGGAAAACGTTTGGCCTATCCAGCTTCGACTTTTGTCCATAGTGGCTCACATCCATGCACACCAAAGCGAGGACTGCAAAACAAAAAGTAATTCCCTGCCTTACCATATTCTTATTTCACGTTGCTCAAATCTCGAATCACACGAGCGGGTGATCCAACCACCAATGTATCTTCACTTACATCCTTTGTAACAACGCTCCCCGCCCCGGTTACCGCTCCATCTCCAACCTTGATAGGCGCAACGAGCATCGTGTCCGAACCGATTTTTACATTATTACCGATTTCAGTTGCGTGTTTGTTTTTCCCATCGTAGTTGCAGGTGATCGTCCCGGCGCCAATATTTGAATTCTCACCGATCACCGCATCTCCCAGGTACGTAAGGTGATTGGCTTTTGAGTTTTTCCCTAAAACCGTGTTTTTTATTTCAACGAAGTTGCCAATCTTTGAGTTATTTTCCATCCTCGCCTTTGGCCGTAGGTGAGCGAAGGGACCAATATTGCAATTGTCGCCAATTTCGGCATCCGTTATTAAACAATTATCGAGGATTCTCGCGCTGTTTCCGATCTTCGAATTAGCAATTCTCGTACCCGCACGTATTACGCAGTTTTCGCCGATTACGCTTTCGCCTTCAATCGAAACGTTTGGATAAACTACCGTATCTTTTCCGATATTTGCGTTTACGCTGACATAAGTATTTAGAGGATCGATAAAGCTTACTCCATGATCGAGCATTAATTTTTCAACGGTTCTAAACCGCAATTCAGCTTCCATATCAGCCAACTGCTTTCGATTGTTGATACCTTCGATCTCTCGCTCATCTTCGTGTTTAAAGATCGAGATCGCTTCGCCATTTTCTTTTAAGATCTCCGGAACATCCGTTAAATAATACTCACCCTGAGCATTGTCGTTTTGAACCTTTGTCAATGCCTCGTACAATTTCCGGGTTTCAAAGCAGTAGATTCCGGAGTTTATCTCCGAGGTCTCGAGTTCGGCGTCGGTCCCATCTTTTTGCTCAACGATTCGATCAAATACCCCGAAAGAGTCGCGGATAACACGCCCATAACCGGTTGGATCATCCAGTTCGACGGTAAGAATCGTGCACGCCGCACCCGTTCCCCGATGATTGAGGTGTTGGCGGATGAGTGCAGAAAGCGTTTCGGATTTTATTAGCGGCACATCGCCTGAGAGCACGAGGAGCGTTGATTCTTCATTTTCTAGAAGTGGGCGCGCCGCATTTACAGCATCACCCGTTCCAAGTTGTTTTTTCTGCCGTGGAAATTCCGCGTGTGCATGGTCGATTTCTTCGAGTACCGCGGTTTTCACGTCTTCGCCCTGGTGTCCGATCACCGTATAAACGCGTCTGGGCGCTAGGATCGCTGCGGACCGACACACATGCCCAATTAGCGGACGCCCATCAAGGAGATGTAAAACCTTCGCGAGGTTTGAACGCATACGGGTTCCAAGTCCCGCCGCCAGAATCAATACGTCAAGCGGTCTCTCTTGAATAGTGCTGCTTTCCATAATTTATTGAGCGACTAATGCCTTCATTTGATCTCGCATATTGCTCATTTGAGGTTGTTGCAATGCACAAAGCATCACGACTCTTGCAAGTTTCTGAGGATGGTGTCGGACCTTCTTGCCCTCGTCCAAAAGATTACCATAAATTATCCGTGCACCCGCAATCGTCTCGGGTGAAATGGAATCTGCGAGTCCGATTTGTTTGGCACCTTGGTCCTCATATAGATTTGCTTGAGAATCTGTGACCCGATGGTTGTTTACAATCACATAGTCGAATTCGATTTCAGGCATATATTTCAATATCGTTTGGACATGTTGGATCGCCGAAAACCCCTCTGTTTCACCTGGCTGGGTCATCAAGTTGCAAACAAAAACCTTCTTTGCTGACGATTCGGCAATCGCATTTGCAACGCCTTTGACCAAGATCGGCGGTAAAAGACTTGTAAACAAAGAACCCGGTCCTATGGTTATGATATTCGCCTCGTGAATCGCGAGAAGTGCTTCGGGCAGGGGATGACAGTTTTCGGGTTCTAGCCTGATATTCTTTATTAACCTTCCAATTTTAGCCACATTTGTTTCTCCCTCAACAATGTCGCCATTTTCGAGCTCGGCAATGAGTCTTACGTCTTCGGTAGTGGCGGGATAAATGTGACCTTTGCTCGCCAAAATCTCAGATGAGATTTTTACCGCCTCGGCAAAGTCTCCAGTGATTTCGGACAAAGCGGCGAGAAAAAGATTTCCAAAGCTGTGGCCGCCAAGCTCTCCGTTACCTTTAAATCGGTGCTGAAAAAGCTTTGAAAGCATATGTGAATCTTCCGAAAGCGCGACCATGCAATTTCTGATGTCTCCGGGAGGAAGAATATTTAACTCTTCACGCAACCTTCCTGAGCTGCCGCCATCGTCCGACACCGCGACGACCGCCGAGAGGTTTCTTATCCATGTCGGATTCCTATCCTTCGCGTCGACGTATTCCTTAAATCCTGAAAGTAGCGTCGAAAGCCCGTTACCGCCGCCAATCGCAACAATGTTCAGCCCAAGTGACTTCTGTGAAAAAAGGTGGTTTTTCATCTTATCTTGATATATTTGCGGTTTGGAAAAGGAATTGAGGAGAAGACGGAAATTTTGTTCGCATATCGATCCGCGATACTCTTTTATTTTATCATTTTTCTTTTTCAGGAAGCAATTGTCCCAGCCGGTGAAAAATGACAGCTTTTCATCAACATTTCTTTCCCAAAACCAAATCGTTTAAATAAAGCACTTGAAGGTAAAACACCGTTTGTGCTAAATTAAAGGAGTGCGGTTTATTACGAAAACCTACCGAATAGCCCGCTTCAAAGTTACCCGAAACTTTTTTCAGAGTATAACATTTTACTCGCCATTTTATTACCAAACAATTTGACGTAGAGAGTCCGAATTAAATGCCTAGAGCACCGGTTATTATTAACGAACAAAATTTTCATAAGATCAAGACGCTGCTCGCACGGCTTTGTGTAGAATGTGCAGCGAGGGTCGTCTTCCTTGTTGACCGAGACGGTCAGCCAATCGCCTTTGACGGAGATATCGGCGATATGGATACGACAAGCTTTTCGTCACTTGCCGCAGGAAATGTTGCTGCCACAACCAGCATGGCAAAATTGATAGGGGAAGACGAATTCCCGGCTGTTGTTCATGAGGGTGAGCGGGAGAGTATTTTTATTTCGGTAATTGGAAGATGTTTGTTAGCAGTTGTTTTTGATGAGAGGTCAACGCTTGGGCTTGTGAAAATTCGCACCAAACGAGCTAGTTTTGGCGTTGCAAAAATCTTGGAAGATATCGCCAGAGAATCGGCAAATCAAGCTTTAAGCGACACGTCGTTCTTTGCCGAAGTTACGGATGATGATATTGACAGCCTGTTTAGTTAATAACAGGACTACTTTACCACTATGACATTTATAAATTATGCATCCCGGGAAATTAACTGCAAGATCGTATATTACGGACCGGGGTTGTGCGGAAAAACGACAAACCTTCAGCACATTTACGACTCAACGGCTAAAGAAGCTAAGGGTAAGCTGATCAGTCTCGCGACAGAGACCGATAGAACACTGTTTTTTGACTTCATGCCGCTGGAGCTTGGTACGGTACGAGGATTTAAAACACGATTCCATCTATACACCGTTCCCGGTCAGGTATATTACGACGCGTCGAGAAAATTGATCCTAAAGGGTGTCGACGGCGTCGTATTTGTCGCAGACAGCCAGGAAGAGCGGATGGACGCAAATATTGAATCGCTTTACAACCTAGAGGAGAATCTCCAGAGTCAAGGCTTTGATTTGATGAATCTTCCATACGTTCTCCAGTTAAACAAAAGAGATTTGCCAAACGTCATTCCCGTGGAAGAATTGAAAGAAGAGCTTCTCAGGAAAAACGAACCTGTCTTCGATGCGGTTGCCACAGAAGGTGATGGCGTATTCGACACGCTGAAAGCGGTGGCAAAGCAGGTTCTTACAGAACTGCGAAAGGGCTAACGGCTTGTTTTTTAGGAATTAGAAAAGGGATGCAATCACACGGTGATCGCATCCCTTTCTCCATGATCAACTCACGTAAAAGTCACATTATTTTGACGGCATTAATACCGTATCGATCACGTGGATAACACCATTCTTTTGAAACACGTCAGCGATGGTCACCGTTGATTTACCGCCTTTTGCATCAGTGATGATAACTTTGTCACCATCCATCGAAGCCGTAAGCTCTTCTCCCTGGACAGTTTTGAGGGTTGCTTTGCCGTTGCCGTTCTTAATAGCTTCTACAACCGCTGCGGCATCCATTTTTCCCGCAACAACGTGGTAGGTCAAAATGCCCTTGAGTTTATCTTTATTCTCGGGTTTTAGAAGTGTATCGACGGTGCCTTTCGGCAGTTTTTCGAACGCTTCATTAGTCGGCGCAAAAACAGTGAAAGGACCATCTCCCTTCAACGTTTCGACCAAATCAGCTGCCTTAACCGCTGCGACCAAGGTAGTATGATCCTTTGAATTAACGGCATTATCGATGATGTCTTTGTCTTTCATCATCGGAGCGCCGCCAACCATAGGATTTTCACCTTCGTCCATTTTCTTATCGCCATCATTCATTTCCGTCGGGCTCGATTCAGGTTGTGGCGATTCCGCAGAATTGTCTCCGGATGCTGTGTTAGTTCCTTCCGTTGCACAACCCAAAGCAAATATCATCGCTATGCTTATGCTCATTATCAGTATTATTCTTGTTTTCATATGTCTCTCCGTTTCCTTATTTAATTGAGTAAGAAGCATTTATCATGTGCGAGCTACCTCGCATCAATTTTTAAAAGACAGGAGAAGTCGTCCTCTTAAACCGTCGATAAATGCTCCTACTAAAGGTGACTTCGGCAGTAACCCGAGATTAGATTCAAATTGGTTTTTAATATTTAAAACTAAGAAAGCGACCAGGTAAATTCCTGATCGCATTTAATCAATCAATAATGGCGGAGCCGACGGGACTCGAACCCGCGACCTCCAACGTGACAGGCTGGCGTTCTAACCAACTGAACTACGACTCCGCACGAGGTAATTTCACTTTCTCAAAAATCGATTTCAAGGGCGTTTTTTCCTGCCACCATTTGTAATCATAATTTGAAATTTGGAAGATAATTTTGGTGGGCATAGAAGGACTCGAACCTCCAACTTCCTCCTTGTAAGGGAGGCTGTCTACCAATTGACATATATGCCCTCACTTAATTTTTTTCAAAAAAACACGCTGTTTCGATCAAACAGCGAATTGCAATGCTACGAAAATTAGCCTATGAATGTCAAGCTTCGCGGTCTATATCTATTGAGGATTCCTGATAGTTGGTTTATCCAGGTTTGCAGTGATTCCTTTTTCGTATTTAAGAATTGTACCGCCGAATCCCACGATCCAGCCGTTCGATCTGTTAAAGTCTATCGACTCGAGTTTGTGTGTAGATCTGGAATCGATCTTCTGCCAAATATTCCCGGCGGTAGTCGTGTGAAGTATTACTCCTTCGTCGCCGATCGCCCAGCCTTCGGCCGAGTCTAAAAATACGACGTCATTCAACCTCTCAGTGGTACCGGACTTTTGAGCCCGCCAGGCTCTACCGCTATTGAAAGTCTGAAAAACGCTCCCGGATGAGCCTACTGCCCAGCCAACTCTACCGCCATTAAAATATAAAGCGCTGAATCTCGGAGAGCTTTTACCGTTAATGAGCGCTCTGTTCCATGTAATTCCTGCATCTTCCGTAAAGAGTATTGTCCCGCCGCCCCCGACTATCGTTCCGCGAAATTCATCCAGAAAAACACCGTCCGACATCAAGTAAGTGCTTGGCAAGGATAGCTTTTTCCACGTTTGGTTATCGTCCTTTAAGCCAAATAACACACCAGTTTCACCGATTGCCAAACCAAATCCATTCTTGGCAAAGAAAATGCGCGTTATCCTTTGGCGTTGGTTATTTTCAAGATCTACACGATGCCAAATCTTTCCGCCATCAGCCGTTCGCATTAGATAAGAAGATTCAGCCTGCCCGAGGTTATATATATCGCGCTCGCAAAGAAGCCATCCGTGATTTTTATCAGCAAATACAATTTGGCGGATCGTGTCGCTCGTAATGCCCGGCCGCTTTATCCAAGTATCACCGCCATCTACAGTCTTTAGAAGCGTTCCTTTACTTCCACCGATCCAACCCGTTTTCGCATCTACAAAATGTACAGAACGAAGCCACGCGAGTGTGTTGACCGATTGCTTTCGCCACTCCGCAGATGCCGTCTGAGCAAGCAGTAAAAGCAGGAAAACAAAAATAAGTTTTGCTGTAATTCGCATCGAAAGATAATACGTCGGTCAGAGACCGCCTGAATAATGTGAAATTTTACAACTAGAGAGGGCTTCCGACCAACCCACGGAATCCACTAATTTGCTGAACGACATTCAGGAATTTCTGCCAGGTAAATCCTTTTCCAGGTACGATTACCTGGTCTCCCGGTCTTAACTGGATCGTTGCTACTTTACCCCGTTCAATTTCCTCAAGGTTTATTACCTTTTGTTCGACCATTCCTGCACCGTTGATCCTTACAAGCAGCACCTTTTTCTTTTCTCCGCCGCTTACTACTCCACCAGCTTCCTGAACTGCTTCATAAAGATTGACAGCCCGGTCCATGATCCTAAATCCGGGCGCGGCGACCTTGCCCATTACAGCATATCTGGCGGAGCCGGCTCTTACGAGAGTTACGGTAACTTTTGGATCGATTATGTATTCATCAAGTTGTTTGGTGACGTCATCCGCAACTTCGGTCGGCGTTTTGCCGCCTACGAAAACGCCTTCCCGAATAAGGGGGTAAGAGATCCTTGCAGTGGGTGTTACGGTCACATCGGTTCGGCAATAATCCGGGCATTGTCCGAAAACCTCGATTGAAATAATATCGTTCGGTCCGAGCCGGTATTCAGTCAGGTAATTCTTGTACTGTTTGATAACTCCTTCGGTATCATCATCGTCATCAGTCGAACTATCGCTCACAAGGGTTTCTCCGCCGTCCGATGATTTGGCCGATTTCGTGTCGCCGATTTTTTCCACCTTCGCGATCTTTTCAGGGGCTTTTTCCGAATTATCATCCTGAGCGAAAACTCCGGTTGTCAAAAGTAATCCCGTAATCAATACCAAAATTAAAAAAAGATGTGATTTAAATGCTTTCATTATTCCTTCTCCGCTTGGATCGTCTTAGATCTCGATCCGTCCTAAATAAAACGCTCATTTACTTGTTTTATCCAATTTTTAGCCCGTAGATCCTAGCGTCCGCCGCGGCCAAAGAGCACTGTTTTAACTGTCTCAAATACAATCACAAAATCGAGTGCTAACGATTGGTTCTTGATGTAATACAAATCGTACTGTAACTTCTGTCGCGCGTCTTCGATCGAAGAGCCGTACGGGTATTTTATTTGTGCCCAACCGGTGAGCCCCGGCGCGACGAGATGTCTATGCTCATAATATGAAACTTCTTTTGCAAGCTGTGATACAAAATGCGGTCGTTCCGGCCGCGGACCAACAAAACTCATTTCTCCTTTCATGATATTCCAAAACTGAGGAATTTCATCGACCCGGATTACCCGAATTATGCGGCCGAGACGAGTCGCCCGATCATCATTTGTGGTTGCCCAGATGGGTTCGCCATCTTTTTCCGCGTCCGTTCGCATCGAGCGAAACTTTATAACATTAAAAGATTTGCCGTTTTTTCCGACACGCTCCTGTTTATAAAACACAGGTCCCCGGGAATCGATTTTTATAAGGACCGCCGTGATCAATGCAATTGGCAATGACAGTGTAAAACCGATCAAACCAAGCGAGCGATGAACCACCTCTCGCAAAACCGTGCTTAGCCGCGTATCCCGCCCTCGTCCTTCGAATATCAGCCAGGAAGGTCGCATCATCCCGGAATGGACTTTTCCGGTAACCCTTTCAAAAAACGATGCGCATTCCTCAATGTTCACATTTCCAGCTAGACTCGTCTGGAGAAGCGACTCGGTTGGAAAGGTTCCGCGACGTTCGCGAAGAGCTATAACAACCCTATCGACATTTGCCTTTTTGATTACGGCATTCAAATTATCGGTTGTACCCAAAACTTCGAAGTCCTCGAATTTTTCCCCCGGCTTCGTTCCATTTTCCGAGACAAACCCAACGATACGGTAACCGGCGTCCCGTCTTTCCAAAGTTGCTCTGGCGATCTCTTTGGCTGAAACCCCGGTTCCAACGATCAAGATCTTTTCTCCGATATCGGGATGTCCCGTCAATCCATGGATCAATATCCGCCAGATCAAAAGCAGGAAGAGTACGACCGCGACAGAGATAACCGAAACACCGCGTCCAATCAGAAGTTGCGGCACAAAATAAAATAACAGTGCCAGAATCACCCATGCAATACCAAGCGACTGGATAAGCCGCAGCGTAAGCTCCCGACGGTTTGCGATAACGGTATAGTCATAAAGATCATAAAGATAAAGGATCAGGAGGCAAACAAGGGTTGCAAGTGAAATCTTGACCCATCCATTTTGCTCATTGAGCTGATAACCTGCACCATAGTATCCAAGTCGAACATAGAGCGCCAAAACAATCCCGGCATAGATAATTGCGACATCCGCAAAAATCAACCAAATAACCCTGGGGCTCAGTCTTGTTGCACTCATGTTGTCTTATCGTGAGATAGTAACTTTTCCTTTATTCGGAAAACCGGTCGTTGTAGTAGCCGTAACCATACTGACTCTCAGCCAATACGTCACTACTTTGATTCAAAACGACTCCTAACATCCGCTCGCGAGGAAGCGAATCCAAAACTCTGTCAACGTCCGTGTACTTCGTTTTCCCCGAACGGACAACTAACATCGCACCATCTGCATGGTTTATCAACACCGCAGCGTCAGTAAAAATAGCAAGCGGTGGAGCATCAATTATCACGTAGTCAAACATATCCCGCGCCTCTCTCAGAATTTCCTTAAACTTCGGTCCCGAGAGCAATTCCGCAACATCGTTTCTCGCCTGTCCGCCCGGGAGCAAGTGAAGCCCTGACGGTTCAAGTCTGACTATAGAATCAATTAATGTTGACTTTTCGCTGAGAATATCCGACAAACCTTTGTCCGTTTCGATTCCAAGATAATCGGTCAAACTCGGCATACGCAGATCGCTGTCGATTATCAGGGCTTTAACACCATCCGTTTGCGCGAGCATCCAGGCCAAATTAAGGGCCGTAACACTTTTACCTTCCGAAGGATTTACGCTGGCGACCACAATTGATTGAAGCTTTTGGCGCTGACTCTTGTGGAGAATATGTGTGCGTAAACTTCTGTATTCTTCGCAATATGCAGAATGCGGTTGCGTTATCGAAACAAGACGCGGTTCAACACGCTCTGCCTCAACCTCCCATCGAGCGAACTCGGGGAGTCTTTTTGCGGCAGGACGTGTTGAACCTACGATGTCCAAAGTTGCCCCAGCAGGTCCATTTATTCCTAAATCAGGGAGTGCCGTCCCGTTTAAAGAATTAGACTGCTCATTGGACACCGAACTTGGTGCTCCGATCCGAAATTCATTCGAACCGAATAGTTCAGAGACGCCGTCAGAACGTTCGCGGTTATCAAAAGGCACAACCCGTGATGATCCGGCTTTCTCGCTATCTATTATTTCGTTGCCATCTTTTTGTTTCGACGGCTGTTCAGTTTGTCTTTTTTCTAACGCTTTTAGAATGCTCATTTTCTGCTCCAAGCCTGGCTAACCAGATTTGTAATAAAACTTTGTTGCTTAATAAAGTCCGCCAACTTCTTCAATCTCGAGATTGATTTCATCATCGAGATCAGCAAACGGAATAGGCGCTTTTTTGTTTCCGTTAAACTTCCCGTTGGGTTTTGATTTTTCAGTTTTGAACGCGCTCTTTTTGGCAGGTTCGACGCGAGATCGATTGTTCCACAGTTCTTCCCGGGCTTCGGGAGTCAAAACTCTGGCAGATCCAACCTGCTGGGCCGGTTTATCGTTTGCGATCATCTCGGATTGAGCTGGAAGCATATCCAAATTGTCAGCAACTTCTTCAATGGTTTTGCGACCTACGATTTGCTCGCCCGCTGCATAGGCGGAAAGCATTGAATTATCACAAAGATTATTGATTTGGCGCGGAATTCCTTCCGAACACTGATAAACGTAATCAATCGCTCCGGGAGTGAAAATATTCGGCTGCTCGGAACCGGCGATCAAAAGCCGCTCGGTCACATAACGTTCGACTTCCTCGACGTTTGGAAGCTGATGCATTTTGCAGCGGAGCGCAACCCGCTGCTTCAATTGCCGCAAATTCGGCTGATTTAGCTTGTCACGCAGTTCGGGCTGTCCAGTCAAAACAATTTGTAGATGCTTAGCATTGTCTGATTCGAAATTCATTAGAAGGCGAATTTCTTCGAGCACGAAATCTGAAAGTTCGTGAGCTTCGTCAATGATCAGAACCGTTCGGAGTCCGCGACGATGACGCTCCTCTAAAACTCTTCCCATTTGCGTAAGGAGTTCGGCCTTGTGATTCCAATCTTTGATGCCGAGCATTTGAGTTACGTGGTGGTAAAACTCGTCAATCGAAAGCCGCGGATTGAATACATAAGCAGCCAAGACGCTTGAATCTAGTCTTCTCAAGATCCAGCGCAGTGCTGTCGTCTTTCCGGTACCAACTTCCCCCGTCAATACGATCAAGCCCTTAGCATTTTCCAGTCCGTAGTAAAGGCTCGCAAGCACTTCATTGTAGCTTGGAGTAAAAACTATGAACCGGGGATCCGGAGTTAATGTAAATGGTGTGTCTTCTAAACCAAAAAATTCTTTATACATCTTTTTCGCCTCTTATCTTGGGATTTTGACCCTTTTTTGAAAAACTAACTTTACCTACTTATGAAACTGCGCTTTCAAATATTCTGGACGCTTGCACGACCATTATTATGATCGGAATGCTTCCGATCGCTGCTGTAATTCCAGCGAGAATTCTTAGCCAATGCGACCGCTTGTTCCATGCGATTTCGTTTTGTGTTAAAAGCGGTGGAACGGATGCAAGCAGCGGCAACCCTGTGTAATGCTTTGCGTCCTCGATGTTTTGTATCTTAAATAGACGCGGAAGTTCGAATACAGCAGCAAGAAATAATCCCAGGGCCAACCCTAACCCGGCTCCTAATACAGTAAGGAGTTCGCGCTTTGGCGCAACCGGAGATTTGGGTAAGTTTGCGGGATCGATGACGCTTATCGTTTCACCTTGCGCATTGCTTTCCCGGTTTACCTGAAGCGATGCACCATTTCGCATTTTATCAAGATCTTCGTAAGCCTTTTTCGCCGACTGATATTGGGCTTCAACCGATTCAAGCAAAACTCTAACGTTGGGAATCGTGTTTATTTTCGCTTCGAGCGTTGAAATTTGTCCGGCATTCTGCTGAATTTGACCGTTTTTCAACGAAATCTGAGAATCTATTTGCACGATCTGACCTTGAATTCTTTGCTTATCGATCTCGTAACGTTCTTTCTGAATATCTGCTCTTCGATTGCTTGTGCTTTTAGCAATTTCCAATCGTCGTTGCCGGTTCTTTTCAAGCTCAGCTATTTCATCGTTTACCTTTGAAATGTCATTCCGGGCCTCGATTACCTTCGGGTGCTTGTCTTTATATTGGAGCTTAAGATTATCGAGATCAGCGCTCAATCTTGCTCGCTGCTGAACTAACGACCCGTATGCGGGAGTGTCCTCGATCCTCGTACTCTGCTCGAGGGTTTTCTCCATATCCTTTTGACCCAGATCCTCGACGAGCCTCACTTCCTTTCCAAGAGAGCGAATCGCTTCGTTCAAACGCCCTTTTTCTGTAACTAAGTTTTGAATGTCCCGTCCTAGATTTTCCTCGCTTTTACGAAGTCCTTCGAGTTGAGCAATAAGGCCTTGCGCAGATTCAGGAAGTGTATCGACGTTTTGCATCATTATTCCAAGCCTCTGCTGCGAAAGATCATCGAGAGCCTTCTTCTTTTCGGCGAGCTCGGTATCAATAAATTCCTGAGTATCTTTTGCACGCTCGGTCGATTCGATCACCTGCGTACTGACATATTTACTTGCCAATTCGGCCGCAACACTTCGCGCAGATTCGGGAGTGCGGTCTCGATAGGCAATTTCAAATGAAGCGATCTTATCGTTATCGGTTTTCACCAAATTTACTTCGATATTTCGGCGCATACGATCCACGATAAGCTCGGTCGGTACGCCCGCGTTTCGCTCCAGGTTAAAAAGTTTGTACTTTGCGATCATTGGCTCCAGCGATGTTCTGCTCAACACACGTGTATTGATCGTTTCAATTCGCTGAGAAATATCGGCGTCAGTTAATGACTGTACAACTTTGTCCGAAATCGTCGGCGCTTTTACGGTCAGAACCGTTTTCGATTCGTAAACGCTTGGAAGCTTGTAAACTACATATCCAATCGCCAATGTCATCGTTAAAACGGGTAGCAGAATCAACCATTTCCGACGTTTTAGCATCTGGAAGAATTCACCGGCCGATCTTTGTCTGAAATCTACGCTCATCTTTACTTCTCCTAAACCACCTAAAAACTATCTTTCGCTTACCTGGAATCGTCCATCGCGTGGACCGGCTGACCTCGTGTCAAAACCAGACAAATTTCTAGCCGGCTCACTTTCGGGAAAAACTTCAGCCTCAAATCTCGCAAGAAACCAACGCAAACTGATGGCGAGTGTGATCAAGGCAATTCCGAAGACGAGCATGACTAATGATTCTGGTATTAACCCAAAAAGCAGTTTGTTATTTTCAAAAATTATTAAGGTCATTAAAGTGCTCCACGGCTGGCGTTTTTTTTTAGCTTCCCGCCAAAATGCTTTTTGCCGCCTGTTTTTCTTTATTGTTTAATCCATCCAAACCATCTCTTAAGGCAATCGCCACCTCTCGTCGACCGGAGTTTTTGTCCCCCGACGATGCAAGTGCCATCCCCAGTCTCAAACGATATCCCGAATTTGGCTTCGTACCGTCGCGTCGCGAATCGGATTCATCGAGGGCCACCGCTTTCTTAAAACTTTCGACAGCGCGCGTGTAGAAACCCTTCTTATAGTTCACCCAACCGAGTGTGTCGTAAAATCCCGCAACATTTTTGTTTCTGTCAACTGTCTCCTGAGCAAGGCGCAGTGCTTCGTCAAGGTTTCCCCTGTTATTATCCGCCATCAACCAAGCAAGATTATTTGCCGGAATCGGAGAACCCGGTGTAATTTCAAGTGCCTTTCGATAAAATTTTTCCGCTGAGTCGAAATTTTTTTTCCCGTCTTCGATCATTCCCATCAAGCTGTAAATTGAAGCCGAGGGCTTTTTCTCAACGACCTTGGCATATTGCGCAAGCGCCGCATCAGTTTGATTTCGCGAGAATAAAAGTGACGCGTATGCGGAATAAGCTGGCAAATAATCAGAATCGATTTCGATCGCCTTCTTAAGCTCCGCCACTGCCGCGGCAAAATTATTTTCTGCGGAAAAAACGTCCGATTTAAGATAATGAAAGGCAGGGATATTCGTTTTGTCGCCACCGTTTAATTTAACGGCTTCGTCAATTTTTCCTTTTGCTCCCGTATAATTTTTTTGTTTTACCAATACCGAAACGATTCCGCTCAGTGCATCAAAGTTTTTTGGCTCGATTTTCAAAGCTCCTGAATAAAGATTGCCCGCATACGCAAAATCTCTTTTTGCGACATAAATGCGAGCTAGGTTTATTTTTGCTCCCGCGGAGTTTGGTGAAAGTCTAACAACTTCCATCAAATCATTTTCGGCGGCAACCATATTACCCAGCGTCAAATTGGCAATACCTCGCGCCGTTATGCCGCGCACACGCAGTTCTTCATTTTCCTGAGCGTTGTATGTATCGGTTGAAAATGTTCTGGAAACTGAGTTGATGAGCTTGTTGGCTTCCTGAAGAGCGATCTGTGGTTCATTTGCCAAAAAAGCTGCTTGGATTTTCAACAAACTGGTTCGTCGATATTTTGGATGGAATCTTTCAAGATCACCGATAAACGATCTAGCCTGATCAACTTCTCCAAGAGCAAGCCGCGCCTGGCTCATATAAAAGAGCGCAGTTTGCAGACTTGGCTGTTTCTTAAGTACTTCTTCCAAATCCGCAACGGCCTCTTCAGCTTTGTTTTCCTGCAATTTCAATTTGGCACGGAGCATCAATGCTTCGCCGTCGGAATCATTTACGGATAGCAGAATTTCGATTTCTTCGTTTACTTTCTCGAAATCTTCACGTTCTAAATAGATATCAGCGAGTTTATAACGCGCTCTCGCATAATCCGTCTGCTCGCTCAAAATTCCCTGATATACCTTTATCGCATCATCGTCGCGGTTTACAACGGAATAAAAATTCCCAAGATCCATACGGCTTTCCGGGCTATTTCCCTGAATCTTTACGAGATCTTTGTAAGCCTGCTCTGCCTTTTCGACCTGTCGCAAACCAAGATAATGAGACGCCAGCGATTCCCATGCTTCAACATTTTTTGGTTCGACTTCAGTAGCTTTCTTAAAAGGAGCTTCGGCTTCGTCACGCCGGTTTGCAAAGGTCAAGAAGCGGCCGTATTCCAGATATCCGAGCGCTCGTTTGTCATTAACTGAAATTGCGGTTTTTATTGTCGCTTCGGCATCTTCGGCTTTATTGCTCTTCATATAAAATCGAGCCAACGCCAAATAACTTTCCGTGCGCTTTTTATCAAGCGAGATCGCATGATTGAGAACGCCAACTACTTCATTTTCGGGTTTACCCTGTGCCGAAAGTATGCTCGCCTTCAAGATATGACCCTCTATGAAGTTCTTGTCGAGCTTAAATATATCTGCTAAAACCTTTTCCGCTTCTTCAATTTGCGGGGGTGTAAACAAAAGGAGGTAATTCCCGAGTTTCGCCTTTGCTTCAAGATTATCGGGTGCTAATTCCGTTACCCGCTTTAGTTCCTGTACGGTTTCAAGGAATTTTCCTTGGCTTTCATACGAACGCGCCAGACCCCAATGAGCTTCAGATGAAGTATCATCAATATCCATTGCAGCGCGAAATTGCATTTCGGCATCCTGAAATTTTCTTTTTTGAAGGAATTCTTCTCCGCGCTTAAGGTGACTCTCAAGCGACTGACCGCAAGCCGTTACTAAGATCAATAACGCTGTTAAAACAGTCAACAGAAGGTTTCTGGTATGAAAACGTTGGCACTCGTCAATACGCATGGTACAAATTTTACGGACAGTTGTCCTATGTTTTATTGCCGATTGAGATTTGACAGTCGGGGCAATGACTATCGAAACCAAGGCAATTCTTAAAAAATTAAAGTTTGGCAAGAGGGGGCACCCTTGCTCGCTAAACTTCACTGATAATTAATTTTCAAAACTGTAAGACATTTATTTACAGTTATTAAACTCTGTCGATTTGTCTCGACACTAAAAGAAACTGGTAATCAACTTCTATTTTCAGAAAAGCAGGTTAAATTCATGCTAACAACTGCCAAACAATGCGAACGCCTTTGCTAATAATGCAGCAAAACGCTTCACTTTGGAGATTTAGGGGTTGTGAAAGATTATAGCCTAACATTATTTTTTTACAAACTTTTTTATTCAGGAACGAATTGCCCCAGGTTGACGGCGGTTTGAGATGCCAAATCAATGGCGGCGTCTGTTGCAATTTGTTCCGAACCTACTACGGATGTCATGACTCTTACCATCGATCCATCAGAACGTCGACGCGCGACACTATCAAAAACCGTATAGATTTTGTCGTAATATTCGCTCGCTACCGCCCGGCCGCGGCCTTGATACCAATAGATCATTACCTCTTTATATTCGCCATTTTCGATAATATATTTATTGGCGCCAAAACTTTTTCCACCAGGCATGTGTACCGTTACCAGCTCCGGACTGCGCATCTCCCAACCAGATCCGGGTAAACAATTCTGCGGGCTATGATACGTCGCACCGGTTTTTTGAGAAGCATAATATCCGATGTAAAGATTTGCGCGTCGGCCTTCTTTTACATAATCGCGCATCATATAATCGGTTGTTTTGAGGACACTTTCCGTTTGTTCGGAAAATCGGATATCACTCCCCTTTTGTTCCCAATCTCCGAGTTTCGTCGCAAAGTCGGTCAGCGGTTTTCGTTCAACTGCAGCCTCACCGCGCTGTTCGAACCAATTTATAAACAATCCGCCGGAAAGCAGCAAACCAATCAGGATCCAAAATCTGTAACCGCCATTTACCATAATTCTTACTCAGCTTTTTCAAACCTTCTCATTACGCGCATTAATAGGAGATTGAAAAGGATCAGCAAAATTAGCGCCACGATATATACCAGCCATCCGGCAGCGTCGTGGGCAAATCCTTCGGTCGCCTTTTTTCCATAAAAATAAGTAAGTACTCCCGTTGCAGTAACTCGTCCGGCGTTTGTGATAATTGCAATTGGAATCGCAGAAAATACTAAAATTACGCCTCGCCAAAAATCTGTGTCATAAAAAAACGAACTCCAGCCACCGGAGCGCTGCAAAGAATTTCTTCGAGTAAAGTATGCCAATATAAGGGCAAGCGTCATCAACGTCATTAGCGAACGAATTCCGCTGCAAGCTTCAACTACCTCAAGAGCGATTATCTGTGTTGCATTTTGGGGCAGAATTTCGATGACATTTCCTTTTCTGACCGTCGGAACGCCAAAGGCGCGAATTCCCCATACGGCAATTTGTGATGCATAAATCTGAAGTGGAAAAGCGATCTTATTGAAAATAATTTGCGGAATCGGGATAGCCATAAGAAAAAGCACAAATGGGATCGCGAGCAACTGAAGGATCTTCGTGCCAAAGAAATAAATTACGATCCCGCCGATCATCGCCACAAGCGCAATGCGCTGAACAAAAAGCTCCGCGCCGAGTGTGCCTCCCAAAAGCATAACGAGAGCTGCAACGACCAATCCGCCACCGATGAAAAACGAAGGCTTGGCCGCTGCTTTTTTCAATTCGTCGAAATTTATCCAAAGCAAATATGCGATCACGAATGGTACTAGCAACCCGTGAGAATAATTCTCGTCCGTCCACCAGTGTTCTAAAAGCCTGGTCAAAACGGTCGCAAAAAGGAAAGCGACCGACAATATCACCAGAGCCGGCTTCCAAAAGTTCTGTAAATTTATTTCCGAAGATTTCATTACCAATCTAACAGAGGAGAAAACGGACAATCACAAAGAAATTCCGTTTCCGATCTTTGAATTATAACAAAACGCTATTTTCTTCGATTCAAAATAAAGCCCGCAACTTTATTAAGAAGGTCGGTTGGTCGATCGATAGCTTGCAAGTGAAGGACGGTTTCCGCATGAACTTTCGCAGCAAGAACTTTTGTTCCATTAATACCGTAAAAAGCCGGGTAAGTAGCCTTTTCCGAAATCTCGTCCTTCCCCGCAGTTTTTCCAAGAACCTCGGTCGTTTGGGTAACATCAAGGAGATCGTCCGTAATTTGAAACAAAAGCCCCAGGCTCGATGCGTATCTCGATATCGCTGAAAGTTGATCTTCACTAATTTCCGCGACGATCGCCGCCGCCCTTGCAGAAACCTCGATCATCGCACCCGTCTTTCCGCGATGGATATTCTCCAGGTCCTCAATGCGAATTTCCTTCCCTTCTGATTCGAGGTCAACTTGCTGACCCGCAACCATACCGCTCGGTGTTCCTGCTCCACGCGCAATTTCAGAGATTAACCTGACCCGAATTTCAGGCGATAAATTTTCGTCTTCCGCAACCACCTGAAATGCAAACGTTTCGAGCGCATCGCCAGCCAAAATGGCGGTCGCCTCACCGAATTTCACATGACAGGTCTCGCGCCCGCGGCGAAGGTCATCGTCATCCATTGCAGGAAGATCATCGTGGATCAGCGAATATGTATGGATCATTTCGATCGCGGCTGCAACGTTTACCAGCTTTTCGTTTGGAACATCAAGCGTCTCACCAACAGCAAAAACAAACGCCGGACGAAAACGCTTCCCCCCGGCAAAAAGGCTGTGTCGAATTGCCTTATGAAGATTTTTTGGCTCCGTATCCGAGCTCGGCACAATCTCATCGAGTTTTGCATCGACAAGCCGGACGCAGTTTGCGATAAAGCTTTGTAGATTTTCGGTTTCCAGAGTCATAAAGATTGATTGTGAAGTAAATTCAAACCGATTTCAACAGCCGGAAATAACCGTGAATTTCGCGCAAGGCTGTGTTGGATAATCCTGATCCCCGCACGGTTTTCGTGACCATTATGTGCGTTCTTCGCCGAGACAACTGTCAAAGCTAATGCACCAGGGGAAGAGTTAGAAAGGGAACGGCATTTGCGAAATATTTGAACAAAACTTTTATCCAGCGCATGAAATAGGATCGGAGAGCCCAGCCTGCGCAAAACCGCGAATCCTCAAAGCACACGAATCGCAGGTGCCGCAAGCGATATCTTCGCTGCGATAGCAAGACCATGAAAGATGGATTGGAGCTTCGAGTTCCATTCCTTTTTTTACGATCTCGGCTTTTGAAAGATGGATGATAGGGGTCTTTATTTTAATATTCGCATCGGGCTTCGTGCCAACAGTAATAGATTTCTGAAACGCTTCAAAAAACTCCGGACGACAATCGGGATAACCACTTGAATCTTCCGCCACCGCACCGACATATATCGAATTCGCGCCCAATACTTCCGCCCAACTCGTCGCAATTGCCATCATATTTGCATTGCGAAATGGCACATAACTTGTTGGGATTTTATCCGATTTCAGATTCGCTTCGGTTACTTCAATATTCTTATCCGTAAGCGATGAACCGCCAATCCTTGCGAGATATTCGATCGAAACAACGAGCCGTTTTTCGACGCCATAAAAATCTGCAATGTCATTGAAAGCTTTTCTCTCGCGTTTTTCGGTTAATTGTCCGTATGAAACGTGAAGGAAACCGATTTCTTCATTTTCGCCCCGGGCAATCGCCGCCGTCACGCACGAGTCCATCCCTCCAGATACCAAAACTATTGAAGTGTTATTCATCCTTATTCTATTTGCGTCGATCCGCGGGCAAAACCTTAAACTCCGTGCACGTCGGCTCCCCAAATATATTTATGAAGTTGAAGATTAAGACGAACTTTCAAAGCGCTCCTCGATACCGTTTCGGCGATTTCCTGCAAATTTTCAATTCCGAAAACCGGCGAAATCAAGATCTCATTCGTGCAATTTTCGAGATCGTATTTTTTGATAATCGCTTTCGCAAACTCCCAATCCTCTAAGTCCGCAACGACGAACTTCACCTCGTCCTTTTCAGCTCTCAAATACCCCAAGTTCTCCCAATGATTTCTTTTGGCTTCACCCGAGCCCGGACATTTTACATCCAAAATGATCTTTGCGCGTTCATCAACTGCTGACGTCGAAACGAACCCTCCAGTTTCGATCAACACTTCATAGCCTTCGTTACAAAGCTCCGTAATAAAAGGAAACACATTTTTCTGTGCAAGCGGCTCGCCTCCGGTTACTTCAACAAGCTTGCATCCGAATTCTTCCAGTTTCGCAAAAATATCCTCAAATGAGGTCTTCTCGCCGCCGGTAAAAGTGTATTCAGAATCGCACCAAACGCAGCGCATCGGACAACCCGTCAGACGGACAAAGCTGCAAGGCCTCCCCGCGTGAGTCGATTCGCCTTGAATTGAGAGAAATATTTCCGTAACGCGTAATTCCATAAGACTCTTAAATCACAGATTAACACAGAAACGTAGGGTTGATATAAGGCTTGTATAAAGCCAAAATTCAATCGCTATTTACGGTTTGATGCTAATTTTTTGTATCTTTATTGTGGTTGGCAACTTCGGTGATTATGGTGATAAGTTCGTCCGGATCGAAAGGTTTTGCAATGTATGCATCAAAGCCGTGGGATAAAGCCTGCAAGCGGTCTTCTTTTCGGGCGTAGGCAGTCATTGCAATTGCCGGAACATCTTTGTGCTGATGATCGGTAAGGGCACGAATTCTTGCTACCAATGAGAATCCATCTTCGCCGGGCATCGCAAGATCACTGATCAAAACGTCGAAGTTGTTTACCGAAAATTTTTCGAAAGCTTCGGCGGCTGAACAGGCAATGTCGACCCTCGCCTTGCTTTCTTCGAGTACTATTTTCAATACTTCTCTCGAATCCGTTTCGTCGTCAACAATTAATATATGCAGATCTTCGAGTCGAAAACTATCCATTTCCAAATTTATCTCTTTTGTATCCGAAAGAGAAATATCTGTTAAGTTAGAATCTTTCAATTCGGCTTCGTGTTCTCTGACAGCTAAAGGAAATTTCACGGTAAAGATAGTCCCTTTACCTACGCCTTCGCTGTAAACGTCAACGCTACCGCCGTGGAGTTCGGTCAGATGGCGTACAATTGCAAGCCCGAGCCCCAGACCGCCGTGTTTTCGCGTTTTACTGGCATCAGCTTGCAAAAACCGCTCAAAAACAAACGGCAAAAAATCTTTCGAAATTCCTTCGCCCGTGTCGCTCACGGATATTTCAATATTTGAATGTACCTTTTCAAGCCTGACCTCAACGCTTCCGCCTTTCGGTGTAAATTTAAGAGCATTCGAAAGAAGATTCCAGACTATTTGTTGTATTCGCTCACTGTCGCCTGAAACAACTCCGGCATCTGAACCAAAAAACGTTTGTAAGTCAATCCCTTTGTTTTCTGCCATCGGACGAGCGGTATCAACGGAATTCTCAATCACCGTGACGAGCTCGACGGGGCGAATGTTCAATTTCATTTTACCGGTGACGATTCGTGAAACATTTAGTATATCTTCGATCAAATGAACCTGAGCGGCTGTGTTGCGTTCAATTGTAACAAGGGCTTTTTTAAATAAATCTGCATCGTTTCCGCTCCTGCCTAAAATTTTTACCCAACCGATAATTGCATTTAGCGGTGTACGTAATTCGTGAGAGATTGTTGCGAGAAATTCATCTTTTAAGCGGCTTGCTTCTTTGGCTTGTTGATAAAGTTTTTTACTACGCGCAACAGCACGCTTCCGTTCAAAAATCTCAAGGTTTAATTTTTCAATCTTTTCAGTGAGCAAACGAAAGCGAACATCCGTTAATTCTTTTGGCTTAAACCTCAAAAAGATTATCTCCGATTCATTCCCGTCGCGGGGCTCCAGCAAAGATCCCTCACAGATATAGGTTCTTATTTGATCGTTAGGTGCGGGAAAATTCATCTTGCCGATCGTCAGCTGACTGCTGCCTGAGCAGTTCCGCAAATATTTGATGATCTTTTCCGGTTCGGTAATGCTGTATTCGAGTAGATTTTTGCCTACGGCACTCTCACTATCAGGCAAAATATTTCTTTTGAAAGATTTGTTAAATGACAGAATTTCTCCCCTACCCGAAACCAACACAACGGGTTCGGGCAGAATCCAGGCAATTTTTTCGAAGCTTTTAATAGTCAGAATTTAACTTGCGCCTCTAAAATATTCTCTTCCTTCAGCTTTTTCCGATTCATCGGTGTTTGTTAAGTAAACTGTAACTACACATCTGCCGTCTCCTTTCGCGATCGTTTCCTTTAGCTCGACCTTCGCGTAATCAAGATTTTCTGCGGCAATAAAACCGAATACATTTGATGTCATCATACACATTGAAGGGCGATCAAGCACTTTATCTCCAAAAGGACATTTGCGATTATGCAGAACGATCTTTTCATCTGTTTCCTCGACAATATAAAAATCTCCTTTGATACGGCGTTTCAAATCTACCAAAACTTCACCGACTTGCTCTCGATTCAAATTTCCGACCCGCAGAGATTTTTTATAATCATCATTTATCTGGTTGCCCATATTTCTTCCAACCACACTAATAAAGCCAGACGCTTCATCCGTTCCGATGATTTCCTCCAGAGTTCCGGACAGTTCTCTGATTAGGGTTCTCATAAATACATCTCTATCCAGCGGGATATCTAATTCCGTTGGTTTTTGCCTATCTGCGTCATTTACATTTTCCATTTGTTAAATTCCTCCTTCGGCTAAAGCACGATGGTTTTCATACAATCATAGTATTTAGGAAAATCTATTTCAGCAAGGAAACATAGATTTTGCTTCAAGAAATGCTTTTTTGGAGATTATTCAGCAATAAATCCGCCTCAATTTAACCGTGTTGTCTTTCAACGTTTGTCTGTTTGGGTTAAACTTTCAAATACACAAAAAACTGGATAAGAATTTTTATGAAACCACAATTGAAAAAGTTTGTAGACGAGATCGGCAAAAATGCCGTTGCAATAATTCCGGCAGCACATGAAAAAACCCGTAGTTATGACACCGAATATAAATTCCGTCAGGATTCGGATTTTTGGTATTTGACCGATTTCCCCGAGCCCGACGCGATCGCCGTGATCACGCCTGACAAACGCACAAAATACACGATGTTTGTCCGGCCCCGCGATCCCGAAATGGAAACGTGGTACGGCAGACGCGAAGGAACGGAAGGTGCCGAGAAAAATTACGGCGTCCATAAAGCATATTCGATTGAAAAGTTTGAGGCGCAGTTTGCAAAAATGCTCGATGGCTGCGACACGCTTTATTACCGTTTTGGCGTCGATAAGAAGCTTGATAAATTGATTCTCGAATATCTTGCAGGACAACGAGTTCGCCGTCTGAAAACGGCTTACCCTCCTCATACGATCATGGATCCAACCTTGCTGATCCACGAAATGCGGCTGCATAAAACGGAAGAAGAAATTGGATTGATGGCAACTGCCGGAAAAATCGGCGCGGAAGCACACATCCTGGCGATGAAAAACTGCAAACCCGGAATGAACGAGTCGCAGATCGAATCGATTATCGAGCACCATTTTCGTATGAATGGAGCAGCGGGCTCGGCGTATAATTCAATCATCGGCGGCGGCGAAAATGCAACGATTCTTCATTACGTCGAAAACAATGCCGAGCTTAAAAACGGCGACCTTTTGCTCATCGATGCAGGGTGCGAATATCAAGGCTATGCGTCTGACATAACACGGACTTTTCCCGTTAACGGAAAATACACTCGCGCTCAAAAGGATATCTACGAAATCGTTTTAGAAACGCAAAAGGCATGTATTGAAGCCACGGTTACGGGCACGACAATTGTCGAACGTCAGAATTTATCGATAGAAATGCTCACAGAAGGCATGAAAAAGGTCGGACTATTAAAAGGTGCCACCAAAACGCTCATCAAGAATAAGAAGTATATGAAATATTATATGCACGGTGTCGGGCATTACATCGGAATGGATGTCCACGACGCGGGTAGATATTTCACTGATCAAACTGCGAAAAACTCACGCGCATTTGCACCCGGGATGGTTCTAACTGTCGAACCGGGTCTCTATATTCCGCCCGATGATAAATCGGCACCGGCAAAATATCGCGGCATTGGAATCCGGATCGAAGATGATGTCTTGGTTACAAAAGACGGTAATCGCAATTTATCGGCGAAAGTTCCAAAAGAAATTAATGAAATCGAGGCGCTAATGAATGGCGGAAAACGGAAAGCGAAACGGGCTGGAAAGTAAGCATAGTTTTAACATTGCGATATTCGAATCATACTATTTCGAGTCGTCTTCTGATGGCTGATCAGGATATTTGACCCGAAAGAAGATTGGATTTGAGAAACCGAGCATTTCGTTTCGATCGTTTCTAACTTCGAGCCTTACGTAGCCGTCTTGCCTCGCATAGATGTTGTACTCGCCGGTGTACTTTTGGTCATCGATCAAATATTCCTTGGCGACCTGGCCATTGGCGACCAGCCAAAATTTTGAACCATTTTCAAAATTCGAAAGGGTATATTTAAACGCTATCGTGTCGCCCCAAGGGACTTCGATAGTATCGCCGATGGTTGCAGATTCATCCGCCGTCAGCATGATTCCGCGGCGCGAATTATCGGCGACGAAGACTTTTCGATTTCTGATACCGTCAAGAATCGCTGCAAGGGTTTTATCCTTGGCTCCGACAAATATGGTGGGTTCTCCGATCGCTAAATTTATCGGATAATCGCTCTTTTCTTCGGGTCTTTGATGTGAATCCGAGGAAGCTATGCCAGTTATTTTTACTCCATTTAAGAGCAATTTATCCCATTCTGTGAGCGCGATTTGATCCTGCTCGTCCCATTTTCCATTCCAGATCTCGACCGCCTCAAGATTGCCCCATTTTCCGTAAGACCAGCGGCAGCCGGCGCAATCCATAAACGGATGGTTTATTGAAGCGAGCGCGCCAAATTTCTCTGCTTCGGCTGCAACTTTCTTTGCACTTTCTTCTACATTCGGCGTAACGCGAAAGTCTATCCATTCACCTTTCGGCAACCCCCAAACATTTATGTGCCCCCCGTTGGTCGTAACTTCCTCGCCCCGTAAAACGAGAATATTCGGAAAAGCGCCAGCCTCTTTTTCGATGTCGGCGTGATGCGAAAATGTATTGTGATCGGTGATCGAAACAAAATCAAGATTGTTAGATCGGGCGGATTCAAGAATTCCTTTTACCGACCAGCGACCGTCGCTATCAAAAGTGTGTGTGTGAAGATCGCCCGCAAACCATGTCAAATCATTGGTTTCCAAACGCTCGACTCTTTGATTTTTCGTAAATGAAAATTCGCGCTGGTTCTCTTCATCAAACTGCTGTTTCGCTTTTGTGTCGATTTCGTCAAATCTAATTTTCAGGTTGACGTAAACGCCCGATTTCTCGATCGATTTCAGTCCCAGGATAACCGTCCATTTCCCCGGAGAAATGTTTCCCGGATCATAGCCGTGTGTTGCAGATTCTGCAGCGATAAAAATAAATTGACGAACCACACCGCTCCAACCTCGGAACCCCTTCTTATCCTCCTCGCCTCCGCTGAAACGATTGTCAAAGACACCTAGATCAACTTGATTCTTTCCATCTTTCTTATCGTATTCATAGTTGATGGAAATACTTTTGGTATTTGCGGGAACGCTAAAGGGAACATAAATGTAGTTTGGCTCGCCAAGATCGGATTTTTGAAGCCAAACCGATGTCTCGAACAGGTTTGGATTGCCATTTTGATGGCTACAAGAAACCGAAAGGATCGCTATAGCTAAGACCAGCCAATACAAGAAATGTTTGCGTGAATTTTTTGTCATTGGCGAAAATTTGGGAATATAAAATTGGGAGTTCAGCTTACAAGGTCATGAAAGTTTTTCAATAACAGCGGACGCAAATTCGGCAGTCGAAGCAGTTCCGCCTAAATCTCTCGTCCGAATTTTCCCTTCGCGAAAAACGTCCAACATAGCAGATTCCATACGGTTTGCAGCATCGAATTCATCAATGTGCTTTAACATCATAACCGCGGAAAGCATGATCGCCGTCGGATTTGCAATTCCCTGCCCCGCAATGTCAGGCGCTGATCCGTGGACCGCTTCAAATGTCGCGGTTTCAAGACCAATATTAGCTCCAGGTGCGAGACCGAGTCCGCCGATTAGCCCTGCGCAGAGATCGGAAACTATGTCGCCATAAAGGTTTTCCATCACGACGACATCGAATTGTTCGGGCCGCATCACAAGCTGCATGCATGCATTATCAATAATTTTGTCATCCGCCTCGAGCTCAGGATAATCTTTCGCGACGTTATAGAAACATTCCAGAAAAAGGCCATCGGAAAGCTTCATAATATTCGCTTTGTGCATCGCCGTCAGTTTTTTTCGTCCTTCGCGCCTCGCAAACTCAAACGAATACTTAGCGATTCTGGTAGATGCTTTTTCCGTTATGATCTTGATTGATTCAACTACACCGGGAACCACTACATGCTCCAGTCCTGCGTAAAGACTCTCAGTATTTTCACGCATCACAACCAAATCTAACTCTGGATATCGACATTCGACGTTTGGCAACGCCTTGATCGGCCGGACGTTGGCGTATAGATCAAGAGCCTTGCGCATGCCGACATTTACAGATGTAAAACCTTTCCCAACGGGCGTTGTCATCGGGCCTTTGAGCGCCACCTTATTTTTCCTGACTGATTCGAGCAACGAATCCGGCAATGTTGACCCAAATTTTTCAAGTGCCTGCGCACCGCCATATTGGGTTTCCCACTCGATCTCAACTCCCGTTGCTTCGATGGTTCTGACAGCCGCAGAAATTATTTCAGGTCCAATTCCGTCGCCTGGGATTAGTGTAATTGTGTGTTTCATAAATTATTATTATTGTTCGATTTATAGTCCTTTGTTACTAAAAGCATTGCTTTGGCTAGTTGAACCTTTTTTGATCGGTTGGTCGTCACACAAATCGCCGATTTCCGCCATTTCTGCTAAAATTTGAGTGCAGTTAAATTTACAACGAATCATCATAACAGACAAACTTTGAAGGTTTTATAGTTTTTAATGGATAGTTTTTTGATAGTCGGGGGCGGGGTTATTGGTCTCACGCTCGCTCGCGAACTCCACAAGAAGGGTATAAAGGACATCGCAATTCTCGAGAGCGGGGAAATAGGCAAGGAATCCTCTTTCGCTGCTGCGGGAATGCTCGCCCCACAAGCCGAGGCCGATAGCGCAGATCCTTTTTTCGATTTCTGTATAGAATCGAAAGATCTTTTTCCAACACTATCGAACGAACTTTTAGACGAAACAGGAATCGATATCGAACTCGACAAAAGCGGCACCCTTTACCCCGCCTTTACCCAAAAAGACATCGAAGAGATCAGGTCCCGTTTTGGGTGGCAAAAGGCTTACGAACTGGAGGTCGAACATCTTTCGGCACATGATACCCATAAGCTTGAACCATTCATCTCTTCTGAATCTCTAGAATCACTTTTTTTCCCAAACGATTGGCAGGTCGAGAATCGAAAACTCCTTATCGCCCTAAAAAAATATGCGGAGATAAACGGAATCGGACTGATTGAAAATGTTGCCGTATCAAAGCTTGTAAAAACGGGGTCGAAAATAGAGCGCGTGGTCGCGTCAAGCGAAAAACACTTTTCGGCAGATAAAATTGTCATAACAGCGGGGGCGTGGTCTTCTTTGATCGAATTTGAAAACTCGTCTCCGTCGTTTCCTAAGGTAAAACCTATCCGCGGTCAAATGATAAGTTTTCAGACGGCAAAAAGACTTTTTACCCGGGTCATCTATAGCCCTCGCGGCTACATCGTTCCGCGAAAAGACGGGAAGATCTTGGCGGGAGCGACGGTTGAGGATGTTAAATTTGATAGTAAAACTACGGACGAGGGAATAAGAACCCTAATTGATTCGACGAGCGAGATCTCGCCCGCACTTTCCCGGTTGCCGATTGACAAAAGTTGGGCCGGCCTTCGCCCATTTACATCCGACGGACTCCCGATAATCGGAGCTCTGAGCAATGCGGATAACCTTTTTATTGCAACGGCTCATTATCGCAATGGAATCTTACTTGCGCCGATGACTGCAAAGATTTTAGCTGATAAAATTGTTTTCGAAAAAGATTCGAGATTTCTCGAGTTATGTGATCCGAATCGTTCGCGCAACGCCCAAACGAGATAGAAATAATGAATAAATTTGTACTATTGGTTTTGCTCCTGTTTTCATTACTCGCGCCTGCCTATTCTCAATCGGGCAGACGTGCAGATCCAGATATTTCGGTCGCGGAAACCGACAGTCTTAATAAATATCCGGTGCCCGAGCTTTACTCAAAAGCAACGAACTACGCCACAGAGCAATTTACAAAATTTGAACAGTCAAAAACACCATATACGCAGACACTTCATCGAAAGGTTTTATCAGAACAAAAAGCGCTTGCAGCAAAGTATGGAAATCATGCAAAAACGCGCACCAACCTTGCGGGCGACGATTATTATTACCTCGGCAGACTACATTGGATGGCAACAAATTCGACGGATGCGGCCGAAGCATTCGAGAAATTCCTTCAGCTGGACAATGGAACAGATCAAAAAAAACAAACCGCGCGTTCTATTTTGGTGGTTATTGCGGCGACAAACAATGACTTGGCAAAATCCGAACGATTTATTGCCGATTATTACGAAAACGAACCTACCAAGCTCACGGAAATTGCCGCAATGGAAAAAGAACTTGCCTATCGCTACAGTTTGGAAAACAATTTCGAACCTGCGGCTCCGCACGCTGCAAAGGCATTTGATGCGGCCGAAAAACTTCTTCCGGAAGACGAATCCCGTGCCCGTGCTTTAAATCGTTTGATGGACGCAGGAGTCACGGCGTTTGGCATTTACAAAGAGCTTGGCGAGCGGGAAAAAGCGGAAAGTACTTTGGTAAGATTGCGTGACAATTCAATTCCTCCTCAATCCCATGCCGTTTATTACAAGGCGATTGACGAGCTTATTAAGTACAAGATCGAAACCGGTCGAAAACTGGAAGGAGCGGCGCTCTATAAAGACACATTAAAACGTATCAAAACCGATTTCAATTCAGAAAGCGCCCGAGCTTACGTTCTTAACAAAATCAAAAAACGTGAAAAGCACTATGAAATTCTGGGCGAACCTGCCCCGAAATTAGTTGCAATTGAGAATTGGCTTCCTCAAAAGCCTCAGGATATTCCCGATCTAAAAGGAAAAGTCGTATTGCTTGATTTTTGGGCGACCTGGTGCGGACCTTGTATTGAGGCCTTTCCGAGTTTGATCGAATGGCACGAAACCTATAAGGATAATGGTCTGGTAATTCTCGGAGTGACACGTTATTACAAAGACTCGGGTACTGCGAAAAGTAAAGAGCTTGAATTTTTGACCCGTTTTATAAAAGACCATTCGCTGCCTTATCAAATTGCGATAGCCTATGGGCAAGCGAATCAATTTGCCTATGGCGCCACCGGCATTCCGACGGCGGTTTTGATTGACCGTAACGGTGTCGTAAGGTATGTAGAATCAGGGAATAGCGACAGCCGCGAACAAGAGCTTTTGGTGGCGATAAAAAAACTCCTTTCCGAAGAGTAAATGGCGACAAACCCCGAAAAATCCAAAACTCAAAACTTTTATGACCGGATCGCAGACGTTCACAATGTATCGATGCGCGTCAATGGATATCGCAAATCGGTTGCGAAATACCTCCGCCAACTCAATCTTAAGATTGATTCTGATTCGGTCGTACTCGACGCCGGAAGCGGCACAGGACTCATAACGTATGGGTTTTATAAGGCGGGGTTTCGACCCAAAAGCACTTATGCGATCGATCTCTCTCTCAATTCTTTAAAAGTCGCACGCGATCAATTTAGGAGGGATAAGATTGTCGATTCCGAGAATGTTTTGATGCTTCAGGGAAATGTTTTGGCGATGCCCTTTCCAGCCGAGACTTTTGATTTGATAATAGCGTGTGGAGTTTTGGAATATGTCCCGCTGGCTGACGGAATGTCCGAATTTGCAAGAGTGCTAAAGCCTGGTGGAAAACTTGTCCTCATTCCGATAAAACCATCCTTTGTCGGTGCCGTACTCAAGATTTTGTACAAATTCAAGATTCACTCGATGGATAACGTAAGAGCAGTTTCGGACCGGCATTTTAAGATCGTCGGCGATTACAAATTTCCGATAACCGAACCGATTGCCTGGTCGAAAATGATGTTTTTGCTTGAAAAAAGATAATTTTTTACATGGAATCAAACCCGAACTACCCGCTTATAATCGCCCACCGAGGGGCATCCGCTCTCGCCCCCGAAAATACTTTTGCCGCTTTTCGAAGAGCAATCGAGGACGGGGCGGAAGGGATCGAGTTTGATGTGCGACTAACAAAGGATCGCGTTCCGGTGATTTTTCACGATTCTACCCTAAAACGAATTTGCGGGATCAAAAAGAAGGTTTCGAAGGTTTCCTTCGAAGAATTGAAGAGTTTAGATGCCGGTTCATGGTTTAACGAAAGATCGCGTCTTCTAACAAATGAAAGGTTTTCACAAGAAAGAATTCCCAGTCTAAACGAATTGCTTAGTTTCCTCGACGATTTCCCTGGAAAAATTTATATTGAGCTGAAAGCGAAAGAATCAAACATCAATGCGATCTCCGATTCGGTTTGCGCGGAAATAATAAGCTCAAAGCTCTTATCCCAAATTATTGTGAAAAGTTTTAATCTCGATGTCGTCGCGCGCATTCGCAAAGTCTGCCCGGATGTCAAAGTGGCAGCACTTTTTGCACCTAAAGTTAAAACAATACTGCGAAAGGATAAGCGTTTGATAAATGTCGCAAACGACATAAAAGCAGACCGCCTTTCACTCCACTTTTCCCTGGCGTCGCGAAAGCTTCTGAAGCGAGCGGCGAAAAACGGACTTCCGGTTACAATTTGGACTGCGAATAATCCACGGTGGATAAGCCGCGCGATCCAACTCGGCATTGACCACATAATCACGAACAACCCTGCCCGTCTTTTGGAAACACGTCGCCAACTATTGGAAAACGAAGAGATTCCAGCCTAAAACCGAACCGTCTCTTGCGACATCGACGTTTACAAACTAGAATTCAAAATTTGGCAGGGTCGCCGGACAACTTCTTGGAGCAATAATGAAATTTTACAAAGATATAATCGGACTAGTCGGTAATACTCCGTTAGTTCGCGTAAACAAGCTAACCGCCCAACATAATATTAAGGCTCAGGTTCTTGCGAAAATGGAAAGTCTTAACCCGGGTTATTCGGTAAAAGACCGGATCGGAATTTCGATGATTGAATATGCTGAAAAAGAAGGCAGTTTAAAACCCGGTGGAACGATCATTGAAGCAACGTCTGGGAACACAGGGATCGGTTTGGCTATCGCTGCAGCGACCAGGGGTTATAAGTGTATTTTCATTTTGACCGATAAGGTCTCGATGGAAAAAACAAGATATTTGCGAGCACTCGGGTCTGACGTTGTAGTTTGTCCAAATGCCGCTAAGGCGGGAACGCCTGATCATTACGTCGAAACCGCAAGACGAATTCACCGCGAGACGCCAAATTCTTTTTACCCTGACCAATATAGTCATCCGGCAAATCCGATGGCTCACTATAAAACAACGGGACCCGAATTGTGGAACGATACCGATGGGAAAATCACCCACTTTATTTCGGGAATCGGGACGGGCGGAACGATTAGCGGAACGGGACGCTATTTAAAGGAAATGAATCCTGATATTCAAATTATCGGCGCAGATCCATACGGCTCGATTTTTAAGACCTACAAGGAAACAGGTTCGGTTACGGAAGCGACACCGTATTTGGTGGAAGGAATCGGGCAATGCGCGCCGACTGAAAATGCCGATATGAAGGTGGTCGATCAGATCATCAATGTTACCGATCGGGATTCTTTTGAATATGCGAGATTGCTCGGCCGAGTCGAAGGAATCTTCTGCGGTGGTTCGACGGGAACAAATTTTGCGGCGGCGCTCCAGGTTTCGAAAGGTTTGGATGAAAACGCGGTTGTAGTTTTTATAGTTTGCGATACCGGAGAACATTATTTAACAAAATTTCATTCGGACGAATGGATGAAAGAAAAATTATTGCTCGAACCGCAGCGAATAACCGCGGGGCTAATCGCCGAAACCAAAAACGAAAGCTCGCCAAAGGATTTAATTTATGCCGCGCCTGATGATATCGTCCGCGATGCACTTGCCAAAATGAATGAACATGGTGTGACACAAATTCCGGTTCTTCAAGAACGACAATCAGTAGGTTCTCTAAAGGAAAGCCGCATTTTGACAAAGTTGCTCGAAGATAAGGATTTGCTGGATGCGAATGTCAGCGAAATTATGAGCGAAAGTTTTCCGGTCCTTGATGTCGATGCGAGTTTTGATGAGATAAAGGCGAATTTACACGATGCACCCGCCGTGCTAATTGAAGATTTCAAAAGAATTACGAGCATAATTACGCGCACTGATGTTTTAGATTTACAGAGATAAAACTTCACACATTTCGCAAATTTGGTAAAATCTCGTTGTCATATAGTACGGTAGCGGGATTTTTCTTTTATGGATCAGCCAAGATTAATCATAGATTCAGGTCGCGAGTTTCCTCTCGACAAATCGTTGGTCACGATCGGACGTGCCTCGGACAACGCGATTCCGTTCGAAGATGATTCAAATGTCTCCCGATATCATGCCGAAATTGAAAAAAGGGCAGATGAATTCTGGATTATCGATCTTGGAAGTTTTAATGGCACCACGATCAATGGTGAAAAACTCGATGGTGAAAGATTCTTAAACGATGGCGATGTGCTCGTTTTCGGCGGAACGAGCAAAATTGAAGTTGCATTTAACAAACCAAAACCTGAGGAAAAAGAAGACGAAGCTTCGCCCGAAATTGAACCGGACCTCCCCGATGAACCAGAAGCAGAAACTCCCGATGCCCCGCCTCCACCCCAAAAGTCGAAAATACCTTTGATGTTAATCGTCGCGGCGCTGGCTGTTGGGCTTGCCGTTGTGTGCGTGGCAGCAGCCGGCATGTATTATATGACGCGCGAGGATCCGGCCTGCATCGCACAAGCAAAGATCGTTTCGCCCGAACGCGGAGATACGATCAAAGATCCAACAAAGATTCAACTTGAAATTTCCGGCGAAGAGTGTGTTTCTGAAGTGAGCTACACGATCGAAGGCAAGGAATTTGCACGAGTAAAAGAACCGCCATTCTCAGCGACCATCGAGCCAAACGATTTCCCGGAATTTTCCGACGGCTTGAACCGAAATCTGAAGGTAATCTTGTACGACGAGAATGGGGTAGAAATTAATCAATCCAGTGAAATTGCCTTTTTTATTGAAACGATTGAGGTTGCAAAGCCTACCGAGACCCCCACACCGGGTGCTGATCCGAATCCGCCGGATGGAGGTCCGAAAGGGACTCAAACCGATATTCCTCAAGGATCCATTAAGGAAACAATTGCAATGACCGGTAATGTCATTAACCAATTTTCCGGGAATTTTGAATATAAAACTGCAAATCCGGACTTCTTACGGGAAGTGCGCAAAGCAACCACAAAATATGTTTCCGAAGGCTATTTTGAAAGGGCGTCTAAATATCGTGACGCGATAAATGTGGCGTTTATTCGTGAACGGAACCTTGATCCGCCCCTTGGGTATATTTTGGCGATGAGCCGGAGCGAGTTTCTGCCAAAAAACAACGCCGACGGTACCGGGCTCTGGCGTATGTCCAATGATTTTGTCACAGCGAGTGCCTACGATGGACTCTGCGGGGAAGAGACGATTGCCTCGGCCTCGCAAAATTGCGCAGCCAAAGCGTCTGCTCATTACCTAAAAGATTTAATTTTAAATGTCTTTGAAGGTGACGTTGTATACGGAATTGCGGCTTTTGGGATGACTCCGCAGGAGGCTGATGCGTGGAAAGCGAGTCTGCCGCAAGATCGTGCCGACTTTTGGAACGTGATAAAATCTCCTTCGCAGCGCCAGGAAGTAGCCAATTTTTTTGCAGCGGCGATGGTCGCAGAAAATCCGCAGAAATTTGGACTGATGAAAGATCGACCGCTTTCCGAGTTATATTCGGTGTTTATGAAATAGATTTGGGAATTTGCTGAGATATTCAAAATGCTGGAAGTCATATTAACATTTTCAACCGACGAAGGATTTGAAAAGATCCAAATCGAAAAAGAAAAAACATCCTTCGGGCGGGGAGGAGATGCCGATTATCGCTTTGATGATAATGGCTTATCCCGTCTCCACGCAAGCATTTTTCGAGAGGGTGACCGATTATGGGTAGCTGATGAAAATTCATCAAACGGGACATTTGTTAATGGTAAGAAAGTAACCGCAAGTGGTACACCCATTCGGGATGGCGATACGATCAAGATCGGTCACGTAACGAATCTCTCGGTTAGCTTCAGCGAACGCGACATTGACACTCCGGCCAACGACGAGAATTCTCCCGCGTACAATTCGATTCCAAACGGCGTCACGGCCGAATCCACGGCAGTTGAAAAGTCTTCGATGCTCATCCCGCTAATGATTACAGGATTTGCGCTTCTCGTAATTTGCGCTGCGGGTGTTTTTATCGCTGTAAGCGTCATTAAGGGAAATCGAACGCAAGTAGCCGTCACAGATGATCGAGAAGACTCTTATGATTACTCTGACGAGGACACGGACAATTCTAATAAACCTGAAAACTCTAACGAAGCAAACTCCGGGTCCAACTTAATTCAAACAACGGGAGATTCAACGCCTGCGAATTCAGATCCAGGCAATCTTACCGATTCTCCGACCGCAAACCGGAGCGATGATCCGCCGCAGCTTCCGAGCGGAAAAACCTACGGTGCGATGTCGTCTTCGGAAAAAGATCAGTATATCAAGGTAAAAGCGGAAAAGGTTGCGAGAATAATCGGAAACCGATCGGGTGAATCCATACCCCCGGCAGCGATTGCTCAGATCAGACGATGGCTCGACGGGTATGCGGGTCGCATTCGGGGAACACGGCTTGATGACTGCGGAGGAAGGACTTACCTAAAGAGCGATATGGTTTCGCTTCTCGAGCGAGCAAGAAAAAATGCGCCGTTTATCATTCGTTCGTTTAATGAAAAAGGAATTGACCCGCAGGTCGGTCTCTACCTGGCGATGATCGAATCTGAACACTGCCCTTGCCTGCAAAGCGGTACCGGGCCACTCGGAATGTTTCAGTTTACACAATCTACAGGAAGGGCACATGGGTTGGATACCCGCTCGGGTGCTTCCCCGTCAAATCCCGATGAAAGGTGCGATCCTCGAGCCGCCTCCGAAGCCGCGGCATCCTATATGAAAACTTTAACCGGTAGGATCGGCACAGGCCCTCTGAGTATTCCGCTGGCAATTGCGAGCTACAACAGCGGCGAAGGAGGGCTCGGAAAAAACCTTAAAACGGCACTCGAAGCAAATGAGAGTCAGGATCGAAGTTTTTGGACTCTGGTCGCAAATGCCGAAAAGCTTGCGTCACAATTTCAAAATGAAAACATAAAGTATGTGCCAAAATTTTTTGGTGCTGCAATAATCGGTGAGAACCCGCGCGATTTTGGAGTTGCAATGCAGCCGCTTTCGACTTATTCGCGTCAGTAAACGCCGCCGTTCGAAATTTGAATCATTGATGCAAAAGCTTCTGCTCAAATATAACGACGAAAATGGCGCCCCGAAGGAAGTCATTGTAACGGGCGAGAAGTTTATTGTCGGGAGGCACCCGGAAAATGACCTTCAGATTTCAAGCTCAAAGCTCTCGCGTGAACACATTAAGATCATTAGAAATGGTGCGGAATATACGGTTGAAGACGTCGGCTCGACAAACGGAACGAAACTTAACCGACGGGAATTGCTTGCTCCTGAAGTTTTGTTTGATGGAGATTTACTCGATCTCGGCGGCGGCGTCGAGTTAACCGTCGAAATTACCTCCGCCGAATCCCGGTCATCGAAAGATGAAGATCGAGTGTCCCCCGACGTTGATATCGAGCTTGCCGGCGCGAAACCACTGAATGCGGCGCCTTCAACTTCAAACGTATCCAGGCCGGTACATTCTGACCCCGGTTCCGGATTCGGTAAATTTTTCCTTATCGCTCCATTGCTTGTCCTTTTCGTTTTGATTTTCGCAGGCGGCGCAATATTTTTACTTCGCGGAACCGGATCGACGCAAGTTACGAGAAACAATGGAGATTTTCGTGATGATGTTCCGGTTGACGATACGGACGAAAATTCGGGTGATAAACCGGATAATGCTGATCTAGCACCCTCCGATTTGATAACTCCCTTGGCATCGCCCGAAAATTCCCCGCCGTCAGATGGCCCCGACGATCCGACACCGGTTCCCGATTCGTCACCAAGATCGGGAGGCAGCGAAAATGAAAAAATCGAAAGAGCCGCGATAAGTTTCATGCGAAGAATTGCTCGTAATGATCCAAATCCAGTTTTGACCTCGGCGCAAATCAATGCCTTAAAAGGAAAAATAAATCAGTTTTCGGGTTCGTCCGCACTGGCGGCAAATATCAAGGATGCAAAAACTAACACTGCAGCAATTACTGCATTGGCACGATCAAAAAATCTGATACCTCAATTTGTTGTTAATGCCGCTTTAACAAAACTCGGTAACAACCGTGGAAATGTTTTATCTACAGCGGAAAGCATGTTAGAAGTTTTGGACAAATTAAACATTCAAATAGGAGATGAGGTTGCCGATGACGGCCTCGTGACCATAGCGGCGTATCAACAAGGAGTGGACGGGCAATTTTTGCAAATGCGAAACACGATGGAAAGATTAGCAAGGGACAATCCAACAGCTAGTTCGCTTCGCGTTCGTTCAATATGGTTTCTCCAAGACAAAGGGAAACTTTCAAGCTCAGAATTTGAGTTAGCACTTCGGTTTCTCGCAATCGGGACAATTACGCAAAATCCGGAGGCTTTCGGCGTCAATGCAGAAGCACTTACTTTTAGTTGAGCTTGCGATCGATGAATAAACCCAAATTTGTTACCGGCACCATTGAGATGACGGTCGATGGAATGCCCGCACCTATCGAATTGGCCATTCCGACTGGCAAAGTAAAACCGACGAGGATGCTTCCGGTCTTCCAGAAAATGACCGATTCATTCGTCAGGATCGCGATTGACAAAATTTCAGAGGATGGCAAAACGATATCTTGTAAAGCCGGTTTTGGTGCATGTTGTCGGCAGATTGTTCCGATCTCAAAAATCGAAGCGCACCAAATCGCGTAGCTTATACGTGATTTGCCACCGGCTAAAAGGTGCAAAGTTGTTAAGCAGTTTAACAATGCGTTCGAAACCTTCACGGCGATTGGTTTGTTTAAGACGCTAGGAAGCGGAAATGGATTGACGTTAGAAGAGCGACAAGAGCTCGGCATTGAATATTTTCGGGAAGGAATTCCTTGCCCTTTTTTGGAAGATGAATCGTGTTCGATACATTCTGATCGACCGCTAGCATGCAGAGAATATTTGGTAACATCCCCCGCGTATAATTGTATTGCTCCGACGCCGGAGACAATTGAAATGGTGGCGATGCCAAAAAAGATTTCAGCGACGATGAACAAGATCTCGAAAAAAGACTCGCCGGGTAATTCTCCCGGATACATTCCGTTGATCGCAGTTCTAAACTGGACGGAAGAAAACCCGGATCGGTTTCCCATGCGCTCGGATCCGGAATGGATGCGAATCGCGCTATTGGAAATGAAATCCAAAGAAAAGGCCGGCCAACAGACAAACACGTCGTAATTATCACTGACTAGGCGAGATACGAATTTGGGTGTTTACTATTTTTTGCGAACAAATTACTATTAGTCTCTACACATTATGAGCAAATACCGGAAAATTGTTTGGAATGAAGGAATGCTTCTGACTCCACATCATTTCCAGCAGTGGGATAATTATTACGAAGAGCTAGTAAATTCTAGGAGCCGCGCGGCAAATCCCTTTGATTACGGAATTTTGGACTTACAAATAAATCGGGAAGCGATCAGCAACGGTGATTTCCAGATCATCAATTGCCATGCCGTTTTCCCGGATGGTCTGATGATCAATGTTCCAGATGCGGAAGGCGTCCCTGATTTGCGTCCGATCGGTGATCATTTCCATCCCGAAAAAGAAAAACTTGGTGTCCATCTAGTAATTCCGGCAAAAAAAATGGGAGAGGCGAACTACCAGGCAAACGGTGGAAAAGCGAATAATAATTTGCGGTTTCATCAGGAGGGTGCGCTTGTCAAAGACGAAACCAGCGGCACAAACGAACAGCCGGTCGCCTACGCAAAAAGTAATTTAAGAATAATTTTTGATGATGAGCTTAGAGACGGTTTTACTTCCTTGAAAATTGCCGAGCTCCAACGAACTCCAACTGGGCAGCTAAAAATTTCGGACGATTTCATCCCTTCAGCACTAAAAGCCTCCGCGTCGCAGTGGCTCGTAAATATGCAGCGACAACTTGTCGAAGTACTGATCGCGAAAAGCAGCTCGCTTGGCGAGCAACGGCGGCAGAAAAATGCATCCCTCGCAGATTTTACAACGTCTGAAGTAGCGGTTTTTTGGCTTCTCCATACGATTAACTCGGCGATACCGACGATGGCACATTATTTTCGTTCGCCTATGCTTCACCCTGAAAAGCTTTATCTGGAAATTGCGGGGGTCGTAGGTAAGCTCCTGACTTTTTCTGTTGATGAGCACCCAAAAGATATTGTGAAATATGACCATGACGATTTGCATTTCACATTCAGCACGCTTTCTGCTCAATTGAGAGACCTGCTCGAAACTGTTATTCCAAGCCGATGTGTTCCTATTCCGCTCGAAAAAACTCGAGATACCCTTTACGTCGGGCGAATCGAAGACGAGCGCTTGCTTAAGGATGCGGGATTTTATCTGGCAGTGGGAGCCAAAATGCCGGAGTCGAAGCTGATCGAAGGTGTCCCGAGAGTAGTAAAGGTCGGTTCGCGTGACGTTATTGACACGATCATCGGATCGGCTCTTCCCGGCGTAGTTTTAACACACGCAAGTCCTCCACCGGCTCCTATACCGACCCGCGTCGGGTTTCAATATTTTTCGCTCGATACGAACGGACCGTATTGGGACGGTGTTAAGGGATCGAAAGTAATTTCAGTTTATGTGCCGGATGAAATTCAGGATGAAAAACTTGAATTGTATGCCGTAAAAGCAAAATGAAATAATAAGAGGTAAACGTGGCAAGAGATCGGGAAGTATCAAAAAATGATCTGGTAAGGTTCGCGGGTCCGGTTTTCGATTTGATCCTTCGAGTAAAATCCGGGGCTGTCGAACCTTCCAACAAGCTAAGACCAAAAATCGCCCAAATGCTGGAAGATTTCGAGAAGCGCGCCGAGCGCTATCGAATCAACCACAAGCTTGTCCGCGTTTCGAAATTTGCACTGGCTGCATTTGTTGACGAAACCGTACTTACAAACAATTTTCCACTAAAAGATGAATGGGAAAAAAATCCGCTTCAGTTGGAATACTTTGGCGAACAGCTTGCCGGAAATAAATTTTTCGAAAAGCTTGAATCGATGTTGGAGCAAATTGACCAAACTGCAGATGCCGTTGAGATTTACTATGTTTGCATGCTTCTCGGCTTTAAAGGAAAATATGCGGTCTACGAACAGGAAAAACTCGTTTTAACACTGCAGAATACTGCCAATGCGCTTGTCAAAGCCGGAAAAATCGTCCCGACCGAGCTTTCGCCAAACTGGCTCGCCAACGATCAACCGGAGCCTCCTAAAAAGCGTGGAGTTCCTGTTTGGGCAAAAGTCGCTGCTTTTGCCGGTCTAGCTTTTGCGGTTGTTTTGTACCTGGCAATGTTTTTGATGTCCTCGAAATTCCTGCAGGACGCTGTGGACAAACTACAAATGTAATTATTGCCAGTGGAGTTCGATCAAATGTATCGATTTTTTTTCCGGACGGTTGAGATTTTATGAGGCAGTTCAGTCAACTTAGGTTCTTAGTAGGACTTGGCGGCATGATGTCGCTTTACGGAATTGCCTCCACAGCTGTGTGGTTTGGAGGCAACACGCTGGGCGTACGACTCAACTACCGAATCGTAATTATTGCGATTATCCTACTGACAATTCCCTTCGCGTTGGTCGGAAATTATTTAGTTTCGCGAAAGAAAGTAAAAGCAGAAAAGAAAAAAGATGATTCCAAAGAGGCGGGCGAAGGCGAAGCCGAACCTCCTGCGAAGGAAACGAAGAAATCGGCAAAAGCTTCAGGTGCGGATCCTGAATTGGAAAAAAGCGGACAAGAAGCGGTTGATTTTTTAAAGGATTCAAATATCGGCTCGGCTGGAAAAGATTCCGTCTATTCACTCCCCTGGTATATCGTGGCTGGTACGCCGAAGAGCGGAAAGTCGGCGTTAGTGCTGAGCTCAGGACTTAATTTTCAAAATCTACCAAGCCAACGAAGATCTGAACAAAACCTTATCCGCCCGACTCGAAACGTTGATTGGCGAGTAACAAGCGACGCCGTATTTGTCGATACTGCCGGACGATTTCAGTTAGAAGGGGGCGGTCAAGATGAGTGGGCGGCGGTAATGGAGACGATAAAAAAATTCCGTCCGAAGCGCCCGATCGACGGATTTTTGTTGGCTGTAGATGCAGAAGAGCTTCTAAATTCAAACGAGCGCGAGATCGAAGAAAAAGCCAAGCTTATTAGAGAGCGGCTTGACCAAACAACGAAATCACTCAAAACGCGATTTCCCGTCTACCTGGTTTTTACCCACGCAGATTCGATCGAGGGTTTTCGAGATTCGTTCTCGACGTCAAAGAATGAAGGTGGAAATTTAGTTTGGGGAACCACAATTCCCCTTGAAAAATCCGATAACGCGCAAGCACTTTTCGATAGTGAATACGAAATACTCCAGGAGTCCGTAATGAAGCGCCGGTTAATCCGTTTGTCGGCCCCGTTTTCCCCGTCGCGACAGCTTCGAATATTTAATTTTCCACTGCACTTCGCGTCAGCTCGGAGAAAGCTTGGTGCTTTTGTAAGTACCTTGTTTCGCCCAAACCCTTTTAGTGAGAGTCCATTTTTAAGAGGTTTTTATTTTACCGCTGTTCCGGAAAACAAAAGCCGGGATGGACAACCGAATCCCAAAGCGGCGCAAGTGGCGGAGAATACCTATTTTACAAAGAAATTCTTCCGGGAAGTCGTTTTACGAGATAGAGATCTCGTAAAAACGTTTCAACAACAACGACAAAAACCTCCTATTCTCGGCTGGGCAGTTACGATACTCGGAACACTCCTGACGACCCTGTTACTTGGCCTTTCAGCATTATCTCTTTATAACAACAAGATAATGCTCGATGATGCGGCCGCGAAAGGCGACGCAGTTTTAACCATCGTCAAGGCTGATGCAAATAAAGATCCGCTGCAAAAATCAGCGGATGACTCAAGACGCGAAGTTCAGGCTGTTGAAAACCTTAGAAAAGTGTTGGTCGATCTCGATAAGAATGAACGCGAAGGCGCGCCATATTTTATGCGTTTCGGATTGTACTCTGGAAATCGCATGTATAAGGAAAAACTTCTAAATATTTATTACAATGCTATCGAGCAGCGTTATAAGCAGCCAACCCTCAGGAAGGTAGTGTCCGATCTGAAAGCCTTCTCAGGGACGCAGACGACCGCAAGCGCCGAGAATCTGCCGAATGACGTTGAAGAAGAACTCGACAAGAAATACAACCTGCTGAAGGTTTACCTGATGTGGTCCGAAGAATACAAAGCTCGATCCGAACCTACGTCTTTTACGACCGCGCTTGAAGAAATATGGGTATCCGAATCCAAGCTCCCTGCCGAACTGAAGGATATTTCGATTGCTCAGCTGGAATTTTATTTCAAACAGGTTGACCGTGAAAGCCAATACTCCGGCGATTCAAGCGGATTCCCAAGAATAAAGCTTGATGAAAACGTGGTAAATCAATCTCGTGCAAAATTACGTGCTTTTCCTTCCTATCTTCGTTATTTGAATCGGGTTACGACAGAAGTTTCCAAAGAAGTCGGAGCAGTAACGGTCGACAGTATTTTGGCTGGTCGCGATCCGGGGACGCTTAGCGGAAGTCATACAATTCCCGGAGCTTACACGATTGACGGTTATCGTAATTTCATGAAAGAGAAAATTGCGAACGCCGATAAGGAGCTCAGCGAAGATGATTGGGTAATGGGTGAAAAGGCCGGAGATATTTCGACTCAAGCAACTGAGATCGCAAATCTTGAGAAGAAGTATTTCAGGGAATATACCGATAATTGGCGAGAATTGGTGCGAAGTACAAAAGTAAATTCTTTTGATCGAAAACAGGAGCTAATGGAAAGGACATTGAGCGCTTTTTCGGACTCGGATTCTCCGATGAAAATATTACTCGAAGAAATAGCGCGTAATACAAATCTCTCCGCTCAACCCGAACCCGCTGGATGGATAGAATGGATCAAAAGTTTCTTTTCTAAGGGAGCAAAGACCGACACCGGCGGTGATACCGATGTCGAAAAAGATTTTTCACCGCTTTTCGACTTTGTCGGTAGTGGTCAAGAACCGAGCGATAAGGTTTTGCCGGTTGAAAATTACGGTTCAACCATAAAAGAACTCGCCGAGGACATCGTCGGAGCTTCGCCGAATCAAATTAGGATAATTTCTAAGCAGATAGAGACTGAAGATGAAAAGGGGACCGTTTTTCGAAAATTAAAAAAGGTCAATGGAAGCATAGAAAGCTTGCTTAAGAATTTCAAAACACCTGCGGGCCAAGAATTATCAAGTTTGCTGAAAGAACCGATCGATGAGATTCAGGAATTTTTCGGCGGCGATGCGGACACAAGACGGCGCAAGAAATGGTCACAAGAAATTCTGCCGATGGCGAAAGAGATCGAGAAGGGTTACCCGTTCAGCGATGATGGCGAAGCTGATCTGACAAAACTCAAAGCCTTCCTGAATCCTGTAGATGGTGCTTTGACGAAATTTTACGCTGCCTATCTTGAGAAATCCTTTGAAGAGAAAGACGGTGAACTTGTTGTAAAAGAAGGAGGTGATAAATTTAATCCCGAATTTGTCAAATATTTAAACGATGCGTTTAAGTTGCGAAAGGCGCTTTTTGGCGAAAACGCAAGTCCCAATTTTGAATATGATTTCCAGCTTCTTCCAGTAAGCGAGGCGATAATTGAAGTTACGATTGACGGGCAGAAAGTAACATCGGAAGGCACCGCGTCGGTCAAGCTAAAATTCCCGGCCGCTTCCGGTCAGGAAACGGGTGTTTCCATGAATGTGTCTTCTACTTCAGAGACGAATTCAACATCGGGAAATCCGGTTTCTCCAGGCGGTTCCGCAAATAATTCGAATTCGAACGTCTCACAACCAAATCCAGTTTCGCCGGCACCATTGAGTCAGTTTTTACAGGATTCTAATGCTCCACTTAAGTTTCCGGGAAGTTGGGGATTATTCAAATTCTTCGACGCTGGTTCGCCAAGCAAACAGCCGGGCGGAGAATATATTCTGACATATAGTGTTGGTGGTAAAACGGTTAAAGCATCAGTGAAGCCGGCCGGCGGAGACCTATTCGATAGGAGTACGTTTAGATCGGTTAAGGCACCGGATAACATTTCGCAGTAGTTTTTGCGGAAACTTGAGGGATTAAAGACTTTAAAGTATGAATGAAGCAAAAACGTTCTTAAATAATGGAAACCTTACCGCTGCGATCGATGTGGCACTAAACGCCGTAAAATCGAAACCAACCGACATTACGGCCCGGACTTTTCTTTTTGAGCTCTCGTGTTTTTCCGGCGACTGGGATCGTGCAGAAAGACAGCTTGAAGTTATTGGCCAACAGGATGTCAACGCGATGATCGGTTCACAAATTTATCGACAAAATTTCAAAGCGGAACGCGATAGAATGAGTTTGTTTTCGGACGGGTTGATCCCGGAATGTTTGATGCAGCCGCCAAATTACGTTGAAGGATTGCTCGCTGCGGTTGCTCACGTAAAAGATGGGAAACTTGCCGAAGCGCAAGAGGTGGTCGAAAAGGTTGAGCAGCAAAGACCCGCATTTCAATGTAAAGTGAATGGCGAAGAATCAGGAGATTTTCGAGACTTCAATGATCTAACCTCGTGTGTTTTCGAGGCAATTGTAAAGGACTCGTACACTTGGCTGCCGTTTGAGCAAGTTCAAAAGGTTGTGTTTGCTGAGGCAAAGTCGTTACGTGATAAATATTGGATGCAGGCGGAAGTAGAAATGACCAATGGAACAAAAGGAGAAATGTTTATTCCTTCGTTGTATAATGAATCATTCAAAAGTGATGAAGATGCGATCCGCTTAGGAAGGGCAACGGACTGGGAAGACGCTGGAGGGGATATTTTAGTCGGTAAAGGCGTACGTCTTTATCAGCTTGAGGATGGTCACAAGGCGATTTCGGAAATCGAATCTATAGAATTCATACATGATTCGGAAGAGCCCGTTTAGATTTTCTTGTTCGGGATTTAGACTAGGATTACTTGTTGTGAATAAAATATTGGAGAATTTCTCTTAATGGCAGAAAAAAAAGAAAAATCGGAAGACAAGCAGGAAGCAGCCAAGGAAGAAGTTAACGACTTGGCGCAGCCGCCCGTTATCGATCTTGAGGCGCTTCTGAAACCAATTTCCGACGAAACCCCGGCGGGAGAGAGCGTTCGATATTCCGGTGTTTATGATGAGATCAATGAGGCAAGGCGCGAAGATGACCCGTTGGCTTTAGGAGATACCGGAGGCTCATTAAAAACCGCCGATTTTAAGATAGTTATTGACCTTTCAGTCGCAACGTTGGCGAAAGAATCAAAAGATCTACAGGTAGCCGCTTGGCTTGCCGAAGCTTTGGTAAAGGAATTTGGGTATGTCGGTCTACGAGACGGATTGAAGTTATTAAGCAGCTTGCAGGAAGATTTTTGGGAGACACTCTTTCCGGAAATTGACGAAGGTAATATGGAGGGTCGCGCAAACGCTATAGCGTGGCTCGATCGCGAAGGTGCCTATGCCATTAAATATGCGCCGATCACCAGCGAAGGTTTTGGCCTGGCAGGGCTCGAGGATTCGAAAAGATTCGATATTCCGGAAAACATCGATACGCTCGGACCGGAAGCAAAGGCGAAAGCTGTAGCCTTAAAAACACAAGCAGAAAAGGAAAACCGCACGACGACAGTGGAATGGAATAAGGCAGTCGCTCAAACGCGGCGTGCGTTTTATGAAGAGCTGGATGTATCGATCGAAGAGTGCAAGGCGATGATCAAGAACCTTGATCGTGTCATTGAGGAAAAATTCGATAGGAATCAAGCACCCGGTTTGAGTGAACTTAAGAGCCAATTAGAAGAGATTCAACGTGAAACCAATAAACTGCTCGAACTGAAAAGAGCTGAGGAACCGGACCCAATAGACGAAGAGGAAGCCTCCGATGGAGCTCCGGGGGGCGCCAAAGTTGCCGGGGGATCGACCGCCGGCGCAATTCAAAGCAGGCGCGATGCATTAAAGAAACTTGGTGCATTGTCAGAATTTTTTAAACGAACGGAACCGCATAGTCCGGTTTCATATTTGGTAGATCGCGCGGTGAAATGGGGCAATATGCCCCTTGAAACCTGGCTTAAGGATGTGATCAAAGACCAAAACATCCTCGAACAGCTCAGACAAACACTTGGTTTTAATACTGAGGGAACAGAAGCCATTCCATTGGGATCGCCGATTTCTCCACCACCGATCAGTGCGCCCGCGCCGCCACAGGGTTCCGTTGCGCCTCCGGAGGATGGCGGCATTCCGCCAACAGAGTAGATTTTTTTAGGAAAAATAGTAAAGTGAGTATATTCAGCAGGAAAATAAAAAGGAGATGAGTCAATGCCAAAAAAGGAAAGTTTACAGCATAAGTTAGATCGTGTACGCCCGCCGCGAATCCAAATCACATATGATGTGGAAGTCGGTGGAGCTATTGAATTAAAGGAACTGCCGTTTGTAGTAGGCGTAATGGGCGATTTTGTCGGAAAACCCGAAGAAGCTCTTCCCGCGTTGAAAAATCGGAAATTTGTGGAGATCGATGCCGATAATTTCAATCAGGTATTGTCCGGCATGAAGCCACGGCTCGCATACACAATTGAAAATAAATTACAGGATGACGGAAGCAAGATGGGAATTGAACTCAATTTCAATGACATCGAGGATTTCGAACCGGACCAAATTGTCCAGCAGGTTGAGCCGCTTCGCAAACTCGTTGAAGCGCGACAAAAGCTTTCTGACCTCCGTTCGAAAATGGACGGGAACGACAAGTTGGAAACAATGCTCGAAGAAATTATCGCAGATTCCGACAAACAAAAAGAACTCAGCGATGCGCTCGGTGGTTTGGACAAAGAAGACGGGAAGGAGGAATAAATAAATGGCTAAAGAAAAAGAACAGGCAGCAGCTGCGTCAGCAGAAGTCGAAGAGCAAGAAGTGGGGCTTCTTGACCAAATTCTGACTCAGGGCAAATTGGCGCGCGACGAATTTCAAAAAGATCGCGCAAAAGATATGATCGGCGAATTCGTCGGGCAAGTAATGCGGGGCGAGATCACGATGTCCAAGAATATGGACGCGACTATAAACGCTCGTATCGCTGAAATTGACCGTCTCGTTTCTTCGCAAATGAACGAGATTATGCACCACGAGGATTTTCAAAAACTCGAAGGTTCGTGGCGCGGACTCCACCATCTCGTTTCAAACACATTGACGAGTCCTCAGCTAAAGCTAAGGGTAATGTCCTGCACGAAGAAAGATCTTCTAAAAGACTTTGAACGCGCACTTGAATTTGACCAATCTGCGATGTTCAAGAAATTGTATGAAGAGGAATATGGAACCTTTGGTGGTGCACCTTATGGTGCTCTGATTGGTGACTTTGAGTTTGGCAATCACCCCCAGGATATGGCGTTATTGGAAAGCATTTCTCAAGTAGCCGCAGCCGCACACGCGCCATTTTTCAGCGCCGCCTCCGCGGGAATGTTTGGTTGGGACGAATTTTCGGAAATGTCCGAAGTGAGGGATGTATCGAAAATTTTTGACCGTACTGAATATATGAAGTGGCGGAGCTTCAGAGAATCGGAAGATTCGCGATACGTAGGCCTAACATTGCCGCATACATTGGGACGCGTTCCATATGGCGCCTCCACCAAACCAACCGAAACTTTTATGTTTGAGGAAGATGTAGATGGCAGCGACCACAAGAAATACCTTTGGTCGAACGCGGCTTATTCACTCGGAACCAGACTTACCGAAGCATTTTCGATGCACGGTTGGTGTGTTGCGATTCGCGGTGTCGAAGGCGGCGGGCTTGTCGACAGCCTGCCGACGCATACTTTCGAAACCGATGAAGGTGAAGTCGCGATGAAGTGTCCAACGGAAGTCGCCATTACAGATAGGCGTGAAAAGGAATTTGCGGACAACGGCTTTATTCCTCTGGTGCACTGCAAGAATACGGATTATGCGGCATTTTTCGCAATGCAATCGGCAAACAAGCCTAAATCGTATGATACCGACGATGCCAATGCGAACGCACGGCTTTCATCGCAGCTCCAATATATTATGGCTGTCTCGCGTTTCGCGCATTATCTAAAAGCAATGATGCGGGATAAGTTAGGTAGTTTTATGTCGCGCGAAGAAGCTGAAAGATTCCTCAATCGTTGGATCAATAACTACGTTTTGGACAGCGACAGCGGAAGCCAAAAAGCGAAGGCACAAAAACCTCTTCGATCTGCGAGAATTGACGTAGCGGAAGTTCCCGGAAAACCGGGATGCTATCGTGCTGTTGCTTTCCTTCGCCCGCATTTCCAACTTGATGAGTTAGCGGTGTCTTTAAGATTGGTTGCCGATCTTCCGGCTCCGGCGAAATAGCAAAGAGGGGAAATAATTTTACAACAATTTCGCAAAATTATTTCCCATGCTCGTCTAGTGTTTGTGACGCAAACAGACTCTAGTAACCAAATGGGAAATCAAGATTTGTTAGGCGGCGAATAGGAACTATTTTTTATTAGATAAGGAGAAAAATAATGGCGATTTACATGAAAATTGAGGGTGTGGATGGCGAAAGCCAGGATGCGGGATATGAAGGAACGATAAAACTTCAGAGCATCAACTACGGAATCGACAGCGCGGTCTCTCCCGGTGGCACCGGTCATTCAGGAGGACGGGTAACGCTCGCACCTCTCCAACTTAGCACCGTTGAAGGAAGGCATTCAATTGAATTTTTCAAGAGATGCTCTAGTGGTAACCACTTTCCGCAAGTTATGATCTTTCACACGAAACAGACTGGGGACGCAACACAACAAACCTACAAGACGGTTACCTTGGATGTGGTTTACGTCTCGCATCAGAGTATTGCGGGTGGCGATGCTGATTCGTACGAAAGTCTTGCGCTTAATGCGGACAAGATTGCAATTGATTATAAAGCACAAGATGCAAGCGGACAGCTTACAAGCGTCGGCATCGTCGAATATGATTCAAGAACTGCGCAAACTGCATAATTTGCTTCTTTGCTGAACTCTTGGCTTACCTTAGGAAACTAACCGGATTTTCAGGGATACGGTTAGTTTCTGATTTTCTGATATCATCAAGATCGTAAAATATCCACGGAGCTAGTATTTGCGCGAAAAGGACATAAAAATTACTCCGTCGATCATAGATCGGCTGATTGACTATGACCCCGAATATTCGACTGAAGTCTCAAAATCAGGTTCACAGAGCCTGAAAGAATTGAAACAGGCGGTGCGGCGGGACGTTGAATGGCTTCTAAACTCACGTCATTCTTTTGCTGACATTCCTGAGGGGCTTGAAGAAGTGAGAAACTCGCTTGCCGTTTACGGAATTCCTGATTTTACCGGGCTGAGTTCGAAGGATTCTAATGATCAGGCCGAATTGCTCCGTAACATTGAGGATACGCTACGAGTTTTCGAGCCCCGTTTAGCTAATTTACAAATTACGATCGATAGCACGGATATTGTGCGACGCGGAGTTATTTTCAAGATTCAGGGATTCCTGAAAGTTGAACCCACTCCGGAGCCTATTGTATTCGACACAGTTCTTACCGTCGGAAACGGCGAATTCGAAGTTATTCAAAATGACTAGCCCGGTATTGTGCAGCTCGGAAAAAGATGCGTGACGAACTTTTAGATTATTACGAGCGGGAATTGATATTTCTGCGCCGAATGGGTGCGGATTTTGCGCGTAAATATCCAAAAGTAGCATCCCGATTGCTAATTGATGAAGAAAAAATAGAGGATCCGCATGTCGAGAGGATGATTGAGGGATTCGCGTTTTTAGCAGGTCGGGTAAAATTAAAACTCGATGACGAGCTTCCCGAAATAACCGAGTCTTTCCTAAACATTGTTTATCCTCATTATCTTTCTCCGATTCCATCGATGGCAATAAGCCATTTTGTTTCCGGTTCATCGAAAACAAAACAGACGACGTCGCAAACCATTGAACGCGGTGCGAGCATATATTCCCGACCGATCGATGGAGCGCCATGCCGTTTCCAAACTTCCTATGACACGCAATTAGTACCGATTGAGATTACTTCCGCGGAGCTTGAATCAATTGCCCCGCCAAACGCACAAGGCAAACTCTCCGATTGTCAGGTAAGAATCAAATTAAGCTGCTTTGGCGGTGGGACACTAGATGAGATCAAAGACGCCGCGACTGGCGAGGCACCTGAATTTCTGAGGTTTTATATAAACGGGGATCCACAGCTTGCGTTCCCGCTATACGAATTAATTTTCAATCACACAAAGAGCGTATCGCTCGTACCGCAGCAAACGCCGATTGAAAATGCGGGAATGCAGACGATCACAAATATCCAGCTCAGATTGCCGGATCCGATAAATCTGGCATCGGATTGTATCCGGCAGGTTGGGTTTGATCAAGAACACGCGATGATCCCTTACACAAAACGGTCATTTCCCGGTTACCGTTTGCTAACGGAATACTTCGCTTTCCCATATAAATTTTTGTTTTTTGATTTGTTTGGGATTGACCAAGCGGCGGCTAAAAATTTTGGAAACCAATTCGATGTTGTCTTTAACATGAAGGATGTAACGCCGCCACGGGCGCCGATCGACAAGGATACATTCCTGCTCGGCTGTTCTCCGATCGTGAATTTGTTTTCAAAAACTGCGGATCCGATCTATCTTTCGCAGCAGAAATACGAATATCAAGTATTCCCGGATGTTCATCATCAGAAAACAACCGAGATTTACTCTATAGATACAGTCTATACTACGGACTCAATTTCTAATGATACGCGCGAGTTTTTCCCTTTCTATTCTACCCGGCATTCCTTCGAAAATAATCGGGAGAAGGTCTTCTGGTATGCAAACCGAAGAAAATCACAACGACCGGAAGATGACGGAACGGAGATGTTTGTGACTCTGGTTGATATCGGCTTTGATCCCAAAATTCCTGCGGAAGAAGTTCTGACTCTAAAATGCACGTGTACAAATCGTGATCTTCCCGCTCGGCTGCCTTTTGGCAGCAAAGAGGGAGATTTTGAAATTGAAGGCACAGCCATGGTCTCACGAATCCGGTGCCTTACGAAACCTACTGAAACAATACGCCCACCCCAACGAAGAGCAGCGCAGTGGCGAATAATATCGCATCTTAATCTCAATTATCTTTCTCTACTTGAAAACGATGACGGTACGCCGGAAGCACTTCAGGAAATTCTTCAGCTTTACAATTTCAATGATTCTTCATCTGTCCATCAGCAAATACTCGGAATAACCGGGATAGAAAGCAAGAAAGTAGTCCGCAAGATTGGCGGGCAAATCGGAGCGGGATTCGTGCGGGGTATTGAAACCACATTGGAATTTGACGAAGATCAATATGTCGGAAGCGGATTATACGTGTTTGCGTCGGTTCTAGAGAGGTTTTTCGGTCTTTATTCGTCAATCAATTCCTTTAATCAGCTGGTAATTAAAACCAAACAGCGCGAAGGAGAAGTTAAAAGATGGGTTCCGCGAACCGGCGATAGGACTCTGCTTTAGTTATCTTCGGAATTTTTTTAATTTATGTCTGAAAGCGCTTTGCCAGAAAAATTATTTGGTGAACCGGGAAGGTTCGATTTTTTTCAAGCCATACGGATTCTTGAAAAGCTCCACCCGGAACGAACGCCTTTGAGCCGTGGGCCAACACCCAAAAATGAGCTCGTGAAGATACGCGGTAATCCCTCTTTAAGATTTCCCCCGAGCCAGATTCATAATTTAGAGCGCGTTGAAGACCCGCAAACGGGCGAAGAGACGATCGAGATGACCGTCAACTTCATGGGAATGGTTGGAATTGTCGGGGTTTTGCCTACCCACTACTCCGAATTGATAACGGACCGTGCCCGCTACAATGACACTGCGTTGTGGGGTTTTACAGATATTTTCACCCATAGATCGGTTTCATTGTTTTTTCGAGCATGGGAAAAATATCGTTTCCCTGTGCAATATGAACGCGGAAATGATGATTTCACAAGTTATTTGTTTGACTTTACCGGTATCGGAACGCGCGGTTTGCAAGGCAGACTTGGACTTGACGATGAGGGATTGCTTCCTTATAGCGGGCTGATAATTCAAAAACCGCATTCCGCCACGGCACTTGGACAGATTTTATCGGATTACTTCGCAATTAAGGCAAAAATCCATCAATTTTTCGGTCAATGGATAGAATTAGATACCGAAAGTAAAACGCAGCTAGGACTCGCAAATTCGTCCGTTGGCGATAGCGCAATAATTGGATCGAGAATTTGGGATCAACAGTCGAAATTCCGGCTGATTTTGGGCTCAATGTCTTTCCAAAAATTTAGCAGTTTCCTGCCAAACGGCAGCGGATATAGGCCGCTAAAGTCTATAGTTGAACTTATCACCGGACTTGAACTGGATTTCGATGTTCAGCTTTTGTTGCAGGGCGACGAGGTTCCGGGCTGCGTACTGACAACTCGTGCAAAACGGCGTCCGATGCTCGGCTGGACCTCATGGCTCAAATCTGTACCGTTTGAAAATGATGATGATCAGGTTGTCTTACAGATAACGTAAAGATCTTATTAATCAACTTTAGGAGAATCGAAATGAACGTAAATTTAAAATCTTTGGTAAATAGGTTAAACGACACCTGCCGCGGCACTTTGGAAGACGCCGCAGGATTGTGTTTGTCGCGGACGAATTATGATGTTGAGATCGAGCATATCTTGATGAAGCTACTCGAAAGGGACGATACGGATCTACATAAGATTTGCCATCATTTCGAAGTTAATACCGATCGCCTGACGAAGGATGTTGCAACGTCTCTCGACCGTCTTAAAACCGGAAACACAAGGACACCGGGCTTGAGCGAAAGGATTCCGCGTTGGGTTCAAGACGCATGGCTAAAGGCTTCAATTGATTTTGGCTCAGCTCGCGTCCGCTCTGGGCACTTGTTGCTATCGCTGCTTGAAGACGAAAGCACAGCTCGAATCGCAAGAGATATTTCAAAAGAATTTGCGCATATTTCGGTTGAAACACTGCAAAATGATTTCAGCAATATCACTTCAGATTCTGCCGAAGAATATGAATCAAGCGCGCTCGGCGATACCGCCGGAGTCTCGGGTGATCAGGTTGCAAGCGGAGTGCCGGGAAAAACAAAATCGCTTGATCAGTACACGGAGGATCTAACCGCAAAAGCCCGTGAAGGAAAGATCGATCCGATTCTAGGACGTGACTTCGAGATTCGGCAAATCGTAGATATTCTAACCCGTCGCCGGCAAAACAATCCGATCCTTACCGGTGAAGCTGGCGTTGGAAAAACTGCGGTTGTTGAAGGTTTCGCTTTGAGGATAGCCGAGGGCGACGTGCCGGAACCATTAAAAAATGTTGCGGTTCGGACGCTCGATTTGGGATTACTTCAGGCAGGAGCAGGTGTCAAAGGTGAGTTTGAAAACCGTTTGAAATCAGTAATTGCCGAAGTAAAATCATCGCCTCAGCCGATAATTATGTTTATCGACGAAGCCCATACGATGATCGGGGCGGGTGGAGCCGCCGGACAAAACGATGCGGCAAACCTTCTAAAACCGGCACTCGCGCGTGGCGAACTTCGCACTATAGCTGCAACAACTTGGGCTGAATATAAAAAGTATTTCGAAAAAGACCCGGCACTCGCGCGGCGTTTCCAGGTCGTAAAAATCGACGAACCGGATGAAGAAAAGGCGATTGGAATGATGCGTGCGATCGGCGGAAAAATGGAAGAACATCACAACGTGCGGATACTCGACGAAGCCATCGTCGATTGTGTAAAACTTTCACATAGATACATCACCGGACGTCAACTCCCCGATAAGTCAGTAAGTGTTCTTGATACTGCATGCGCTAAGGTCGCTATAGGTCAAGGAGCAACGCCTGGTTTGGTTGAAGACGCAACGCGTCGAATCGACCATTTGAGCCGTGAAATTGAATCGCTTGAGCGCGAGGAGATCACGGGCTCAGATCATTCCGAACGCCTCGAAGAACTCAAAACAGAAAGAACCAAGGTTGAAACCAGGCTTGAAAAACTAAACGCGCAGTGGGAAAAGGAAAAGGAACTTACCAATAATATCCGAAATATAAGATTTAAGCTTGAAATGTCGCGTGTCGATACTAATGGTTCAGCAAAAACAAAGGCGGCTAAATCATCGAAATCCGCGACCGAAAGCGCGGTGGCCGCGACAGCAGAAGATTCAGGGTCGAAGGCCGGTGACGCAACTGGAACAGCGACCGCACCGGAATCGAATGAACCGATTAATTTAGTCGCCCTTAAAGAAGAGCTAAAACAATTGAACGTCGAGCTTAAGGAATTGCAAGGTGACGAGCCATTGATGTCTCCCGTAGTTGATTCGCAGGCGATAGCGGAGATTATTTCAGGATGGACCGGAATTCCTGTGGGTAAAATGGTTGCAGATGAGATTCACCAAATCATGAAACTCGAGGAAACGCTCGGCGAACGGGTGCTCGGTCAGGATCATGCGCTTGCTGTTATTGCCGAAAGGATCAAGACCTCACGCGCCGGTTTGACCGATCCAAAACGCCCGATCGGTGTTTTCCTTTTAGTTGGAACATCTGGTGTTGGAAAAACCGAAACCGCCTTGGCGATCGCCGAAACACTTTACGGAGGTGAGCGAAACCTGATCTCGATCAATATGAGCGAATATCAGGAGGCTCATACGGTTTCCAGTCTGAAGGGGTCGCCTCCGGGATATGTCGGTTACGGCGAAGGCGGCGTTTTAACAGAAGCAGTGCGTCGCAAACCGTATTCCGTAGTGCTCCTCGATGAAGTGGAAAAGGCCCACTCAGATGTAATGGAGCTCTTCTATCAGGTTTTCGACAAAGGTGTTTTGGAAGACGGTGAAGGACGTGAAATTGATTTCAAAAATACGATCATTCTGCTTACTTCAAACATTGCGACAGATTTGATTATGTCCTTAAACGCCGATCCAGACACTCGTCCAGATCCGGTTGGGCTCGAGGAAGCCATTCGCCCCGAACTCGTAAAAGCGTTCAAACCAGCATTATTAGGGCGTATGGTGACGGTTCCATATTATCCAATTGCAGACGATATTTTGAAAAAGATTGTCGTCTTGCAGCTCGGTAAAATAAAAAATCGAATTTTAACGAATCACAATGCGCAATTTTCCTATGACGATTCCGTCATAGATACAGTGGCGAAACGTTGCACTGATGTTGATAGCGGTGCCAGAAACGTCATAAATATTTTGAATGGAACGCTACTGCCCGAAATGAGTGGCGAGGTTTTGTCAGGAATGGCGTCCGGTGCGGGAATTTCAAAAGTTCACGTTTCGGTTGGAAAGGACGAGAATTTTAAGTATGAAATTGCTTAGGGTGCACGGACTACGGAAACGCTCAAATAAAAGGGAAACAGTCGAGAATTAAGTATGGCGAAGGCAACTCAGGAAAATAGACTTCTTTCAATCGAAACGCCGCTTGGAGAAGATTTTCTGTTACTCAATAAACTAAAGGTAACGGAAGGTATTTCGAGCCTTTTTGAAATTGATGTAGAACTTTTATACGACGAGGAAAATGATGACGCTAAAGACGTTACGCAGATCGATATTCAGAAAATCCTTGGGCAAACAGTAACGGTTATCTATCACCAGCAAGACGAAACCGAGCGCAAATATATGGGAATGGTCAATCGGTTTACCCAGATCGGTCGTCGCCAGAAATTTTCATATTATAGCGTACGAATTGTCCCAAGCATTTGGCGTTTGACCCAAATTTTTCAGTCTCGGATTTTTCAACGAAAATCAGTGCCGGACATTTTGGCCGAGGTATTCGCCGGCTATCTGGTTAGGTTTCAGCTGAAAAAAACATATAAACCAAGAAATTACATCGTTCAGTACAACGAAACCGATTATGATTTTGCTTCGCGCCTGATGGAAGAAGAGGGTATTTATTTCTATTTCGATCATTCCGAAGAAGTAGATAAATTAGTCGTTCGCGATGAATACACTACCCCCGAAGACTGTCCGAATAAATCCGATGTCCCGATGTATAATATCGATCTAGGAAAAGGTGGCGGGTGGCAAGGATCGGTAATTTCCCTATCAATTGATTACAATCTTAGGAGCGGGAAACAAACGCTGTGGGATTACAATTTGCAGCTACCCGGAAAAAAGCTAGACGCCACTATTACAAGCAGTAAAAGTATTGGCGGAAACCAGGATATGGAAACATACCTGTATCCGGGCGGATATGCCAAGCGTTACGATGGGATCGACCCAAGCGGCAGTGAAAAGCGGAGCGATCTTGACACGATCTTCTCGGATAATAAAAAAGCTGCAGAAAATAATATTCTTGCGATCGATTCGCAACACATGGTATTGCGCGGAATTTCGGATTGTGCTTCTCTAACGGCCGGGTATCGATTCAATCTGAAAAATTCTCCGACTCGCGAGATGAATATGTCTTATATTGTTCTCTCGATCACCCACACCTGCGACCAAACTCCTTCGTTCGAGTCCGAATCGGAAGTGGACGAAGCATATACAAATGAATTTACGTGTATTCCTCATGGATCAGGATTTCCTGAATTTCGCCCGGAACGCAAAACGCCTAAGCCAGTAATTCAAGGATCACAAACAGCCTTTGTGGTAGGGCCGGCAGGTGATGAAATTTATACGGATAGTCTCGGCAGGGTAAAAACCCAATTTCAATGGGACCGGGACGGAAAATTAGATGAAAGTAGTTCGTGCTGGATTCCGGTCGCGCAAACTTGGGCGGGAAATAAATGGGGAAGCGTGTTTATCCCTCGTATCGGGATGGAAGTCATCGTAGACTTTTTGGACGGCGATCCGGATAGACCAATAATCAAAGGTTGCGTCTATAATCCGGGAGCGATGCCGCCTTACGAACTTCCCGATGAGAAAACAAAATCCACAATAAAGAGTGATTCATCCCCGGACAAAAAAGGATTTAACGAGTTTCGAATTGAGGACTTAAAGGACAAAGAGCAGATATTCGTCCACGGCGAAAAAGATATCGACGTTCGAAACAAGAATGATCGGCGCGAATGGGTAGGAAATGACGAGCATTATATCGTCATAAATGATCGCAGAGACCATGTAAAACGGGACGAACACTTAACCGTTGACCGACACAAATATCAGGAAATAAAAAAGGAACGTCATACAATAATCGGAGCGGAAGAGAATGTTGAAATCGGCGGCTCATACTCGTTAAAGGTTGGAAGCGGAATTGAGGTAAAATCCACAAGTCATAGCCATGAAACCAGCAGCACAATTTCATTTAAAGCCGGCGCGACGATAGTTCTTGATGCACCCGCTGGCGTTACTCTAAAATGTGGTGGAAGTTTTGTTGCTGTTACACCAAAAGGTGTTGACATCGTTGGACCAATGGTTGGGCTCAATTCCGGCGGATCGGGCGGATCAGCAAAGGGTCCAAGTATTGTTGCCCCAACCGAGCCCGAAAAACCCGATGTAGCAGATGACGCGGTTCCAGGCACGATAATAAAGCTCCAGGAGCAATCCATAGAGCGAAAAGAAAAAACGCATAAAGAAGGAAACGAAGAAAAGAAATCCTGGATCAAGCTAAAAATGGTTGACGAAGAAGGTAACCCTGTCACCGGTGTTGGATACAAAGTAACGACCCCAGACGGCAGAGTTGCCTCGGGAAGCACTGACAAGGATGGCAAGGCTGAGGTTAAGAATATTGATCCTGGCAATTGTGAGGTTACTTTCCCGGATCTCGATAAAGACGCATGGGAGGAGGGTTAAGAAAATGCCCAAACAAAAAGTAGGAAGAGGGGAAAGCGCAATAAGTCTCTCAAAAAAGAAAGGTTTCTTCTGGCAGACAGTTTGGAATCATGGCGAAAATTCGGCATTGAAAGAAAAACGGAAAGATCCGACCCTTCTGCATGAGAATGATGAGATCTTCTTTCCGGAAAAGCAGATAAAAAAAGTTTCAAAAGGGACGGAATCGGAGCATTCTTTCAAATTAAAAGGCGACCCTTGCAAGCTAAAGCTTCAGCTCTTGAAATTGGGTCAACCGAGAAAGGACGAAAACTACGTATTAGAGATCGAAGGAAAAATAATCGAAGGGAAAACGGATGGCGAAGGTAAACTCGAACATTTTATTCCAAGTGCTGCCAGGTCTGGAAAACTGATACTCAAAAATGGGCAGGAAACATATCCGATAAAGGTCGGTGAATTGAATCCCGTAGATAATGTCAGCGGGATCAAGCAAAGATTAAATAATTTGGGATTTGCTTGCGGCTCGGAAAACGAAAAGGAAGACAAAAAATTCCAGGAGGCTGTCAAAAAATTTCAGGCGGAAAACAAATTGGACGAAACGGGAGAAATGGATTCCAAAACGAAATCGAAATTGCAGGAGCTTTCGAAATAGATTCTTAAGAAACGATGAATCTGTAGACAATGAAATTGACCTATGGGAATGCTTGATGATGCAGTAAGTAAAGCGAGTAGCGCACTCGACGATTTAACGGGAGGGCAGGAAACTTCTCAAGCTGAGGCGGCCGAGCTTGATTGGGTGAAAGATGTACAGATCACACCCGATGAAAAAAACACAGGGGGTTCAGCTGCACCGGATCCGACTGGAGCCGGCAAACCTGTAACTTTTGATTTTGGTATTCCGATCGAGTTCCTACACTTTGATAAAGTTCACGCAGATCTTGGAAAGAAATTTCCACACAAAGCATTTGATCCGAAAGATGCGGAAGAGCCGCCGGAAGGACACGCGATAATGTTTCGCGACGCTCTGGAACGCGAAGCCATCACATTGTTTGGGTTTGTCTCGTCCACTAAAGTTACGGTTCAGGAAGTAACTTCCTCAAAGGGCGCGCTTGCAGACGTCGCGGATATGGCAGGCGATTTAATGGGCGGCGGCTCTGGCGCCTCAGCACCGGATCCTTCGCAGCTGGACACCTTCCTTTCTGATATCAAGAGCGCGATCTCGACGATCAATAAAGATCCTATAAAATACCCCGATATTCATGCGGCCGGAAAAAAACTTCATGAAACTCGTGCTAAATATATGGGTTTTTGTGAATCGCTCAACGCCTTTTACATAAAACCACCCGATGGTGCACTAGACCAAATTGGCGGTTTGGTTGCAAATGTTCCGGGCGTGGGAAACATAATGGCGACGGTTCAGAGGTTTGCGTTTAAGATGCAGGATCTGTATCTGGCGGCCTATCTCGAACTTCGAAAAACCCATGAAAAAAGTGTCGAAGATGCCGCGCACGGATTAACGGTCGAAGCGATAAAGGGAAAATATGCGAAACATGAGCTCGTTTATCCGATCTGGTTTAAGAAGCGCAAGAAAGCCGACAAGGATAAGAAAGATGATGATAATTTGCTCTCGCCGGTCACAAACAAGATCGATGATGTGAAAAAAGATGTCGCAAAAGAAATCGATAAAGTTTATGACTTCCTCGGAGTAAATGGAGCACCGGAAAAAACACCCGGCACATCCGCGCTATCGGCAATTTTCAGCAGTATGGCCGGTGGCACGCAAACTACGCCCGATGCGGCGCCAAGTGCGGCCGCGTGTATCAATACCGGTCTGGATGCGGCGATGGCGGATATTACCGGTGTCCCAAATTTTGTAAAGAGCGTTATTCGCGAGGTCAATGATGTAAACCTTGCGTTACTGCAGGAAATATTTGGCCGCCTAATGGCCAAAGGAATTGATGGGGAGATAAATTCAGCAGCGCTTTATGAAGCATCGCGGCGGGGATTAACGCAAAAGATGTTTGCGATCATGACGAGCCTTGTGACCGGATTGCTTCCGGCAGATGATCTCGCAGTTGGGGTTCCGGGCGGGAAAACGCTTAGCGCGAAACAATTTGCGGCAAAACTTGTTGAAGAAAATTTAGCGCAGTATGCCGACCCAATAATCAAGATCGCACTCGGAGAACTCGCCGGGCAAATGGAAGCTTCGCGTAAAAAGGCGGCGGACAATGACGCACAAACGATGGAAGTATTAATTGGCCGTCTTCCGTGGTTTACCGCGCTTATGTTCCGCAATATGTTCTTTCCGATGTGGAACATAGTTGTTGAAAAAGTTTTTGAGAAAGTAATGCCCGAGGTTGCTAAGATCGTTAAGGAAATCAACAAAGTATTAGATAAGGCGAAAGACGCGGTAGACACCGTCAGCGATTACAATGAGCGTGTTGAGGACGTTCAGGATCAGGCGGCAGCCGGTGTCAATAGCGCCAGCGATATTGAAAACATAAAGAAATCCGCTGAAAATCAAAGTCCCGAGGCGAAAGCTCGCGAAGAGGAACGAAAAAAACAGCAAGGTAAGAAAGATCAGCTCGACAAGTTCTACACAGACAACGACAAAGACGCCGAGTTTCCGGTGAGCTCACGAATTGTGAAAGGAACCGGCGAAAAGGTAACCGAGGAAATTGAGAGCGTTTTACCGACTCCAGAAAATCCGCAGCCGGGTCAAGGCGCGACACCGGCAACGCCCGCAACCGAAACGGGGGCAGGTGCCCAGCCCTAAAGGAAATATAATATGCCGCAAGCAGCAAGACCTTCAGATCCGACCTCCCATGGTCCTCCTTTGGCCCCGGGCCTCGGGAGTCCAAATGTGATCATCGGTTATTTGCCGGCATGGCGGGCACTTCCCGCCGCGGCGGCGGCCGGAATGCAGGCCGCGCTGCAGGCCATGGAAATTGCAATAAAAGCCCTCGAAGAGACAACGAAAGCCGCGCCCGACCCGACTTCAAAAGCCGCCGCGGTGACTGCGGAGACAACCGCGAAGGCTACCGCCGTCGCCGCCATGACGGGTGCGATGGGAGCATTTGATAATCACGTGTGCCCAATACCTTCGGCACCCGTTCCGACTCCTCACGGACCAGGGGTTGTACTTCAGGGATCAGCGACGGTAATGATAAATAATATGCCGGCAGCCAGACAAGGAGATAAGGTCGTCGAAGCCCTGGGCGGACCTGATCCGATTTCGATGGGATGTCCAACGGTTATTATTGGTGGATAAAAAAGAATAAGCATCGCTCACGGAATGTGATAGCTAGCTAATACCGCTGCCAGTTTTTCTTAAGACATTACGGTCGAGTCATCGCTTCAGGATCAATCAATTCATCAAATTTCTCGCCATCTAGAATTCCTAATTCAATTGCCGATTCACGGAGCTTAATGCCTTTCTTATGTGCATTTTTGGCGATTTTCGACGCGGCATCGTAGCCAATGTGCTGATTTAAGGCGGTAACGAGCATCAATGAATCGTTGAGATATTCATCGATCTGCTCGCGGTTTAATTGAATGCCAACGACACAATAATCGACAAAGCCGTGACAGGCGTCGTGGAGAAGACGAACCGAATGGAGAAAATTATGGATCATCACCGGTTTGAAAACATTGAGTTCGAAATTCCCCTGCGAACCCGCAAACCCTATTGCCGCATCATTTCCCATAACTTGAGCCGCGACCATCGTCATCGCTTCAGACTGCGTCGGGTTTACCTTGCCCGGCATTATCGAGCTTCCCGGTTCATTCTCCGGCAAAACCAATTCACCGAGTCCGCAGCGCGGTCCCGAGCCTAACCAACGTATATCATTGGCAATCTTCATCAATGACGCGGCAAGGGTCTTTAACCCGCCCGAAGCAAAAATGATCTCATCATGAGCCGAAAGTGCAGCGAATTTATTTGGGTGAGGCTTAAATGCAAGACCCGTTAATTCAGCAATCCTCGCCGATACTCTTTCGGAATATTCCGGATGCGAATTGAGCCCTGTTCCGACTGCTGTTCCGCCGATCGCCAGATCGAGCAAACCGCTCATAACGGAATTTAGCCGCTGCAAATCTCTTTCGATCAAACTTGCCCAACCACCGAATTCTTGTCCGACCGTCAAAGGCGTCGCATCCTGAAGGTGCGTTCTGCCGATTTTTACAACATCTGCAAATTCGTGAGCTTTTGCTTCGATCGCATTTTGCAATCTCTGCACTTCCGGAATGAGTTTGGTCAATTGCTCAGCCGCGGCAATATACATAGCAGTCGGAAAAGTATCGTTCGAAGATTGCGATTTATTTACATCATCATTCGGATGAATTGGCGTTTTAGAACCCATTTCGCCGCCCGCAATTTCAATTGCGCGGTTTGAAATTACTTCATTCGCATTCATGTTTGTCTGCGTCCCCGAACCCGTCTGCCAAACCCTTAAAGGAAAATGGTCGTCCAACTTCCCTTCGATAACTTCATCCGCAGCCCGCACGATCAGATCACGCTTTTCTTCCGAAAGTTTACCCAAATCCGCATTTACGATAGCGCAAGCTTTCTTCAAAATTCCAAGTGCGCGGATCATTTCCCTTGGCATCACATCAAATCCAATATCAAAATAATGTAAGCTTCGTTGCGTCTGAGCTCCCCAATATTTATCCGATGCGACCTCGATCTCGCCCATCGAATCTGTCTCAATACGTGTTGTCATAAATTATCGTTCTTCCGTAAATAAAGTGTTTTAGATAGAATAGTAATCAGCCGTGTCACTGGCAAAGTGGTAGCACCGATTTTTATAAGCAATTCCGCATAAAATCCTGTTCTTGAACCCATATCTAAATCTATGGAAAACATAAAACTTCTCTTCCAGATCTATTATCGACCCGCTTTTGCGTTTAGCGAAATAATGGACAAAGGAAGCTGGATATTTGCGGCGATTTCAGTGCTACTCATCTCGTTTGTTTTTCAGTATGCGGTCAATTCCAAGATAGCGCAACACTATTCCGTTTCTCATCTCGACTATTACGGCTACGGCGAATTTGAAATTCCAGGCATCGATGAAAATCTACCGCCGGCGGAAGATGGCTCAACCAATCAACAGCTTGCGATCTCCAATTTCCCTCTGGATGGTCGCGCTGCATTTCCCGTTGTCGGCAAAAGCATCCGTTGGTTTTATTCCTTCAACTCAAGCTTCTTTTCACCGCTCATTAATCTATCGCTGTTTTATATCCCCGCGACGATCGTGATCCTGACCCTCTTTGGTTCACTAGGAAACGCCGGAGTTGTCTTGCGACGCGATTATGGAGTTTTTGCAACGTGTGCTTTTATGGCGTGGTGTGCCGCTCATCTGCCTTTCGCGATAGCGGCAGTTCTGCTTTATTCGCAGCCAATCGCGGCATCGGTTCATTTGGGTTTTTGGATCGCAAGCGGTCTGATCTTTGGCGGATTTTTGATATTCGCAATGCGCACGGTGTTTGGCGTTGAATATGGCGCTGCGATTGCAACTGTCGCGACATCCTGGATCTTTTATAGTCTCGGCGCATATGTTTCGCAGTTTATTTCTCCATGGCTGTTCTCGCCGTTTCTGCTTTTCTTCGCTTTTGTTTATCTAGGGGGATTTCTCGGTAGCGAAGTTCGCGGTGTAGGAAATTCAATGAAGCAAAAGCGAAACTTAAAACGCTTTCTTCAAAACGCAACCGTAAACCCAAACGATGCCGACGCTCATCTCCAGCTCGGTTTGATATACAAGCAGCGACGACAAGACGAAAAAGCGCTTGAACACTTTCAAAAAGCTTACGATATCGATAACGAAGAAATCGACGCAAATTACGAGCTCGGAATCGTGGCGCGCAAACAGGGTGATCTGCAGAAAGCGATTCAGCATTTTTCCGTAGTCGTCGAGCAAAACGAAAAATACTCGTTAAGCGAGATCTGGCGCGAGATCGGTGCCACCTACCTCGAAGCCGATATGATCGAGGAATCCCATTCTGCGCTTGAAAAATTTGTAACAAAAAGACCTTTTGATCCTGAAGGATTGTATTATTACGGAATGCTTCTCAAGAAAAACGGCGAAACTGAAGATGCATCGGGGAAATTTACCGAAGCGATCGAAGCCGTAAAAACCGCAGCCTACTACCGAAGAAGCGAGCTTCAAAAATGGGCGAGATTGGCGAAAAAGGAATTGTAAATGAATTTACGAATCATGCATATTTCACGACAAACCTCGTAATCGGTTCATCTTCATCGCCGAGATATTCATCCCGCGAAACCTGCTTCAAACCGTTTGCCTCGAATCTTGATAGATCGTCCGGGGAAAGTGCCCATGGTAACGCTTCGGGTTCTTCATCGTTTTCACGGTGTCTTTCAACAACAACGAGTTCTCCGCTATCACCGACGAAATTTGCAATCGCATCGATAGTTTTCTCGCGGAGGCTCATAGGCAATGCCTGAATTGTATAAACCTCGGCGACAAAATCAAATGCTTTTCCCCATTTTTTCGGGGAATCAAAAAGATCAGCAACGACAAACTCAATATCAGTTTCAGAGTGAATCTTCTTTGCGATCTCAATAGCTTTTTCGGAAACATCAAAGGCAGTCACATCAAACCCGAGATCATCAAGGTATTTCGCTTCGTCACCAAGCCCGCATCCAACAACAAGCGCATGCCTGCCCTTTCCCTGAAGTTTGATCTTTTCACTCCACTCGACAAAAAAGCGGTTGGGCTCAAAATCTACCCACGGAATTTGTTCGCTGTCTTCTTCAGTTTCCCGATAAATCGCATCAAACCAGCCGTAATAATCGCCTTTTTCTATATATTCCATCGCAAACGCTTTCAGACGTTCACGCAAGATTTCTTCGTTGTCTTTCATTATTTATTTTTACCGCAAACGTCGCTAAGGTTTAATTGAGCAAAAGCATCGGATCGATTTTTCTATAGCATTAGATAGCAGGCTATCTCAACGGCGTTTTAACAAAAATTGTTCTTCCTTCGCGTCCTTTGCGCTTAACCCTCTTATCCCGATTCCCCAACAGTTTATCGGAAAACAAAACCGCCTTACTAGCGATAAATGCATTTAGTTTCTATAATGGTTAATTCGCAAATACAAACTACTAATTTTAAAGAGGCTTATTAATGGCAGAACAATTTGATGTAACGATTATTGGATCGGGTCCGGGCGGCTATGTAGCGGCAATTCGCGGTTCGCAGATGGGTTTGAAGGTGGCTTTAGTCGAAAAAGAAGACGGCGGCAGACTTGGCGGTACGTGCGGTTTGCGTGGTTGTATTCCAACAAAAGCGTTGCTCAATGCGGCACATCTATATCAAAAAGCGGGGCACTTTGAAGATTTCGGGCTTTCAGTAACAGATCTCAGCTACGATTGGACGAAGGTGCAGAAATACAAGTCAGATGTCGTAAGCAAGAATTCGGCGGGTGTCGGCTATTTGATGAAGAAAAATAAGGTTACGGTTTTTAACGGCTTTGGAAAAATTGCCGGTAAAGGCAAGGTTGAAGTAGCTTTAGACGGCGGGAAAAAGGAAACGATCGATACAAAAAATATCATCATCGCGACGGGTTCTGTAGTTCGCCCGATTCCGGGTTTTGAAACTGATGGCAAGCAGGTAGTAAATTCCGATCATATTCTGGAGCTTGAGAATGTCCCGAAATCCATGGTCGTAATTGGTTCGGGCGCGGTCGGTGTGGAATTTGCGTCGGTTTACGCGCGATTTGGATGTGATACGACGGTTGTTGAATTACTGGATCGAATCGTACCGATCGAAGATGCTGATGTTTCAAAAGAATTGGAGCGTTCGTTTAAAAAACAGGGAATCAAATGCCTGACGGGTGTAAAGCTCGACACGATGAAGAAGCTTAAGAATTCAGTTAAAGTATCGGGAAAAGACTCAAAAGGAAAAGCAGTAGAACTTGAAGCTGAGATGATCCTCGTCGCGATCGGACGCATGCCCTTTATCGAAAAACTCGGCCTTGAAAACACAAAAGTAGTTGTAAATCCGCGCGGGACGATCAAGGTAAATGAATATTTTGAAACGGACGAACCAAATGTTTTTGCGATCGGCGATGTAATCGACACCGCATGGCTCGCTCACCTAGCCTCAAAAGAAGGAATCGTGGTAGTCGAAAAAATTGCAGGGAAAAAGGTTGAGCCGATCAAGCCAAATCTCGTACCAAACTGCACCTATTGCGATCCCGAAGTTGCATCGGTGGGCTTGACCGAAGAAAAAGCAAAAGAAGCGGGCTATGATGTAAAGATAGGTAAATTTCCATTTTCGGCATCAGGAAAGGCAAGAATTTTGGGCGAAACGGATGGTTTTATCAAAATCGTCGCTGAAACAAAATACGACGAAGTTCTCGGTGTCCATATCATCGGTCCGCACGCAACTGAGCTACTGGCAGAAGCAGTAGTAGCAATGGCCCTCGAAACAACCGCGGACGAACTCGGTAGAACGATCCATGCACACCCGACAGTTTCTGAAGCAATGATGGAAGCCGCCGAGGGTGTTCACGATCTGACAATTCACATGTAAATCGGATTTTAACTAGATTTCTATGGGTAGGTCTTATGCCTGCCCGTTTTTATTAAATGAAAAACAAACAAACATCATACCCGCGAAAGAAAGTAAAAATCCTCCTGCTCGAAAACTTGAGCGATTCCGCTATTAGTGAGTTTGAAGACAGCGGCTATTTAACGATCGAAAAGCTCCCGAAAGCATTGAGCGAAGAAGATCTTTGTAAAAAGATCAAGGGTGTACATGTGATCGGGATTCGGTCTAAAACACAGATCACGAAAGAGGTCTTAGACTGCGCTGATAAACTTCTTGCGATCGGCTGCTTCTGTATCGGCACAAATCAGGTAGATCTCGAAGCTTCAACAAAACGAGGTGTAGCTGTTTTCAACGCGCCTTATTCTAATACGCGCTCGGTTGCAGAACTCGTGATCGGGCTTTTCGTTATGTTGATTCGACGGATACCTGATAAAAATGCGGCAGCCCATGAAGGCATCTGGCTAAAAGAAGCGGTGGGTTCTTATGAGCTTCGCGGAAAAACGCTTGGAATCGTTGGTTATGGGAATATCGGTTCGCAGGTTTCGGTTTTGGCTGAAAGCCTTGGCTTAAATGTGATCTATTACGACATTGTTACGAAACTTCCACACGGCAATGCAAAACAGGCAAAAAGTCTGAAAGAGCTGTTAGGCAAATCTGATATTGTGACGCTGCATGTTCCCTCAGATGAAACAACGCGGAATATGATCAACGCGAAATCGCTGAAAGGTCTGAAAAAGGGCGCACTCTTTGTAAATTACTCGCGCGGCGATGTTGTCGATCTAAAGGCTTTGAAATCTGTCATCAAAAACGGAAAAATCGCCGGCGCAGCAATTGATGTTTTTCCGGTTGAGCCAAAGAAATCAGGCGATGTTTTTAAAAGTGTGATGCAGAATCTTCCAAACGTAATTTTGACGCCTCATATTGGCGGCTCGACCCAGGAAGCACAAATAAACATTGGCACAGATGCCGCCTCAAAATTGATCAACTATTTGGAATTCGGGACAACGACAGGTTCAAAAACCGTCCCTGATATCAGTCTGCCCGCACGGGAAAACACCCACCGGATCTTGCATATACACAAAAACAAACCCGGTGTCTTGAGTGAAATAAACTCGGATCTCTCACAGGAAGGGATCAATATCGTCGGTCAGTTTCTCAAAACAAACGAAGAAATTGGTTATGTAATTTTGGATATTGATTCAAAATTATCAAACAAGGCGTTTGAAATTCTAAGAAATATTGAAGGAACGATCAGGACGCGGATGGTTTATTAAACCGGAATTGCAGAAACACGCACGCAGTAAGTGTGCTCTCAAAATGCAGAAACACGCACAAAGTAAGTGTGCTCCTAGTATGCTCCCAAACCTAGTTGCTTCCGTGCTCTCGAAGACGTTTTGCGATTAGCTTGTAAACCTTAAAGTTAAATACTAAACCGACGTGGGTTCCGGTGACTTCGAAATTATTTGTCGCTGTTCGCGAAACACAGCTTTTCCAGTGCACAATTCCATCGGACTTAGTGTAGACCGCAGTTTGCTTTATTTCCTTTGGAAGGCCCTTATGCATCGCTGTCACGGCGGCGCAATCACAATGCCCGGTAAAGCAATCCGGGTATTCGATCTGCTTCCCTTCTTCTTTGAAAATTCGGCTGCGAATTCTGCGTGACATTTCCAAAACTCCCGGATGCGAACGAACGCCGCGAAATGGTGATGCAAGTGTGATCACCGATTCCACCAGCTCCGGATGTCGTATCGCAGCCGAGCGTGACAGTATTCCTCCGAGACTATGTCCGACAAGATGAACCTTTTTCCCGGTTTCTTTGTGAGCTTTTTTGATCGTTACGATGAGTTTATCCGAGAGTGTATTTAGACAATCGGCATTCCAACCGATGTTTGAAAGATACGATTTATAGCCGATTCGCGATAGCCAAAAATAAAGCTCGTACAAATAGATATCAGAACCCAAGAAGCCTGGCACAACGATGACCGGCGAACCGTCGCCTTTTTCGACACCAAATCCATAGTAGACCGGTGAAATGTGTAAAAGTGTCCAATCGATACCGACCAAAGACTCAAAAAGAATAGGCAATGCCGATTCTCTCATCTCTTTATCAAAGCCCGTAATGGCTTCTAATTCGCCTTCTAAAATATCCATAATCGAAAACCGGGGTTTTATTCAAGTTTCATTATCCGTTGGCTTTTGCCGCCGATGACTTCGCTTCTAACTCAGCGACGACCGCTTTCAGATCCGCAAAAGTTTCGTCCAAAATTTCCTTAAACCTTTCTACATCTTTCATCGCTTGCGCGTCGGACGAAAGTCCGAAATACAACGTTTTATCATAGCTGAAAATTGCACATCCGAGTCCTAGACCGTAACCCACGGGAACATATGGATACTGCGCGATCAATTTTTTGCCGACGAGATAAAGCGGGATTTGCGGACCGGGTACATTTGTTGCCACCATATTAAATGGTGGAAGCGGCGTATCCGCAAGTTGGCCGATCACCGATTGAAGCGGAGCCGGCATCATCGAGTACATTGCGCCGACCGTCAGAAGCCCTTCAGCAAGCTTTGTCTCTTTCATCAACGCGGTTTTTTTGTGTACGTGCGCAAATCGAAGCGTGACATCTTCGATATCAAGCGGAATCTCAACCGGAAGGATCGAGATCAGATTGCCAAGCGAACCGCGTTTGTCTTTCTGCCTTAGACTCACGGGAACCATAAAACGAACGATCTTGCCCTTCAAATCTACTTTATGTTCCTTGGAATATCTTGAAACTGCATCGCTTAACACAGTCAATACAACGTCATTCACCGTGCCGCTGAGCACATTTTTTATCTTGCGGGCATCGGTAAAAGAAAATTCGCTCCACGCCAAACGGCGCTCGCCGGAACACTTCCCGTTAAAGGGAAGCAATGGTGCGGGGGTCGTAATCGCGGGGAGTACGCCGGCAATATGCGGCAATTTTTCGACCGTTTGAGGATTCGCAAGCGATGATGCCAAAAACAGCATTCCACCCTGCAGCTCCATAAAGCGATTCATTCCCTCTTCCATAGAACCCAGCAAAGAATCAAAAAATTGACGTGTCGGATCGAGTTTCGGAGCCGGTTTAATTTTTTTAGGCTTTGGCGGAGGCTCCGCCGCTTCGGGTGAAATATCAAAAAGAATCTTCATTAGATCCACACCCGAAATCCCGTCAACCATACAATGGTGAATTTTGGAGATCATGGCGGATTTACCACCTTCAACATCATTTACAACGTAAAGTTCCCAAAGAGGTTTGCCGCGATCCATCAAATCGCTCATCTTCTCACCCATCAAAGCAGCCAATTCTTTTTGTGACAATGCTTTTGGTGTTTTGATCTCAAAGATGTGGGAATTGATATCAAAATTCTCGTCTTCCTCCCAAGTCGGGTGAGCGATGTTATACGGATCGGGGACGACTTTTTGTTGATAACGAGGGATCAAATGCAGGCGATCCGCGATGTGCTTCCTGAGATGTTTTGCAGTGACCTTCCCTTTAAAAATGCTCGCGCTCCCGATATGAAGCGGACATTCTTTCTTTTCTAAATAAAGAAATGTCGAATCCAAAGAAGATAAACGGCGATTTAATACGGGTTGTGACATTCTAATAACTTAAAACTAGTCTGCGTGATGCTCCGATCGTTCAATAAAACTCTTGATATCCTTTGCGACCATATCCGGGGTCTCTTCCTGTGGAAGGTGCCCTGTATTCTCGTAAACGATCATTTCCGAATCCTTTATCAGCGAATTCATTTTTCGTCCCGTCTCAAGCGGTATAACTTCATCTTCAGCGCCCCAGATTATCAAGGTAGGGTAATTTATTTTACCCAAGTCTTTTTCAACCGGATATAGATCCCACTGCTGAACCGCTAGTGCCGCCGCCCTTTGCCCATTAACCGAGGTCAAAGGAAGATGATAAATTCTCACGTCCTCATCGGTGATTTTCGAATCATCATAGTAGCTGCGCTCCAATCCGCCTCTGACCAATTTGTCCGATGACAGCGCCAAAGCCGCAAACGCACGTCCGAAAAACGGGATATTGAAACTACTTGAAGCACTGGGTGATTTCGACTCAAATTTTACGCCCGCGCTATCAATCAAGATCAAACCTATTACTACTTCCGGATATTGAAGCGCAACATTTATTGCAACATCGCCACCCATTGAATTTCCCGCAAGCCAGGTCTTTTCTATTTTCAAATGATCAAGCAGCCCTTTCACCAAAATCGATTGTGCACGTTTTGTATAATCACCATCGGGTTTATCCGAAAAACCAAAACCTTTCAGGTCAACTGCGATGACGCGAAAATATTTTGACAAGGGTTCAAAAACATCTTTCCATGTATAAGCCAGAGACGTGTAGCCGTGGACCAAGACAAGCGGAGTTCCCTCTCCCTTCTCCTGATAATGAATCTTTACACCGTCGATCTCGGCAAACTTGCTATACTCCGAATGCGGAAGTTCCGCCTTGTAGTCGTCAAACGAAATATCTGCCGGACGCGAGAACCAGAAAATCAAAAACCCCGCTAAAGTTATTGCAATAAATGCCGCAAAAATCTTAATGAGCTTATTTGCAATTTTCATTATTCGTTAAAACCGGTAACGTCGTACGACATAATTATTAAATCATGCGTACGGTCGTTTCTGTCAATCACGCAATCGGCGAGCAGCGCTTCCATCTTAAATCCGAGTTTTTCGAAAACCTGTATCGCGCCTTTTTGTTCAGATGCCATCCGCGCCATTACCTTTCGCAAGCCGAGTTCGTTCGCATATGCGAAGAGCTCGCCTGCTAAGATATGACCGAGCCCCATTCCGCGAACTTCCGGCGAGAGCAACAAGATCATTCCGCCGAGATGGCGTGTCCAAACCTGCTCTTCATGAAGCAGACTTCCGTGCCCGACAAGCTTGCCGTCATTTTCAACCAGGATTGTGTGAAGATTGCGGTTTTTGAGACGCCGGAGCCAATCATCGACGACACTTTCCTGAGTTATATCAATGGCCAGAAAAAGCAGATCATCTGATGGAAGAGAATTGGCGAAGTCAAGCATCGCGTCTTTGTCTTCTGCGGTCATCAAACGAAAAGTCAGTTCCTTACCGTCGACCTGCTTGGTCCATGGATACTTCCGCATTTTTGCCGATTCCTTTGCCATTTACTTAACTCCGATTATTTATTTTGTGTTCCAAAAGGCGACATTTGCGATGCCATATCAAGCCAGCGTTTTTGGATCTCGACATAGCTATCCATCGTAGCCTGTGCGAAATCTGCAAGTGCTGCGGCTGGCGATGAATCGTCCAAATTAAATCCTTTTTTTACGACCGACATCATTTGAGCGTTTTGATTTGCCGCAAAATCGAGCCATGCCATTCGCATTCTCACAATCGTTTCAAGACCTTGGCCCGCGCTTTCCTGAAGTGTACCAAGGATATTTGAATCGGCTAATCCCCCGGATTTAACTGTTTTCATGAGTTCTTCACCCTGATCAATGGCAATTTCGGACCATTGCCTTTGCGTTTCCACAAAACCTTGAGCGCCCTGCTGCGCCCATTTTGCCAAAGCTTCAGTCGGCGCGTTTTCCGCCATTCCCGTAATGTCCGAAACAGTCTTAAACACTAGCTCATATTGCTTTGTTGTTATCTCAAGCCAAAGCTTTTGGGCGTCGATTAATTGGTTCACAACCATTCGCGTCCAATCCATTTCTTTTTCAGAAGTTATGCCAGCCGATGCTTTAACTGAAGACGGTTTTGCTATGCGTTTTTTGGTTTTCGATTTCGTCTTAGCAGTTTTTCGAGCGGCCGCTTTTGTTGCTTTCTTTAACGCTTTTTTTGGTGCTTTTGATGAAGACGGCTTTGCAATAGATTTCTTTGTCGTGGTTTTCTTAATTGTTTTAGGTGTCGCAGCTACAGGCGAACCCGTCTTGGCAACGGTTTTTTTTGCCATCGATTTTTTGGCTGCTTTTGGTGTCGACACTTTTGCTGCCGCCGGTTTAGCCTTCGATTTCTTAGCTGTTGTTGTTTTCGCTGATTTTGGTGTAGATATTTTTGCCGAAGTCGGCTTGGCGTTGGATTTCGCCGCCGTAGTTTTCTTAATTGCTCTTTTTGCTTGCGCCATTATTTTTCCTCTTGGAGTTTTGCCCTATAAATCTGAGACTAAATGATAAAAGAGTCCGCAGATTGTTACAACCGCGAACTCGCTTTATGGGTTTCGGTGATCAGGATCAATTATTTACTAACTGCCGATTTCGCTTGAGCCGTTATGTTGCTAACCGTCTTCGCCGCATTCGAATATACATCTTTTCCGAATTCAGTGATGTCTTTAACACTCGGAACTTCCATTTTCGCACTTGCGTCAATAAAGTTTTCGCCGGTCTTTGCAATGAGCTTTAACCAATCCTTACGGATCTCGGTCGTTGCATCCCAGTAGTTTTTTGCAACTTTTAAGGCGTCATAATTTGCATCGTAACCGGCATTATATACGCCTTGGATGTAGTTTTCCGTTAACTCAGCCGTTTTTACACCGGCCTTTAACGTTGCTTTTGCCGTATTAGTAGTCAGTTCCATTGCGGTGTTCGTTGTTTTATTTGCTTTCGCTTTTGCTGCTTTTGCCATTTTGTTTCTCCTCTGATTTATCTTAATAGAAATAATAACTGTATCAATATGTGGGCTTTTCCTCGCCCGATGTAGAGAATAATAAACAAATACAATTCGCTTGTCAAGCTATTATTTCGCAATTGCGTAATAATTTTAGATAAAGTTACATAACCCATTTGTTTACTGTATTTACACACTACGCAAAAGTTCTCTATGTTTCATCTTTTACAAGTTAACTTCATATTAATAGCTATGAGTGCAAGTATTTACTGTGCATTTGCGAAATCCACTAACGGCTGTAATGATTGCAGTTATGTTCTTTAGGACGCATTTCCATCGCATTTGTGCTATTATTTTAACGAGATGGCAAAATCAAAGACAACAGCTGAGAAATTTGACGGACTCATCATAAAACGTTACACCAACCGAAGGCTTTATAATTCCGCCCAAAAAGAATATGTGAGTTATCGAGAGCTCGCAAAGATCATCCGTGACGGCACGGATGTAAAGGTTATAGATTCAAAAACAAAAGAAGACGTAACAAAAGCCGTTTTGATTCAGGTGATCCTGGAAGAAGAGAAAAACGACAAAACTGTATTGCCAACCGATTTCCTTTTTCAGGTTTTGCGCTCGCGTGATGATTCGCTGCAGGAGTTTTTCAAAAACCACCTATCCGCTAGTTTTGCCGCATACCTGAAGACCAAGGAAGAATTCGATAATCGATTTCGTAGCGTATTGGAAATGGCCTTTTCCGCACCCCAGGCAGTAGAGAAATTTATCCCAGGTGCCGAACTGATGCGCGAGGTACTAACGGGTAAGAAAAAAGCGGATGAAGAATAATCGCTAACGACCGCGTTTTACCGATTCCTTCCGTATTTCTCATGGCTTGACACCCAATCGCTCGAAGAGATCGCCGATCCGAGCGAGATCTCACCTGCAAGAACTACACCCGCAACTATTTCTGCTAATTTATTAACGCCGCCTTTTCCATAACAACCCAAAACTTCCAAACACTCTTTCTGCGTGGCAAGTCCAACACCGCCGCCGTATGTTGCGACGATTAGCGAAGGAATTGTGATCGAAATGTATAAATCCTTTTCAGGCGTGATCTCCGAATAAATAATTCCTGCAGAACTCTCTGAAACATTCGCGACGTCTTGGCCCGTCGCAATAAACATTGCCGTAATTCCGTTTGCGGAATGAGCTCCATTGTTGTTTGCACCGGATAAAATCGAGCCGATGTTGGCAACTCCGGCGTGATACGTGAGCGATTCGGGTTCAACTCTCATGTGTTCGACGAGGACATTTCGGGGAACGACGCATTCCGCGGTCACACGCTTTCCGCGAGTTCGCATGATGTTTACCTGCGAGGCTTTTTTGTCGGTGGCAAAATTCGATTCAAGATAGAAATGTTTGATCTTATCCTTTTCGTATTGATCGATTATCCAACTGCACGCCGCGAACGTCGCCCGCCCGACCATATTTTGCCCCGCCGCATCGCCCGTCGTGTAATTAAATCTCGCATAGACAAATTTGTTTGAAGTGTATTGGTCAATATCTTTCAACTTTGCCACGCTCGAAGTCGCTTCGGCTTCTTCCTTGATCTTCTCAAAATTATCAATTATCCACGAAACAAACTTTCTTCCTTCACGCGCGTCTTCAAATACAAAAACCGGGGCTCTTTGCATCGCATCGCTGACCACCGTGCATTTCACACCGCCTGATAAATTTAAAACCTTAATTCCGCGATTATACGAAGCGATGAGTGTTCCTTCGGTCGTCGCCAAAGGCACTAAAAACTCTCCATTTGCATATTCGCCATTAACCTTGATCGGTCCCGCAAACCCGATCGGGATCTGTGCAACGCCGGTAAAATTCTCGCAATTCCCTTCCAATGTGTGTGGATCAAACGAATAATTTTTGATATGTTCGAGCTTCGCACCCGAATATTCTTCGACAAATTTCTGACGTTTTTTTATAACATCTTCCGAAAAGTCATCCTCCCGATCTCTTGGAATACTGACATCGTAGCTTTCCTTTTCAGGAATCGCGTCTTCAACCTCAAACTTTAGCGAACCATAGCCTTTCGCTTTGACGGCAATTTTTATTTTGTGTTTACCGTGTTCAAGATTTGCGGTTTCGGCATGAACATCAATAACTTTGCGAAGCGGAAAATCGACAGGATTATCTTCCGAAATATCATTAGCCGACAACATTTCGCCATCGCCGAAAGCAAATTTGATCTTATCCTTCGGGATCTCTTTGCCATTTATCTTCACCGATTTCAGCTCGGAAAATTTCACATCAGTGAGACGATTCTTTATAGAAAATTTAATTCCGGTCTCGGTGTTTTTTAAGCTGTTAAAGGTATAAAGCTGCTTGAGCAGCATACTCGGGATTGGTAGAAATGCCATGATAAATTTCCTTTAATTAACTGTCGATTTCGTGAAGTTTACTTTATATGTCTTGTGAAATTCAAACCTTTAACGCTTCAAGAGTTTCAAAGTGGTGTATGATCCTCGTCGCCTCGAGAATTCACTTTCGCAATACTCGAATATTTGGAATTTGCTCCGCAGGAGCTAACGACAATCGCCCAACGATTTATCGCTGGGAAGATTATCAAATCTCGATATCAAGTCCTGGAAGAACGACTGAAAAAAGCTATTCAACCGTCCCTGCAGGACAAAATCATATTTTGTCAGTATCCCGCGATAAATCGAGGGGTTATTTTCGTTTTGTCCCTTCGGGACGGATAAGCCTGAAAAATACTACTAATTGGTAAATCCGATATCGCAAAATAATTGTAGAACTACCTGACAACGTGGGCACGGTGTCACCTCCTAAGAACTACACGAAAGCATCGAGCAGCCAACGCGGTTTTTCGCCCAATCGGGTCGTTTAGCAAACCATTTTTCCATTTCAGGTTGCTCGTCATATGGCTTTTTGAGCATCTCGTAGAGTACTTCAACCAAACTGTAATCGCCTTTGTCGGCATTGTCGATTGCCAGTTGAGCCATATAATTCCGCAAAACATATTTTGGATTCTGCCGATTCATCTGCTTAATCCTTGCGGGTGGATCCTCATTTTCCTCGACAATTCTTTTTGCGTAGTTTTCGAGCCATTCAATCCATTTTGATTCGAACACTAAAAACTCTTCGGCGTAGCTCGAATCTTTGAGTGACCCTATGAATTCGTTTGGTTGTGCCGAATCAAACTTATTCAAATTGCGATAAAAAAGCGTCATATCCATTTCGGATTCTTCTAAAATTTCTTCCAATTCAATGGCGAGTTTTTTGAAGCCGTCGTCGATTTCAGTAAGCCCGATCTTCGCCGCGGTCTGCTGATAATATTTCGTTAAATAATCCTGCTGGTATTTCCCAAGGATTTTTTCCAGCGGCGTTGTTTCACCGATTAAAGGAACGATCGCATTTCCAAGCTGCGTCAAATTCCAAAGTCCGATCGAAGGCTGATTGCCATAGCGATATCGCCCGTGCTGGGAATCGGTTGTGTTTGGCGTCCAATCCTGTTCGAAATTTTCAAGCCAGCCGTAAGGTCCGTAATCGATCGTCAAACCAAGGATCGACATATTGTCCGTATTCATCACGCCATGAACAAAACCCACCCTCTGCCAATGCATCATCAAATCGAGCGTTTTTTCCGAAACTTCGGAAAAAAACTGTAAATAAATTTCCTTAGAAGGCTCTCCAAGATGCGGGAAATACTGATCGATTGTGAAATCCAAAAGCGTCTTGAGTGTGTCTAAGTCTTGTCGCGATGTAAATATTTCAAAGTTTCCAAAACGAATAAAACTCGGAGCAACGCGGCATACTATCGCCCCTTTTTCGTACGCGGAATTTCCATTGTACATAACATCGCGCAGTACTTCATCGCCCGTTAAAACCAATGATAATGCACGTGTAGTCGGCACTCCGAGATGAAACATCGCTTCCGAGCAAAGATATTCCCGGATCGACGAACGCAGGACTGCCAGCCCATCAGCCCCGCGGGAATAGGGTGTCATACCCGCCCCCTTGAGCTGCAAAGTCTGCACTCCGGTCTTACCTTCGACCTCCCCGATATTTATCGCTCTCCCATCCCCCAATTGCCCCGCCCAATTCCCAAACTGATGCCCGCCATAACACATTGCATACGGCGAAAAGCCTTCCAAGTTTGCATTTCCGCTCAATAATTGAAGAAGATCTTCGCGAGCTTCTGACTGCAAATTCAGCTCATCGGCCAGATCAGCATTGAAATGAACCATTGAGGGATCTGAGGTTTTTATGGGATATGTTTCTGAATAACAGGCTTTTTGAACTTGTCGCGTAAAGTTCTTCTTTTCGGTGTCGCCAGGAAGATTTTCCGTAAAAATATTGGACACTTTCGCTTCTAATTTTATCAATTGTTCCGACTTCGCAATCGCTTCGGATTTGCTAATATTCAACACTATTTTTCTTACCTTTGCGTTTCTTTGCGTTTCAGTCTTGGCGAACTCTTCGGTAACCCAAATAGAGCTTTAACCGCAAAGCACGCAAAGATTTACGCACAGCTTGCTTTGATCGAATTTCCAAAACGTTTTTATTACTCCGTTACTTTTATCTCGAGCTCATGTTCTCTAACTTCCGGCGAATGGTGTTCCAAAGATGCCGACTGCCAGTTCCACCCAAATGAGAAGCAGCGCTGCCAGAATTGCTACACAGATGGCGATTCGGTAAGTAGTTTTGCTTACTTTCCTCATTACAAACTCACACGCGAGACCGGTGCCTAGAAGGAGGGCACCTGCGGCGAGAAAATCGAACCCGTTCCAGTTCACTTCACTTGTAAACTGCATCGCTATAAATGGTATAAGCAATAGAAATGCTACTGCTATCACAATGCCGATGAGTCTTTTGTTTTTCATAGCTATGAATCCTTGTTCTTTACAAACATCTTTTCGTACTTCTGACCGCTAAACTATTTATTTCATTAAGCTAATCTTAGCGAACATCACCTTAACCCACAAATATCGAAAGATTTCGGTTTCTTAGCCCCGCGTCTTCAGAAAAACATCAAAAGTTCCGTGGGCTCCTTCTTTGCCTGCATTTTTGAAATCAACATATCGACAAGATTCGGTGTTTCTGTCTGTCCAATCGTTTCTTGCGGTTTGATCGTCTTTTTCGCTCATCCAATAGGATTGTGTCGTTAATTCTTGGTGATCTTTCGCAATTATTTTGTAATGGATATGTCTTCGACGACCAGGATATAGCCCGGGCTCGATGCTGGTAAATGAATATGCGCCTTTTTCATCTGTAAAAACATGACCGCGGAGCGCGATTTCCGAAGCCTTGTAATCGGAAATGTTGCCATCACCGGTTGGGTAATAGATACCATCTTTATCCGCATGCCAAACCTCTATCTTTACTCCCGAGATCCGAGTTTTACCATCTTCGCCGCCATAAACTACGCCGCTCAAATTCATCGGTTTACCCGGCAGATTCGTGAAATTGATATTCACATTTTCACGTGAATTAGAGACAAAAAATGGTCCTTCTGTCGCAGAATCGGTAAAGCCGCAATCTTTCCCCACCGCAGTTTGAGACTCAGCCGAACTGGCGCAACCTTGAACTATCAACGGAATTGACAGCAATCCAAGACCCGCTTTCCGTATAAATTCCTTTCGGTCAATTTTTTCGTTTTTCATGCTTCTTTATCCCCATTCAATTGCCGGATAAGGACAATTTACCACGATCAAGATTAATATCGATGCATAAAAACGGTGGACTCGTTAATCCAAAAATCTTGAACGGTCAGGATTGAGGGGGGCTGGAACATAAAAAGAACGCTGAAACGCCCTACATGCTGCTATAAAAACTAACCACGCCATAAATGGCGTGGCTAAACTTGTGAACCGATAAAACTTGGTTGAAACAGGCTCAGTGGAATCGAGCTAAAACTAAAGTAC
>JBBKXN010000034.1:0-74466 GCA_037969475.1 Pyrinomonadaceae bacterium | reverse complement strand
ATTTCAGTCTCTTCATTTTTTGTAATAATCGCCGCAGATATTTTCACGAAATTATTTTCGCAGACTTAGTTTCAAACATAAAGCGGGCAGAAAAAAACAGCGTCGGGGATATTGCCGGCGCCGCTCGATGTCGAAATTGATATGAAAACTAATTGCCCGTTTTTCGTGGGGAATCAACAACAATATTGTTTACAGAAAAGGTCGTTGATGTCGCTTTTTGAAGATCAGCGAGAGCTTTGTTGTAATCGGTTTCGGCACGGATTTCGGCATTTCTCGCATTGGTCAGAGCATTTTCGCGTTGAAATAACAAAAACGTCGTCGAACGCCCGACACTGTAAAGCTTGCGTTCGCCATCAAGTTGAATTTCTGCATTTTCCCGTGCACGTCTCGACGTCAATACCCGTTGGCGAGCCGTTTCGACCGCCTGTACGGCGTTGCGCACTTCCGCAATCACAATTTGCTCTTGCGACCTCGATTGGGCTTCAATCCTCTCTTGTTGAAAACGCGCTGTAGCGAGGTTGGCTTTCGCAGTTTTATTTCGCAACGGAAAGGAAATCGTCACTCCCGCAGAAAATGTCCGGTAATTCGCACTAAAAACATTTGAAAGCGCTGTGCCGTAACCGCCAACAAACGCCGGGTTAACCGTTGCACCGCCCCCGGTAGTCGCTGCGGTACCAGACAGACCGTCGAGCGAGAAATTTGTTTCAAAATCGATCTTTGGTTTCGTTTGATTCTTAAAGAAGGCGCGATCAATTTCGTTGATCTCCCGTTGTAAGTTTAATCTTTGAAGTTCGGGACGATTCGCTGTGGCTTCTTTTAGAGCGTCATCAAGATTAACAACATCGACGCTAAAAACCGGCGAATCGGTTGGCACATAACTGTCGGACCAGAAAGGAGAGGATGGATCCCTAAGCATAAGCTGCTTAAGCGTATTCTCTGTGATCGAGACCTGTTGCGAAGCCAGCAAGACATCGGATTCACGATTCGCAAGCTCAGTATTTACCTCCGCTTTTTGTAGCGGTGCAGCGGCTCCGGCTGCAATTCTCGCTTCGACCTGGCGTAAATTCTCTTTTGTTAAATCCAGGTTTGCAGCTCGATTTTGTTGGTCCCGAAGCGCAAATACGAGATCCCAATATGCGCGCTGAACCTGCGCAACGATTTCAATCGTCCTCCTTCGGAAATCCGTGTCAGACTGAGCAATTATCTTTCGCTGAATCTTTATCTGGCGCCGGTTACTATCGATCGAACGATTTCGGAATAACGGCTGAGTAAACGAAACACCCAGGCTAGACGAGAAATTTGGGTTAAGTGTCGACGCCGTTGAACTGGTAGATGCCCGGCTGTTGTTGAAAAACACATTATAATCTCCGCCGCCCTGTTTTATAAACTGGCTAAAACTCGTGTTTCCGCTCCAACGGGTTTGAGAAACAACGCCCGATGCATCTGCACCGGAAAAGATATTTATGACGGGTTGAACGTTGGTTGAATATAAGGGACTGACCGTAAATGTCGGGTCGTATAGGCCCAATAGCGAACGCAGGCCAGACTCTGCAATCTTGACGTCGCTTCGCGCTATCTCAATTTCATTGTTGTTTTCGAGAGCGAGCCGGATAGCATCGTTTAGGGTCAGCGATTTCGTTTGGGTAGGATCTACTCCGACTCTCGCTAAATTATGATTAACCTTGCGGCCAGGAATCGGAGTGATATTAGCCACGACATCAAGAATCCTGGTAGCGGGACTATTCGCGTCCGGGTTATCAACAATACCTTCATCAACGTTTTTGGAAGCGGAATTTTTGGCAATACGCTCTTCCGTATCTTGGGCGCTTACCTCGACGCTGTTGTAGAATAAAGCGGAAAAAATGATAGCCAGCGAGAACGCGGTTCGGTATGAAAAAATCATTATATTACAGGACTCCAGACTCTAAGTACGGATTTATTAATGGATTAGATAACTCAAGCACTTATTACGCCGATTTTTTTCTGTTTGTTTCAAAAAAAGAATTCAAAGTGTTGAAAGGTTTACATTTATTCGAACGCGTGTTGATTGTCAAACTGCCTCTTTGAAATTTGGAGAAATTTGCGTTATCGTCATCATTTCTGCAGGAATTTACCAGAAGGAGTTTTTTCAAAAGATGGCAGTTAAAGTAGGAATTAACGGGTTCGGACGCATCGGGCGAAATGTTATGCGGACGGCACTAAATGACGATAGTATTGATTTCGTTGGCGTGAATGATTTAACGGACACGAAGACACTCGCACACTTATTAAAATACGATTCAGTAATGGGAAACCTCGAGCAGGAAATTTCCCACACGGAAGATTCGATAACAGTTGATGGAGATACTTTTAAGGTTTTTAGCGAGCGTGATCCCGCTCAAATTCCTTGGGAGGAAGTCGGTGCGGAGATCGTAATTGAATCAACGGGGATTTTTCGTGATCAAGCTACGGCGGGAAAACACCTTCGCGGCACGGTTAAGAAAGTTATTATTTCGGCTCCCGGGAAAGACCCTGATGCAACTATTGTGCTTGGGGTGAACGAAAACACTTACGAGGCCGCAAACCACCATATAATTTCCAACGCATCGTGTACTACAAACTGTCTCGCACCCGTCGCCAAGGTCATTCACGAGAATTTTGGCATTAAGAATGCGCAAATGACGACCATCCACTCGTATACTAATGACCAGCAACTACTCGATTTACCCCATAAAGATCTTCGAAGAGCAAGAGCAGCCGGACTTTCAATGATCCCAACTTCAACCGGTGCAGCGAAAGCCGTTGCACTCGTTATTCCGGAATTAAAAGGGAAATTCGAAGGGATCTCGGTTCGTGTGCCGACTCCAAATGTTTCGCTCGTCGATGTTGTCATGAACGTGGAAAAGGAAACGACGACGGAAGAAGTTAACCGCGTGCTCAAAAATGCGGCGAACGAAGAATTAGCGGGTATTTTGGGTTTTTCCGAGGAGCCACTCGTTTCGATCGATTTCCGGGGCAATTCCCATTCTTCGATAGTTGACGCCGATAACACTTCTGTTTTGGACGGCACGTCAGTGAAAATCTTAACCTGGTACGACAACGAATGGGGCTATTCTTGCCGCGTTCGGGATTTGGTTAAATATATTGCCAGCAAAGGTTTATAAGTGGTTTATTGAGGTAATATGGGAAGCTTGGGATTATTCTCTCGCTTCTTTTTTTAATTTAATTTCAAAAATAAATGAAATCGATCAAAGACTTAGAATTGGAAGGGAAACGCACATTTATTCGTGTGGATTTCAATGTGCCGATTGACGAAGGTAAGGTTTCCGATGACACGCGGATCGAAGGGGCTTTGCCGACAATCAAATACGCAACAGAAAATGGTGCTAAGGTCATTTTAGCTTCCCATTTGGGAAGGCCAAGCGGCGAACATGCCAGCGAATTTAGCCTAAAACCGGTAGGCGAACGGCTTTCTGAAATATTGGGCAAGAAAGTCGAGTTTGTTGACGATTGTGTAGGCGAAAAAGTATCGAAGGCGATCGCGCGACTCCAAAACGGCGAAGTTTTGCTGTTGGAAAACTTGCGGTTTCACAAAGGCGAAAAAGCCAACGACGATGTATTTGCCAAAGAATTAGCTGAGAATGTTGATGTTTATATAAATGACGCATTTGGAACTGCTCATCGTGCGCACGCATCTACTGTGGGAATGACAAAATTTGTAGGTGAATGCGCAGCCGGGTTTCTTATGGAAAGAGAACTTAAAGTGTTAGGTAAGGTTCTCGAAAACCCGGAAAGACCCTTTGTGGCAATCCTCGGAGGAGCTAAAGTATCAGATAAGATTCCTGTCATTAAGTCGTTGATAAAAAAGAAGGTAGATAAACTCTTGATTGGCGGAGCAATGGCATATACCTTTTTCAAGGCGATGGGTTACACTGTTGGAAAATCGCTTTGTGAAGACGATATGATGCAGATGGCGCTAGAGATCAAAAAGCAAGCAGAAAATGCCGGAGTCGAACTCATTTTACCAACTGACCATAAAACAGTCGATTCTTTTGATCCATTAAACTCTATGCGTGAAATGCCGATTGATTTTACGAATACGGGTTTAGTCGGTCTCGATATCGGAAAGGAAACTTGTGCTGTTTTTGAAAAGGCTCTTGAGGGTGCGAAAACAATAATATGGAATGGTCCGATGGGAATGTTTGAAGAAAAGCCCTTTGATGAAGGAACGATCGCTATTGCGAATGCCGTTGCCAAAGCTACTAAAAATGGCGCCTTCTCCGTGGTCGGCGGAGGAGATTCCGTTGCTGCGATAAACCAAGCTGGCTTAGGTGATAAAATTTCACATATTTCGACGGGCGGCGGTGCGACATTGGAATTTCTATCTGGGAAGGAATTGCCTGGGGTTGCCGCGCTAAGCGAAAAATAAAATATATGAGAAAACCAGTAATGGCCGGTAATTGGAAGATGTATAAGCTCCACGATGAAGCAGTAAACACAGCCGTTGAGCTTAAATCTTTGGTAGCAAATTCGACACATTGCGAAGTAGTTATCGCTCCGGCATTTACTTCGCTCAAAACCGTGGCAGACCGGACGGAGGGTTCAAACGTCCAGGTTGCTGCACAAGATTGTTCGAGATACCTTGAACATTCGGCAAATACAGGTGAAGTTTGTGCGGATATGATCAAGGATGTCGGCGCAAGCCACATAATTATTGGACACTCGGAGCGAAGGCAGTTTTATAGTGAAACTGATGAATCGGTAAATGACAAGACCAAAGCTTGTCTGCATTTCGGGTTAACCGCAATAGTTTGTGTAGGTGAAAGTCTCGATGAGAGGGAGGCGGGAAGTGCATATTCGGTGGTCAAAACCCAACTAACAGGTGCCTTAAAGGGTTTGACAGTTTCAGATATGGAACGTATTATTATCGCTTACGAGCCTGTCTGGGCAATTGGCACAGGAAAGACGGCGACGCCCGAACAGGCTCAGGAAATGCATGCATTTATCCGCGCAAGTTTGAAAGAAACACACGGAAACGAAGCATCGGACGCGACGAGAATCCTTTATGGAGGATCGGTTAAACCGGGCAACGTTAAGGAACTGATGAGCGAAACCGATATAGATGGTGCGTTGGTTGGCGGAGCGAGTTTGGATGCTGAGAGTTTCGCGCAGATCGTAAATTATAAGTAGTTTGGAGTAAGAAATTGGAAACCTTTTTATTTGTTGTATTTTTCTTTAGTTGTCTCGTTTTGGTTGTATCCGTGCTTCTTCAACCCGGAAAAACTGACGCGGGCGCTTTGTTTACAAGCGGCGTATCGAGTACGGCGTTGAATCCGCGCGGCACTGCGTCGGTGTTATCGAAACTGACAATTGTTGCCGCGACTGTATTTATGCTGTCTGCGCTATTTCTTTCTTTGCCGGCGTTTACCGGCGATGTTTCGGTTTTACAAACTCAGGGCGAGAAAAAGAATTCAACCGGTGTGGTGGATGCAAATGCGAATACGGCAAACACCAATACCGCAACAGAGAGTAGTAATACTGCGACGAACGCTGTGCTGAAGAAGGATGACGCTAAACCGGAAGAAAAACCCGATACAAAAGAAGCGCCAAAAGCGGACGAAAAGTCTGACACAAAACCTTCCGACGAAAAGAAATAGTTTCTATTTTGTGAAAATCAAGCCGAGGTGGTGAAATTGGTATACACGCACGCTTGAGGGGCGTGTGGAGCGATCCATGCGGGTTCGAGTCCCGCCCTCGGCACCATTAATTTTCCAAAAGATTTTTGATCAATTCTCCTTGTTCATTTAAAACTTCAACCCTGGGATTATTGCTCGAGTCTACATAGACGCGCAATCGATCGACTCCATTCTTATCCTGAATAAACATCCCGGTCTCTCTGCTATATTTCTTCCCAACAAACATTCTTGGTGCAAACACAGGTTCTTCTCCATTCTGTTTTTTCAGATATTCCCATTTTTCCTGATAGTTATATCCTTGTTTATCCAGCATTTCCCACGTCTTTTTACGAAGTGGCTGTGTCAAGTTTTTATCTCTTTCCCAAAACTGCAACCCGTATTGACTATCTTTGTTTTTATCCGTTTGCTGCAGAAGCTGCATTATTTGATCGTCTTTATATTGATCAACTGATAAGACAAGGTTGGCGCCGATCTCCTTGTTTCCCGCGTATACTAATCCCCCGACTTCGTCTTGCTCTTCATTAAAGAAAATAATGCCGGGCGGCCTTTCTCGCTTGGGAAAAAGTTTGCCATCGACCATTCCCGGATGTTGGAGGGTTTGGTTGCTAATTACCATCTTCAATTTTCCGTCGGGTTCGACTACGTTTATGCGTTTCACGGTAATTTCTTCGAACTGTCGGTTTGTGTCGGTTGATTTGAAACCTGAAACAAGAAGGAATGCCAGGATCAGAGTTAAGGATACTGAATATATTTTCAATGCAAAATTTTCTTTATTCATAATTGTTTATTTTGATTACCGCTGCCGATAAATCCATATCTATTTGGCCATGAAGTTCTGTGTGTTTATGAAAGTAGTTACCTAAAGAGGAATATTCCCATGCTTCTTTGGCGGATTTGTATCCCTCTTGTTTTTCAGCAGAGAAAGAGCCCGAATCAATTTCGGGCGGGTAAATTTCGGTTCGATCACCTCATCGATAAACCCCATTTCGGCGGCGACGTATGGGTTTGCAAATTTTTCTTCAAATTCGGCTTTCTTTTGTTCGAGCAAAGTCCTTGCATCGGTAGTTTCTTTGAATTCATTTCGGTAAAGAATTCCGACGGCTCCATCCGCACCCATAACGGCGATTTCGGCGGTTGGGTACGCGAAGTTAATATCAGTACGAATATGTTTTGATGCCATGACGCAATATGCGCCGCCGTAAGCTTTTCGCGTGATAACGGTTATCTTTGGAACGGTCGCCTCGGCAAAAGCGTAGAGGAGTTTCGCGCCGTGGCGGATAATTCCGAAATGTTCCTGATTAATTCCCGGAAGAAATCCGGGAACGTCTTCAAATGTGATCAGAGGGATGTTAAAAGCATCGCAAAAACGCACAAATCGGGCAGCTTTTACAGAAGCATCGATATCCAGGACGCCTGCAAGAAATGCCGGTTGATTTGCAACGATGCCAACAGAGTATCCGCCGAGCCTCGCAAAGCCAACAACGATGTTTGGAGCGAAATGTTCCTGCGTTTCAAAGAAATATTCATTGTCGACAACGTTATTGATGATATCGCGAATATCGTATGGCTGATTTGAAGATTCTGGAACGATCGAATTGAGCTTTTCATTGGCGCGATCTGCCGGATCTTCAGTCAAAACAAAAGGCGGATCATCCATATTATTCGAAGGTATGAATGAGAGAAGCTCGCGGGTGATTTGGAGACAATGCTCGTCCGATTCGGCAGCAAAGTGTGCAACACCGGATTTTGCGTTATGGGTCATTGCGCCACCAAGCTCGTCTTTTGTGACATCCTCGTGGGTTACGGTTTTTATAACATCGGGACCGGTGATGAACATGTAAGACGTGTCCTTTACCATGATGTTAAAATCCGTAATTGCCGGTGAATAAACGGCACCGCCCGCACACGGCCCCATAATACAGCTAATTTGCGGAACAACACCGCTCGCAAGCGTATTTCGAAGAAAAATATCCGCGTATCCACCGAGGGAAACAACACCTTCCTGAATCCTTGCCCCACCGGAATCATTTAGCCCAACAACCGGAAAACCGGTTTTCATTGCCATATCCATGATCTTGCAGATTTTTTGGGCGTGGGTTTCGGAAAGCGAGCCGCCAAAAACTGTGAAGTCCTGGGCAAATACAAAAACCTCTCGCCCATCGATCAGGCCGTGTCCGGTCACTACGCCGTCGCCGGGATATTGAAGCTTGTCCAAACCAAAATCCTTTGATCGATGCTTTACAAACTTATCAAACTCTTCGAAGGTTCCTTCGTCAAGAAGAAAGTCGATGCGCTCACGGGCGCTCAGTTTACCCTGAGCCTTTTGCTTTGCCACGCGTGCTTCACCACCGCCCAGTTCGGCTTTACGGGATTTGTCTTCGAGTAATTCGAGCTTGTCCATATCTTTTTTGCTTGTTTCCGGTTGCATAGAGTAAGTTTAGAGGAATATTGGATTTTCGTAAATTGGAGAAATGGCTTGGACGGTTGAAGTGCTTTGAAATGCGAAAATACCTGCTAGAGCCTTGATCGGGTAAACAAAAATAGCAGGGCAAACAACAGGCTCAGCCCAATCGCTGTGACAACAAGAATAGGCACTAAGCTCTTTTCGGTATCATCTGCATTTTCCTCAAGCACCGATTTCGAACCGTCAAAGTGATCTACTTTCACGGCGCATTTTTTCTTTGGAACCACCTGACATTCCATCCCATCCGCAATTCCAATTGAGCAAGTAGCTTTGCTCTCGTCGATGAAGAAGGTCCATTCTCCCCGACGCTCGAGGTCAGAATAGATTCTACAGCTGCATTCGTCTTCTTCAGATTGTTTATTCTTTGCAAGAATAGATTCAAACTCTTGCTTTGATTGTTTCAAAAACACCGCGGTGGCAAAGCCAATATCTTTGTCTTTTACGCCGGATATCATCTCATTAAAAAATACTTGTTCTTCGCTGTTTAGAGATATCGAACCACAATCAGAATCGGGGAGACTAGTCCCGAGTTTTATAAACTCGACTACATCAGTATTTCCGTTGAAATTCTTGTCCGCAGGACCGAACCAGCAATTATTGATCGACACGGTTTTTAGTTGAAAGCGGGGCTGTGGAAACGGAGAGCAAGCTAGGGTTTTAAACGAAAATATTGATACGAGTACCGCAATCAAGACCAAAATAGATACTTTCCCAAGAAAGAGCCTTTTCATATCAAGCTTATTTCCCGCTTTATTGACTTCCTTGTATCTCGATCCGCTTACTATCAAAAGGATATTCGCCAAGCGCGAACATTTCCTTCAATTTTGCAATGGTTTTCTCGACAGTGATTTGGACGCTTTCCGGATAATCGAAAAACCTAAGGTTCTCTTCGTACTCGTCGCGGTCGAGAATGGTAAAATCCGATTGTTTTGAAATGATCACATCAATATCAAGATCTACATAATCCAATACCCCATTACGAAACGTCGGCGGCATATTGATATTACAATAGAAGTTTCGGAAATCCCCATTTGGTTCATGAAATCGGAAGATGTTGTACCATCGGTTTAGCCAATAATACTCATAAGAAATTGTTCCGCGTCTGATAATTCCCAAATCCTCATGTATTACTTCGCGCTCAAACTCGCCGACGAACAATAGTTTAGAGCCCTTCTGCTCGATCAACCGGGCCTTCCAGCTGCGATTAATTTTTCCATCATATTTTCGGGAGTTGATTGTTACAGTTTCGTTGTTCAATTATTTATTGATCTTAGGAATTCTAGGACAGTCGAGTTGAAAACTTGGGGATTCTCAAGATTTGAAAGATGTCCGGCGTTTGGGATAACTGAAAGTTTCGCGCCTTGAATCTGGCTAGCCATTTTTTCGGCGCTCTCGACATTGGTAATTTTGTCTTCTTGTCCAAATATCAAGATGGTAGGGACGTCGATTTTGCTAAGGGTCGCCGTATGATCTTTTCGTGAAGCGATTCCGCGAATTGCCGCCGCCGCACTAGATGCGCTGCACGCCAGGAATTCGTCTGTTAGCGCTGAAATTAAATCCGGGTTATTTAGCTTTGTATATTCCGAAACGGCCATTGGGAGCATCTGATCAACGAGGGCCCGAGTACCATGTTTTTCGATCTCGTCGACTAAGTTTTGTCTCGCCGGTAGGTTTTCTTTTGGCTCAGAAGTGTAGTTGGTATCGCAGAGAATCAATGCGCGAAATTTCTTAGGGAAGATTCTGAGTAAATTAAACGTTACATAGCCGCCCATCGATAGGCCGCCGATGATAGATTTTTCGATCTTCAGGAAGTCAAGAAGTTGCGCAACATCTTTAGCCATATTTTCGATTGGAACGATTTCGTCGCCGCATCTACTTTCTCCAAATCCGCGTAAATCAGGGAGTATGACGCGGTAACCCTTCGATGAGATTGCTTCCGCAGTTTCGCTCCACATTTTTCCCGACAAAGGAAAACCATGAAGCAGCAAAAAAGGTTCGCCGCTACCGATTTCGTCATATGCCAGTTTCATAACCGTTACCTTAGACTAACGATCGGATGGACGTACAACCAGAACCGAGCACGGCGAATGGTGAACGACCGAATCTGATACCGAACCCAAAAGAAGACGTTCCCAACGGTTATACCCATGCGATCCGACAATTATTAAATCGGCCTTCATTTCTTCCGCTTTTTCGACGATTTGTATTTCCGGGGATCCAAAAAGCGTCTCGGTGGAAAGTATTACTGAATCGTCGGCGATTTTATTTTCCAACTCTTTCTTTGCATCAGCAAGGATTTTTGAAGCATTTTCCCGTGCCGCTTTCTCGAGCTCCGTTGTGTCGGGAATATAACCCGTGTACGCATCGAACGTCATCGGGATTGCCATGTCGACAACTGAAACGACTAAGATTTCGTCGCCTTCGCCGAGTCTAAATCGTGTAACCGCATCTACAGCCGGGTCGGAAAGCTCCGTTCCATCCGTTGCAACGATGATTTTCATTGTTATTTCACCTCCAATCTTTAGGGTCTGATGAAAAGGCTATCACATTCGTTTTAAAAAGATATGATCAAAATCACAACGTATTAGGTGAAAAAATTATATCTATTTCCGCGATGCAATCGGAGATAAATTAGCATGTATTTTTTCCAGTAAAATTGGCAGCAGTACATTTTCTGTTTCGCTGAAGCCTGACAAAAGGGCAGTTTCCAGCTTTCGAAGTTGTTCTTCGATCTTCGGCTGGATGCGAGCTCCTTTAGCCGTTAAACGCACGCGCATTAGGCGATTGTCCTCGGGGCATTGGCGAGTAGTGACAAACCCTGCTTCAGAGAGACGAGAGACCATCTTGTTTACGGTTGGGGCTGAAACACAAAGACTTCTCACTAATTCCGCTTGACTGCGTCCGTCATTCTCTCCGAGTTCGCGAAGGATCTGAGCTTGCCCCGAATGGAGCCCTATGTCGCACATAAGCTTTTCATTCGCGATTCTGCTTGCTACGGACAACTTTGAAAGAATAGTATTTATTGATTTTTCCATGACACGTTCGAGCTGCTTGACATTCCGTTAGCCGGCTAATAGAATAATCATAAGCTAGCTAAAGAATAATAGATTTTTGGAAGTTCTACAAACGAAAGAGGGGATATTATGAAAGCGAGAAAGATTGCGAGGATTCTGGAACCCGAAACTACTTCGGATGGCGCTGGAGTAACGCTCAAGAGAGCTATCGGTAGCCATAGCTTGAGCGACTTGGATCCATTTTTGCTCTTTGACCATTTTGGATCGTCAAATCCTGATGAATATATCGCGGGGTTTCCGATGCATCCGCATAGAGGGATAGAGACCGTAACATATATGCTTAACGGAAGCATTAAGCACCGTGATTCCAGCGGGAATGAGGGCGTGATTTCCGAGGGCGATGTGCAATGGATGACGGCAGGAAGTGGGATCATGCATGAAGAAATGCCTCAAATGCGGGAAGGGAAGATGGGAGGATTTCAACTCTGGGTAAACTTACCCGCCAAGAATAAGATGATGAAACCACGCTACCAGGAGTTCAAACGCGAAGAAATACCATTGGTAACGCTCGAAAACGGTACGGTTGTAAGAGTAGTTGCGGGAAATGTATTCGGAACAAAAGGAGTGGTCTCGGACATTGAAGCCGATCCAACCTATTTAGATGTGACAATCCCCGCGAATGGATCGTACGAGCAGGCGATTGCAAGTGGGCATGCGGTCTTCGCTTATATATTTGAGGGAAGCGGGAGTTTTTCGCCCGGTAATGACGAAAATTTAATTGATGGCTTGAAACTCGTCGTTTTCGAGGACGGCGAAATTGTAAAAATCAGCGCCGGAGTAGACGGCGTAAGGTTTCTGCTTATTTCCGGAGCGCCGATAAACGAGGCAGTCGCGCGTTATGGTCCGTTCGTAATGAATAGGCGCGAGGAAATTCAGGAGGCATTGAAAGATTTACAACAGGGAACTTTTGTGAAATCTTATGAATAGGCCGAAAGGCGGCAAGTTGGCGATTTCTTTGTCACATTTTTATGAGTAATTTTGAAGAAAGAAAAGCGAATCTCAAAGAAATACGGAATAAGTTTCTGAAGTTTCATAAAATCCTGCTTGATTGGGAGCGGGCAAGATACGAAAAGGAATTTGGCGTTGTAACCAGCGGGAAGTTTCTCGAACTACTATTGGGAGATCCGCGATTCGCTTGGCTCCGTAGTATATCTATGCTGATTGTAAGAATTGACGAAACATTTGATTTGAGCGATGGTTTTTCAAACGAGATGCTCAATGGATTCTTCGAAGAAATCGGCAATTTATTTGATACAACGGAAGAGTATCAGGAATTTAAGGAGAAACTTGCCCTCGCTCTGCCTGAAAATCCGGAATCAAAGGCACTTAAGAGCGAAATCGAAGAACTAATTTCGGAATAAAAAGGCGGATCAGATCCGCCTCCGTTAAAACGTTCCGAATAGAAAATCTATTCCCGCCCACTTTTTTTCCAATCCGACAGAAATGCTTCCAAACCCTTATCTGTAAGCGGATGTTTTACGATCTTCTGAAGCACATCGAAAGGAACTGTCGCGACATCGGCACCCGCGAGCGCCGAGTCAACGATATGCATCGGGTGGCGGATACTTGCGGCTAATACTTCCGTTTCAAAGCCATAATTGTCGTAGATCTGAACGATATCTTCGATCAACTTCATCCCGTCTTGTGAAAGGTCATCAAGTCTTCCGATAAACGGAGAAATGTAGCCTGCACCGGCTTTAGCCGCAAGAAGTGCTTGCGAAGCTGAGAAGCATAACGTTACGTTTACCTTTGTCCCTTCGTCGCTAAAAATTCGCGTCGCCTTGAGGCCTTCCCACGTTAAAGGACATTTTATAACGACATTGTCCGCGATTTTTGCGAGTTCGCGGCCCTGTTCGAGCATCCCTTTGGTATCTAGGGCGGTAACCTCCGCCGAAACGTCACCGGAAACAATTTCGCAAATCTCAGCAATTCGCTTCTTAAAATCGATATCGCCCTCCTTTGCGACCAACGACGGATTCGTCGTAACTCCGTCGATCAACCCCAGCTCGCTGGCTTCCCTGATTTCGTCTAAATTTGCAGTGTCAATAAAAAATTTCATTATTATCTCCGATTATCTTTTCTGAATTATTCCGAATTATCTATTACGGTATTTCTCAAAACACCAAGTCCTTCAATTTCCACTTCACAAACATCACCCGCGCTGAGTTTTGAAACCCCAGCCGGAGTGCCTGTTGCGATCAAATCACCGGGAAATAGAGACATTTGATTTGAAATGTATCGCACTAAAAACGGAATATCAAATATCATCTGAGAAGTACGACTGTCCTGTTTGATCTCGCCGTTTACCTTAGTAGTTAACCGCAAATCAGATATGTCGAATTCGGTTTCGATAAACCTCCCGATAGGACAAAACGTGTCAAAGGATTTTCCGCGGGTAAATTGTATATCCTTCCGCTGCACGTCCCTCGCGGTGACGTCATTTAAGCAAGTGAATCCAAAAACATAATCCAACGGGTCATCCGCTTCCTTCAGATATCTGCACATGCGTCCGATAACGACCGCTAGCTCGCCTTCATGTTCTACGTGATCGGATTGAACGGGTAAAACTATATTATCTCCGTCGGAAATAAGTGAGGACGGTGCTTTTAAAAATAGAAGAGGCTCTGTAGGAACTTCGTTCCCTAGTTCGCTGGCATGCGCCGCGTAGTTTCGTCCGACACAGACTATCTTTGATGGTTCAACAGGTAGGGACAATTCTACTTCTGAAATAGGAATTTGCGGAAGCGTTGAGGGATTACGGGTGGAATATGGAGAACCTGCGATCGGCAAAAGCACTTTATCTTTTACAATTCCATAACTCAAATTGCCTTCATCGTTGAAACGACAAATCTTCATATTGTTAAAATGCAGTTTCTGAAATTACGATAGACGGCTCGCTAACATTTCCATACTTATCGATTGCGGTTAAGTAATAGTAATAAGTCTTGCCGGACTGAATTTTCTTATCCTGAAAAGTATTCGTTGTCAGCAATTTATCTGACACGAGATCCCATGAAGTTTTCAGTTTTGTCGGATCAGTTGAACGATAGACTCTATATCCGACGACATCTTTCTCTAAATTCGTTGCGAAGAAAATTGAAATCGAATTTGGTGCGGCGGCGATTGTTATAGCACTCGGGGCTTCAGGTGGGAATGCATCCTTTGCGAATATGCTAATGGTGTCTGAAGAGGAACTCTCGATTGGCTGACCGTCAGCGCCGAGGGAAACCGTTCTGACAAAATAGCTGTATGATTTTTCAAAGTCGAAAAATTCATCACTAAAGCGCGTTTGATCTATTGGAGCGTCATTTTGTTTTTCCGGAACCGAAGCATTTTCTTCTGCGCGGTAGATATTGTATCCAAGAATATTTGCAGGAGAAGTACCATCTTCATTAACCGTCGGGGCGGTCCATTCGAGGTTTACCGCGTTCTGTGAAAGATCAACCTTTAGACCTTTGGGGCTAACCGCGATCCGAGCCGTAGGTTCAATCAAAAAGAAACTCGAAAAAGCTGCCCTTTGCCCGGAGGCATTTACGAATCTGACCGCATACCGCAAGCGGGCGGCTTGCCCCGCAAATCGTAATGTGTCCGTATACGTTTTTTGTTTTAGCCCGAAATCCGAATCTACAATCGGGATCGATGCAATCAAAGTGCTGTTTGCCGCAAATTCTTCCTCAGTCAGGGAGAACGGTGCGCTTAGAGGTTCCGCAAGTCGATAGATATCGGCTCGACTGATATTTAACGTGCTACCATCCTTGGCATTCCTCGCGGGCATTTGCCACGCGAGGTTGATCTTATCGCCAATCTGTTTCCCGTTTATGTCTACCTGCTGTGCAACTCGCTCTATAGGAGGGAGGGGCGGTTTTCGCTTTCCGCAGCTCATGGTACCCGAGATATAAACCGAAAAACAGGCTACAAGTAGCAGCTGCTTAGCGAGGTGTTTTTGCGACTTAAGCGTATTAAGCGAAGTGGTATGCAACTGCATATTTACAAAATGTATTGCCTTAAATTCTGGTCCTCGACCAAACTTTCTAAACGTTCCCGAACAAAGTCAGCATCGATTGTTTGCTCCTTCTGCTTAAGCTCGCTACCTTGAAAGCTTATGTCTTCGAGTAGGTTTTCGAGTAAGGTGTGAAGTCGTCGTGCCCCTATATCTTCAGTTGTTTTGTTTATATCGACCGTCATCTCGGCGAGCGTCGAAATTGCATCTTCCGTAAAGTTAAGCGTTATTCCTTCGGTGTTAAGCAGCGCTTGATACTGCTTAATAAGCGAATTCTTAGGTTGTATAAGGATGCGCTTAAAGTCGTCTAATGTGAGTGATTCAAGCTCTACCCTGATCGGGAATCTGCCTTGCAGTTCCGGAATCAAATCTGAAGGCTTTGATACATGGAAAGCGCCGGCGGCGATGAACAAAATATGTTCAGTATTTACCATACCGTATCTGGTGTTTACGGTCGTACCTTCTACGATCGGCAGCAGATCTCTTTGAACACCTTCTCGAGAAACATCGGGCCCGCTGCCGCCTGAATTGCTTCCCGCAATTTTGTCTAATTCATCTAGAAAAATGAAACCCGATGATTCTGTATTTGCAATCGCCTCACGAGTTATTTGCTCCATATCCACCAAGTTTTCTTGTTCCTCTCGGAGCAAATAAGCGCGAGCTTCAGAAATTTTCATTCGGCGTCTGACCGTTTTAGAAGGAAAAAGATTCCCAAACATATCACCAAGATTGACGCCCATATCCTCCATGCCTTGGCCGCCGACAAAATCGATCATTCGCCCGGAACGATCCTGTGCTTCGATTTCTACTACGCGGTCTTCAAGTTCACCATTGCGAAGTTGGGTCTTTAGTTTCTCGCGTGTACGCTTCTGGCTGGATTGCTTGTTTTCATCTATTATGTCGATGGTATTGTCGCTTCCAAATTCCTCTAAGTTTCCGGAGGAGGGAAGTAGAAGATTGAGGATGTCTTCCTCAACATTCTGCTGTGCCCGCTCTCTCACATCTTCAAAAGCCTTTTGCTTTGTCATATCGATCGCAACGTCGGTCAATTCTCTGACCATACTTTCGACATCGCGTCCGACATAGCCAACTTCCGTAAATTTCGAGGCCTCAATCTTTATGAAAGGCGAATTCGCCAGGTTTGCGAGCCGGCGGGCAATTTCCGTCTTTCCAATCCCGGTTGAGCCGATCATCAGTATATTTTTGGGCAGAACGTCTCTGGCAATTTCAGGAGGCAGCTTTTGCCTTCGAATTCTGTTCCTAAGGGCGATTGCCACCGCCCGTTTTGCCTTATGCTGACCGACGACATACTTATCCAATTCGATGACGATCTGACGGGGCGTTAGGTCGTCCAATTTCGGCTTTTGAAATATTTCTTTAATTTTTCCGCCTAATGATATTGCCATATTTTATATAATTAATTTCAATCGATATGGAGGCTAAATTTCCTCAAGAACAATTTCTGAATTCGTATAAATACAGATTTCGCTTGCGATCCGTAATGATTCGCTTGCCACGTCTTTTGCGGATAAATCCGTGTGCCGCAGAAGTGCGCGCGCCGAAGCCGTTGCGAACATACTGCCAGACCCTACAGAGAGAATTCCCTCATCGGATGCGATTACGTCACCCTTTCCCGAAATCAAAAATGAGTCCGTTTTGTCCGCTACAATCATAAGCGCTTCCAAGTGACGCAAATATTTATCAGTTCGCCAATCCTTCGTTAGTTCTATGGATGCCCGTTCAAGTTGTCCTTGAAATTGTTCGAGCTTGGCTTCAAAACGCGTCATCAACGTAAATGCGTCAGCAGTGGCACCTGCGAAACCAATCACGACTTGATCGTTGTATATTCGCCTTACTTTGCGGGCGTTCCCTTTTATGACCGTCTCGCCGAGAGTAACCTGGCCGTCTCCGGCCATCGCGGTTTTACCGTCTTTTCGTACCAGTAATACGGTTGTTGAGCGTATCAAGCGTCCATTTCCATCTTTGTTCATATTCGTAGGTTAGATGATAAATCTTTAATATGAAATGCTCAAATTGACAGACCGCAACATATCGTTGAACATAATCAAAGTGTTTTGGTGGAAAGATTAATACGTGTATTCAAAAAGGATTTTATCGTTGGGACAAATTTCAAATCCTGCGATGCATCCAAATCAATTTTACGCTGTGATCGTTCAAAGAAATACAAATTCCACGTACAAAAGTGTTCCGATTTCAGGTAAATGTATTACATTAATATTAGCCTGTAAATATGTCACAACAAAGAGTTAAAGTTACATTGGGTGTTGAGAAGCTACTGGATGAGCACCCCGGCCTGCTGAGCGGGTTGCGCGTCGGTCTTGTTTGTAATCAGGCCTCAGTAAACCATAAGTTTCAGCACGTCGCAGATCTGTTTCACGAATCACGGGACGTGAATCTCACGGCGTTGTTTGGTCCCCAACATGGTATCCGTGGCGATGTTCAGGACAATATGGTAGAGACCGGACATACTACGGACGAAAAAACCGGATTACCCATTTATTCTCTTTACAGCGAAACACGGGAGCCGACCGAAAAAATGCTCGAGAATGTAGATGCTCTTGTTTTCGATTTACAGGACATTGGAGGTCGGGTATATACATTCATTTATACTATGGCAAATGCGATGGCGGCTTGTGCACGCTATGGTAAGAAAATGTTTGTCTGTGATCGCCCGAATCCAATAAATGGAATCGATATTGAGGGTAGTCTGCTTGAGAAAGGACATGAATCATTTGTCGGAATGTTTCCTATCCCTATGCGGCACGGATTGACCGTCGGCGAATTGGCTAAACTATTCAACGAAGAATTCCGTATAAACTGTGATTTGCAGGTCGTCGAAATGGATGGTTGGCTGCGCGATGTGTTTTTGAATGAAACAGATTCTCCATGGGTGATTCCGTCGCCAAATATGCCGACCGTTGACACCGCCGTGGTTTTCCCGGGAACGGTATTTTTTGAAGGGACTAAGGTATCTGAAGGACGTGGGACGACAAGACCATTTGAATTCGTAGGTGCGCCATATATTAATTCGGGTTTATATGCGGAAGTGCTTGAAACGCTCGAGCTGCCTGGCGTAACCTTCAGACCGACAGCGTTTATGCCGACGTTTCAAAAATATCAAAACGAAGTTTGCAACGGTGTTTTCGTTCATGTGACGGGTCGAGATATATTTGAACCAGTTATTACGGGAGTAGCGATGGTAAAAACGATTTTCGATATGTATCCGAACGATTTTGGTTGGAAATCTACGCCATACGAATATGTATATGACCGGAATCCTTTCGATGTAATAGCAGGCAACACAAGGCTTCGGGAATCTTTTGAGAAAGGCGAAGGCATCGACGAGATCAAAGAAAGCTGGCGTGCAGATGAGCAAAAGTTTTCCACAATGCGGAAAAAATATTTGATCTATGGTAATTAGATAAGGTAGAACCAATAAGAGCCTTATATAGAAGAAATAGAGGTCAATTCTTCATAACATACATTAAATTTACAAAAATGAGAGGCGTGACACAAATTTATGGATAATCCATTTGTAATAGGATTTATAGCTTGGATTCTCCCAGGCTATGGACATATTCAGCAAGGACGTTGGCGGCGCGGGATTATTATCGGTGCGACGATTTGGACAATGTTTGTGATAGCTCTTATTAGCGGAGGAGCGTTTTATCCGGGGTTCGACTTTAACGACGGCGCTTTGCTCTATCTTTTGAACATATTTGCGAGACTGGGGAATGGACTTGGAATGGTAATTAGTTTGATATTTGGAAGCGATGCGCCGAAAGACGTTGCGGCCTGGGCAACCTTTGAGTATGGCGGACGGTTTTTGGAAGTGGCCGGTTTGCTTAATTACCTTGCGGTGATAGATGCCTTAGACATACAAGGTGGGAGAAAAGAATGATTCATTTCCTTTATTTGCTTGCGTTTGCCGGAATAGTTGCCGCTGCGTTTGGCGCGTTTGCCACTGGCGATACCCGGGAAAAAATTATTTACGGTTTAAAGGTTTTCGGGCAATTTGTCGGAATTAGCTTGATAATGGCTTGGATTTTTTATTTTATTCCCTGGTAATAAATGGCTTTAGTTGAAACAGAGGCATTGATACTTAAAACATACAACCTGTCTGACGCTGACAAAATTGTTGTGTGCCTAACCCGAAACCGGGGACTGCTGCGCGGGGTTGCAAAAGGGGCAAAACGCCTAAAAAGCAAATTCGGAGGCTCTCTGGAGCCTTTTTCGATTGTTCAATTAACTTTTGTTGAACGCGAAGAACGAGAGCTCGTATCGATTGAACAGGCTGAATTGTTAAATTCTTTTTTTGATCAAGCTAGCGATCCATATTTTTTGGAGAGTTTTGCCTATTTGGTTGAGCTCTTGATTGATTTTGCCCCCCCGAATGAACCAAACGAGAATCTCTACAAAATGGCGACCGCCTGTCTTGCAACCGGAGTAGAAAAAGGTGGGAAACTCGACGCAGTTTCCTTTTACTTTGAGTATTGGATATTGCGTTTGGGAGGGTATTTACCTGATTGGCAGAGTTGTAGGAATTGCCGTCGTGATTTTGACGATTTGGAAACCGCGAGTTTACAGAGTGATTTCGACTTGCTGTGTGGTGCCTGTGACAAAGTCTCAAAGAGTGGTTCGATCTCGGCGGCTTCGCGCAATTTATTTTATAGTACGCAGCGTCTTTCTCCGCTTAATTTCTCGACATACCTGGAAGGAAACTCGGATGGGTTGCAACAACTATCCGGAGTCGTGAGAAAAATAATATCTCGGGTGCTTGATAAAGAAGTAGTCAAGCGTCGGACCCACGTATTTAAATCCCAGGCTTATAGATGAGACGATTTAGCTATTTAGTATCCAGATACGTCTTCCAAGCGATACTCCCGTATTTCGTATTCACTTGGTTGTTGTTAAGTGTAATTCTATTTGTTCAACAAGCTGGCAGATACTCAGATCTGCTTCTCAGCACAGCAATACCAAATTATCTTGCCTGGCAACTGACGATCGCTTTAATTCCGAACGTGATCGCCTTTACCTGCCCAATCGCAGCGTTGGTTGGGGTAATAATAGGATTGTCGCGTATGCAGGGCGACAGCGAGATGGTCGCTTTGAGAGCTGCGGGTGTCGGGAACTTGCAAATTTCTCTTTCGGTTGTACTGATCGGGATACTACTGTCCCTTTTCGCATTTCTTGTCAATCTGAAGGGCGTACCGATTGCATCTCAGATTGTCCGGCGAGTTGCTCTGCAAGCCGCACTACATAAACTTGAATCACCGGTCGAACCCGGGATATTCAATACAGAGCTCGCGGGTTTTACCATATTTGTCAGAAACGGAAATGTGGGGAAAGGCGTCTGGGAAAACATCTTTATTTACCAGGAAGATAAAGACAACAGACAGGCGCGTCTGATAACGGCAAAAGAAGGTAGAATCGATTCTAAGGATGACGACTCGGAAATCGTGCTGAACCAGGCAAGTGTGACGACTTTTGATGGGGGCAAAGGAAAGAAAATCGCAACGGAAAGCGTTGAAGCATTGAGGCTTCCTGTCAAAACGAAACGTGGTGATATCGTTGAAAAGCTGTCTACAACGAACCGAACGCCCGAAGAAATGGGGTTGACCGAACTTGCGCGACATTCACGCACTCTAATCGGAACCGAACGAACGGATGTGGAAATCTTATGGCAGCGACGAATTTTGTTGTCGATTACTCCGCTTCTCTTTGCACTTCTTGGGGCTGCACTCGTTTCTAAATTTAATAGGGGTGGACGTGGATTCGGGATATTGCTGGCTCTGGTGAGTTTAGTAATCTACTATCTCCTTGCATTACTTGGAGAACAACTTGCGAGAACCGGTGCGATCAGTGTTTTGGTGAGCGGGCTAATTCCATTTATATCGTGCAATGTGGCAATTGTTTGGTTATTCATTTCCCAAAGACTTTTTATAACGCGTTCGATCTCGTTTAGCGAAATCTTTAGCAGAGCGACTCCGATGCAACCGGCGGCAAATAAAGTCTCTCCAAAGAATACCTATATCGATTTAACCACCGGCATTCTTGATCTCGATCTAGTTTTGAGTCTGATAAAAAATTATCTAATAACGGTAGCGTTTTTGACATCGATTTTCATCGTATTTACAGCATTTGAACTTTGGAAATTCGCTGGAACCATTGACAACGGCGTAACTCTTCTCATCTCATATCTATTTTATCTTTTACCTTATATTTACATTCAAATTGCGCCGTCCGCCCTAATGGTAGCGACCCTGGCAACCTATATTATTAAGTCACGCCAAAACGAAATTGTGACCTGGACCGCGGCGGGGCTAAGTATCTATAGATTACTACTCCCGTGTTTTCTACTAATGATAGTTGTGGGTGCAATAAATTTTGGCATTCAGGAATGGGCATTAACTAGTGCAAACCGCAAACAGGATGCGCTTCGGGACCAGATCCGGAGCCGAAACAAGGCCGTAAATGACGATGGAATTAACTGGGTCGCAAATGAAAATTTTATTTACTCCTTTAAACACCCGTATGCGTCCGATAACGGAAATACAATTGTAACCGCGCTTTCTATATTCGAATTTTCAGTTTCATCGTCAAATATCGAATCGCTAATACAAGTGGATAAGGCGCGTTGGAAACAAAACGAAATTGAATTTTTAACGCCGTCGAGAGAATTTCGATGGGAACAGGGAAAAGCAGTTCTTCATCACAACGCCGCAAGTGGAATCCCGGCTGTCAGAAATCCATTCGATCGGACGATTACAAAGCCTAGCCATTTGGATCTCCGCGAAACCTATTACCGTGCTGAAACTAGTGACTCGGCGGACGAACTTCGTACGTATTTGATTTCGCTATACAAAAAATACGCGACGCCGTTCCTTCCGTTTATTATAACTCTGTTTACTGCACCGTTTGCGCTTAGTTTAAGCCGAAAGGGAAATGTTCTTACACTTGGATATGCCGTCGCGATTTGGCTGCTTTTTATGGGAGCCGGTAGCGTTTTTGAACAACTCGGAACGAGCGGCTATTTGTCCCCATTATTAGCCGTATGGGGGCCTTTGGGAATCTTCACAATTTTAGGGATTTATCTTTTGACTCGTATTCGGACGTGAATTTTCATCGCAGTCGGAGCCGTAGGCATATAGGCCTGTGTTTGTCGAAAGTACGATACGATTGCCGATTATGATCGGAGCACTCACAAAATACCCAGTCTCTTCTGTCGGAATACGATTTATGATTTTCCCGCTATTGAGTTCAATGACAATTGCTTCACTGCTGCCATTACTTAAGAAAACTCCGATTTGTGTTTCTCGAAGGGAACTTCCCAAAATTCTTCCGGAAAGCCTTCTCTTCCAAAGTTTGTCGCCACTTCCATCGTCAAGAAGGTAAGCAAAGTTGTCGTCCGAAACTACTAACGTATTTTGTTCTATGGGATTAATTTGTCTAATTCTGCCTCCTGTTCGCGCACGCCATTTAAGTTTTCCTGATTGAATCCCTAGATTATCTACATTGCCATCCGAATCACCGACAAGTATATTTTCTTCGCGAACATCGATTGCTGAAGGAACAATTCCAGTGGGAATCTGATTAACAATTCCGCCGTCCGAAGCCGATAAGACTACAATGGTCTTATTGGCTGTGGGAATAAAAATATGGTTGCCATTTACGATAGGACTGCTTGAGAGGGAAGTTCCCAAGTTTACGTTCCACAATTTTTCTCCGTCATCTATTCCAAAGGCAGTAATTTCTCCGTTCTTACTCGAAGAGAAGACTACGGAGATGTTCTTATTTATATAGGTCATCTCATCGTCGCTTCTGGAATTCAGAGGTCTTGCCCAGTTGTTTAGGCCGGAGTCAATATCGATGGAGCTAATTTCAGAATAGGTCGACTCGGTCTTATCGAGAGCCACTTTTATAGGTAATTCGGGCTTGATTTTGGGCGTTAGAGTTATAAATAGCGTTTTTCCGTTAATTACTAGGTTCGAATTGAATTCCTTTTCAAACGTGCTCTTCCAAATCGGCTTTCCATTACGGACGTCTAATGCAGTGAGTACGTTATTGTTAAACGGAATAATAACAACTGATTCGTTATCGGACGCGCCGTTCAGATTCGATACCTGGTCGCTCGGGAATGACCAGCATTTCTTAAGTGGGCCTGTCCAGGGCGGATTTTCTTGTGCCAACCCCGCGTGTGGGTATACCGATAGCGTTAACGCAGCGGCACAGATAAGAGTAGCTAAGAATTTATACATCAAGCTTTGTGTTTTCGAAGTATTGCGTCTAAAATTATGTCAAATTAAATACTAAATTAGTGTGGACACTCATACAAACAGATGACGTACTCATCTGTTTCGGTTCGCCGAAAAAAAGATAGATGGAGAACACAAATGTCGTTTAACAAAATTATCATAGTTGGAAACTTAGGGCGCGACCCTGAATTGCGCTATACACCTCAAGGCACGGCAGTCTGCAATTTTTCTATTGCGACGAATGAAAAAAGAAGGGACAAAGCCGGGGAACTCCAGGATATAACCACCTGGTTTAGAGTTACTCTTTGGAATCGGCAGGCGGAAAATGCGTCAAAATACCTTCAGAAGGGAAGCTCGGTTTATATTGAAGGCCGGCTAAAGCTCGACGAATGGACAGACAGAGACGGAAATACTCGTCAAACATTGGATGTTACGGCTACCGATATGCAGTTTATTAGCGGCGGAGCCCGTTCGGAAGGTATGTCGGCAGGAGCTGGTGCAAGCTCGTCAAATAATTTTGGTGATTCGGAACCCGAAGATCGTGTTACGGACGTTGCCGAGAATGAACCCGAGGACGACGAAATTCCTTTCTAGTTCGCGCAAAAATGGATCACTTGCGGCGGATAGCATTCTATCTGCCGTTTTTTTTTAAACATCGATCCAAGATCCCATTTCTCGAAACTTGGCAAACCGTTTGGTTTTTCGTTCCTTAGCATCCATTTTCTTAAGTTTCTTGAGGTTTTTCAATAAGCTGGCCTTTAGCCCCTTACTTATCTCATCCAAGACGACTTCTTTTTCCTCGATTGCTGAGAACTTCCATTCAAAAGGCTCGGGAATAATCTCATCTATAATATTTATTTGCTTTAGATCTTCGGCAGTTAACTTCAAATTTTTGGCTGCACTTTCAGCCATTCCCGCGTCTTTCCACAAAATTGCGGCACATCCTTCAGGGGAAATTACGGAATAAACCGCATTTTCCATCATCAAAATTCGATCCCCAACCGCAATTGCGAGTGCACCCCCGGAGCCCCCCTCGCCCAAAACAACAACGATGATCGGAACGTCCAAATTTGCCATCTCGCGCAAATTATAAGCTATCGCTTCTGCTTGCCCGCGTTCTTCCGCGTCAATACCCGGATATGCGCCGGTAGTATCCACTATCGTAATTATCGGACGCGAATATTTCTGCGCCAAGTGCATTATGCGAAGGGCCTTGCGATATCCCTCCGGTTTTGGCATACCAAAATTTCTGTGACGGCGCTGATCCAGATCGCGACCTTTCTGATGACCGACGACGGCGACATCAGTTCCATCAAGCTTTGCAAAGCCACACATCAAAGCTGGATCATCTGCATACCGTCGATCTCCGTGAAGTTCGACGAAATCTGTAAAAATACTTTCGAGCAAATCCTTCGTATGAGGACGTTCTAAATGTCTAGCTATTTTTACGCGTTCAAACGCACTTATTTCTTCAGTCATAATTTTCGCACCACTGTTTCCTAATTCCATACGACCTTACAACCCAAATCCGACAACCCATTTTCTAAATCACTACTGCCTTCGACCTGTATCGGCTCTGCAAAAACATCGGCGATTATGCCATATTTGAGGGGAACTCTAACAATAACTTCACAATGACCGCGCTTCTTACTGAGAAGGGAAAGAATCGACTCAAGCAGTCGTTCGTCGATGCCTTGCGAAGGAAGTTGTATTGCCATTTTCGCGGCCCTCTTAAATACCATATCCGGCAGACGCTTTATTTCGTCAACAACAAGCGTGATTTCCTGTCCCTCATTAGATTCAACACGTCCTTCGACTACCAAAAGCTCATCGTCGGTAAGAATATCACTAAACCTACTATATGTATCCGCCCAACCAAGGCACTTAACGCCGCTCGTCTTGTCTTCAAGGCGAAATATGCAAAACCGGTTTCCTTTCTTGCTGTATTTTGCCTGAAATCTAGATACCATCCCTGCCAGAGTTAAACGTTCGCCCGGGGAAATGTCACGATATGTCGCGATGGATCCAATTTTCATTTCGTCCAGAACCCTTTCGTAGCTCTCTAATGGATGCATCGAGAGATAGAAGCCAACCGAAGCTTTTTCGTAAGCCGACAGTTCGGATTGAGTCCATGGTTCAACCTCGGGAAGTTCGTGGCCCGAAGGGTTTACGCCGGAGGCCTGCTCCCCGAATAGGTCACTTTGCCCTCTAAGTTTGTTGTCCCAAGCCTTTTGAGCGTGAGAAATTGAGTCATTTATCGCCGCAAAAAACCGGGCACGCCCCTTTAAAACGTCATCGTTTTCGGGAATTATGGAATCAAAGGCCCCCGCTCCAACCAAACTCTCTAAACCCCGGCGATTTATAGTCCCTTGGGCAAGTCTTGACGTGAAATCAAAAAGGGAAGTGAAACGGCCACCTTCCGCTCGGGCTTTAAGAATCGACTCGACTGTCGAAACACCAATTCCCTTTATGGCGGTTAGTCCAAAGCGGACTGCCTTTTCCGAGGGGGTAAAGCCCAGATCGCTCTCGTTGACATCAGGCGGCAATAAACTCAACCCAAAACTTCCTAATTCGCTCGAGTATTTATATATCTTTGAACTATCATCCGCCTCACTGGATAAAACAGCTGCATAAAAATAAGCAGGGTAATGCGCTTTAAGATAAGCAGTCTGATAAGCAATGTAAGCATACGCGACGCTGTGGCTCCTGTTAAACCCGTAATCGGCAAATTGCGCCATCAACCGAAATATCTTATCGGCCTTCTTTCTGGGTACGCCATTTGCGATTGCTCCTTCGGTAAATTTGGCCTCGTGCTTCGACATTTCCTTTCGATCTTTTTTCCCCATGGCTCGGCGCATCATATCAGCCTCGCCTAGACTATAACCGGCAAGCTTTTGGGCGAGCTGCATGATTTGCTCCTGGTATACCAGGATTCCGTAGGTGTTCTTAAGTATCTCCTCCATCTCCGGGACAAGATATTCTACGGGCTTTTCTCCCTTGTGCCGCGCGATGAAATCATCGACCATCCCGCCATCTAAAGGACCCGGCCGGTATAGAGCGTTAAGCGCAGAAAGGTCTTCTAATTCAGTCGGCTTCAGGCGTCTGCAGATCTCCTGCATGCCCCCCGATTCAAATTGGAACACAGCATCGGTTAACCCGTCGCCAAAGAGCTTCATGGTTAGCTCATCCTTAAGCGACACTTGGCTCCAATTAAGCACTTGTCCAGTTCGCGCTTTAAGCGTATTTAAGCAGTCCTGTATAATTGTTAAGGTGGTTAAAGCAAGAAAATCCATCTTAAGCATTCCAACCTTTTCCAGATCCTTCATGGGATACTGACTGGTGAGTTCCTCGTTCCGGCTGGAAATTGCGACGGGTACGAGTTCATAGAGTGGTTTCGGAGAAATAACGACGCCAGCCGCATGAACTGACGTGTGACGCGAACACCCCTCCAAACGCATTGCAAGATCGACGAGTTCCTTCACCCCCGGATCGTTATTCATTGCACTGGAAAGTTCGGGGACTTGCGTAATCGCTTGCCCTATACTTACATTCCTGCCCCGCACTGGGGGCGGAATCATTTTCGCAATTTTTTCGACTTCCGCATATGGAATGTTAAGAGCCCGCCCGACGTCTTTAATCGCCGCTTTTGACGCCATCGTTCCAAACGTGACTATCTGACATACGGATTCCGCACCATAAAGCTTAGAAACATGATTGATAACCTCCGCACGACCGTTTACGCAAAAATCAATATCTATATCAGGCATCGAAACGCGTTCCGGGTTTAGGAACCGCTCAAAAAGGAGATCATATTGAATCGGGTCAATATCGGTTATTTCAAGGCAATAAGCTACCAATGATCCGGCTGCCGAACCCCGCCCGGGACCGACGGGAATGTTTCTGTCTCGTGCATAGCGAATAAAATCCCAAACTATAAGAAAATACCCAGGGTACCCCATCTTTCGTATAGTTTTAATTTCGGTGTCAAGTCGCGCCTTATAATCCTTGATCGGATACTTCAGTTCACCTCGCGCTTCGAAAACGTCCCAAACTTTTCGTTTCCTCTCTTCGAACCCTTCGAAAACTATCGCTTCAAAATACTCATCAATTGTGTTGCACTCGGATTCAACCGGAATAGGAAATTTGGGTAGCTGGAGATTGTCTTCCAGCGGAATTTCGATGCTGCACATCTCAGTTATTTCCAGGGTCTTTGTAAGGGCTTCTGGCAGCTCTCTTCCAAAAAGATCCCACATTTCTTCGGCGGATTTTAAATAAAAAGAATCGTTTCCAAGGCTGCTGCGAGTGGGGTCCGAAGTTGTCTTTCCTTCACCAATGCACAGCAAGACATCGTGAGCCTTGAAATCATCTTGAGTTAAATAATGCGCGTCATTGGTCGCTACCAACGGAATACCAGATTTCTCAGACAACTCTACTATTCCTTTTCGGTACTGACTTTCCTGCTCGAGGCCGTGATCTTGTATCTCCAGAAAGTAGTTACCTTTTCCGAGTATCGATTCGAATCGCTTGGCGTTTGCGAGCGCAACACCATTCTTGTCCTGAGCGAGAAAATGGCCAACCGCCCCTTTTAGTCCGGAGGAAAGTCCGATCAAGCCAGAGCTCTTTTCCGCAAGAAGGTCAAGATCGATTCTCGGTTTGTGATGAAATCCGTCCGTATATGCTTTCGATGCTAAGTAACTAAGATTGAGATAGCCCTGATAGTCTTTCGCGAGTAAAACGAGACTGTAATATGGCCGCTCGCCAATTCTTAAAGAGGCGGTTTGATCAGTCATCTCACCAAATGTCACGAAAGCTTCATAGCCTAAAATGGGCTTAATTTCGTTTTGCCTCATAATTTGATAAAACGAAATCGCACCAAACATATTTGCGTAGTCGGTAATTGCACAGGCCTTCATTTCCAAGCGTGTGAGTTCCCGCGCAAGCGGCTTGAGTTGGATAGCACCCTTTAAAAGGCTATAATCTGAATGTAAATGAAGGTGGACAAACTCTTTTTGGCTGGTCATATTTAGGTTTATTTCGCCGAATCGAAAACGTATGAAAAAAGTGTATTTGGAAACTTTCGGATGTCAAATGAACGTCTCAGACTCGGAAAGAGTTGCTACACAACTCGAGGCCGATGGATACGAAATGACGGCATCGGAAGATAATGCGGACGTCATTTTATTCAATACGTGTTCGGTTCGTGAAAAAGCAGAGCATAAATTGTTCACCCGAATAGGACAAGTGTACCACTCGGAGAATAAAGATAAACTCGTCGGAGTGTTGGGCTGTGTTGCACAACTCGAGGGTGAAACTCTCTTTAAGAAAGGCGAGGGCATTGATTTTGTGCTTGGAACAAAGGCAGTTGGGCGGATATCCGAGGCAATCGAAGAATCTTCCAAACGTGAAACCATCGATTTTATTGATCTTGGGGATCGAGAATTCGACTACGATTGGTCGACTTCTCCAACACAGCGACACTCACCTTACGTTGCTTTCGTGCCCATAATAGAGGGCTGTAATAAGTTTTGCACATATTGCATCGTGCCGTTTGCGCGAGGACGCGAGAAAAGCTTACCGGCCTCGGAAATAATTCGACACGTACTCGATCTGCGCCGACAAGGTGTAAAAGAGGTTCATCTTATCGGTCAAAACGTTAATAGCTATCGTCCAAAAACGGAATCCGGCATGGAAAACTTCTCCGGTGCTACGCCATTTTGCCGATTGCTTCGAGCAGTTTCGGCAACCGGAATTGAGCGGCTCAAGTTTACGACATCTTTTCCGAGGGATTTTCATCCCGATATCGTAGATGCGATGAATGAGAATGAGAATCTTTGCAATTGGGTTCATCTGCCGGTTCAATCGGGAAGTGATCGGATCCTTAGAGCGATGCGACGCGGGCATACTATCGAAAACTACATGAAACGGATCGATAAGATAAAATCTTCGGATCGAAATATTTCGATAACCACTGATATGATAGTCGGCTTCCCCGGCGAGACCGAAGAAGATTTTAAGGATACAGTTAAACTTGTTGAATTTTGCAAATTTGATAGTGCTTATATTTTCAAATACTCCCCGCGTCCGGGAACGCCGGCCGATGCTTTGGACGATGACGTTCCGAAGAAAGAAAAAACAAATAGGTTCCTCGCCCTTGAATCGGTCCAACGTAAACATCAGGCTAAGATTTTTGAATCGTATATCGGAAAAACCGTCGATGTTTTGGTCGAGCGTCCCTCGCGACGCTCCAATCAATTGACAGGACATTCAACTTGCCAAAAGGTAATAAATTTTGAGGGTTCGGAAGATCTTTTGGGCAAAATTAGCAGCGTCACAGTAACGCAAAATAATCGGAATTCCTTGTACGGGCGGATTGGACAAAATTAGACTTGCTTGTAGAATTATCAAATATGTTAATTGAGGTAAAAATTGGCGCGCTTATCATGGATCCGAATAGCAACACCCCAATTGTTGTATTAAAGGGCGTCGAATCTGAAGAAATTCTTCCAATTTGGGTAGGTGCGTTTGAGGCAAATGCAATCGCTCTCGAGATTGAAAAGATAGCACCTCAACGGCCAATGACACACGACCTTCTCAAGAACGCTATTTTAGAGCTTGGATATATGATCGACCGAGTAGTAATCACAGATCTGCTCGACAATACGTTTTATGCCTCGATCGAATTACAAGGCCCGGATGGAAAAAAGGTTGTCCTGGATGCCCGACCGTCTGACGCGATTGCCTTAGCCTTGAGGAGCGACTGCCAAATATTAGTTAAGTCTGCGGTTTTTGAAATCTCGAATCTTCCATCAAAACCTGATGAACTCGAGGTTGAACTCGAAGCTGACACCGTTTTTGATGACTCGGACGAATGGGCCGACATTATTGAATAATCTTAAACTTTGGCTGGTCAGCCCTGATACATAATCTTTATTATCGGACGCGCTAGACATCCGGTTTTCGTTCCCAGCCGTCGCACTTTTTGCCTTCAGTTATTTAGGTTCCCTCTCGCGTTGACACTTCTTAATAGAACTTATAAAATTTCCCTTTTGTTAATTGCATTTTACGAAAAGCAACTTTTTTTATTAGGAGTATCAAACTTTGAGCAACGAAAACTTTTTATTCACATCGGAATCGGTTACAGAGGGACACCCCGATAAGATTTCTGATCATATTTCCGACGCTATTTTGGATGCGATCCTCGAGCAGGATCCATTCGCTCGGGTCGCCTGCGAGACATTGGTCACGACTGGTTTGGCTGTGGTTGCCGGAGAGATAACCACTACCGCGACCGTTGATTTCCAAAAAGTGATTCGAGACACAATCAACGAGATAGGTTATAACGATGCCGGTTTTGGCTACGATTGCAATACAATGAGCGTTTTAAACGCGATTGGAACACAGTCGCCTGATATTGCTCAAGGAGTTGATACCGGTGGCGCCGGAGACCAGGGGTTGATGTTTGGATTCGCCTGCAATGAAACCCCCGAATTAATGCCGATGCCGATTCAAATGGCCCACAATCTTACAAAGAAACTAACAGAAGTTCGAAAAAACGGTGATTTGGCATACCTGCGGCCGGATGGAAAATCTCAAGTCTCGATCGAATATGTTGATGGTAAGCCCTCACGAGTTGAGGCAGTCGTTATTTCGTCTCAGCATTCGGATGACGTTACAACTGAAACCCTTCGCGCAGATATTTTGGAAAAAGTTATTAAGGCGGTCGTCCCTGCAGAGCTTTTAGACGAAAAAACAAAATATCATATTAACCCAACCGGCCGTTTCGTTGTTGGTGGTCCCATGGGAGATGCGGGGTTGACGGGTCGCAAAATTATTGTTGATACCTATGGCGGTTATGCCCCACATGGTGGAGGCGCGTTTTCCGGCAAGGATCCTACGAAGGTGGATCGTTCTGCTGCTTATATGGCTCGATACGTGGCAAAAAATATCGTTGCTGCCGGGCTTGCTGATAAGTGTACCGTTCAATTAGCCTACGCGATCGGTGTCGCCGAGCCCGTCTCGGTTTTAGTTGATACGCATGGAACAGGAGTAATCGCCGAGGATCGCCTGTCGCAGATCGTCCGGGAAAACTTTGACCTGACGCCAAAAGCGATTATTGAAACCCTCGATTTACGCCGCCCGATATATAAACAAACAGCCGGATACGGGCATTTCGGAAGGAATGAATTTTCCTGGGAACAAACTGATAAAGCCGAAGCTCTAAGAAATGCGGCCTCTACTGGTGCGGCTTCAGGAGTATAAAAATTTAACGATACATGAGGTCGAATTCACTTCCCATCCGGGTTGAGATTTTTACCTCTATTTTATTGATAGTAAAAGGATTATAGAAATAATATGGCACAAGAAGGAAAAGTAATGCAATACGACATTAAAGACATAAACCTTGCTGAGCAGGGTAAACAAAGAATTGAATGGGCAGATCGGGAAATGCCCGTTCTTCGATTGATCCGCGAGCGTTTTGAAAAGGAAAAACCGCTTGATGGAATTAAGCTTGTCGCCTGCGCGCACATAACTACCGAAACTGCGAACCTGGCACGAACGCTGCAGGCGGGTGGGGCGGAAGCTATTTTAATCGCTTCAAACCCTCTTTCGACGCAGGATGATGTCGCCGCTTCATTGGTTGCGGATTGGAATATTCCAGTCTTTGCGATTAAAGGGGAGTCAACCGAAACTTACCTCAGACATGTCCACATTGCCTTGGATTCGAAACCGGATATCATTATCGATGATGGTTCGGACGTTGTAGCAACTCTTCTCAAAGAATATCCGGATGATGCTGACAAGATCATTGGAACGACGGAAGAAACTACTACGGGAATTGTTCGTCTTCAGGCAATGGAAAAAGCGGGTGTGATGAAATTCCCTGCCATGGCGGTAAACGATGCTCAGACAAAACATTTCTTTGACAACCGCTACGGTACAGGACAATCGACGCTTGATGGAATAATAAGAGCCACCAATTATTTGTTGGCTGGTAAGGATCTCGTTGTCGTTGGATATGGCTGGTGCGGAAAAGGAGTCGCGATGAGAGCCCGCGGTATGGGCGCAAATGTCACGGTTACCGAAGTTGATCCGATCAAAGCGGTAGAAGCCATAATGGACGGATTTCGTGTAATGCCGATGAAGGAAGCGGCGAAGATTGGAGATTTCTTTGTAACTGTTACTGGAAATCGCCATGTTATTGATCGCGAGCACTTCCCTGTGATGAAAGATGGCGCGATCGTCTGCAATAGCGGTCACTTTGATCTTGAAATCAATCTGGAAGCACTTGCGGAAATGTCCGAAACCGCCGAAAGGCGTCGTCCATTCGTTCAAGAATACGTTTCGAAAGAAACCGGAAAGTCCGTCATCGTGCTTGGCGAAGGCCGTTTGATCAACCTCGCAGCGGCTGAGGGACATCCGGCGAGTGTTATGGATATGAGTTTCGCAAACCAAGCGTTGTCGACAGAATACCTTGTCAAAAATAAGGGAACGCTTGAGCACAAGGTTCTTAAATTACCTGTTGAAGTCGATGAGGAAATCGCCGGACTTAAACTTAAGGCACTCGGAATCGGGATCGATGAACTCACACCTGAAATGGTTGAGTATATGAATAGCTGGGAAACGGGAACCTAAAGTCAGCTATCAAGTAATAGAAACTAAAAAAAGTGTCGGAGTTTTGTTTCCGACACTTTTTGATTTCTACAATGGAAAAAATACTTTAATGGGATTTTTCATACTCAGTCATCATTGAGTAAATCTCATCTTTAATGTTCAACTTTTTTTTCTTTATGGTTACTTCTTCAAGTTGCTCGTCTTCGTTTGGGTAGGTCAAACTGGCTAATTCCGTTAATCTTGTTTCGTATCTCGTGTGTTGATGTACTAAATCTCTGAATGTTTCGCTTTCTTTCAAAAGCTCCTCTTTAACCGCTTCCGTTGTCGAAATTTCCATAATGTGTTTTTCCTTCCTTCATTGGTATTAAAGATCTGGGTTATAGACGCTCTCTGCGTCTCGATTCACTGGGTAATTTTGATTCTACATAGTTTTAATTATGTTGGCAAGCTTTTTTATTTTTTACGATAGCCTGTCGCATCACGATGGCCGATTCCGTCGGATGACTATAAAAATCAGGTCTTTTGTAAGCCGTCTCGAATGATAAAGATCGATAAAATTTAATCGAATCCAGACTAGATTCTCTGACCTCAAGCCACACCGACCCTACATTCCGCGTTAAAAAATGTCTTCGCAAGACGCGGATCAATTTTTGACCGATTCCCTTCCGCCGAAAGTTTTTTGTTACGCCAATGTTATGGATCTCCGCTTCGCCGTGATTCGAATTTTCAGTCCCCGGCAAGATTTTTGCCACCGCGAAGCCCACAACCTCCTTACAAGTTACTCCCCGAGCGACCAAACACAGGGTATCCTTGTCAATAGTCGCGTCCGCATAATCTTCATGCGACCAAGCACTCAATTTCGCTTCTTGTTCAATACCTTTTACGTAAGGAATATCAATTTTCGTCATCGGGAGTATCTCGTAAATAAATCCGCTTTTAGTTTTCATCTGCCCGATCCAAAATTCCTCGCATAAATTGGAGAAAGATCAGCTTTTTCCTGCCTTTCGCTCAATGCCGCCATCGCAACCAAGTGTGAGATATTATCAGACGCAACGACCATTTCGCTCGGCAAATCCGATCCGGATATTATTCCATTTAGCACGCCTGCGGTTTTCTTATCCGTAAAAATTTTGCACAGTAACAATTTGCGGAATCCATCAAAATTGACGATCGTCATTTCGGAATATTCACGAGTCGAGTTTTGTCCTGGTTCAGATGCTTGGATCGCAAGGTCTTCCCCCCCAATGCTCAATACCGACATACATTTTTCATTTTGACACTCAATTGACAAAGCCGTAAGTGTAGGAATCCCTATAGTTTTACACCCAACTGCTAAACTAATTCCGAGTGCCGTGGATATTCCAACACGGATCCCTGTATAGCTTCCAGGACCCAACGCAATCGCAATACAATCAAAATTCTCGAGCAACAATCCCTGCTCGCGAGACAAATTTTCGATCATTTCCAGTATCGTTTCAGAAAGCGGAGGTTTTTCAGGATCACCGATCTGCCTGGCGATTTCAATGCCGTCATACCAAATGGAAATACTTCCTTCTCCGATCGAAGTGTCAATAGCTAATAGATTATTGCCAATTTCCTTCATTTATTTCCAACAATTTGGTTATACATTGTTCGAGCCAAGTCCTTCCAAACCGGGGTTACACGCTGAAAGAAATTTCCTATCTGATAATGGAAACGCAACTTTGCGTCAAGGCTGCCTTCCATTGCAATTGTAGCGTGGATTGGGTTTGGTGGAATTCGCTTTTTTAGTTGCTTCCAGAATTTCCCTCGATCGTGGAGCGTAGCGCTCAGCGGCACGATCGGAATATCCAAATCCCATTGACGTTTGACTTCCCTTATCAACCATTTGGGGAGTTCCTTTGCCTGCTGTTCAAATGGAAGTCCGCGAAGATCCAAATCGAGAAAATAATGGGCCAATCCGACTGTATAAACGATCCATTGTCGTCGCCTTTCACTAACGACATGTAAACATTTATCCCAGTCAAAATCCGTGGGGCGATTAACAACTCCGTAGTAAATATCCCTCAAACGCCCTTTATTTTCTCCGCCATCGGTAAGCCAATGGACTGCAAGAACGCGAAAGTGATCTTCCGGACATAGAACGCGAATTGGTTTGCCTTCGAATTCTATTAATTGGGAGCGGGCGAAGAGTTCTTCCCATGAAAGTGCATCTAGATGCCGAAAACCCTTATGAAAATCCACATTAACCCCGGTGTTTGGATTCTTTTCGTAGAAGCTTTTTGCATTTTCAAATTGAATTGGATCAAAACACAAATCGATATCAACCGAAGACCGCCCGACATCGCTGGGATAGAGAATTGCGGCTGCATAGCCCTTAATTAGAATCGGTTCAAACCCGCCATCTCGAAAAAAATCAAAAGCCTTACAAGCGTTCATCCCCTGAAGCTTAACCTGTAAGACATTCCATTTCGCATCGTTTTCTATATTTGACACTATAAATCCAGAACGTTTTGCTCGAAATAAGTAAGTAACTTTTTCGCGAATGGCCCAACTTCCCCTCTCTCGCTTTTTACTACGACCGAACTGTCAACCACTTTATTCAGAACAGTTAACGAAAACGCCGGATCGTTTCTAATCGGAACCGTATGAGAAATAATCTCCAGAACACCCTGCCCGCGGGAAAGGACTTCCGGTTTCCAACGTGTGTATTTTTTATACCCGGTTACTAAAACCAACCCAACCGGAATTGCGCCCGTTCCAGCTGTGCCGCCAAATTCCTCAACCGCATATTCTACCTGCCTCCCTCCACTGTCTTTTTCCCGGATCGAGAGAGTTTTTGGAAAGGGATTAACATGCCCATTTTTGTCCAAAACTGCATATTCATCGGAGTAATAAACCGCCCCATTCTTTACTAACTCTGCAACAAGCGTTGTTTTCCCCTTATAACTACTTGCCGGAATCATAATTGCTTTCCCGTGCCACGCCACGACACCCGAATGTACAAAAACATTTTCAACGGCAAATTCGGCGACGGTAATTCGTATTTGGCTATCCAGGCGATCAAGCATCATCTCCTCGTCCGAATCACCAATTATCTGCTCTTCGGATTTATATAGTGCGAATTTATTTTTCTTTCCCGTGGTGATTCGGAAATGGTGATCGATTCGGGCCTTCTTTCCCAAGACGCGATAGTTGTTGACAGGTAATACCCCTGAGAGCCGATCGAGAAGGAGCGCAGTCTGGTTACTCTGCGCGACCTCAATCCCAATATTAACTCCAAATGCCTGTACCTTTACCAAATTTGCCATCCTTCGAAATCGAATTTAACCAACCTACGTCACAACGCCTAAGTCTAACTATACCAGAACATACCGAATGGTTTCTAATAAAGCACTATAACAATGATACCGCCCGGTCCAAATCGCCTCTACTGATTGCCGAGGTACCAAGTTTTTCAACCACAATCCCCGCTGCGATATTAGCGAGTTTACATGCTTCAAAGAAAGTCTTCCCTGCTCCGAGCGCAACAGCCAAAGTCGATATTACAGTATCGCCAGCACCGGTCACATCAAATACATTTCTGGCGACCGTTTCCAAATATCGAATTTCAGTATCTTTTGAAAAGAGTGCCATACCATTTTCGCCTCTGGTGATCAGTAAGTTATCAAAACTGAATTCTGTCAATAATTTTTCTCCTGACGCCCTTACTGCATCTTCTGAATCATCGAAACCAGCGGCATCTAAAGCCTCTTTCTGATTCGGTGTGAGTACGCTGGCATTCTTATATTTAGAATAATCTTTTCCTTTCGGGTCTACTAAAATAAGCTTCCCGTTCTTCCTTGTTTCCGCGATGAGCCATTTCGCGATCTCGACAGTTACCGCACCTTTCGCATAATCCGAAATCAACACTATATCTGCATATTCAATTAATGCTGATAATCTCTTTTCAACCAAATTGGCAAGATTCGCGTCTATATCCTCCCGCGTTTCGCGGTCGAGCCTAACAATCTGCTGATTGTTGGCAATTATCCGGGTTTTGATAATAGTTGGGCGTGATTCGGCTTTCACTAAGTGTTCGACAGATATGTCCAGTTTGACCAATTGACTTGAAAGTAAATCGCCCTCCTCGTCATTGCCAATTACCCCAACAAGTATTGGCGTAGCGCCCAACCCCGCGATGTTCGATGCTACGTTCGCGGCACCCCCGGCAACTAAACTCTTTCGATCAAATGACACAATCGGAACGGGAGCTTCCGGGGAAATCCGATCAACTTTTCCCCACCAATATTGATCAAGCATTACATCGCCAAAAACCAATACCTTTACATCCTGAAATTTTCCGATTTTTTGCTGCATAAGAAAAAGTCGGCGAACGGACGCTATGAAGAAATCGCCCGATCAATTATTTCGCACCAGATATGCCCAATAGTGATGTGGGCTTCCTGTACTCGTGATGTTCGCTCGGCGGGAACCATAACGCAGGAATCGCAAAGTGCAGCCATCTTACGCCCGTTTCCAGATGTCAGCCCGACAACCTTACAACCCGCGTTTCTAGCGCTCATGATGGCTTTTAATACGTTTGGTGAGTTTCCGCTGGTGCTGATAGCAATTAAAACATCTCCTTCCTGTGCGAGTCCTTCGACCTGTCTTGAAAAGACGCTTTCAAATCCGTAATCATTAGAAATCGCAGTTAAGGCCGAAGTATCGGTGGTCAGCGCAATCGCAGGAAGCGAACGCCTTTCCGTTTCATATCTCCCGACAAATTCAGCCGCGATATGTTGAGCATCGGCCGCACTCCCACCGTTTCCGCAAACCAGCACTTTGCACCCGGCTTTCACAGCGTTGACCAACAAATCCGAACAATCCTCGATATTCTTCAATTGCTCCGCTAACAAGGACTGGAACACCGAAATATGGCCGTTGATTGCGTCTTTGGCGATCGACGACCCAACTTCTTCGCTATTTTTTGCTACGTTTGTATTTTCACCCCGTATTCGCTCGATTATTCCACTCGTCGAAAAACCGAATTTTAATGGAATTGAAAACACCTCGCCGCCGTTTGATTTCACAAAATCAGCTCCGACTATTTGCCCCTCGTCCCAGTCACCGCCTTTGACAAGCACATCCGGGGCGAGTTCCCTAATCAGTCGTTCGGGGGTTGTCTCCTCAAAAATCCTTACTTCATCGACGGATTCTAAACCAATCAATACAGCCGCTCGCTCCGCTTGTCCGATAATTGGACGATCATTTCCCTTGATCGACCTTACTGATTCATCGCTATTAATTCCCACGACGAGTTTCGTGCCAAATCCCTTGGCTTTCGCCAATAACTCGATGTGCCCGGAATGCAGAATATCGAAACATCCGTTTGTAAAAACAATCTTACTCATTTAGCCTTTAGGTTCGTTAAAAGTCCAAATAGGTATTTTCTACAAAACCCTTTAATTATGCAAAATAGGTTAGTTGAATATGTCCGAACTTTGGTGATAAATTCTTTCTAAGACTGCAAACTATACGAAGGTATTATGGCTGAACCGACACCGATGCTTCGGCAATATTTGAAGTTAAAAAAACAATATCCCGGAACGCTTCTATTTTTCCGTCTTGGTGATTTCTACGAACTTTTCAATGAAGACGCAATTGTTGGCTCAAAAGCACTCGAAATAACTCTCACTGCCCGCCAAAAAAACACGCCGAATGAGACTCCGATGTGCGGTGTTCCGCATCATGCCGCGGGAAATTACATTGCAAAATTGATTCGAAAAGGATTTCGTGTTGCCATTTGTGAACAAACTGAAGATGCAAGCGCGGGAAAAAAACTAGTAAATCGGGAGGTCGTAAGGGTAATTACTCCCGGAACCGCGATCGACGAGCAACTTCTGGAAAAAAAGGAACCCGTGTTCCTCGCATCGGTCGCAGGTGCGGGTGAAACATTCGGTGTCGCATATCTGGAGTTATCAACCGGAGATTTTTTCGCCTCACAATTTGAGGGTAAAGATGCTTGGCCGAACGCTGTATCCGATATTCAGAGCTTTTCCCCAAGGGAACTTCTTTTTCCGGCCTCGATAGGGCGATTGGTGCAACAAATTTTCAAAGATCCACAAATTTTCGGGTATGGGGGTGAAAACGCAACGCCATTGCTGTTCCACAATCACGACAGAAACACTTTAAGTAATGCCTCAATAACGTTAACCCAACTTGAAGAGGACTCATATGATATCGGCGTCGCATCCCGGACGCTTAAAGATCAGTTCGAGGTAAACCAACTCGACGCATTTTTTCCAAATTGTGAAACCCAAGCAATCAAAGCATCCGGAGCATGTCTGTCGTATGCGCTCGAAACCCAACGCGCAACCGCACATCACATCACAGAAATTAAATACAACAAATCGTCCGATTTTATGATTCTTGATGCCATCACGTTAAGGAACCTGGATATCCTTGAGTCAAGCGGCTTTGAGAATGCGAGTAAACGTTCGTTGTTGGGAGTAATCGATCAAACAATTACGGGTATGGGTGCGCGTTTGCTTCGTTCATGGTTATTGCGTCCCTCGATAAAACGAAATGAAATCACTACCAGAACCACAGCAGTTGCCGAACTTATGGACTCTATCTTAAGAGATAAGATTAGGTTTTTACTAAAAGAAGTTGCTGACCTTGAAAGGCTCGTTGGACGTCTGAACCTGGGTACGGCTTCGCCCCGGGACCTGCTTTCTCTAAATCACTCTCTTTCTAAAACACCGGACATTAATTTGACGTTATCGGACGCGCAAAGTCTTCTCCTTCAAGTCCTGACTGAGAAAATTTTCGAGCTTCCAGAAATTCAAGATCTGATTGCGAAATCAATTTCGGATGAACCACCTTTAAATTTAACCGATGGTGGAATTATCCGCGAGGGGTTCAATATGGAGCTCGACGATCTTCGCGAGGTAAGCAACAACGCTAAACAAACCATTGCCAGCTTTGAGGCCCGGGAAAAGGAGAGAACGGGAATCTCTTCCCTGCGCGTAAAATTTAATAATGTTTTTGGGTATTTCATAGAAATATCAAAAGCGAATCTGTCTCGGACGCCTGATGACTACGAGCGTCGTCAGACGCTTACCAACTCCGAACGCTATACGACACGACAGTTAAAGGAATGGGAAAGTAAAGTTTTAGGCGCAGAAGAGCGCATTAAGGAACTCGAAAACGAACTATTTAAGGAAATTAGATCAGCCGTATCCAAAGAGACGAAACGCCTTCAATCGACTGCGCGTGCTTTGGCAACGCTAGATTCATTAGCTTCGCTTGCCGAAGTTGCTGCACAAAGGAATTACGTACGCCCTGAATTGCATGAGGGCGATTCGATCGAAATAAAGGACGGTCGTCATGCGGTGGTAGAAGCATTTAGCGAAGATCCGTTTATTCCAAATGACCTTCGGATGAATAATTCGACGGATCGTTTATTAATAATTACGGGTGCAAATATGGGTGGTAAATCCACTATTTTGCGCCAGATCGCTTTGATTCAAATTCTTGCGCAAATCGGCTCGTTTGTTCCGGCGAAAATGGCGAAACTTCCACTCGTGGACCGGATATGGACACGGGTCGGCGCATCGGATGACCTCGCTTCCGGGCGTTCGACATTTATGGTCGAGATGACTGAAACGGCAACGATCCTCCATAACGCGACGCCACGGAGCTTGATCTTATTGGACGAGATCGGCCGCGGCACTTCCACTTTTGATGGGCTTGCGATAGCGTGGGCTGTAGCAGAATATCTTCATAATTCGCAAGAGCATTCGGCAAAAACCCTTTTCGCCACCCATTATCACGAGCTTACAGAGCTAGCAGAAAAACTGCCGGGAGCAAAGAATTATCAGATCACAGCCAAGGAAAAGGATGGCGATATCGTCTTTTTGCACAAGCTCGAAAAAGGCAAAGCTTCAAAATCATACGGAATTGCGGTTGCAAAACTGGCCGGACTTCCCTCCGAAACAATCGCGCGGGCGAATCAAGTTTTAGAAAAACTAGAGCAGTATGAACTCGCGGTATTTTCCGACAAACAGATTATTGAGGCCGAGCGCGGACTTGAGGCAGCAGTCGGTCAGGCGGTGAATAACCGAATGGCATCACAAGTGTCTCTTTTTGCAGTCTCCAACGAAACTATAATCGATGACTTGCGAGGGCTGGATGTCAGCAAACTTACCCCGGAAGAATCGAAGGAAGTTCTCAGTAAAATGAAGAAAGACGTTATTTAGGCAACGTGATATAAAACTTTAACAGATTAATGCTAAATACAGATTATAAAGCGCTTTCGCTACGCGAAAAAGTCGGCCAACTCTTTTTTATTGGGATTCCCGGCGAGAAATTCGATGAAGTTACGTCGCGTTTGATTGAAGAAATCTCACCCGGCGGAGTTTGTTTGTTTGCCCGAAATACAAAAAGTGCCGGTAAAACACGAGATCTTTTGGACGGTTTGCGCCAACGCCTCCCGTTTGAGCCATTTTTAAGCCTGGATCAGGAAGGGGGGTTGGTTGACAGACTTCGCCGAATTCTCGAGCCGATGCCTTCGGCATATGATGTAAGTAAGACGGGAAATCTTGACAATGCTCGAAAGTTGGCAGAGATCACGGCCGAAGCAATTCGGATTTTGGGTTTTAATATGAATTTTGCCCCGGTTGCAGATGTAATCGACGAATCCAGGGACGGATTCATAATGAGCGCGCAGTATCGAACCTTTGGACATACGAAAGAAGAGGTGGTTGCGTTTAGCTCGGCTTATCTCGAATCGCTGCAAGCTGGCGGAATCTTGGGTTGCATCAAGCATTTTCCGGGGATCGGGGGTGTTGAATTCGATCCCCACGAAGAGCTTCCCGCAATCATGTGCGGGAAAGAAGAGTTTTACGCGAATGATTTGCTTCCGTACGTTAAGCATTTCGCTAATGACAATGTGAAAGCAATCATGACGGGACACGCGGTATTTCCTTCGCTTGGTTTGCAAGAAGCCGATTCAAGTGGCAAACTTCTTCCGTCGTCGCTTAGTCGAAACATTGTGTCAGATCTGTTGCGGCACGAGCTGGGATTTGAAAATCTAGCCTTGACCGATGATCTGGAAATGGGTGCGATCGTTGGCAATTATGGAATCGGTACTGCCGCAAAAATGTCGATTCATGCAGGAAACGATTTCGTTTTGATCTGTAACGATCCGAATGCGATATTCGAGGGCTTTGAGAGCGTTTTAGAGGCAGTAACGGCGGGAGAAATTTCCGAAACCAGAATCGATCAGTCGCTCAAGAGAATTTGGAAAGTCCGTGACGATCTTTCGCAACCCCTTAAGTTTAGCGAATCAAGACTTGAAGAACTTTCCCTCGAAATTATAGAACTGAAGAAGTCGTTGTAGTTCGAAAACAATATTAGAAGAAATTATTGGAGGTTATTTGATGCAAAATAAGCGTCTTATCATTTTTGCTGTTTTAGTTTTAGGTTTAGTTTCAATCGCATCGACTTGTAGAGATCGCGGAGCCGGCAGCACGTTTACGATTGCCATGGACGGCAAGTTTTCAACGCTTGATCCAATTGGAGCAACTACCGTGGACGCAAATTCCGAGCGTTTACGTACGCTGATGTACAATTCACTCGTCAAAAAGAACGAGAAGTTTGAATATGTCGGTGATTTGGCGAAAGAGATAAAAACCAGCGAAGACGGTTTGACCTATACCTTCGTCCTCAACGACAACGTAAAATTCCACGATGGTCAAGCGCTAACATCCGCAGACGTAAAATACACCCTCGACACGCTTCTTGCTTCCAAAGGAGGTAAATCGGCGAGTTTGCTCGAAACCATTGACGGCAAAACCTCACCAATAATTTCCGGTGTGGAGGCACCTGATGAAAAGACGATCAGCGTAAAGATCGTACGTGCAGATCTTAAAAACCAACTTTTGCCGAATTTGATGCCGATCGCAATCATACCGAAGGATGCAAAAGTCGGTGAAGGTACCGATGCAGCTACCAAGCCTCCCGTCGGAACGGGCGCATATAGATTCAAATCGTTTGATACGGCCCAGCAAATTGTTGAGTTGGAGGCATTTGACGGTGCTTGGGAAGGCCCGCCCAATATTAAGAATATCCGGGTAAAGATTCTAGCCGATGCAAATGCACTTCAGGCTGAATTGCTGGCAGGCAGGGTCGATCTCGCGCCAAATGCAACCAACCTAACCCCTGACACGCTAAAAAGCCTGGGCGAATCGCCAAATTTGAAAGTGGAAGACTTTAAGGGATCAAACATCCAATACCTTTGGTTTAATGTCGAATCAAAACCGTTAGACAACGTCAAAGTTCGCCAGGCCATTGCCTACGCGGTAAATCGGAAACGCATCATTGATGATCTTCTAAACGGAAAAGCTACTCTGGCATATTCAATTCTTCCTTCGGAATCTTGGGCATATTCAGATGGCGTAAAATACGATTTTGATCTGGAAAAGGCGAAATCACTTTTGGATGAGGCCGGGTTTAAGGATAAGGGTGGCGATGGAATGCGCAAGATGGACAAGATCGTCTTTAAGATCGGCTCTGGCAACAAAGCGACGAGCGAATATGTGCAGGTGATCCAAAGTCAGCTAAAGGAGATTGGAATTCCCGTCGGGATTGAAAGTCTCGAACGATCTACAATGTTTGAGCAGGTCAAACTTGGAAATTTCGGCATGACAACCGGGATCTGGGTTGGCGGAAATCAGGACCCGATCTTTTTCAACGATCTATTCCATTCATCAAAAATTCCGACCAAGGATAACAAAGACGTACGAAACCGCGGTCGTTATGCAAATAAGGAAGTAGATGCTTCGATCGAAAAGGCAATGACCGAACTCGACCAGCAAAAAGCCAAAGAGGATTACGCAAAAACCTGGGAATTGATAAGTACGGACATGCCGTTTCTCCCGCTTTGGTACACAAATAATTTTGTCGTTGCGGCCAAAAAGGTCGGTAATATCAAAATGAATGCCAGCGGTGATTGGGACTTTGTCCGAAAACTAACGGTTGAGTAAACGATGAATCACCCTGAAGTATTGCTGCTTCCAGTTTTGATGATAGCTGATTACTATCTGACAATATTGGGAGCAGTTTTGCGTGAAAAGGAATATGGAAAACATTTCATAATTGAAACTTATGAAATGAACCCGACATATCGAAGTGTGATCGATAAGAAAAGTCTTTTCAACCTCAAGTTTGTTGCTCAGGTATTGCTGAATTTCGCGATTCTGCTGATGTGTTCGATATTCCTCGTAAGCGAATTCGAATTTATCTATTGGATAGTTCTCGGGTTTTATCTCACCCTTTACAGTTACATCATTGGATTGCATATTTCAAATATTCTTATATTTCGCTGGGTTGCGGACAATCCTGATGCAATCGAGGGTGACGTAAAACTATCGCATGGTTACAATCTTCGTCAGAGTCTTAATTTTAACGCGGTATTGTTTTTCCCAATCATTCTAATTCTGTGGTTTTCATTTTCCTATTTTGTTTTGGGGTCGCTTTTCGCTGTGATTTATAACGTAATGCTGGTTTTGAATTGGATAAGTAAGAGAAAGCAGGCCGAGAAGCAAGTAACTTGACAAAAAGTGAGAGCAATGTAGAATTATTTCTTGCGATGCGCGGGAATAGCTCAGTGGTAGAGCACAACCTTGCCAAGGTTGGGGTCGCGAGTTCAAATCTCGTTTCCCGCTCCATTTTAAACAGAAAGCGATGCATAAATAGGCGTCGCTTCTCCAATTAGGGTCTCACTTCTTCTCTAAGTACTCAGTACTCAATACTCAGTACTTCTTTCTTCCGTGGCGGCGTAGCCAAGTGGTAAGGCAGAGCTCTGCAAAAGCTTTATTCATCAGTTCGATTCTGATCGCCGCCTCCAAACTCTCAATCATATTTACAATACTTCTTCAATTCGTTGCTGGTAACACTGTGTTAAAGGGTGTGTGATCATCCTACCAATTTAGCAGTAACTATGCTTACAAACTCAAACTCAGTCTAATTTAAACCATTCCAGGCATCTGTTTTTATACTTTCCGACTCGCCGAAACTACCAGCCACGGTCATTCGATGTCTCTGAGGTTTAACATCATTTGTCCGACCTAAAACGCTCAATTTTTTTTTATCCGAACGCACAAAATGAGACTGATTTTTTGCCGGCGCAAATTAACACTACGGGAAGCCAAATAAAGGCTGAAGTCATTTCTTTGGAATTCAAAGAAATAAATTGACTAAAAGTATTAGCAGGCATATTCTTGGAGCCTGAAAACGCGGTAAAGTATGGGACAATCCCAAGAAAATTTACCAGCGATATCCAAGAGGCTGCGGAATTTGAGCGATGGAAAACAAGAAGCTTTAAATCTACTTTTGCCTCTGGTTTACGACGAACTGCACGCCCAAGGTACGTGTTATTTTCGTCATGACCGCCAACAAAGGGCGTTGACTTAGAAGCGTTAGACGGAGCCTTAACGCGCCTTGCCAACCTCGATAAAAGACAAGCGAAAATTGTCGAACTCCGCTAATTTGGCGGTTTGAGAATTGAAGAAGCGGCAGACGTTCTTCATATTTCACCCGTAACGGTAAAAAGAGATTGAAAATTAGCAATGGCTTGGTTCTCTCGAGAGATCACGAAATGAATTCCGAAGACTGGGCAAAAATAAAAGGATTATTCGATGCTACCATCGAACTCGCGCCTGCAAAGCGCAAGCATTTCCTCGACAATTCGTGCGGCGCGGATGAAGAATTGCGCCGCGAGGTCGAAGAATTGCTCGCTTCTTACACGGATGCGGACAGCTTTATGGAACAACCCGCCGCAGAAGACGCTGCCAGCCTCATTATAGAATCGAAATATCTTGAAGCAGGAAAGCGATTCGGGCATTACGAAATTATCCGGCAAATCGGCGCGGGCGGAATGGGTGAAGTTTATCTTGCCAAAGATAAAAAACTTGACCGGAAAGTTGCCATCAAAATTCTCAATGAAAATTTCAGCCGCCACGAATCGAATCTCCAGAGATTTATTCAGGAGGCAAAAGCCGCATCCGCTTTGAATCATCCGAATATTCTGATCATTCATGAAATCGGCGAAAGCGAAAATTCAAACTATATCGTCAGCGAATTTATCGAAGGCAAAACTTTAAGAGAAGTTATCCAAAAGTCACAGTTGGAATTGCCGGAAATTTTGGAGATTGCAACTCAAATCGCGGGAGCACTCGTCGCCGCGCACGACGAAAGAATCGTTCACCGCGACATCAAACCGGAAAATATTATCGTGCGCCCAGACGGTTTTGCGAAGATTTTAGATTTCGGTCTGGCAAAACTCCTTGAGGAAAAGTCGTTTATCGGATTGGGAGACGAAACGGCGAAACAAAATCAAACGGCAAAGGGTTTGATTTTAGGAACGGTGAATTATATGTCGCCCGAGCAAGCGAAGGGCGAAAAGATTGATGCGCGAACGGACGTTTTTAGTTTTGGTGTGTTGCTTTATGAAATGATTGCGGGCAAAACACCCTTTTCGGGCGAATCGATGTCCGATACTTTTGCCAATCTGATAAACAAAGAACCTCAGCCGCTTTCAGGGATTTTTGAAGGCGTGCCGGAAGTATTACAGCGCATCCTTGCCAAAACGCTTCGCAAAAACAAGGATGAGCGGTATCAAACGATGAAGGGTCTTTTGGCCGATTTAAAACATTTCCGGGAAAATCTCGCGTTTGACCAGAAATTCCAAAGATCGCATTCGCCGAATAGCGAAAATGCAACCGCATTTTTACAAACGACCGGTCATGTAAATAATCAGACAAACGAGCCGAGCAATACTTCGACTGGACGATTCAAATCACGCAGACCTCTCACCGTTTTAGCATTTGCAGTTTTCCTAATCGCGACAATCGGTTTCGGATACTATCTCTGGTCGGTAAAAAATAAGACTTCGAGCGTCGCAGTCAAGAAATCGCTTGCCGTATTGCCGTTTATCAATGCCGGACAAGATGCGAATGTCGAATATCTGTCGGACGGAATTACCGAAAGTGTCATTAACAATTTGTCGCAGATTACAAGTCTACGTGTGATGTCGCGGAATTCCGCTTTTCGATTCAAAAACAATCAGACCGACACAAAAGCCATCGCCGCGCAACTCGGTGTGGAAACGCTCGTTACAGGCGACATCAAACAGCTTGGTGATAAACTTATTATCAATGTTCGCCTTATTGACACAAGCGACGATTCGCAAATTTGGGGCAATCAATATATCAAATCGTCCAGTGACATCCTCACCGCACAAACAGAAATTGCGCAGGCCGTCGCCCAAAATCTGCGTTTGAAATTAACCGGAACGGAACAGCAGCAACTGGCGAAACGTCCAACGGAAAACTTCGAAGCATATCAACTTTATCTGAGGGGACGTTTTCACGTTTTCAAATTAACCCCACCCGAAATAAATCGAGGTATTTCCTATTTTCAGCAGGCGATTGAAGTTGATCCGAATTATGCACTTGCTTTCGCCGGACTTTCCGATGCATTCCGTTCATTGTCGCTTGGCAGTGAAATAAATCCGGGCGAAAATCTCCCGAAATCGAAAGCGGCGGCAGAAAAGGCAATCGAGATTGATGAAACTCTTTCTGAAGGTCATACAGCCCTCGGAGCGGTTTTTTTCTGGGGTGAATGGGATTGGACGACCGCTGAGAATCAATTCACACGCGCCTTAGAACTTGATCCGAATAGCGCAAACGCACATCTGTTTTACGCACATTTACTTTCAAACACAGGGCGACATGCAGAAGCCCTAAACGAAATAAAACTAGCCAGAGAGCTTGACCCGCTTTTTCCGTTTGTCGGTGCACTCGAAGGACAATTCCTGCTTCACGCCGGACGAACCGACGAAGCTTTAGCACGATTAAAGCAAACCTTCGAACTGGCACCGAATTTCTGGATGCCGCATTTATTTGCTTCGAATGTTTATATCGAAAAAGGAATGTACGCTGAAGCAATTGCCGAAGCACGCAAAGCGACGGAATTTGGACCCGCTCAAACTGTTTCAATCGCCTCGGAAGGTTACGCCATGGCAAAATCGGGAAGACAGGGCGAAGCACGAAAATTACTCGAAAAATTATTGAATCTATCAAAAGAGCGTTTTATTCCACCCGATCATATCGCAATGATTTATAACGGGCTTGGTGAAACTGACAAAGCACTGGATTGGCTTGAAAAAGGTTACGAACAGCGAGACCCGAAAATGGCATTTCTAAAAGTCGAGCCGAAATGGAACAACTTACGGAATAAACCGCGTTTTATCGAGCTGATTCGTCGAATGAAATTTGAATAATTCCTTATTATGGGATATTTGAGTTTTTTGAACAGTTCTTTTTTTTAAGCCTTTTGTCACATTTTTCAATAATTTCCCAACGGCATTTTTGCATTGTTTTCCCTATAATCTGTGACTAATCGAGGTTGGGTGTTACACAATAAATGGGACATCTTTAATACTCATCACGCAACAATGCAAGCAGGCTTAAGGCTTAAGGTTCAAGGTTCAAGCTTCAAGTCTTTTCCAAACATAATCGTCATCCCCCTATTTTGGTTCTAAAAGGGGATCAAGAATAATCCACGTTTACGATACCAGCAATATCGGAATATCGGAATCTTCCGACTACTCGCCCGTCATCGGTCAAAAACCTGATTTCTTCGGTCCCTGAAACCATATATTTATTTGCTCTGACGACCAATGTCGCGCCGCTTTTCATCATGATTGTGAACCCGTTTTCCGACAAAAGTGCTTCGCTAGGTTTTTCCATATTGTTGTTCCTCATGCAGATCCGATAGTACCGGTCCACTGTCCATAAACCTTTTTACTTTCAGTAATTGAGTTAAAAAGTTATTATATAACAGTTGCCGTATTCTTAGCGCAACCGCCACATCCCCTGAGTATTCAAAAACAATCATTCAATGATGACATTTTTCAACAGTTTCGAAGAGTTGACAGGTTTACCGGTTTTTGTCGGTTATATTTTCTTTTTCCTGCTTGGTTCGATCGTCGGAAGTTTTCTCAACGTCGTAATTCACCGTGTTCCGCTCGAAAAATCAATCGTTTTTCCAAACTCTGCTTGCCCGAGCTGCGAATACAAGATCCGGCCTTACGACAATATCCCGATCCTTAGTTGGCTAATTTTGCGAGGGAAATGCCGTAACTGCAAAAACCCGATCTCGATCCGTTATCCGGGCGTCGAACTTCTGACCGGGGTAATGTTTATTTCGGTTTTCTGGATAATCGGTTTCACTGCTTTCCTTCCGGTAGCATTGGTCTTTGTCACGGCGATTATTTCTCTGATCTTTATTGATGCAGAACATATGATTCTGCCAAATGTCATAACCTATCCGCTTCTTCTATTTGCGATCGTAGTTCGCCTCATTTTCCCTCTATTGTTTGGCATTACGGACGTTTTTCCCGATATGAGTCATTATCCTCTTACGCTTCTTGATGCTCAGCCGGCATGGGTGGTGTCGGTTGTGGGTGCCGTTTTCGGTGGATTGCTCGGCGGCGGCTCGCTGTGGCTGGTTGGAGAGATTTGGAAAAGACTTCGGGGTGTTGATGCCATGGGCCTCGGTGATGTGAAAATGATGTTCGGAGTCGGGGCTTTACTTGGATGGCGTCTGACTTTTTTATCGATTTTTATTGGTGCTTTGACGGGCGCAATCGCCGGAATTATCCTGATCTCGCGGCAAAAAGATAAAAACATGCAGGCTCAAATACCCTTCGGAATATTTTTGGGAATCGGTTCGATTGTCGCGCTTCTATTTGGGGAGCAATTAGTAGGCTGGTATTTAGAGAATTTTATTCCAAACTAGATGGATTATGCATTAATTGTAATCGATTCTTCCAAACAGGTTAGCGAACAATAATAGTTAGATTTTAATTTCACAGCATCTGCCTGCGACGTCCACTTATTGCATTTTGGGCATCGGATCAGTTCGCTGTCTTTGCTGGTATCCTTGCGCGGAACCTGCTTTTGTTTTGGTTTCGCCTGCTGCTGAAAACTTCGGTAAGTTCGCCACATAAAAAGTGCAGTTTGAATATGCTTGCGGTATCGATAAACGATCATCGCGATGAGGACGGCAATTAAAACGAGAATTATCAACCACTTCATTAGTTATTTAACAGCGAGATATTTTTTTCCAAATCCTTGATGCCGGGGTTTGCAGGGCTAACTTCCTTCAACCTTGTAAGATACCGGGAAGCGGCTTCATTATTTTTCGATTCTATCTGTGCCTGAGTCATATATTGAAGTGCTCGCTCATATTTCGGATCCTGGTCTAGTGCGCTTTCAAGCTCAGAAATTGCCCGTTTACGGTCCGGATTTTCGTTTAAAAAATAAGTAAGACCTAAATCGGTTATCACGTTAATATCTTTTGGATTTTTCGCCAAAGCCTTTTCGTAAAGTTCTCTAGCTCTTAAATTCCGTGTGTCGTCTTTATTCATCTGTCCTAAATCGAAATGCACGTTTCCAAGCGAAACGATTAACTGATAATCATCAGGATTTAATGAATGCGCCCGCTCCAAAAGAGTAACCACTTCAGCAAGCAGGTCGGCATCCTGTTTTTTTGCAGCGTATTGATAAAGGGCTAACCCCAAGCCTTTTTGAAACGCGAAATCTTTAGGATTTGCTGCAGCCTCATCAATTTTGGCGCGAATTTCATTGTCACTAAGTTCGGCCGCGGGCTGACTACCCGGAGTTTCCGGAGTTTGACTTTGCAGACGCGCATTTTCCGTAAGCAACTCATTATATTGGCTTCGGTTCATTGAGTTTGCGGTTAAGAAACCGATTGCAAAACCTGCTAAAAGACCAACCACCAAAAATAAAATAAATCTACCGTTCATTTTCAAACGATTTTATCAAACTTGCTGACGAAACAATAAACGCCGACACAATTTGCGACGGCGTTTGTTAATTATTACTTAAGAATGCGTTAGTCTTTATCGTTTCCCTCCGGCGCGATATAAGGAAGGTCTTCAGATCGCCGCCGCGGAAGCGGGTCGGTCCCACGCCTGCGTGGAATTGTATTTTGATTTCGTCGGTCGACGCTGCCGCTTGGCAAACCCTGCCCGTGAACTGCTTCTACAAGTATTCGTGTGATCTCCTGAGAGAGAGTGCGATGCTGCGTCGCAGCGCGTCTTTTCAGTGATTCTTTAAGTTCATTAGGCACGTAGGCTCCAATAAAGACCCCTTTTCGATTTGCCATATATTTTCCAAAGCTCCTTGTTTTACCTATTTCGATACAAAAAACTGCCCTGCAGATTGGGTAAGTCTATAAGCCGAATTTTGTGAATTTGTCCTTAGACAAAACCGATAATCATTCATCTAGGCTGCTTGTTACCAAACAGCTCGAGCGACCTACCCGAAAACCTAGTTTGATTTCTCAAACGCTGAGCGAGCAGCTCATTTAGCTTCCCTATTTGGTCTTGCACCGCGAGGAGTTTACCCAGCCGCTTTTGTTGCCAAACGCGCTGATGAGCTCTTACCTCATCGTTTCACCCATCACCCGAAGGCTGGTTTGCTTTCTGTTGCACTTGTCGTTATCCGTATGAACGGATACCCGGTAATTAGCCGGCTCGCTGCTCTATAGTGTTCGGACTTTCCTCTTTCCTTAAATAAGAAAAGCGATTATCCAACCTGCCCAACCGCAAGGCACCGCTATTCTAACAAAAATTGTTCAACAAAAGAAACAACGGTTTTACGTTATGATCTCCTTCGTTTTTCATCCGCAAACTATCGTCCTTCTTCTATTAAGTCGCCGGCCTTTAATACCGGATCGGGTTTCTTCCCGTTCTTAATCTCTTTCAGATCATACTCTTCCGTTTCCAAAAGACCCTCGTTATTTTTCCGGCGAACAAGTATTTTCTTTGTGCCCTCGCTGCGAAGCCCGCCAGATGCCATTATTGCTTGAGTAAGTGTCATTCCCTGCGAAAAATCGTTTTTGCCGAAACGTCTTACAAACGCTCCGATATAAAAGAAGCCAGTATTTCCGCCACTATTGGCATTCGCAAGCGAATTGCCAAATTCGACAATATCACCCGGTAAGATCAAGTAGCCATCTCGCTTCTCGTCGGCAAGAGAAATAGTTTCCTCAAACTCTTTCCGTCGAACCGTAACTTGGTCCGCATCCGACTCAACAATCGCTTCCGCCTTTATAAGATAGAGAGGGATTGCTTCGCGCTGTAGCATTTTCTCGCCCGGTTTTTCGACCAATCCGATCACCTTAATCTTGTGGCTTGCGTGTTCGCGTACCTTAACCGTCACGTCCGGGTTTTCGTAGAGTTTAATTTTCTCTCTTAAGAGATCTTCGACATCATCAGTCGTCATTCCGCTAACCGATATTAATTCCCCGGCCAATGGATAATCAATAGTTCCATCACCTAAAACCGTGTAGTATTTTGAAGCATTTGTCTCCCCGCTTTGCATACTGATAAAGAGGACATCGCTAAAACCGATCCGATAAATATCGGTCAGCGGAACATTTATGTTGGCGGCCCTTTTCGCAATTTCGCGGGTCTTTTTAGCAAGTGTAAGCTCCGTCGAAACGGGTGATTCGGGATTTGAATCAATATCCGTGTCGTCTATTTTTTCCGCGCCGCTATCGTTGTTTTTGCCTATGTTAGCCGGTTTCTTTTTCTTATTTTCCGCAACATTTTCAAAGTCTACCGTTTCAATATTTGAATCAATTTGTAATATTTTCGGTGAGTCCGTGTTCACCGATTGGCTTTCCTCTTTTTCTATGTTTTTCGTGGCAGCGACTGGCTTGATCACGCCATTGATTTCCGTGCTTTCCTTCTGATTCGGTTTTACCTCACGAATCGGTGGATTTTTGGAATACCCAAAATTAATTTTCTTCGCTTTCTCCCCGCTGTCTTGAGCAAAGATTGGATTACAGGTTAATAAAACTGTGGCTATTACTAAGAGATATCGTCTATTAAGTGAACTCATCGTACTTCTTGATTATTTGACAACTGCTAATAATTGGAGGGGGACGGTAAAAAAGGCTGTCGCTAGATTATCATGGATGCTGCCCTCGATTTAACAATTCTACGAGGCAACCCTGAAATAGCGCCTCACCTATGAAGTAATTAAATTCTTAATAAGCCCCAAAATTCCGATAATTTCCTTATTTTTCGCGGATTTCTCCAATTTCGTAGTTTGAACTTAGAGTTTCACAGGCAGCGAGTCCTGGCCAAATAAATGTTTCCACCTCTTCAAATAGGCCTTAGAAACCTCTTCTTCGATCTCATCCGCCGTCGCGCATTGCATCAATTCCTCGACGACCTCGCGTGTTTCTTCGTAGGCGATACTGGTCACAATAGCTATAACGCGAGATATAGAAAGGATATTCATACTTAGATCGGTCGCCCCTAAGCCAATTAATATTGGAACATATAGAGGCGATCCGGCCATTTCCCCGCAAATTATCAAAGGTTTGCCGCTTGACCGCGATGCCCCCGTTACCATTTTAATACTTCTGAGAATCGCCGGATGAAGCGTTCGAAACCAATCTGCGACTTCCTCATTATCGCGATCAACCGCCAAAAGGTATTGCACAAGGTCATTCGTTCCGAGACTAATAAAATCTACTTCCTCGAGAATTTTGTCGACGACCAAAACCGCTGAAGGAACTTCTATCATCGCTCCCAATTGCGGTGAACCTATCTCTATTCCGCCCGATTTAAGTGATTCGCGTTCTTCCTCCAAGATTTTCCGGGCACGGCGAATTTCCGAAACATCGGAAATCATTGGCAGAACAATATCAATTTGGCGGCCAAATGATGCCCGAAGTAAGGCGCGCAGCTGAACTCGAAATTCTGATTCGTATAGCAAACTCAAACGAATAGCGGTTAAGCCGAGCGCCGGGTTTTTTTCCAATACGGCGTTGCGACCGGCTAATTGATCAACCGTCAGATCAAATGTTCGTATTCGCACGCCATTTTCTCCCACGGCTTCGGCAATTCCCGAATAGCTTTGGAATTGCTCCTCCTCCGTCGGGAATCCGCGGTTTTGGTTAAATAAGAATTCGGAACGAAAGAGTCCGATTCCTTTTGCACCTAGACGTTCAGCCTGCTCATATTCGCCTGTAAAGTCTAAATTAGCCCTTACTGTAATTTCAATTCCATCAAGTGTCTTTATCTGTGATTCCAAGCTTCGACCGATATTTGATTCTGGTTTTCGAAGTCCGCCTCTTAAATCGTTGGAGTTAATAAGCGAACTATCAGAAGGGTTGAGAATTACATCCCCGGAATATCCATTAACAAAGATCTTGTCACCCGTTTCGACCGTACGTATGAGCCCTTTCAAACCGGTCACTGCAGGAATTCCTAGTTCACGAGCAAGAATAAAGGCATGCGACGTCCAACCGCCGTTTTCCGTTACTATTGCTATGGGATCGCTTTGGCTCAATTCAATAAGCGTGGATGGATTTACCTCCTTTGCAACAACGACCATGTCTCGGGCAAAGCCATTTTCCGACGTCTTTCCGCCGCCAAGGGCAGTAAGCAGTCGTTCCGCAACGTCCTCGAGATCGATGTATTTCTCACGTAGATGCTTATCGCCCAGTGATTTGTATCGCGCTACGTAAGAATCGGTCACCGTTTTTACCGCCCATTCGGCGTTCACTCTCTGCTCTTCGATGGTTTTATCGATTTTCGTAAGGAGGGATTTATCTTGCAGGAAAAGAAGATGCGTCTCAAAAATACTCGCTTGATTTTCGCCGACCGATGCGCTTTCTTCATCACTCATTTTTCGCAACTGCCGGGAAGCTAGTCTGACAGAGGCGCGAAAGCGCCGGATTTCTTTTGCAATTTCCCCACTCTCGACTTGAAGACGATAAAACTGCCGCTTCTCTCCATAGAGGCACAAAGCATTTCCAATTCCCGTTCCACGCGAAACCGCTCTGCCTTTTAAGATTTGCTGCGATGTATTTGTTGCTTTGCTCATTAACCTGCAATTGAGCTAATTTAACAATATTTCGATGATTTAACTATGGGGGAAAATAGATAGATTCCTTTGAAAAACCTATTCTCCTGTACCGCTGACCGATGCTTCCTCGGGAGTCAGGTTTCCCGCTTCATGAATCGCACGCGTGGTGTCGGTAAACAACAAAATTACGCTTCCGACTACAAAGAACACGATCAGAGCCAAAATCGCATGACGAAATGAACCCGTCGCGCCAACAACGATTGTAAAGAGTAATTGTCCCATCCACGAAGTTCCCTTCTCGGATATTTCATAGAGACCAAAAAATGAGGATTCGCGTCCCTTCGGTATCATCTGAGAGAATAAGGATCGCGAAAGCGCTTGCGCGCTCCCCAACACCAATCCAATAAACGCGCCCATGATCCAAGCTTGGAATTTCGAGTTAAGAAACGAATAAGCAAATATGACGATCGCGCACCATATTGCCAGCGAAACAATTATCGTCTTCTTAGTTCCTATATATCTCGCAATCCGCTCGAATGTAATTGCACCAATGAATGCAAAAATTTGCGCGACGAGAAAAATTCCCAGGAGAAAAGCCTGATCTTCGTTTGCGTTTCGTTCCGCTAATGTAAAGAGTTCGTTCGAGAGAAATGCAGAAGACTGGAGGATCACGGTTTGAATTCCATCGTTATAAAAGAGATAGGCGACAAGGAAAAGCGTAGTGTATTTCAGCCTTTTGAGTTCTCTAAAAGTCTCCTTGATCTCAGAGAAACCTATAGTTACAAGTTTTTTATCTTCAGGTAGTGCTTTTTCCGGATTGCGACTTTTCACCATATAAAAAGTGATTATGGCGAACAGACCCCACCAAAGCGACGCAGCTAGAATTGAGATTCGGACCGCAAAACCCTTCGAAATTCCAAGTGCTTCGGCATTGTTAATCAGCAATATGTTCATGACAAGCATCACAACGCCGCCAATATACCCGGCCCCATATCCATAGCTTGAAACCCGATCGCGTTTGTCTTCCGTCGTTATATCGATCAGAAATGCATTGTAGAAAACGTTTGACGCCGCGAAACACATATTTGAAACGATTAACAAAACTCCGCCAAATAAATATGAATCGCCCGATACAAAATAAAGCAGACAACTCGCCAGCACACCAACGTAGCAAAAGATTGCCATGAAGCGCTTTTTCAAGTTTGTATAATCGGCGATCGCACCCAAAACCGGAAGGAAAATCACCATCGAAAAAACTGAGATCGCAATACAGAATGCAGGAAATCCCTTTGGTGTAACGTTGAAAAAAAACAGGTCAAAGATCACACCGTCCTGACAGGGGTGATTCTCACGCAAGGCTTGCGGGATACTCGCACAAAGTGAAGACTGCGCCAGGCTAATCAAATATGGTCCAAGCAAAACAGCCACAACCGTCGTATAAAACGCAGAGTTTGCCCAGTCGTACATCATCCAACCGAAAATTTCTTTCCGGTCATTCTTTGGAGGCTGCGAGGCATTTTCTGTTTTTGTCATTTACTTAATAAGTCGAGAATCGTTGGAGTAATATCTGTTAAGTCAGCGATTCGGCTGGCGGCCTCTTGACGTTTCCGCCCCCAAATAATCGTCGGAACATTGTTTAACGTGTGATTTCGGATGGACAGATTCTCTATGTTTCCGTGGTCGCTTGTCAAGATAAGGGTAGTTTTATCGAGGTCGATTCTATTTAGGGTCTCGCGTATAAACTCGGCTAATTTTGGAAGATGCTCTGCGGCCCATTCGTAGTTTTGGTCGTGTCCAATTTTGTCAGTGATAAAATGCTCGTAGAGAGCAAACGAATGATCCTTTGATAAATTTGCAAGAATTTCTGCTGCATCTTTTGGCGAAAACTCCGGAACATCGACTCCGTATTCTATCAGCGAACGATTTGTGAAATCATGAAAAATCGCCTTTCGCCCAATGAGATCAGGAAGAGTACGAAATTGCATATCCGCTGCCTCAACGGCGCAAGTCGTTGCTGATTTGAGACGTGTTCGTTTTCCGAGAAGATTTGATACATAGGCGTTTGCAAAAATGCTCTGTGTAATTCCCTTTTGCTTCAACTGCAAAAATATCGACCACTCGCGGATCAACTCGCGAAGTCTCTCGTTTGGAAAGCCGTGTTTATGCCCGCCGTTTATTTTGGGTGCGTTGAGACCGGTGTAGATCGACGTTTGCCCCGAAGCACTTTGAGGTCTTCCGTCAATGCCCAACCGCGCGTCGGTAGGCACTAAAATTCCACGGCCGTGAATTTCGTTTTTACCGCCGACGAAGTTGTTTAAAGGTTCAAGTTTTGAGCTGATTGAAAGCGGGTTAAATTCATTTTCTTCGCCGATCCCCAAACCGTCGACAAAGAATAGTATGACAGAATTCTTTTTCATCAAATTTCGTAGTAATGCATCTCGCTTACGTCCGCCGCAATCGAGGATCCAATGAGTGTTCTCTCAACGATTGAAACGTAATTGAATCCGTCGCAAAAACTTCCGTTTCGAGCAATATATTTTTCAGTTTGTCAGGGTAAACAAAAAGCAAGAGATTTTGAACATCCTCGGCCGAACAAAATACAAATTCATCCATCGCGCCGCCCTTAAGAAGCGCGATTAGTTTTGCCCTCTCTTTGCTTTCACCAAGCTCTGCCCGATAAATTTCAAGCTCCATAATCTCTTCAACTTCGCTTCGCAAAACTTCCACAAACCCCGTGCCCAAATCATTGCGCGTTAAGAATAAAGCTTTAATTCGGCTCAATTCATTAGCTTCAACTGAATAGTTCTTTAAGGTTTCGATGATCGTAGCATCGTCCAATTTTGCCGGAATTACGTCAGAATGCACCTGAACAAAACGTAAGCGATCCGCAACCGCCTCGCCAAAGGCACAGACCGTCAGTTCGTCCAATTCGAACGGATCGATGTCGCTAGAATCCAAAATTTCGAAGAAGATCTCTACTGTATAAATGTCCGAGAAAAATACCCAATCAAAAACCTTGAGATTCTTAATCGCTTCTTTGATCGCTGTCTCGCCTGCTGATCGGATATTTGGCAAAGGAAACCCAAATACTTTTGCACCCTGATTCTCGAGAACCACGATGCGTTTTTTGTTAGCGCGCGAATCAATAAGACCAAAAACCCTGTCCGCAATTTCAACGGTCATAACAAGTGATTTTAACGTCAAAACCCGAATTCGCAAGTTTGCAATCACCCTTGAAAATCGTTAAGTTTATTTTTTACGCTTTGGACAAAATTGCATTTATATTTTTTCACATTTTTAATAACGACTTGAAATGAAAGCAATGATCTTAGCCGCAGGATTTGGAACGCGGCTATTTCCGTTAACGATTGACCGAACAAAACCGGCTATACCCTTCCTGGGTAAACCGCTCGTCGGATACGTGGCTGAATACCTCGCAAAATATGGCTTTAAAGAAGTAGTCGTAAACCTACACCATCAACCCGAATCTGTAAAAAAAGCACTTGGAGACGGCAGCGACTTTGGAGTAAAAATCCACTACACATTCGAAGAGCCAAATATCCTCGGAACATCCGGCGCGCTCGATAACGCAAGACATTTACTTGAAGATGAAACCTTCCTGATAGCTAACGGGAAAATAATCACTGATATCGATATCTATGCCGCGCTTGAAACTCACCGCAAAACAGGCGCCCTGGCAACGATGGTATTGAAGGAAAATACAAATTTTGAGAAATTCACCGAAGTTTTTGTCGAGAATGGAAGCATAACCGGATTTGGCACGGGATTTCCCGACAAGACGGCGGTTCGGGATCCAGGGACAAAAATTCCAATGATGTTTACAGGGATTCATATTCTCGAACCACGGGTATTCGACTATATCCCTCGAGGTGTGTATTCCGATATCGTTCCGACATTTTATAATCCTGCGATAAAGAATGGCGAAAAAATAGTTGCTCATATTACGGGAGGAAAGTGGTTTGAGCTTTCAACGATTCCCAGATATTTGGATATCAGTCTGAGCATGTTAAACGGAAAGGCTGAACGAAATATTATCGGCTCGAACAGCGAAATCGGAGCTTCAGCAAGCATCCATGAATCCGTCATCTGGGATAATGTGCGAATCGAAAACGGGGCGAAACTTACTCGTACAATTGTTTGCGACGGTGTTGTGATAAGAGAAAACGAGACCTACGAGAACGTTGCGATCGTAACGGGCGAAATGCTCAACCATTGTAGCGAAATACCGGAAAAGGCGATGAAGGGTGAAATGGTCGGGGATAACTACATAGTTCCATTAAATCAATAACATCTCGGTTAATTATGTCTCAAACTTTTGACACTTCGGCAACTGAAAGACTACAAATTTTCCTTCGTCAAAACGATTCTCCGACCGATGTGGAGCAGCTCACACCCGACGCTTCCACAAGGGAGTTTTTCCGAATCAGCTTCGACGATCAAACGGCAATCGCCTGCGTTTACCCCGAGAAATTTGATCAATCCTTACCGCAAATCGACGTAACCAACCTTTTTTTACAGGCCGACCTTCCCGTCGCAGAGATATTCGACATCGATTATAAGCTAGGCTTACTCGTACATCAGGACTTCGGGGATAAGATCCTTCGCGCCGAATTGGGAAAAAGTGAAGCCCGTTTACGTGACGATCTTGTGAATGAAGCGATTTCGCTGATCGCGGAAATTCAAAAAGCGACACCCATTGCATTTGAGCTGAATTCCGTTGCGTCAAAACTTAAGTTTGATGAGGAAAAACTTCTTTGGGAGTTAAACTTTTTCAAGAATCATTATTTTGAAAGTTTGATAAAACATCCTTTACCGGCAGACCTGGACGCGGCTCTGACGAAAGAATTTGTAGCACTCTCGCGAGAACTCGAAACCCACGCAAAAGTCTTAACGCATAGAGATTTCCACGCAGCAAATCTTATGCTGGATGATGGCGGCAACTTGAGAATAATTGATCATCAGGACGCGCGGATCGGATCCGTCGCTTATGACATCGTTTCGCTTTTGCTCGACCGGATAACGGAGCCACCGTCAGGAGATTGGCTTCTCGAAAAGAAAAAGCACTTTCTCGCAGAAAGAGAAAAATTTGGTTTGGATAAAATTGAACTAGGGCAATTTGAATATGAGTTTGATCTGATGACGATTCAGCGCTGTTTAAAAGCAATCGGCACCTTTTCAAATCAAGCCGCAAATTTTGATAAGATACACTTTGTTAAATTTATAAAACCAATGTTTCAAGTTGTCATAGCCGCTACAGAACGTTTGGAAAGGTTTCCCAATCTGCGAAATCAATTGTCTGGAGAATTGCGGTGAAAAACCATCGGTTTTTATTTTAGGTTCTATTTTAGGTTCTATTTATTTTGGTTGCCGTTTTTCCAATTTCAACGTATTGAATAAGATTCTGACGCTGGACGATATTAACTCAATGAAACAAACATATATAAGCGCATTAAAAGATCATATCGGCGAGAAGGTCACGCTTAAAGGCTGGCTCTATAACTCGCGTTCGAGCGGCAAGCTTGTGTTTCCACAATTACGCGATGGTACAGGTATCGTGCAGTGTGTTGTGTTCAAAGGAAATGTTTCCGAAGAAATTTTTGAAGAGGCGAAATCGCTAGGGCAGGAATCTTCAATAATTGTTCACGGGACGGTTAAGGAAGATGATCGCTCGGCGATCGGCGTTGAGATCGATGTAACCGATTTGGAGGTCGTCCAAAACGCTACCGACTATCCGATCACACCAAAAGAACACGGCACGGAATTCCTGATGGATAATCGCCACCTTTGGATTCGATCCAAAAAACAACACGCCGTTTTGCGTGTAAGGCATACGATCATCAAAGCCGTCCGCGACTTCTTTGATGAAAGAGGTTTTATTCTAGCCGACACACCAATATTCACGCCGGCAGCTTGCGAAGGAACGACGACTCTTTTTGAGGTTGATTATTTCGGAGACGATAAAGCGTATCTGACGCAAAGCGGACAGCTCTACAATGAAGCAACGGCCGCTGCGTTTGGAAAAAGTTATGCGTTTGGTCCGACGTTTCGTGCCGAAAAATCAAAGACCCGGCGACATTTAACCGAATTTTGGATGGTCGAACCGGAAGTTGCCTACGCCACGTACGAAGACATGATGGATTTAGGCGAAGAAATGATTCTCTTCATTGTCGAACGTGTCTTGCGCGACCGAAGAAGAGACCTTGAGACTTTGGAACGCGACATCTCTGTTCTTGAAAATATCAAAGCACCGTTTCCTAGAGTTCATTACGATAAAGCGGTCGAAATTTTGGGGGAAGGCTTTGAAAAGGGCAAACTCGAAAACAAATTCGAATGGGGCGGAGATTTCGGTTCACCGGATGAAACATATCTTTCGGCGCAATTTGACCAGCCGATTTTTGTACACCATTTCCCTGCTGCGATCAAAGGTTTCTACTTCGAAATTGATTCCGAACGCCCTGAATTGGCTCTCGGAATTGATCTCCTGGCACCTGAAGGCTACGGCGAAATTATCGGTGGCGGTGAGCGCGCAATGGATTTAGAATATCTCGAATCTCAGCTAAAAAAACACAATCTTCCAAAAGAATCGTTTGAATGGTATCTCGATCTGCGACGCTATGGTTCCGTACCGCATTCAGGCTACGGAATGGGAATCGAACGCTGTGTAGCTTGGATGTGCGGAATCGAGCACGTTAGAGAGACAATTCCATTTCCGCGCATGCTTAATCGTTTGAAACCCTAGTGCGAAAGAATGAAAATAGTAAATACGCTAATCTACATTACTATTGTAGCGTCGCTTTTTGGGTGTGGTAATTCTCAATCGGAGTATTCTACTACCGGATCAGAATTTCCTAACAAAATGCCCGAAAATATCGTTATGAGTTATCGTGCTTTCGGAGGTTACCGACCAATAACATACGAAATTCGAATTTCCGACAAATCTATCTCGGTTGACAAACATGGTGGCGAAGATAACCCGGAGAAATGGACAGAAACGATATCGAGCAAAGAGAAAACTGAGATTTACGAGACTTTCGTTCGAAACGAGTTTGACCTAATCGAGAACGAAAAAGCAAAAGGATATTCTAGTGATACGGTTACCGAAATCATCAAAATACATTTCGAAGAATTTACCAAAGCGATCGAGTATGAAGAACGGGAAAAACCTCTTTCGAAACAAAACCTTACTCGATTTCGAAACATAGTCAAAGCAATAGAAACTCTTGCAAAAAGTCATGATCGCAACCGCACGTGAGTTGAAATCAGTTGCCGTCAGAACCCGCTTAAATTTTGGACACAGATACCGGCAATACCTAGGGAAGTTCGTGATTATCTTATTTCGTAATACAATTCTCGTTAAACTCTATGAGAATTATTAGCCGAACCATATTGATTATATTTGCTGCTTTCCTTTCACACTCGGCGGCGTTTGCAAAAGTTAAACCGATTACCGATCTCGAACCTACTGTTATGTTAGTTTCAATTGATGGGTTTCGAGCCGATTACATAGATATTTACAAGCCAAAAACACTTCGAAAACTCGCGAAGAATGGCGTTCGTGCAAAATGGATGACCCCTTCATTTCCCACAAAAACCTTCCCGAATCACTACACCATCGCAACCGGGCTTTTACCCGCCCATCACGGAATCACAGACAACAATATTTATGATTCGGAATTTGACGCCGTTTTCTCGCTCGACAAACGCGACGAGGTGCAAAATCCGCGTTGGCGGCAAGGCGAACCAATTTGGGTTACCGCCGAAAAACAAGGAAATATCTCAGCAGCATTCTTCTTCCCGGGTACAGAGACCGCAATTGGCGGAATATCTCCGACGTTTTGGAAAACTTATGACGGGGATGTGCCTAATGAAAAACGCGTCGAAACGCTTCTTGCGTGGCTTGACCTTCCAAAGGAAAAACGTCCTGTATTTCTGACAACCTATTTTTCCTCGGTCGATGACGCCGGACACCAGTATTCACCAATTGCAAAGGAAACGCGAGATGCGGTTCGCGGCGTAGATAAGCTAATTTCTCAGCTTGTAAAAGGTTTAAAAAAAAGAAAGATTTTTAAGAAAGTAAATTTGATATTGGTTTCCGATCACGGAATGGCCACGGTTCCGCAGAAGAATTCGATCGTTTTGGATGAAACGTTTGACGCCTCGCTCGCCAAACATATTTTCTGGGTAAGTGAAATCGTTCAAATTTTCCCGAAAGAAGGTAAGGAAAATGAGATATATGACTCAATCAAATCAAAGCTTCCGTCTACGGCAAAAATTTATCGAAAAGCAGAAATCCCTGGGAGATTTCGGTATCGGGACAATCGACGAATTGCCCCGATTTTAGTCTTGCCAAATGAAGGGTGGGTTTTAACGACCCGTGAAAGATTTGAGAAGATGAAAGTGGAAAACAATTTGGAAAAGGTTCGAGGCTCTCATGGTTACGATAACGAGCTTGTTTCGATGCGTGCGCTTTTTATCGGTCACGGTGAAGCGTTTAAGAAACGCTATCTTGCCGAGCCGTTCCAGAACATCGAGGTCTATAATTTGATGTGCAAGATTTTAGGATTGAAACCTGCCGCGAACGATGGCGATTTGGAAAACGTAAAAGCGTTATTGAAATAGCCAGTTGCTAAATACTCATGGTTAGATCGTTTCACATACAAAATGCGAGTAAACAATTTGTATCTTTCCTTTTTTCGGTTAAGGTTCCCTCGTTATTCAGAGTAGAGCTTTACGACCGAAATTTCAGGCGGCACGCCAAAACGAATTTGCGGTCCGGAAACCCCAATCCCCGTGGTAACGTAAACATGCTTGCCGTCAACAACTGCTTCGCCTTTCATAAATCTGCCATCGTTTACGAAAGGATACGCGCCATAAATTGGAAATTTCACCTGTCCACCGTGTGAATGTCCGGCAAACATTACGCTTATACCGGTAGGAGTTTTTAGAAGCGAATCCGGATTATGTGTGATAGCAACTATATTTTCTTTTAACGCGATCTTGTCATAAGTATCTTCTGTCGGGACATCGCGGCCTTTCCAGTTGTCCTCGATCCCCCAGAGTGAAATGATTTTATCTCCGACAACAATTTGCCTTACGCTATTCTCCAAAACCTCGATTCCATTTTTTGCAAGTGCCGCCGTTACCGCCTTCTCGTCATACCACCAGTCGTGATTTCCGATGACGGCATAGACCCCATATCTCGCTCGGAAGGCCGATATCTTTTTGGCAATCGTTTCAACGGGCATTCTGAGATGCTTCCCGCGACGTTTCTCCTCTGAAACAAAATCACCCAGCAAAACGATCATATCCGGTTTTTCCAGATTCGAGAGTTCGACCAATTCTAACAGGCGCCTTTCAGTAACGCCGTTTGAGCCTCCGTGAATATCCGAGATCGCAACGACCTTAAAACCATCGAGCTTCTTATCCCAATGTGGAATTCTAATTTCGGTTCTTTCGATTATTAGTCTGTTTGGCTCGATAAAATATGCGTAACCAAGAGCCAAAAGGCCTGCAAACGCACAGACTGCCAAAATCAGTGCGATTCGTTTTAGCAAATTTTTCATTGAAATATTTGAGACGCGCGGTATTTCTCATTTTGATCGAATCGTAAGAATTGCGATTTCAGGCGGTACCATGAATCTTGCCGAAAGACGGCTCGTTCCAATTCCGGTCGTAATAAATACATCCAGATTTTTGTCCATTACGTGCCCGTAAGCAAAAGTCTGCCCATAACTTGAAGGCACGATCAAACTCCCAATCAACGGCAGCCAAATTTGACCGCCGTGAGTATGGCCGGCGAGAAAAAGCTTGAGACGATTGGAAATCGGCTTGGTGCCGTTGATCAAGGGCTCTAGATCGGGAGTATGACTCAACACGACAACGTCGCCTTCAGCCCCCGCCCGCTCAATCGCCGCTTTCGATCTATCGTCGAATTCGGACCATCCTCCAATCTCACGAACTTTGAAAACATCCGGCATGCCGAGGAAGATTAGTTTCCGGTTATTTTGTTCAATTACCGCGGTTTCATACTCGAGAACTCTGTAACCGTGTCTTTCCAATTGCGACCTAACGACTCCCCAGTCATAAAGAATGTCATTATTTCCAAGCACTGCGAAAACCCCGTATTTGGATTTTAACCCCGACAAACTCGCGGAGACTTTTGCCATTTTTAGTAAAAACCGGTCTTCGCCGGTAAGGCCTATTTCGTTTTTTGGCGAGACATAATCCCCAAGCAGGACAACGACATCAGGATTCTCGGCATTCGATAATTCTACGACACGCCGGATCTTTGCCTCATCAATGTAGTTTGAGCCACCGTGAATATCGCCGATCACGGAGATCTTTAGCCCGTCAAACGCCTTATCCCATTCATCGATATCTATTTCATATTGATTGACGATGAGCCTGTCAGGTTCGATAAAAAAGCTATAATATGTCACCGCTGTTAGCAGTAAGATTGCCGTTAACGCACCGATAGCCAACTTTTTCACCAGGCCTGTCATAAATCTCTAGTCAAGAAAATAATCTTTCCAACGCCTATCCACCAGTGCCTCAATATCTTCGCTGACCTCAACCTCTTTTGGGTACCAGGGTTTCATTCTGGAGTCGATCACGATCGGCGCACGATAAGAAATGTGATTGTTTATTATTTTGACTTTCTTCGCGAATATATCAGTTGAAGGGTTGAAACGTGTCCACGTTGCCCAAAGGAATTTTTCCGTCGAACGCGCAAACTCAATCGAATCATGAAGCACTACTAATTCGAATTCGTCGAATTCCCCGCATTCGGCGATCCTTTTTCCAAGCTTTCCGCTAGGCCCGGTTTCGTTATCGGACGCATAGGGCTCAACTTCTAAAACCAAACAACCTCCGCAAAAAACTTCCGCTTTCCTTACTCTTGCTGGTAGTTTTCCGTTAAACTCTCTTTTTAATTCACGCCTTTTTTCACCAACTCCTACCAACATTGCTTTCGAACCATGGTTTACTTTCCCGGATGCATAATCCAATGTGTCAAACGACGTGCGGTCAAAAATAAAAAGATCACTCCCCCAACTTACGCGTTCAAGGATGTGTTCGAACAAAGACTTGAAATCGCGCAAGTCCTGAGGCTTGTCAGTTAAAAGCAGAAATTTTGTCAGCGAGAGCTGTCCTTCCCCGAGAATTCTAAACCCTGCGCCGAGTGCCTCCCTCGCGTATCGTTCTTTAACGACCGCCGCTGCTAAGGAATGAAAGCCCGTTTCACCATAACTCCACAAATCGAGGACTGCCGGCATCACAACCGGGAATAGCGGTGACAAAAGCTCTTGTAAATAATCTCCGATGAAATAATCTTCTTGTCTTGGCTTTCCAACAACCGTGGCGGGATAAATCGCGTCCTTTCTGTGATAAATCGCATCAATTTCAATTATCGGGTAATCATGCGCGAGCGAATAATACCCGTAATGATCACCAAATGGACCTTCAGATCGTCTAACCCCCGGGGGTACGCGTCCGCTGATCGCAAATTCGCATTCAGATAGCAAACGTAATCCGTTTTCGATTGGGTTTTTAGCGGTCGTTATTTTTCCGTCATTTAAAAGCGACGCAAGCATCAATTCCGGTATATCTTCCGGCAGTGGAGCGATCGCGGCGAGCATTAGAGCTGGTGGACCACCAAGGAAAACGTTAATTGGCAGTGCTTTACCCAGTTTTTCTGCTTCATGGTAGTGAAAACCGCCGCCCTTGTGGATCTGCCAGTGTATCCCCGTCGTTTTCTCATCAAACCTCTGTATTCGGTACATTCCGAGGTTATGCTTGCCCGTTGTCAGACTCTCGGTATAAACGAGTGGGAGCGTTACAAAATACCCTCCGTCTTCATGCCAAAGCTGAAGTAGCGGGAGATTTTTCAGATTAACCGGATCCTGGGTGACTTCCAAAATTGGCGCTTTCGAAACACTTTTAGTTCCAAGTCTTGCTCCCTTCCACGCTAGATCCCGAAAATTCCACAACTCCCTTGGCTTTGGGGGTAGAAGCACCTCAACCATTTCAACTGCACGCTTTACGAAATCTTGGGGCGCCTTTCCAAAAGCGAGATCGATACGCTTGATCGTACCAAACAGATTCGTAATTACTGGAAACCGCGACCCCTTTACGCTGGTAAAAAGCAGAGCCTTCCCTTGCAGTTCGATGATCCGTCGATGAATTTCAGCGATCTCAAGATAAGGATCTACTTCGACTTGTATTTCGACAAGCTCGTTTTCTTCCCGAAGTTTTTGAATAAACGTCCGAAGATTTTTGTGCATTCCAAATGGATTCTATAACTGAACGATAGTGGGAGGCCTAAAAGCATTTGCTCCCACATATATTTATTGAAGGATTTTGGATTCTCTGCGAAGCGTTTTACTGTTCAAATCCAAAGAACTAGATCTGATAACCTCGATTGTTTGATTTGAAAAACGTTTTTGCAGATCTTCCATGAAGAGTTTCGAGTCGCCAACTATAATAATGTCGCCTCCGGTTATTTTATTCATCGCAATCTCTTTAACTGCGTCCTCCGAAATCGCATTGATGTTGTTCATGTAGGAGTTTAACTCATCAGGTTTAATATTATACAAATACAGATTTGAAACCTGTGAAGCGAGACCATCATTCGTCTGCAGACTCCTGCCGAAACTTCCGGTTACAACTGCTTTCCTCGGTACGAGTTCTGTTAGTGAAACGCCGGATTTTCTAAGCTTTTCAAGCTCAATTTTTAGTAGCTCTGCAACTTCTCCCGCAGATTCGTTCTTCGTTTGCGCCGACGCACGAAAATTCGAAGCAGACCTTCGCCAACTAAATCCGCTTCCCGCACCATAACTTAGACCCCGCTTTAATCGAATTTCCTGATTAAGACGGGACGAATACCCTCCACCGAGCACAGAATTTAGAACTGTTGCCGCATCATAAATATCGCTGGTTGCGCAATTGCCAAATTCGGAAGTGCAAATCGTCCTACCTTCGTCGATCCGTTTTGTATACCCAACAGCTGCCTGCCCCGAATCAGGCAGATCTATAACAAGAATCCGTCTGATCAATGGAACGTCTTTTCGCTGAGAAACCGCAGGGGTGCGAACCTCATTTTTTTCCTTGGAGTCGGGAGTACCCTCCCATCCTCCAAAAAACAATTTTGCGTAACGGAATGCCTGCTCGTCAGAAATATCACCGGTAAAGATCAAAACTGAGTTTTCCGGTCGGTAATGCTCCCGGTGGAATTTCACAACTCCATCTCTGGAGATCGACTTTACCGTTTCGGGGGTTCCGCCGGAGAGGTGTTCTCCGAAAGAATATATGCTCGAAACATAGTTTAAAAGCGCTCCGGGCTGCTTCAGGCTAACGTTAAAGCCATCCAGTTCCTGCTTCTTCAATAATTGAATTTCCTTTTCGGGAAAGCTCGGCCGAAGAGTAACATCAGACATAATTGCGAGCGCGCGGCCGAGATTGCTTTTCATCGTATTAATGCTAATAGAAGATGAATCCCATCCTGCACCTGATGAAATGCTCGCGCCCAAAAATTCGATCTGCTCGGCAATTTGTGTAGCGGTTCGGAAGGATGTTCCTTTGAGCAGAAGGTTCGCCGTCATATCAGCTAATCCGGCATTGCGATTTTCTTCATCATTTGCACCGCTTTTTATCAAAAGTGAAGCTGTAACTAAAGGCAGTCCGCGTTTTTCTATGATCGCAACGGTCAACCCGTTAGGAAGCACGGTTTCCCTAACCTCGGGAATTGTCAGAGTCGGCGGAGCCGAAGGCGGCGGCGGAGTTTCCGTAGGTGTCTGGGAAATACCGGCTGATACTGAAAATAACAATGTGGCGAAAATGAGGCTGTTGAATATATTCTTTAGCATTATTCCTTTCCTCCCTTTGGGTCTTCATTCGTGTAATAAATTACGGCACGTGTATTTTTCTGCATATATTTCTTTAAGGCGTTCATAACGTCGACACCAGTCACCCCTTGAAGACGCGCAACGTCTTCGTTTACCGCGTTTACATCATTGCGATATATAAAAGCCGCTCCTATCGCCTGTGCCTTATCTCCGACGGTTTCTCGGTTCTGTAGAATCCCCGTTATAAGTTTATTTTTGACCTTTTCCATCTCTTGCGCGGTGGGTCCTTCGTTCATCAGTTTATCAATCTCGTTAGAAAACGCCGTTTCTATATCTTCAATTTTCTTACCCCCGGCAGCAATTCCATAAAATGTCAGCAAACCTTTATCGACTCTTATGTCTGCAAAAAAACTCGCATCCTGCGCAAGTTGCTGTTTATAGACCAGCTCCTGATAAAGTCTTGAACTTTCACCGCTCGAAAGAATCGCGGCGGCAACCCGTATTGCGGGAACATCAGGACTAGCTGACGGTGGTGCAAAATACGTGATCCCAACCGCCGGAAAGGGAACGTTCGGGCGGGTCTTGGCAAATTTAGCCGCCTCGGTTCGTGCCGGTTCAACAATAGTTACGCGTTCGATCTTACCAGCAGGATTTTTTATCCCGGCGAAATACTTGTCTATCCAGGTATCTAGCTGTGTTTGATCAAAATTCCCCACAACGATCAACGCAGCATTATCAGGTCGGTAATATTCACGATAAAATTTGAACGCATCTTCAAGCGATGCTGCGCTGAGTTCGTCCAAATTCCCAATCACGCCGCGTTTATATGGATGCGTTGTATATGAAAGATCATCAAGATACCAGAAAAGTTTTCCGTAAGGGTTGGCTTCTATCCTTTGCCGGTATTCTTCCTTGACTACGTCCCTTTCCGAGGAAAAATTCTTTTCATCAACGGCTAGATTAACCATGCGGTCGGCTTCCGCCCACAATAGACTTTCAATGTAATTTGACGGTATTTCCTCGTGATACGCCGTGACGTCTTCCGAGGTAAATGCATTGTTCCACCCGCCAATGTCCTCGGTAAGCCTATCCATCGTCTCGTTTGGCATATTCTTAGTTGCCTTGAACATCATATGCTCAAACATATGGGCAAATCCGGATTTTCCTTTTGGATCGTCCTTACCCCCAACCCGATACCAAACCTGCACTGTCGCAACCGGGTTCGACGTGTCACGTACTGTGACCACCTGCAGGCCATTTTCAAGGGTTCTCACCTTGATCGGAAGCGGTGCAACGGTCTGCGCCAGTGCAAGAACCGGCAGCACTGTTAAAATTATTACAATTGAAAGTTTACGCATAATTTTTATCCTTTTTTCGAGTAATCATAAAATCCTTTACCAGATTTACGACCGAGCCAGCCAGCATCAACGTACTTCTTGAGCAACGGACAGGGACGATATTTTGGGTCACCAATCCCTTCATGCAAGACATTCATGATAGCGAGACAAACGTCCAACCCGATAAAATCTGCAAGAGTCAAAGGTCCCATCGGATGGTTCATTCCAAGTTTCATTATTTCATCTATCGATTGTTCGGTAGCGACGCCTTCATGTAAGCAAAAGATGGCTTCATTGATCATGGGCATCAGGACGCGGTTTGAAACAAAACCGGGATAATCATTACATTCAACCGGCACCTTGCCGAGTTTTTCGGAAAGAGTTTTCACTTTTGTATACGTATCATCGCTAGTTACGATACCTCGTATTACTTCCACAAGCTTCATCAGCGGGACAGGATTAAAGAAGTGCATGCCTATGACTTTTTCGGGCCGTTTCGTGACCGCAGCAATTTTTGTGATGGAAATAGAAGAAGTGTTAGTTGAGAGAATTGCGCCGTTCGAAGTGATCTCATCAATTTCTTGAAAAATCTTCTTTTTCACGTCGAAATTTTCCGTCGCGGCTTCTACGACGAGCGAGCAATCAGACAAATCGTTCATCTCGGTGGTTGTTTTGATGCGGCTGAGAATTGACTTTTTATCTTCTTCAGAAATTTTTTCCTTACTGACAAAGCGATCCAAACTACCCGTGATTGCCTCCAAACCCCGCTCGACATATTCCTCCTTAACATCGCACATGACAACGTCGAAGCCGTTTCCCGCTGCCGTTTGAGCGATTCCGTTGCCCATCGTCCCCGCGCCGATAACTCCAATAATTTCGCTCATTATTTCTCGTGACCTTTGATTTTTGATTAGTTTCTGCTCATATCAAAAATACCAAATTTAAGCTTTAAAACAAACAAGCGACGAGACTTACCATCCCGTCGCTCTGTTAATTCGACTCAAATGCTATTGCCAACTATTGGGTGGCGGGGGCGGCACGCTTGCCATTCCATTTTCACTATAAAAACTTTTCCCTTGCTCGCCTAACAAGAACCACAAGCCATAGACTCCAAGTGCGGTTCCCAACGGTAGGTTTAACAATGAAAAGACGCTTGCTATTATCCCAAGCACTCGGCCAATGGAATGCTCTTTATAGATTTTCCAGCCTGCAAATCCATAAAACCCGGCGAACAACAAAATGAGTATTCCGACGACGACCGCCGCAATAAGAAATATTCCTCCGATCATCTGTTCTTCTTCCTTGCGGCCTGTGCCAACCATCATCATTCCCACACCGCCGTACATTAATACTACAAAAATTCCACCGAGTACCGAAAGTCCAGCGTTCACCAAAAAGAAGATCCCGATAAGTTTGTTGTGTTCTTTTGCCGTCATTTAATTTCTCCGCACCTAAGATATATCAATTCCAAAACCCGGGGCGCTCTCGGATCCCGCGGTTAAAATTCTTTTTTTGATCGCATTAGAAAAAACCAAAGTCCATATACTCCAAGCATAGTACCGATTGGAAAACTCCCGATACATAGAACGCTAGCGACGATTCCGAGAATTTTCGCATCAGAACTGCGATTCTGCAGCTTCCAACCCGTGATCATAAAAAACGCCGCGAAAATCGCAAGCATCCACTCACCACCGAAAAAACCGCCCGCGAATATCCATCCGACGGCCTGAAGGATTCCCTTAATAAAGAAAAAGCCGGCTAAAAGTCTGCTGTGTTCATGAATAGTCATAATTATGCTCCAATAAATAAAGATGTTTGACGATTGATCTTAAAGTATCGTACGAGAAACTTTTCTAATTTGTTGCGATAAGCCTCATATTTCTTAAACGAATTCACATTCCCGATCTTGCAGTTCTATGGACGTTCGACCGCCATAGCGACGGAATTCCCGCCTCCTAAACAAAGGGCAGCGACACCTTTTTTTGCCCCACGACGTTTCATTTCGTAAATAAGCGTCGTCAAAATTCTTGAACCGCTGTTTCCGATTGCGTGCCCGAGCGCAACGGCGCCGCCGTTGACATTTACTTTTTCTATGTCCATTCCGAGTTCTTGCATGACGCCCAAAGCCTGCACAGAAAAGGCTTCGTTTAATTCAAATAGTTCAACTTCCGCCATCGTCCAACCGGCTTTGTCCAAGACATTCTTAACGCCTTGAACGGGGGCCATCATGATCAACTTCGGCTCAATTCCACTCGTAGCATATGCCACGATTTTGGCGAGCGGCTCAACCCCCATTTGCTCTGCCTTGTGAGCAGAAGTTACTACAACGGCCGAAGCGCCATCATTGACACTCGGAGCGTTTCCGGCAGTGACAGTTCCGCCATCTTTTCTAAATGCAGGGCGCAATTTTCCCAAACCTTCTACAGTTGTGTCATCTCGAATCGTCTCATCTTTATTAAATTTTATCGGATCGCCCTTCCGCTGGGGAATCTCGAGAGTTACAATTTCCTCGTCAAATCGCCCCTCATCTCGCGCTTCCATTGCCTTCCGATGAGAGTTGTAGGCATAATCATCTTGTTCACCGCGCCCAATTTGATATTTTTCGGAAACAATCTCGCCCGTATTTCCCATATGCCAATTTTCAAACGGACACCACAATCCGTCATGAATCATTAGATCTTTAACGGTTTTATCTGCCATCCGATATCCTTCACGAGCCCCCGGCATTGCGTACGGAATATTTGACATCGATTCCATTCCCCCGGCCACTACAAACTCGGAATCCCCAAGTTTCACCGCTTGTGCCGCCAACGCAACAGCCCGTAATCCAGAGCCGCAGACCATGTTAACCGTCAGAGCCGAAACTTCGGGAGGCAATTCGGCCTTTATTGCCGCTTGCCGTGCCGGTGCTTGTCCTAACCCCGCCTGAACTACGCATCCCATTATCACTTCATCGACATCTTCTTTTTCAATTCCCGCTCGTTTAACAGCTTCCTTGATCGCCGCCGCCCCCAAATCTGTTGCCGAAAACGGCATCAGGCTGCCCATAAATTTCCCTGTCGCCGTTCTAACGGCACTAATAATTACTGCGTCTTTTATATCTGACATTTATACCCTCGAATATTAAAATTTTCTGACTTCTCTTATTTTAGAATTAATCCATTTGGCATTCAAATACGATAATTTCCCTAACTCGTGAACCAAAGAATACTGATTTGTCCAATATCATTCCTCGCCAATATCTTCATTCCAAATAGCAGGATTCTCATTTATATAGTTTCTAAGCAATTGCACACATTCTTTCGACGACAAGTCGATCACTTTCGTGCCATTCTCGCGCAGCCATTTAATTCCACCTTCAAAATTAATAGATTCACCGACAATGACGGTCCCGATCCTGAACTGCCGGATCAACCCCGAACAGTACCAACAGGGTGCAAGCGTTGTAACCATGATCTTGTCACGATAGGATTTCTGCCGACCCGCTTTTCGAAAGGCGTCCGTTTCACCATGTATCGACGGATCATTTTCCTGAATTCGCAGATTGTGACCGCGACTGAGGATTGTTCCGGTTGACTCAAAAAGCGCCGCGCCTATCGGAATCCCGCCTTCTGCCAATCCGATCTTCGCTTCTTCGATGGCAACTGCAAGTAGTTTTTTAAGGTTCATAATGAAGATTCTATTTGCACACTTGAAAATCGCAAACCCTAAACCTAAAATTGAAGGCAACTAATGTCTCAAGATTTTCAACCCGGCGATTATTTGGTTTTTCAAGTGGAAGCGGCTTTTTGTCTTTTACGGCTTCTCGAAATCGAGAAAAATCCGGACGAAACTATCTGGCATCTTTCTGCTTTTGAAGATATGTTTTTGGATGTCGAAACGGCGGACGAGGCACTTCTAACCTCTGAAAAGTTAAGGATTTCCAATCCACATATGGCACTGACGACCCGCGCGTTCGAGAGCACCCAGACGGCGAGAATGCTCAATAAGCCGTTAAACGAAAATGACTTGGCTGGGTTAAAAAAGTGGAAAAATGATCCACGGCGGGAAATTTCAGACACATCCGTCCGTTTACTCCTCGGTCTTCGATGAGCGTTCGATTTTGATTCCAAGACTTTTCGTCGTCATCTCCGTTACGCTCGCCGGAACAATTTCCGTAAAATCTGCTTCGGGCAGCAATTCCTTGGGAGGATTTGATTCAAACGATTCTTGCGTTTGCGGGAGG
>JBBKXN010000033.1:0-62272 GCA_037969475.1 Pyrinomonadaceae bacterium | reverse complement strand
TGATATTTCATTTGATTCCAACCGCCGCCGGATGTCTTGTGGTAAAGTTCCGTGTTCGGATCATTGGGTGCGTCAGTTTCGTTTAGTTTCCCATAATTGGTCACGAAAAACCGTGCCGTGTTTGTATCAACGACCGCGACGACCGCCGTTTCATAATCACCCAATAATTTGGCAAACTGAAACAGCGACGGAACTGCACCGACCGTGACTTCGTTTTCGAGTTCGGCCCCGATTTCCATTTTCTCCCATAAATTTTTTGCCGAACACGCGAAAATGATCAAACCGCTTGTCCCCGGCGACATTTCCTTTGCCACGAACTTCTCAATTTTTTCGCGATCAGTACGGAATGAATCCAGATCCGCCCCACGCGGCAGAAAAGTTTTTTCGATCTCGTGGAGACGATCTTTGAGAACGATTTCGCCCGACCGAATGCCTGGATTTCCACCCGTCGCCTGCGGGCGCATGTCCAGATAAACGCTCAGCACAGGCATTTCCGTCGGCTCGAATTCCGCTAAATTTTTGATTAATTCTTTGTTCATAATAATTATTTCCTCGAAATTAAATTTGCTCAATAAACTTTTGTAGACGCTCGTTGACTTCTTTTGCCACTTCGGTCATCGCAGAGTTTTCTCCGACAATTGAAAGCATCATTCGTGCGTCAACTGCCGCAACTACTGATTTATTTTTGTCATCCGCTTCATAAACTATAACATTGCAGGGGAGAAGCAGTCCGATATTGATGTCTTCCTGCATGGTTTTATAAGAATGTCGGATTACATGCTCCTAAAATCAAGTATCGGCGAAAATCCACGCCGAGTTTTTGCTGCTTCTTTGAAGTCTTTTTTTTTCATTTTTATTTCCTTCCCTACGGTAACAATTCCTGCGAATAAAATAATTGCCGTGATAGTTTATGTAAATCGTGCAAATCTTCGCCAAATTAATTTTTCATATTTTCCCCGCTACGTTTCTTTTTGTGGTTCCGATCTGTTTTTATATATCCGCGATTGGCAGTTAAATTAAGTTATTGACGATTAAGATTAAATTCCTGGGGAGTGATCGCTGTGCGCTAGCGAGCATACTGTTAATTTGTAGGTGGGATCAAAAACATTATCGCGGTACAGTTATACTCGAAAAATCAAATGACAGCGATAATAAAAGGGCTAAATCAAGTAAAATCAATAGGTTGGCGGCTTGATACTAAGCATGCCATCTACCTCATTTCTCTCTAGAAACCGGGCCGCCTCGCTATTAACGCGAAAACCGTTCTTTTTCAATACTTCGTAATAACCCTTAACGATCGTGTGATAACGGGAATCTTTATTCTGGATAAGAAATCTTTCGTAAATGACGCGAACTTCCTCTTTCAAAACTGAATCAGATTCGATACTCGTATTGTCGAGTCCGGTAAGCATCGTTTTCACATACATGTTGATGTCAGAAGAAATCTCTTTGTTAATCGAGAATTCGGGGTTCTTATTCTGGAGCGATTCCCAGAATGTAATTCTCTCTCTAAGATCTTCCCACGAGATTGCCAGTGAGGCATCATCGGAAAACCCCTCTTCGATCTCGATCTCCCTTCGAGCCAGATAAGCAATCCACGATGGTGATAAATACTTTCCGAACTCACTTAGCAGCCACGATCCGTCTTCTCCAATGTAATAATCGCCCTCAGACTCCCGCAGTCTCCAGCCCACCCGCTTGAGTTTGGAATTCATTTTCACGACGTCCTCTACCGTCTCGGGAATCTCATTTTGCCAAAGTGAGTCGTAGTAAAAGGTTCGGAATGAAACAAATAACTCGTCAACGCACTCAACGCTCTGCCATTTCGCACCAGACCTGAATGCGTCCGCAAGGATATTTATCGACTCCAGTTTCGTTTTGTCCTGCTTGTTAGCAGTCTTCAAAAATTTTTCTGCCGCGTCACAACTACTCGTACGTGCATATTGCGAACTGGCCGTTACCAAAACGAATAATATGCATATTACGGTTTTTCCAATCATTCTATACCTCCATACTTTTTCGCATTGTACCATCGAGTGATCATCTATCACCGCTTACGCACATAATGCTAACCGCTCACATGGTCCGCGATTTTCGTGTTGTTTGAGTCATATAATTTGGGTTGTTAACTAGTTTCGCAAATCGTTGATCGGTTTTTTCAACGTCCGCGTAGTCAAAGGCATCGATCCGGTAGGTAATTACTTAATTTATTTTCACTTTACAAAGTCCGACCGCTTATCCGAGACTCCAAAGGTTTGGGTTCGACAGTCTTTGGCGAAGAACCGCAGGGCGATCGAATTCTTGATTGGTTTAATTTATTTTAAAGCGTGTTTGACCACCGGTGTCGTCGATTAAAAAACAATCTTCCGCTAAATAAGTCAATTCTACCTTTTTCTCTATGTTCAATAACGACTTGCGGAGCACCCTGGATTGAACCTGAAGACGTATAGGCAACACCGCTTGAGTTATCAGTTCCATTTTGACCGATCAAATTAAGTTTTGCATTTCTCATTCAATTCAATTTAATAATCTTTGAAGGATTGTTATTGATTTTTTAACCATTACGGAAAAAAGGTCATCATTCAAAACTTTATTCTTTAATCTGAATCGAATTCAGACTTTTCTCAAACACATTCTTTAGCTGAGCATAATCTTTTACTTGAGATGTGTAACTGAAATTCAAAAGTCCACCATTAAAAATAGTCGAATACTCATTGTAATGAATAGGCGTTTCTTCTTTGACTTCGGGCGTTGAATTTTCATTTTCAGAAACTGGTGCAACAAGATCGGGAAGCTCTGACTTATCTTCTACCCACTCAAAATGATTCCACTGCCTTCCATTCATCTCGATAATTTGGCTTTTTATCCATTTCGTTTTAGAGGCTCGAAATGTTCCCTCATTAAATTCTTTGATTTCGGCCAATTGATCACTTTTATAGTCAAAACCCGTATCATAGCTAACAGTTACATCCCCTGTTTGTTCATCGTTAGTTAATAAAAGCAGTGGATTAGTATTTTCAGCTAATTTTCTTTTCATTTGTTCTTTTGTTATTGATTCGAAATCAGTTGGCGGAACAAAAGACACCCTACCGTCAAGGAGTGATTTACGTTCATCCGTCTTGACCGCAATCGTGGATGTCGAGGTATTGCCGTCGTCAATTCCTTTAGATGTTGAACAAGCTACTCCAAAAGAAATTACCACTAAGGTAAAACCTAGAACCAATTTTCTAAAAAAGAATTTCTTCGCATTTTCCTTTGTCATTACTTTTCCTCCTATTTCTATTTTTTCTAAAACATTGAAGGAATATGTCTTTCGCGGACAAATGGCAGACATATAACGGACCAACTCCGACGGGAAACATATTATTACCAACGATACCTTACTTTTGCTGGGAATAATTATGACATAGAAAAAAGAAAATTCTTGGAATAAGCCGCCAAAAATTACGCGGCTTGATCTCAAAATAACTGAAGTCCGGTTAACTTGCCTCTCCGTTAGTTTTACGTATGATATTTTTATAGAAGATTCGAGATAAATTTATGAAAGCAATTGTAAAAAGTAAGGCGGAAGAAGGACTTTGGCTCGAAGACGTTCCTGAACCGGAGATCGGAATTAACGATGTTTTGATCCGCGTTTTAAAAACGGGAATTTGCGGAACGGACGTTCACATATACAACTGGGACGCCTGGGCACAATCGACAATAAACATCCCCACTGTGTTAGGCCATGAAATTGTTGGTCAAATCGTAGAAGTCGGCTCAAATGTCAACGATTTTTTTGCGGGTGATGTTGTAAGTGTAGAAGGGCATCTCGTTTGCGGACGCTGCCGGAATTGTCTCGCGGGCCGGCGGGCAAAATGTGCCAACACGCTCGGTATCGGGGTGCAGACCGATGGAGGTTTTGCCGAATATATCGCCGTTCCAATGACAAACATCTGGAAGCATAAAGACAATGTAAACCTCGAGGTTGCGGCGATCTTTGATCCGTTTGGCAACGCCGTTCACACGGCTCTTGCGTTTGAAGTATTTGGCGAAGACGTGTTGATCACAGGCGCAGGCCCGATCGGAATAATGGCGTCGGCCGTTGCAAAACACGCCGGTGCGAGACACGTTGTCATTACGGACATAAACCCGGCGCGTCTTGAACTCGCCGAGAAAATGGGAGCCGTCACAAAGGCGATCAATATAAAGGAAGTTTCAATTGCCGAAACTCAAAAAGAGCTGGGAATGAAGGAAGGTTTTGACGTTGGGTTTGAAATGTCAGGAATTGCCTCGGCGTTTCGCGATATGGTCGATAATATGGCGCATGGCGGAAACATTGCGCTTTTAGGAATTCCGACCGAAGAATTCCCTATCAACTGGAAAACCGTCGTGTTTAACATGCTGACTGTAACAGGAATTTACGGTCGCAAAATGTATGAAACGTGGTATCAAATGAGCGTACTTTTGCAGTCAGGCTTAAATATCGAGCCGGTGATCACACACCGTTTTCCGTTTGAGGAATTTGAAAAAGGTTTTGAAGTGATGAAAGAAGGAAACAGCGGGAAAGTGATCCTGGAATGGGGTGAGATTTAAGAATATAAATGTGTTTCGGTCGAAAACTGCGCAAAATGTATCGAATGAGATTAGCTGGGAACGACAGAACACATGACAGCAAACTCAAACTTGAGCACGTATTCTCAAAGGAATCAATAAACTATGTATAGTGCAACGAAAGCGATTCTTGAAACAGAATTGCAGGAAATCAGGGAAGCGGGACTTTATAAATCTGAAAGAATAATTGAGAGCCCGCAGGATGCGAGGATCAGGGTATCAAATCGCGAAGTCTTGAATATGTGCGCGAATAATTATTTAGGACTTTCGGATGATCCGCGGATCATTGAAGCGGCTCGCAACTCTTTCGATGCTTGGGGTTATGGTTTGTCGTCCGTGAGGTTTATTTGCGGGACGCAGACGATTCATAAGGAACTTGAAGCGAAGATCAGCGAGTTTTTGGGCACGGAAGATACGATTCTTTATGCGGCTTGTTTTGATGCAAACGGCGGATTATTTGAACCTCTGTTTAATGCAGAAGATGCGATCATTTCCGACGAATTAAATCATGCAAGCATCATTGATGGAATACGTCTTTGCAAAGCCGCGCGCTATCGTTACAAAAATAGCGATATGGGCGACCTCGAAGCAAAATTAAAAGAGGCAAAAGAAAGCGGTGCGAGGCAGATGATCATTGCCACAGACGGCGTTTTCTCGATGGACGGCTACATTGCTAACTTGAAAAGCATCTGCGATCTGGCGGAAAAATACGGTGCTTTGACTATGATCGATGATTGTCATTCGGTTGGATTTATGGGCGAAACGGGACGTGGCACGCACGAATATTGCGATGTGATGGGCAGAATTGACATCATCACCGGAACGCTTGGCAAAGCCTTGGGCGGTGCGATGGGCGGTTACACATCGGCAAAAAAAGACATCATTGAAATGCTCCGTCAGCGTTCTCGTCCGTATCTTTTTTCAAACTCGGTCGCTCCCGCAATCGTCGCTGCTTCGATCAAAGCGATTGATCTTCTAACCGAATCAACCGAACTCCGCGACCGCTTGAGCGAAAACACAAAATTTTTCCGTGAAGAGATTTCAAAGGTTGGTTTGGAAGTCCTGCCGGGTGAACATCCGATCGTTCCAGTAATGTTTGGCGATGCAACGCCGGCTGTTAAAATGGCCGAATCGCTTCTGGAAAAAGGTGTGTACGTAATCCCGTTTTCCTTTCCGGTTGTGCCAAAGGGCAAAGCAAGGATAAGAACACAGGTCTCCGCGGCTCACACAAAAGAAGATTTAAGATTTGCGGTTGAAAAATTTGCGGAAGCAAAAGCGGAATTAGGGATTTAAATGACGCGTATTGGCGCCTATCGCCGCCGCCGGGGCGAGATTTCAACAAAATAGCGACACGAATCTTGGCTGACAAAGAAAAAGGAGTGATGGATAAAAAACCACCACTCCTTGTTTTTATTGGTTGTTAGGATTTGTTAGTTACCCGGAGATGTCGATTCAACCGTAATGGTTGATCCTATATCAAGTTCGACGTCTTCTTTACCTTCAGCGATAACAGAACCCGCCCCGGCACCGCCGCCGATCGTCGCACCAATTATCGCACCTTTTCCGCCGCCGATTATTGCGCCGAGAATAGCACCGACCCCGGCACCTATTCCACCGCGTTTTATCGATTCTTTTGTTCTGCTGTCACCTCTCGCATCGCCTTCATCACCCGTCTTAATGATTCTTCCAGTGCTGTCGGTTGCGCTCTGAAGCACACCGGCAAAAGAAAAGGCTCTACCATCGCTAAGCCGAATCGTTTCAAAATTCATCGTAAAGCTTGAGCGGCCAGTCACACGTCCCGATCGTTTTACGTCAGTTAAATATCCCTCAAGAACTGCTCCATCGTATTCACTCGGCGACTGGATCGTAACCCTAAAACGATCATTTTCCTGGGAAGCTTTTGTGTTAATCATGTTGTCGAGCGAACCCGTTAAGATCGTTCCACTTGGAACGACATAATTTCCGGTTCCAACCGTGCGCGCAGTTGGTGCTGATCGTCCTGTGTTGCGGTTTGGATTGTCGTTGGGATCAGTGCTCGAATATAGACCGTCATCAGTGCTGCCCGTATTACGGTATGAGTCTGTTTTGCTGTAAAAACTATCAGCAAAGATCGTTTGGCGCAGGTAATCCGTAGTGATTCTTCGCGTTACGCGCATTGATCTTCCGCGGTCGAGCGAGGCAAAGGTCAGCGTATAGTCGCTTTCATTGCCGAGGCTCGAAATCGTCAACGTATCATTCTCAAGGCTGACCCGAACACTTATTGCCGAACCATCACTACGAGTAGAAGATTTCGTTTGGCCATCCGCGATGAAAGTAGCAGGGCTTTGAGACTGCGATGTCGTAAGTGTGACTCGATTTCCTCGAATATCAATTGTAATGGTCTGCGGTGCTTCAAGCTTGTTTTCTAAATCCTGCCTGTTTGCCTGCGTTGCGCGGCTGTTTCGTGTTGCATTTTCAATAATGTCCGAAACATTTTCACTTTTCGCAAAATCTATTTGATACGAACCTTTCAAATCAGTCTGCGCATAAATTTGTGTTGCCGATAACATCAAACATATTGCGAATAATGAAATATTGCGTCTAATACTGCTCATCTTTTTCTCCTTAACTTTTTGTAACCAATAAAATTCTGAAATGCGGGCTGCCAGGTAATAAGAAGCATTAATCATGCCAAAGGTTTGTCCGAGAGATGATATCAGAAATTGCTGCCACTGAAAGTGTGAAAACTGCCCAAAGTTATGTAGAATACTCGTTTGGAGTAAACGGGAGAATTTATGTCATCAAACCAATACAATGCTTCGATAAAATATGCGGGGGACGATTTTTTTGTCGCAACCACGCCGAGCGGTAACTCTCAAGTCATTGATGCAAACGGAGATAGGAAGTCCGCCGCAACTCCTTTGGAACTTTTACTGATTTCGGTTGCTGCCTGTACGGCGATCGATGTAGTTTCGATTCTGGAGAAAAAGAGGCAAGAGATTACCGAATACAAGGTTGAGATAGAAGGCACGAGACGGGAAGATCATCCACGCGGATTCACGGGTTTTCACATTCACCATATCGTATGCGGGCGTAGCGTTTCGGAAAAGGCAGTTGCCGATGCAATTGAACTTTCAGACACAAAATATTGCTCCGTCGCCTACACCGTAAGACCAACGGCAGAAATTACGACGAGCTACGAGATAATCGAAGTTCGGCAAGAGTAGCATCGGCATTTTACTATTTTTATATGAACATTTCCGCACCGGAAAAATTGGAACTCGAAAAAAAACAAGGGGTTCTGAAGCGTCTAAGAAATCGACTCGTCATTCGCGAAGAAGAGATGACAGAATTGCGGGCGGAGCTCGAGCAGTTTGAAGCTCAATATACTATGGAAGTCGGACGTTTATATGCTGAGCTAGATGAAATTGAAGCGGAAATTGCGGAAGAAGAGGTAAAGCTCAACCCGGAAGATGAGGAAATAAAGAAGCGCGCTGAGGAAGCCCGTAAACGCGCTGAAGAATCTGCCGAAGCCGCGGATGAAGAAAATTGGCAGGCTTGCACGCATAAATGGAATCCTTCGCCGGAGGCAAAAAAAGCCTATCACAATCTCGCAAAAATGATCCATCCGGACCTCGCAATCGATAAGGAAGAACAAGATCGCCGGCATATATTGATGTCAAAGCTCAATGACGCGTATTCAGAAGGCGACCAAACACTGCTAAATAAACTCGTAGAAGAATATCGGGATTCGCCTGATCTCATAAAAGGAGACTCTATCGGAGATCAACTTGTGCGTGCGATCAGACAAATTTCGCAGGTCAAACGTCGTTTGAAAGAGCTTTCCGAGGAAAGACTCGATTCGGAACTTTCCGAGTTATTCGTTTTACGCGAAAAAGTGAGAAATGAGCAGCTTGAGGGTCGCAATCTATTGAAACAAATGGCGGAGCGCACGAAAACACATATTCGAAAAGCCCAACGCCGCCTTAAGAATATTCAACAAGTGATCGAAGCCGATGATATTGATATGCGTGAGCGCTACGGCTTGAATGTCGAATCTTTTAGGTAAGATTGCAGAAGAGCGGACATCTGATATTGATTGATACTTTAGTGACGTTGGGCTCGTCGGAGGAATTGACTAGATTTCAATCGGTCTAATATGAATTTTCCCGTCTCTCGCAGGCTCGCTATTTCCTACACCAATTATTTTCCCGACAACCCTTACTTCCTCAGTCTTAAACAAGAGCGTTTCCGAGTTGATTCCTGATATCGATACAATCCCGGCAAAATAATCGCAAAATCCGCAAACTATCGAATCATCTTGGATTTCCGTTAAGACGACGAGATCGCCGCGTTTTATAGTTTCTTCGACGACGACGGCAAGAGAATCTTTCTGAATTCCCATTGCTACTAAATGTGAGTTTTTGATTCGGACAACTTGGTAATCGTCATAGTTGGCAATCTCTTCCGGAAGCACCAGCTCCAAATCACCGTCGTAGATCTTAATCGGCATTTGCGCGGCCGAATCCTTCCGGCCGGATCTTTTCCGCAGGATCCCGGCGAAAACAATCGAGCATTTTTCTATCATATATATTTAACAACACTTTAAGATCGGTTTCCGCTTGCATAATTACGCCCGTAATTATTGCGGAAAAAGGGGAGCGCAGTGGGAGGCGTTCCCCACTTTATTTTTAAATTGAAGTTCCACAAGCGTATGCTGATGACCATGCCCATTGAAAGTTATATCCTCCTAGCCAACCAGTCACGTCCAAAACCTCACCGATAAAATATAGTCCCGGTATTTTTTTCGATTCCATTGTTTGAGACGAGATTTCATCAGTATCGATCCCTCCGAGCGTTACTTCAGCCTTGTGCCAGCCTTCGGTTTCGGAAAATAGTACCTGCCAATTGTTGAGAGACTCGGCAATAGTTGAAAATTCCTTCTTGTTAAGCTGATTAAGCCGTTTATTTGCAAAGTCTTGTGCGGTAAATTCCTCGGCGAATCGTTTAGGAAGATGACGACCCAAAAAATTTGACACCGTCTGTCGTGAGCGGCCGTTTTTCTCAAGCAGCTCGACTGCATCAACACCAGGCAACAAATCGAACTTAACCGGCTGCCTCGGGACCCAATAGTTCGATATCTGCAATATCGCGGGACCGCTCAAACCGCGGTGAGTAAACAGTAGGTTTTCTCGAAACTTTGCATCTTCAAATTCGACAGCGCAGTCGATGGAAACACCCGCGAGTTTCGAGAAATTGACCTTATCGGCAAAACGAAGAGGAACAAGAGAGGGTCTAATTTCCGTTACACTCAGTCCGAACTGTTTTGCGATTCGGTAGCCGAAATCTGTGGCACCAATTTTGGGAAACGAGAGACCACCGGTTGCGATTACAAGCTTAGGTGATCTGAAAATTCCTTTATTCGTTTTTAGGGTAAATACTTCGTCGTAGTCAATTTTCTTGACCGAACAATCGGTAAGAATCTCAACCTCTCCCCTTGAGCACTCGGCAACAAGCATGTCTACAATTTGAAAAGACCTTTCCCGACAAAACAATTGTCCAAGTGTTTTGTCGTAAAATCGAATGCGGTATTTTTCAACGATTTTGATAAAGTCTTGCGGCGTGTATCGGGCAAGAGCGGATTTGCAGAAATGAGGATTAGATGAGACGAAATTTTCCGGTCTAACGTCAAGATTTGTAAAATTGCATCGTCCACCTCCGGAGATAATTATTTTGCGCCCCAATTGCGCGTTGTGCTCGATCAATAAAACCGTGCGTCCGCGTTTTGCAGCTTCGGCCGCGCAAAAAAGCCCGGCGGCGCCTCCGCCAACGATTATTGCGTCAAATTCCATTGAGCTTCTCAAAAGATGATTTAGACGAGATATCTTTCTCTTAAAATCTTAATATGATGAAGTTCGTGTCCGGCGATAATGTAGGCCAAAGCCCTAACGCTCACGTTGGTTCCGCTAGCAGTTCCGATCCGGAGCCACTCCGCTTCAGAAAAACTATTTAGCATCAAGATATTAGATCGCCTTAACGCTTCGAATTCCCGGCAAAGAGAAACAATCGTTCGATCATCAAAATTTGCATTTTGGATATATTCGTCCTGTTCAAATCCTTCAATCGGCATCCGGTCATTGCGCGCGATCCTTAGTGCCCGATAAGCAAATATTCTTTCAGTGTCGATTACGTGCCCAATGAGCTCCTTTACACTCCATTTTCCTTCAGCATACCGTAAGGTGCCACTTTCCTCAGAAAGACCTTCGAGAAGCGACGTTGTGTCGTCAATTTGGTGCTCAAGAGCTTCGACCACGTCATTCTCAGTGACCAACGACACATATCCCGAGTAATATGGCGCAAACTCAGATTGTTCAGGTTTACCTGGTGATAATTGTCCCATCTGGTTATCTTATCAAACTACACTTCAAACTCATTGCACGAAAAAGGTTCGGTCAGTTTTTTAGAAACTAACGTAATTAGGAGTTTATTGTATTGATCAGAGTCAGGAATTCGTCCGTCTTTACTTTTGCGTTTTCGGTTTACGATATTTATACTGATTCTTGTTTATATAGCGGTCTTAAAGGAGAAGCATTGCAGCCAAAAACACACCAAGGTTTATTAAAGGGTACCGGATTTCGTTTTGCGATCATTGAATCGCGGTGGAACGACTTTCTGACGTCGAAACTAACTCAGGGTGCGCTCAATGCACTTAAGAGTGTCGGCGTGGCCGAAAAAAATGTCGAAATATTCAAAGTTCCCGGGTCTCTTGAGCTTCCGCTGACTGCAAGGAAAGTTGCGCTAACCGATAAATTTGATGCTGTGATCTGTATCGGAGTCGTTATTCGGGGCGAAACTCCGCATTTTGATTATGTCGCAGGCGAAGCAGCAAAAGGAATCTCTTCAGCCGCAATGCAAACGGATATCCCTGTATTGTTTGGGGTCATTACAGCCGACACAGTCGAACAGGCAATTAACCGTTCGGGTATTAAATCGGGAAATAAAGGCTACGAAGCAGCAATGTCTGCGGTCGAGGTGGTAAACTTATATAAAGAAATTGAAGGTGGAAAGAAAGCGTCCGCAAAACGTAAAGTATTTCCGCATGTAGTTTGAAAATATAAATATGGGAAACCGGCGTAAAGCTCGCGAATGTGCTTTGCAAATGTTATTTGCAGCAGACGTAGCCAAACAGAACAAATCTACTTTGACGCGGGATTTTTGGAATGAACTGAGCGATCAGGAGTTCGACGAGGTCAGCCGCGAGTTTGCGAATAATCTTACCATCAGTACTCTGCGGCGGTTATCTCAAATCGACGATACGATCCGTACGAGAGCGGAACACTGGCGGATCGAAAGAATGGCGATCGTCGATCGAAACATCCTGCGTCTTGCCGTTAGTGAATTTTTGTTTGAAGACACACCGCACACCGTTGTAATAAATGAGGCCCTAGAGATCGCACGCCGTTTTTCAACGTTTGAAGCCACGCAGTTTATCAATGGGATTCTCGACGCTATAAAACAGGATATGGAAGAAAAAGACCCTGACAAAAAAGCGGATGATGAAAACCAAAAGGCAAATGAAAAGTCGAGCGCCTCTTCTCTATAGACATTGCCTGAATCACCAATTGCCCCGTCCCTAAAAACATCGATCCTCCCAAAAGTTTTCGCTTCTGAAAACCGACTCAAGACAACCCCCGCAAAAATTTTTGGTAAAAAAGTCTAAGTGGCACATCTGATTATAAGCTACTCCAGCCGCTTAGCCGGATGATCCTGCCAAAATTCATAGTTGAAACGATAGATCCAATCCAATCAGGACAAAACAAAAGATTAGCCAAACAATGTTCGGCTAATCTTTTAAGATTCAATTCGATCTAACGATTCCGTTAGTTGTCTCCGTTACCAGGCGTTGGTGTTGGAGTCGGAGTTGGAGTCCGAGTCGGAGTTGGCGTCGCTGTCGGCGTCGGAGTTACTGACGGTGTAGGCGTCGGTGTTGGAGTTGCGGTCGGCACCGGGGTCGCAGTCGGACTCGGAGTTGGAGTCGGCGGCGGTGTAGGTGTCGGCGTCGGCGTAGGTGTAGGTACCGGAGTGATTTGCGGAGCGGGCTGCGGATTAGGCAGCTGCGTATTTCCCGAGCTGTCTTTTGGAACCGGTGCCTCTAGGAACTGAACATTTCGTACCCCGATTCTCGCGGAACCTTCGATTTTATGCTTTTTCCCGTCTTGAAGCGGATACGCGGTCTCGACGGTCGCGGAAGCTTCAATCAAACGCACGAGCGGCGCATCCGATAGGAGGAGCTGACTTATTGGTTGGTTTAAAATCGTCCCTGCTACGGAGGGTTTCAAAATATATCGAAACTGCAGATCCACTAAATGTTCGGAGATAACGCTGTCAACATAAGGCACTCCTTGAACACCGAAACTCCGGCGAACGAGCCTACCTTGGGCATCGACATAGTAATGGACGATATTTACCCGCTTGAGCGTCGAGTTATCCGTATTTCGCCTGGTCCCAACAGCGAGGTTCCCTGTCCAACCAACTCGATTTAGGTTGAGCGCATCGCCGTCGCTCCAGGAGATATAGTTTGAGCCTGTGTTTACTGAGGTAACGGTACCGAAAACACCGGTTCCGCCGCTCGAAATGTAATAAATCTCTCCCGCTGAGAATTCGTTAATGCGTGCCGCAGGAATATTAATTCTTCCAGTCCAATATTGCGTTGAGTTTATAGGCAGATCGATCGGGGCGAAACTAGTATCGGTCGCCAATAACGTAAGTCTGTCTGTGTTTTCGAGAACCGTCGTACTCGGCGTCGTTCCTGATACGTTTGTTCCAGATGGAACATTATCGTCGGACAATGTAGAACCGACGCTTACATACCCGCTATTTGTAGGATCGATTGCTGCCGAACTTCTCGATGTCAAATACTGGGTTGCGAACTGGGTTGGGAGCCAGATATTTGATATACCACTCAAACCATCACCGACCCGCAGAATATCTCTATTCAACATCTCTTGTGAAATTCGAAATTCCTGCCCGGCGGATGTTAATTTATAATTAGTGTTTGCAGTTCTGATCGTACCTTTGAGTAGTGAAAATGCAGCTGACACGACGATCAACAGAAGTATGATCACCACTAGCAATTCTGCTATGGAAAATCCGGCTTGATTTTTTTTGCTTCGAGTTTCTCTCACAAAGGATGCTCCTGGAAATCTTTCTTAACGCATATTCTGCCGAAAAGCCGTTGCTTGCACGTACTGGAAAAATGGGGTCCCGGGTGGTAATTTATTTGGCGATAAGAACGTACTATCAAAACTCCAGTTTCTTTGAGGCGGCATGTATATAACGGACGTGTCATTCTCCCACTGGGAAAGTGCTTGAGTAGACCGGAAAAGAGGTATAAATGAGCCTGCATAATTCCAGGATCGTATCGTCCCGTTAAAGTTCCATTGCTCGAGAAAGCGCGGATAATTGATTACGCCGCCATTTTTTCGTTGACCGATGGAGTCCCTACCCGGAATAGCTCGAAGACTTGAAAGAGTCGTTCCCGCAATAATTCCTGCCCTTACCGATGTTCCCTGAGTTATTGAAGTCAAATTGTCGTCGGCCGATCGGTGCGCAGTTCCCGCCATATTGAGTGCATCGGTTGTTCCTTCCGGAAACATTGCCGGAAGCGCGTCAAACCATGTCTTGGATAATGGAAAGAACGCGTCGCAAACAATCGATGCGGGAACTTGCGGACCGGTGTAAGAACCATCGTTTAGAGTCGAACCACCGACCGGAATACTTGTAATTCCCGTGGTGTTAAAGTTGCCCCAAATATAGAGCATATTCTCGGAAGCAACTGAAATCCCTTTTGTCGGTGATAACTTCCCGGCAGCAGTCGAAAAACTCAGTGTTTGACCGTCAAAGAGTCTGAGTGACCTTCGAAAATAGGTGTTTGAGTTCTGCATTACGACATCTGCGCGAGCCTTGCGATCTCCTGCGTAGGATGACAGAAAATATGTGACGCCGGTGGTCGGAAGCTCACTTAGATCTCGCTGTAGAGTTCCCTTTTTCGAAACTCCTGATCCCTGCCAACCAAAATCAATTACATCCTCACCGGCATCTAAAGCATTGTTTGGACCGTAAATATCTTCATTATCTGCAATTCCATTGGTGCTTTGAAAATTCGATCCATCCGAAAGAAACTCCGTTTTTACCCGGTCTCCGCGACGATCTGAAAAATAAACTACGTATCCTTCCTCACCGTGAATATTTCCGCTTACTGCGCCTGTTCCGGAAAGTAAATTCGTGTCGTATTTTCCGTCAAGCCAGCGTGCCAAATTCCTCATATTGAGATCGACAACATTAGTTATGCCGCGCTCATAAACATCATTTTCGTCCAGCTGGCTTCTGTACCAACCCTCTCGAACGTTATAAACATTGATCGGGACGATTATATTGAGCCCGCCGTTTGGAAGGGCTAAACGGGTTATTACTCCGGAACCACCGTTGCTTAAGCTGTCATCATCGGCGTTCGTCGGTGTTTCGCTGATAAATCCTTTCGGATCATACGTGGGGGTTCCGATAATTTCGCCGTCCGCGAAGCCCTGATAGTTTCGTGTTAAATTAACCAGATCAAACGAATTTCCCGAACTGTCCCTACTTCCCTGTGCGTAAGCGGCCCACAAAGGTCGCTGAAGGTAAACGATCCCATTTGGTTCTCCAACCGTCATTCCCATACTGAGAATTTCGTTTGTGACATCGACCGTAGTACCGTCTGTTTTTACGATTTCAATTAGAATTTTGCCCGAGATTCCCGCCCCCGGGGGAACATAATGAGGTAATAATGAATCAGCAGAATTCTTAATTCCTCGTACCGTTTTCGCATCTTCAAATACTCCGGCTGATACTTCCTGTTTTATTGTCGAGGAATCGATGTATGAACCCGTATCTGAGACTCTTCTGAGAGCGTTGCCGCCGTCAAGAACCAATGGGACAAAGGCTGATAAGTTTACGCCTTTTCCGGCCGGAATGCCGGCAACATTTGCAGCGCCGCTACCGGCGGATTCGTCATCGATCAGAATGCGAATCTGAGATTTTGAATGGTATCGCGAATCAGCCAACACTTGAATATCAGAAGGAAGAGACCTTTTGATCAATTCCGCAGGAGAATTCCCGGAAAGCTCGAGAGGCGTTTTTAGTGACGATGCCCCCGTTGTATTGGTAAGCAATTGTCCGCCAAAACGGTTTATCGTCCCATTTGCAGGCTTTACGGATTCCGTCTCCCAATTTGGATTAGCGATACCGTCCGGGCTGCCCGGGTAATAACCCCGTGTCCCGGGCGTACTTCCTAAAATATTTGGTCCGCCGACCGTTCCGCTGCCAGCCTTAACGCTTCCGTTACCAAGCGTGCTTTGAACGTTAATACCGTTTACTTCCATCCAGACATTATTGTTTCCGTTGGTTGTGTTGGATACACCGTCGCTGAGCGCGTCCCGGACAAATTCACCGGCTATCGTTGTTCGATTAAGCAATTTCGTATTTCGGGATATATAAAGATTTTGATTGCCGTGGATCCTTCCATTAAATGTGAGCATTGGACCTGGCGACATCTCTATGTCTTCATTACTGTAAATCCCAAATTGAAACAAAGGAACGAGGTAATTGTTGAATTCACGTACGAGTTGGACTTCTGCACCGCTCCAATCCTGCGTCGTGGTTGTCGTCATCTGATAAGGAATAATACTCGCGTAAAGTCCTGCATATGGTCCGCTTGGAATATTTACCCGTGGATAAACGTCCGAAGCCAAGCCTTGAATGTTTTGAAGATCGGAAAGTTTTGCAGTGTCTTCTAAAACGCTTTGATTAAAACTAAAACCCTCGGCCTGCAAAGCGGTCGGATAAGCATTTGCCACATCGATCAGATCCTGTGCAGTCGGAGTTATTTTCTTACGGAAGATGTCGCTGAAATCGCTCGTCATTTTTTCCATCGCGGCGGTTCCGGCGTAAAAGGTCTGTGTTCTTTGTAAATCCGTTCCCGCAATGCGAGCCTCAGTCGAAGAAAACGCGAGTGCGGTAAGAGCGACTACCGATAGAATTGCAAGAATTATTATAGTAATAGCCAGCGCAGCGCCCTTTTCTTTCTTCGATGAATGTTTAGAACAATTCCTAATTAATATGTTTGATTTTTCAAATTTCATATCTACGATCTCCAAAGCTGCTAAGTACTATCGCGTAATTCTGAACTCGTCATTCAAATAGCCGACGCCCGTAATCACACCAAATTTTCCGCTCGCCGCAGGATATTGAACCTGCACTTCTATCTTCTTTAAAACCGTCGAACCCGGAAGATTCGTAATTGAAATTTTCCGCGCATATCCACGGCGCGCTAATGAATTGTCGGTAAAATCATCCCCCGTGCCGTAGACATTATCAGGACCGGGTGCGATCAAATCGTCGTCAGTTCCGTTTACGCCGTCCGGACCGGGATTAGTTGAAACCTCTTTGAACCCGTTGCTAAAACCATTGAAAGGATTTTCTGCTCCTGTATTGTCGACACTGCCGACATTTTCGATCTGTGCGAAATCCAGCCGTCGCGAGTTTCTTAAGCTTTCGACTTCTTCGATCGTTGAAACGATCAAAAGCTTGCCGCTCGTGACGTTGCGACTTATCGAACTAAATTCTAATGCGAAAGTAATTGCCGCCGCTGTTCCAACGAGCCCAATTGTGAGGACAAAAATAGCGACGACGGCTTCTAACAGTGTAAAACCCTGCTGATTGGAATTCCTTTTCATTATACTGGATCGAATTTTTTGTTTATTCAACATATTTACCGTCCGCAACACTGTAGGTCCAAACTTTTACCCTTCCGCTGGACCCAAGAATCGAAAGCGCAAATGCTGTATCTGCCGCAAGCACATCACTGTAAAAATACAGGGCATGATCCAAGGGATTGTCGGCACCGTCTCGCACCGAGCCGTCACCCTGAAAGGAGATGTCAATAACTCCTGCTGTTAGATTAGATTCTGTTGTCGAATCACCCAATGCAGCTGCGGGAACGCTAGGCGGACGGCCAAATTTGATATTTTCGGCATAGATTCCGCCGCCGTGGAGGGGAATAATCTTGTTTGTTGCCGCACCCGAAACTCCATAGGATCCTCCGGCTACTACCAATTCTTTTTTAGAATCATCATAACGAATCGATATTGGTTTGCGTTGCGAGATGGCATCTTGTCTAACTTCGCGAAATACTGACACCATTTCATTTTTTATTCCTGTGAAACTGATAAGCCTTTGTGAAGACAATATTTGCGGCAAAGCAAATACTGCGATAATTGCGATTATGATGAGAACGATCAACAGCTCAATTACGCTGAAGCCTCCGCCCTTATTGATCTCATTTCCTTGTTTTTGTGGTTGATTTTCACTCATTCGACTAAGCTCATTTCGAAAAGGGCACTCCTAAGCTTTATGACTCTACGCTTTCTCTACTTACGGAAAACTCTTAATAAACAGTTTGTTTCAGAAAAAACGTTATTTAACATTAGCTGGAATGTTTATACGGTAGTTTGGTGGATTGATGAGGGTAATGGATTCTAGCCAAAATACCCGTCAGATCAATTAACGATCTGACGGGTTAAATGAAACATTACTTTTCTTTATATTTCATAGGGCGAGCGCAGGTTGAAGTAGAAATTCCGCTTGTTGCAATTCATATCTCGCCCTTCCGATATTGCCTTCCGGGCTCAAAATCATTGCAAGAAACTGATCCTCGTTGATCACGCGCATTAGAAAGACACCACTGTCATTAGATATGGTGAGTTCTGACAACCCGCCAAGGCCAATTTCGCGATTTTTTTCCATTGCAAGTTCAACGACCGAGGTATACTCAGCAACCGCAACCGTAAAGTCCAGACGGTTTGGGGTGCCATCTCTCCAGACTTTTTCAATGACAAAGCCATCGAGTCCGTTGATAAGGATGCCGATACATCCCTCGGTTCGTTCGAGAATAGTTTGAAGAATTTCTACGTTCATCGCTTATTTACCCTATTTTACTGGACCGCTTTCAGCTGCCGGCCTCGGCTGGACGACCGGAACTACTACTTGCGGCTGCGAATTCGGTAGCGAATTCGACGGTGGATTTCCAAGCGGTACCGGCTGAACGAGCGTTATCGAACGCGGCTCATTACTGGTGCCCGAAGTTGGCTTACCATTGTAGTCAGGCCTGTAGATACGCGGCGTAATAAAGAATAGAATCTCATTTGTGTTTCGCGATATCTGCTTGCGCTTAAACAAGTTACCGAAGATCGGAATCTTCGAAAGCCCTGGTGTACGATCTCTTACTTCGCTTTCTGAATCAAACAAAGCGCCACCGACAACCGTCGTTCCCCCATCGGGAACCATAACTTCGGTTTTCATCCTTTGAGTAGAAATTGCCGGAGTTCCGCCCGAGTTCGGTGGAATGGAATTGTTCTCGGCCACTACTTGTAGGATAACTGTTCCAACGTTTGTGATCTGCGGTGTCACTGCAAGTCGCAGTGGTACCGGAACGTATTCCGTCGTAACCACAGCGGCAGAACCTGTCCCGCCATTCGGTTGAATAGTTGTAATAGGAATCTGTTGTCCGCTTTCAATTTCAGCCGGACGATTGTTCAATGTCGTGACACGCGGTGTCGCGATCGTCTTGACATTGCCGGTTTGCTCTCCAGCCGTCAACAGAGCGTTGATTCTAGCTGTTCCGAATACACCCGTCGTCAGACCGATTATCGTGTTGGCTGCTGCACCGAGGTTGCCGTTTGGCTGAGGGAATGAAAATCCCGCGCCCGGATTATTTCCGTTTGCATTTCCTGTTGCTGCCGCATTATTGGCAGATCCGGGTAATGTAGAAATGATTCCGCCGGCACCGCGTGTTGTATCGGTTAGGACTGCTGAAAGTTGGAAACCTAAGTCTCTGCTAAACGTACGGCTTGCGACTACGATTCTGGCTTCGATCTCGACCTGCGGTGCAGGCTGATCAAGGTAGAATACGAGTTTTCGAAGTGAGTCAATATTTTCACGTACGTCGGTAATAATTAGTGTATTGCTCCTACCATCGACCTCAACGGCTCCGCGTCGGGACAAACGTCGGTTGATAATACCAAGGATTCCCTGGTCAGCACTTCCACCGCTGGCACCGCCGCCGCTTCCGCTGGTCGTTCCGCCAACAAATTTCCCGGCCCCGCCAGCCTCGCCGCCAAGTGTGTTTGACGCACGCGCATAGTTGAGACGAATAAATTCCGTATATAGAGGAGATGTGTCTAATTGATTCTCGCGAATTTTCGCTGCCGCTTCGCCTTCTTTAGCCAAGATTGCCTGCTCTGCAATTCGAAGAATGGGACCGTTCACCTGAACACCCAATTCCTGAGATTGGAGAATTGAATCAAGCGCCACATTCCATGGAACACCACTAACATTTATCGTAACCGGAACTGCTTTTACAGATTTATCGATTACGAAATTGATGCCGTACTGTTCGGTAATGTAGTTAAGAATGTCGCGAACGTCAGCATTGACAACATTCAAATTTACAACCTCACCTACGAATCCGGGTTCGCCGTACATTTTGCCCTGGTTTGCAGGCTTGATGTCTTGAGCGGCGACCATCAGGGTCAGGCAGCATATTATAGTTAAAGCAAGTAAGACTCTTGAGCCTAAATTGCTTGTCTTCTTAAGAAAAGTCATGTTTCTTACCTCACAAAAGTATCTCTCGCGTTAAAAAAGAGATGAGTTAGCTAGAGTTTTTTAGCTAGAATTGTAGTTAAAGCAGCGTGCGCCTGAGCTAGATTGTAAAAACGCACAGTGATGTGAAAATTGAGCTAGTTCTTTCGGGCAATGGCCTTCTTTTTCTTTGACTTCGAACTAGTTTTCTTGTTTGTGGATTTTCCTTTAGCAGATTCCACAGTTTCTTCTTTTGCCTTTTGATTCATTTCCTCAAGCGGCGATATCACTAAGCTTGGGACATCCTCGGATTCCGATTTTTTATCCTTCCGCGCACTCTGCGGCGGGCTCGAATAAGCATCGGCCGGAGCTGTTCCCTGAATCGTTTGCTGGTCGGAATACTGGCGAAGCGGTTTGTTTTCAACCGAAGAAACAAATTTTCCTGTGCTCCATTTTGAAACCTTTCGGAAAATGAGCCGATTTTCTTCCACAGCAACGAGTTGTCCGTCGAAGAACTTCTCGCCGGGATATATTGTGTACGAGAGATTTATTGGCTCGGCTTTTACTATCGCAGCATAACCGCGTGGCGTCTTGAAGATACCGGTCACGGATAACTCGTCCAAAAGGATTACCGAAGTAGGTTTGGGAATGGCTTCTCCATTTGTAGCTGCCTGTTCGCGAACCTGCCGGAAATAGTTAATCCGAGCTTCAGCATTTGGTGCGTCGACGATATACGGTCCCTTTTTTACAGGTTTGGCCGGTGCAATAGAGTTATTGCCATTGCTCGATAAGTTAGTATTCACGCTTGTTGTCGAGGGTGCGGGCGCATCCTTTTTGGCGTATATCGGATTTTTCTGAAAGGGATCGCGTCCGCTTTGAGCCGCAGCTTCCCCTGCCATTCCGCTAATAAATACTAATGCAAATACCGCCGATGCTAGGGTAAAAATTTTGGTTATCTTTGCGTTGTTCATTATTCTTCTCTCTCTACAAAGTGTTGGGTGGTTGAAAAAAACTAAGTTAGTCGTTTATTTCGCGGGTGGTGCCGCTGGAGGAACTGCCGATGGAGGAGCCGCACCTGCCGGGGCCGGAGCACCAGGAGTTGCCGGAGCACCGGGAGCACCCGGTTTACCATCAGCCACAGGAGGCGAACTCAAATTATTTAGTGTTTCAGGTGAAGCATAGTAGGCCGTCAACAAAAACTGAGCATGAAGAGTTTTATTTGAACTCTGCTTGTCGAGCTGCTTCAAACTAAAGTCAGTAATCGAAACGATCCGGGGCAATTTTGCCATCTTGTCGAAGAAGTCCCTAAGGTTGTTGAAATTACTATCAACCTCAACTTCTACAGGCTTTGCAGTAATAAAATCCTGCTGTGCATCGTCTCTCGGGGAAAATCGATTTACGATAAGAGCGCTGCCGCTCGCAACGTCCTGCAGACCTTGGAGAACGTTTGTGATCTCTCGTTCTTCAGGCAATAGAACCTTTAATTCGTTGTATTCCTCTTCTTTGCTTGCAAACAAAGAGCGAAATTCATTGATTCTTTGTGTCGCGATTAATGCCGCTTGGTTTTTCGATTTCAATTGAGCAACCTGTTCGTTTAGCGCCTGAGTTTCAGCCCGCGTTCCGCTAGTTACGAAGTAGTAAACTCCGCCGTAGAGGAGTGCTGATACTCCGACCATGATTAAGAGCTGCCAATGCCAAGCTAATCCTGTAAATTTTTTCATCGTTCGAATTTCCTTTTCTTAGATCTCTGTATCCAGAGCCGAAATCTAAATTGAGTTAATTACCCTTATTTTGCGCAACTTTTGGAGCCCCAGAAGCCGAAGCTGCTGTGCCCGGCTGATTTCCGGCAGGCGGCCCTTGTGCATTCTCCGATGGCTGCCCGTTTTGATTTGAGGCGCTTGTATCTTGAGTGCCTTTCTCTCCGGATTTTTCAGGCGTATATGACGTTCGAATTGTAAACTCGATCACTTCCGCCTTTGGAGCGTCTGCGTCAGCCGATGCTGCCTGAATCTGAAGTTCTTTTCGCTGAGTTTCGATACTTAGGTTTGAAAACAGCCCTGAAGAGAATTCGAGGCTTCGCCCGAACTGGGTCACGGACGCTTCGTTTGGCGAACTTCCCTTGATTGTCAGTTGGTCGCCTTTTTGTTCAATGCTTTCAAGATATATGTCCGGCATCATTCCGACCCTTTCGCGAATCGAAGACAATACCGCAAATGGTCCGGCTTGCGAATTTCTGAGCTTCTTGATCGCTTCGATTCTTAGATCAACATTCCTGATCTTTTCCTCAAGCTCCTTCTGCTCTTTCATTACTTTGTCCAGCTCGTCGGCTTTCTTCTTTTGCTCGACCAATTCGGTTTCGGCAAAAGCTTTTGCGCGAGATGAACTAATGAAATCCCATCCGACGACCGCAGCGAATAATGTAAGAACGGCGATACTCATTAAAAGCAGTCGGGTTGTCGGGCTGGAAACTTTTCTCTCAACCGCGACAGAAGCACCGCTTTGTCGATCTGTAACTGAATTTAAAAGGTTAATTTTAATCATCTCAATTCCGCTCCTCTCAATGCCAAACCAACGGCAACCGCCATTTCCGGCATAATTTCGCTCAAATAGTCGGGATCAAATTTTCGTTTATCGACCTTGATCTCACGGAATGGATCAAGTGTTTCAACCGGTAATTCGAGTTTTTCCGCGAGGTCCTCTTTGAGGCCTGCGAGTTTTGACCCTCCACCGGAAAGTAAAATCTTTTCTACGCCGATATCTTCGTCTTCGGTTGTCGCGCGGTAGAAATCAAAAGTCTTTTGAATTTCCATCGCGATGGTTTCCGTAACGTTTTCGATAAGCGGCTCAATCGCCGTTTCCTCAGTTTCCTCATCAATTTCACTTACGCCGCGCTTAACTGCTTCGGCCTCTTCAAAGCTGTAACCGAGACTACGCTGAAGGATGTCTGTAAACTGGCTTCCGCCGATCGTTATGTCACGCGTAAAGAGCGAATTCCCGCCTTGAACGATGTTTACATTCATCGTTGAAGCGCCGATATTCAATAGAGTGACAATCTGGGACTCTTCAGGTTTGTAATTAACTTCGTAGCAATTTTGAAGTGCGAAGGTGTCAACATCAATGACGACCGGATTCTTTCCAGAAAGCTGAACAGCTTGCTTGATATTGTCCAGGCGTTCCTGTTTACAGGCGGCGATCATCACTTGGATGGATTCGTCATCCTGCATTGCCACATGGTAATCAAGACTCACTTCCGAGAGATCATAAGGAATATGCTCTTCGGCGTGCCAATCGATTGACTCTTCCAATTCTTCAGGGCTCATCGCCGGCAATACAATATTCTTAATGATTACCGAATGTCCGCTGACGCCTGTAACGACATCAGTAAATTTTATTTGATGAGTTTTGCAAACGTTCTGGATAACCTCGGAAACTGCATTGAGCTCCATTATTTGTCCGTCTACGATTGTTTCATTTGGAAGATTCTCGAATCCGAGATTGACCAAGTTTAATTTTCCGATTTTACCGTCAAGTTCGACAACTTTGACCGAACTTGAACCGATGTCGAGACCAAAAACGCCTTTCTTTTTACCGAATAGCATTATTTCTTATTCTCCTCATTGCTTTTGTAGTCAATCCTGTTTCCGAGAGTCGGGTTTCAATTTTCATAAAACGAGTCGGGGTTTTGATAGTTTGAAGGTTAGCTTTTTTTGTCACCTATTTGGATTGACAGTAAAGACAGGATTTTTTTGACAGGGCAAATTGATAGTAGAATCAAAACTCCCGTTTTCGTTTTTTCCAGCTCTTCCGTTTGGCTTGAGCTTATGGGATTTTCTTCATCGTTACTTTCAAAGGTGACGAACTGTTTCAGTACTTTCGTACTTCCACATAACAAAGGTAGCGTACGGTTTAATAATTGTCAACACTTTTTTACACTGTTTAACATCAAAATGAACGAATTGATTTCAGTGTGAACGAATTTGGGTGTCAATTTGATTGGATTTGATCGAAACGATGGGTTTAGCGCGCTTTATTATGGACGTGAAAGCTTGGCGTTCAAGACGAATGTATTGAGATTTTCTTGTTCGCGTTAGATGAATGAAGTAAATATCTGGATCATTAAAGAAAACTTATTGAAGAGTTCCCGCAGCCGATCGTGGTAATTTCGGCTTAGGGTCAGTTCGGAACCGATAAGGTGGAGCCCGCTTAATGAGCGTTTAATAATTCCCAATAGCCGACGTCGACCCAGCGTCCGAGTTTATATCCTACTTCTTCAAAATGAGCGACCTTCTTAAAACCGAGTTTTTCGTGAAACTTTATGCTCGGGTCATTTGGGAGCGATATTCCGGCAACAATTGCATGTATATTCGTGTCTTCAAGTTCCTTAAAAAACTTTTCGTAGAGTTGGCTGCCGACTCCCTTTTGCTTTGCGTTATTCTTCACGTAGATTGAAGCCTCAGCGGCATATTTATAGGCGTCACGGAGTTTGAATTGCGCAGCGTAGACATAACCCAAAACAAGACCTTCATCTTCGGCCACCAAAAACGGATATTCTCCCTCGATCTCTTCGATCCGCAAACGCATATCTTCCGCGCTCAATTCTTCGGTTTCAAATGTGTGATGGGTGTTCAAAATATAGTAGTTATATACTTCGGCGATCTGCCCGGCGTCTTCCTGTTTTGCTTCGCGTATATCCATTGCTTTCTCCGTTATTCTTAGCAGACAGAAGGCGTGCCTCCGCTATCTTCTCAATTCCAATTTCGCAATTGATTCCATATGAACCTCATCCGGCCCATCAGCTATCCTCAACATTCTCGCAACCGTCCACGCAAATGCAAGCGGAAAATCCTCGCATACTCCCGCTCCTCCATGTGTTTGAATTGCGCGATCAATAACGTTCAAAGCCATTTTGGGAACGACGGCCTTTATCATCGCAATTTCTTTTCGTGCGGCTTTATTTCCCACTTCATCCATCATCCAAGCCGTTTTTAGTATCAAAAGCCGGGCTTGCTCTATTTCAGTTCTTGATTCGGCGATCCAGTTTTTAACCACACCTTGCTCAGAAAGATGCTTACCAAAAGCAACACGTTGTTTTGCCCTTTCGCACATCATTTCAAGCGAGCGTTCGGCCAAACCGATAAGACGCATTGCGTGATGCACTCTTCCCGGTCCCAATCTTCCCTGGGCGATTTCAAACCCTCGCCCTTCACCCAATATCAAATTCTCTTTTGGTACACGAACATTTTCGAAGGTGATTTCCGCGTGACCGTTTGGCGCGTCGTCATAACCAAAGACATCTAGCATCCGTTCGACGTTTACACCCTCTGTTTCCATCGGAACGAGAATCATTGACTGTTGTAAATATTTTGCGGCGGTTTCATCGGTCTTGCCCATGAATATTGCGAGTTTGCAGCGTTTGTCTCCACCACCCGTCGACCACCATTTTTTCCCGTTTATTACATATTCATTGCCATCTCGTTTTATCGACCCACGAATATTTGTTGCGTCACTTGAAGCAATGTCCGGCTCCGTCATCGAAAAACACGAACGAATTTCGCCGTTGAGCAAAGGCTCAAGCCATCGCTCTTTCTGCTCTTCGGTTCCGTAAAGATGCAGAACCTCCATATTACCCGTGTCGGGTGCCGAGCAATTAAAAACTTCCGCCGACCAATATACGCGGCCCATTATCTCGGCGAGCGGTGCATATTCGAGATTCGAAAGTCCTGAAATATCGGGCAAAAATAGATTCCAGATCCCCGCAGCTTTCGCATTTTCTTTTAATTCCTCGATCAACTTAAGCGACTGCCAACGATCCCCCGAGGTGATCTCCGCGTGGTAGCGCTTCTCATTTGGGTAAATATTTTTATCCATAAACTCCAGCAATTCTTCCTGGAGCGCGATAACTTTTGAGGAATAATTAAAATTCATATTTGATTTACGTCTTTATATCAGAATTCTCACCTGTTCAAAACTGAAATCGGGGATTGTTTGTATGATCGGTAACGAAATACGGCATCGAAACTTATGTTTCAGAAAACGGCGTTCATTGATCTTCAATGCTTGTTAAAACGAGAGAAACCGGCGAGGTAGAATCGCATTGGAAGGTTGTGTTGGAATTCATCGAAAAGGCACTCAAATGATTTTTTTAACACCCGCAAACACCGGGTGTGGTAATTGCCCGAGTATAACCTTTTTTCGAAACGCTGACAGTGACCTTGTATTTCCTTGATTCGCAGTTTTCGGAATCCCCGCATTGGCTTCCCTGATCGATGTATTTTATGGTCGCGGTCATGCCATCGGTTTCATAAACATCTTGATAAGTTGTGCCGATCTTCAGAATTTCCGGACGTCCGCCTCGATTCTTCAATAAAAACTTGTAGTCGATGCCATCGACATTAAAATATGCCGGTGAATTATCGCCCAAATCGGTTATGAAAAGTATGCCGGGGTTATCTTCCGGGCGGGACTTATCAAATAAATTTACCGCAGAACAACTGCAGCCATCCGAAAACACGTTAATTAGGCTCCCAAAATTTACCGGGGTCGGTTTATTGGCAGTAGTATCGGTATTTGACGCCGAGGAATCAATCGCGACGAGCCTGGATTTACACGCTTCAATCCCTCTGCTCAAATCCTTATGCAAACGGATCTCGGCAGTCACACAATAGGCAGTCGCTTTCGGGTTAGAAGTACCGTTGCAAAGCGTTTTCAGACGTCCTTCATCCCACGTCTTTGAGCCCGCCTGATTCCACGCGACTTTTCCTTGAATATCGCTAAAACACTGCATTTCAAGAATATTCGCAGATTGGGCATTCGCGAAACCTTGTAGAAAGACTCCTAAGGTGACCGTGATCATCAGGTTGATGATCGAACGCCGCGATATTTTTATGTAAATCTTAAACATTTACCGACTCCTCAATAACAACACATTGACTGCCGGGTGCAGCAGGGCCAAATGATACGACGCTAATTCGCTTAGTCGAAGGATGGAGGTTCGACGAAACGATCTTTCGAAAAACTGCATTCGGTTATGAACATATTTATACCATAGGATTTCCAGAAAACCAGAAAAAACAATCGGCGCCAGATTTCATAAACTATTCGGATCAATAGATTTATAAGACACTTCTGAGATTCTGGCAGCCTAAGTTAGGCTGAGTTTCATCAAACCGACGAAAGAAAATCGCTTCGCAAAAAAGGCTTTCTTTTCCTTAACGTTGCACCTAAACAACCAATTGCGGTTAAATATTGATATGAATCGAAGTGGAAGCGTTAGGGAAGGCGAAGAATTGAATAGCGATGATCTTGCCGATTATTTGCAGAAGAATTTACCTGGTGCCGACGGAAAACTCGAGATCTCGCAGTTTCAAGCCGGTGCTTCTAATCTTACATATTGCGTAAGAGTCGGCAATCAGGATTATGTACTCAGACGCCCGCCCTTTGGCAATCGTGTAAAAACTGCACACGATATGTCGCGCGAGTTTGGTATTTTGTCAAAGCTAAGCAAGATTTATAAACCCGCTCCCAAACCGCTTCTTTACTGCGAAGATGAAAGTGTAATCGGCTCCGACTTCTACCTAATGGAACGCCGAAAGGGATTGATAATCAGAGGGAGCTTGCCAGCACTGCGAGCGCTGGCGACCGATACAGCCCATGCGGAAACTCTCACGACAGTAAGGGTGCAGACTCTCGACGACTCGCCAGTTTTGCAAAAACAAGTCTGTAAATCATTCATCGACAATCTCGCCAATCTCCATTCTATCGACTACGAGGGGGCCGGTCTCGCCGATCTCGGAAAACCGATTGGATATGCAAAACGCCAGGTCGAAGGCTGGACAAGACGTTATTTCAACGCGAAAACGGACGAACATCCCGCGCTCGAAAAAGTAATAAAATGGCTCAATTCGAATATCCCCGAAGACGATGCACCCGCACTCGTTCACAATGATTACAAGTTTGATAATGTAATGCTCAATCCCGATAACCTTACCGAAATCGTTGCCGTCCTTGATTGGGAAATGGCGACAATTGGTTCGCCCCTAATGGATTTGGGTACGACTCTCGCATACTGGATGTCAAAAGATGCCGGCGAAGAACTGCTCTCGATGCCATTTAATCCTAGGGTCCTGATGGAAAATATTTCGCGGAGTGAACTGGTAAGAATGTATGATGAAAAATCCGGACGTGATGTTTCTAATATCGTTTATTATTATGTTTTTGGTACTTTTAAGGTCGCCGTAATCGCTCAACAGATTTATTACCGTTTCGCAAAAGGATTTACGAAGGATAAAAGATTTGCGAATTTTAATTTCTTTGTAAAGAAACTCGGGGAGATCGGGTTGTTCGCGGTAGAAAAAAATCGAATCTGATAGATAAAACTAATATCACTCAACGGAGAACCTCAAAGAAAGATCTTCGATCGCTCATTCCAATCGAGGATAAAGTTCCAAAGTTCGAAAAGGTAATGAGGCAGACTAAGAAACTTCCCTTCATAACTCTCCCGTTTCTGCCCTTCTCTCAGCGACTCCGTGTCCCTGCGGTAATATTCTTCTTCCCATTTCCTCAACGTGCACAGAAACCAAATCCAATCTAAAATAGAGTATTCGAATAACTAACGATTGCGTAAGTAGCCTGCGTTTTACTAATGCTTTATCCACAATATTTTATTGACGATCTCAAAACCCGCGCAGATCTCGTGCGGATAGTGGAGAGGCACGTTCCCTTGAAGAAAAAGGGTGCGAATTGGATGGCGTGTTGTCCATTTCACGAAGAGAAAACGCCTTCGTTTTCAGTGCATCCCGGCAAAGGTTTTTATAAATGTTTTGGGTGCGGGAAAGGCGGAAATGTCTATACGTTTTTGATGGAAATTGAAGGACTTTCTTTTCCCGAAGCAGTAAAAGAAGTGGCGGAGCAGGCAGGTGTTCCCTTGCCCGAACCGGTCGATGACGAAACGTACAAAAAAGCGAAAGTTAAACGAGAAAAGAAAAAAGAAATTGCCGATCAGGTAGTCGAGTTAAATAATTACGCGTTAGAACTTTGGGAAGATCACCTAAATGACGATAATCCTCATTCCAAAGCTGCGCGGGATTACTTGGCGAAACGCGAGTTAGACGAAGAAACCATAAAACAATTCCGAATAGGATTCGCGCCCGATACATGGGACACGGTTTTGAATTTACTCAAAGCAAAAGGTGCGAGCGACGACTTGATAAAACTCAGCGGGTTGGTTTCAGTAAACGAAGATAAAGACCGGGTTTATGATCGTTTTCGCGGACGCATCATTTTTCCTGTTTTAGATCTCAATTCAAATCCGGTTGCTTTCGGCGCGCGAACACTCGGACCCGGCGAGCCAAAATATTTGAATTCACCTGAAACTCCCGCCTATATCAAAGGGCAGCATTTATATGGTTTGTTTCAAAGTAAAGACGAGATCCGAAAGAAAAAATTTGCGATCCTGGTCGAAGGATATATGGATTTGCTCGCGCTGTATCAGTTTGGAATAAGGAACGTTGCAGCGAGTCTTGGAACCGCCTTTACACCCGAGCAGTCAAAGTTGCTCGGAAGGTTTGCACGTAACGTAGTTGTTAATTATGATGGTGATAGTGCGGGTGTAAAGGCGGCACAAAGAGCGATAGAAACGCTGTTGGCAAAGGATTTTGATATTAAGATTTTAGTGCTTCCGGATGGAGCGGATCCGGATGATTTCATAAGAACCAACGGCACAGATCGTTACAACCTCTTAAGAGGAAATGCCACCCCTTATCTCCAATTTGTTTTAGAACAATCTGTAAAGGAACGCAATCTCGCTTCGCCAAAGCAAAAAGCTGAAGCAATCGAGGAGGTGTTGCCTTTGCTTGCGTCTATTCGAAACTCGATTCAAAAACGCGAATCATTTGATCAGGCAATGAATTTTCTTCGTTTTGATGATTCGACGGTAAAACGTGATCTTTGGAAAACGGTAAAACTGGGCGGACAGTTTGAACCCGAAACGATAAAACGCCACGTGGCGAGAGTGACCCAGGCGAAAATGACCGTCGCAGAAAACCAACTCTTAGAACTCTTGCTGCACGACGAAGAACTTCGAAAAGAATTGCTTCCGCAGATTGAAATCACGGATTACGAAATGCTTGCGACCGCGCCTGTATTTGAGGCGCTCATCGAATTAGAAGAAAGCGGGATCGAGATCAATGGAAAAAATCTGATCGCGCAAACAAATGACGACCCGGTCGCGGCAGACATCGTTCCGCTATTAATGATGGGCGAGCCGATGCGGGAACCCGATGAGGCGATCGACGAAGTTTTGGTCGAGGCGGAAAATTGTTTGGTAACGCTACGCTCAATGGCGATCTCGAGAAGAATTCTCGAGATCAGTCAGGAACTGGCGGTAGCCGAACAGAACAACGATTCCGATGCGCTCGCAAGATTAGTTGACGAACAAATTCAACTGGCGAAAATGAAACGCGAATTGCAGGCAAAAATTTGAGAGCATCCAGGTTGAAACATTTTGACTTAAGTGCACGTTTAGAATCTTTTATAAACAACTATTAGGATCAAGAATTAATCGAAAGTACTTTTAAAGATATGGCAGAAGAACTTAACGAAAAAGAAAAGCTGATAAAGAAGCTCTTAAGACTCGGCAAGAAAAAGCAGTTTCTCAGCTTTGATGAATTAAATAGGGAAATTCCCGACGATATGATGTCGCCCGACGACATCGAAGAAGTCTTAGGCAGACTCGAGGCCTCAGGAATTTCGGTTGCAGATGCCGATGCACACTTGCTCTCTCAGGCGGCGCATGTCGCGATGGACAGCAAAGATAGTGATGACGATGACCTGGATCTTTCCGCGGGAAAACTCGATAAAACGAATGATCCGGTTCGCCTTTATCTGCGTGAAATGGGAATTGTTCCGCTTTTAACGCGGCAAGGCGAAGTGACGATCGCGCAGAGGATCGAGCGCGGTCAAATGCGAGCCCACAAAACAATTGCGCGTTCGCCGATTGCAGTTGAGGAATTACTTCGAATCGGTGACGAGCTTCAGCAAGGCGACTCAAGTATCCGCGAAATGGTTATTTTTTCGGAGCATCGCGGAATTGATGAATCAGAAGACAAAGCCGAGGAATATTTGCGTTGGACGCTTGAAGGTGTCGAACATATTCGCGGACTTTACGAAAAAACCCTTAAAGCTCACGATCAGTTTCAGGCGGAAAAAAAGAAAAAGACAAAGAAACCAACTAAGCGCTTGTTGACCTCGAGATACAAGCTTACCCGCCTCGTTCTCGAAACCGCGCACGAGGTTAAGCGGCTCGATCTTACGGAATATGCAAAGCAGCGGCTCGTCGGTGCGATCAGTAAAGTAAACAGCGAAATTCGGTTGGCCGAACGCAAGATCCGCCGTGCGGAGGAAGAACTCGACGGTAAGAAGGTCACTCCAAAGCGGAAGAAAGAGCTGAATGCCTCGATAAAAGATCAGAAAAAAGTTCTCGATGAAATCGAGCGGACAAATTATCTTACTACTCTCCGAATCAAGCGTTCGCTTCAAACGATTCTCGTAAGCGAACGGAAGGCCGGTATCGCGAAACGCGAGTTGGTCGAAGCAAATCTGCGGCTCGTAGTTTCAATAGCGAAAAAATATACAAACCGCGGCCTTCAGTTTCTTGATCTGATCCAGGAAGGAAATATCGGTTTGATGAAAGCCGTGGATAAATTTGAGTGGCGTCGTGGTTACAAATTTTCGACTTATGCGACGTGGTGGATCCGTCAGGCGATCACTAGAGCGATTGCTGATCAGGCGAGAACCATCCGAATTCCGGTTCATATGATCGAAACGATCAATAAACTGATTCGAACGTCGCGTGCTCTCGTGCAGGAATATGGCCGTGAACCGACGAGTGAGGAAATCGCTAAGAAAATGGATATTTCCGTTTCCAAAGTGCGAAAAGTTTTGAAAATCGCTCAAGAACCCATTTCGCTTGAAACTCCGATAGGTGAGGAAGAAGATTCGCATCTGGGGGATTTCATCGAGGACAAATCAATCTTGAACCCTGCTGAATCCGTTACGTTCGCAAACCTTAGCGACATCACGGATGAAGTGCTCGCAACGCTTACACCTCGTGAGGAAAAAGTAATCAAAATGCGTTTTGGTCTCGGGAACACCGGCTCAGAACACACGCTAGAAGAGGTTGGGCAACACTTTACTGTTACCCGCGAACGTATCAGGCAGATCGAGGCGAAGGCACTTCGAAAGCTCCGACATCCGTCGCGTTCAAGGCGATTGAAGGCGTTTTTGGAAGGTAAGCAAGATTAGTAACTTACAAAATTTGAAGCGATTTGCGATCGGTTCCTTTCGCAAATCGCTTTTTTGTGTCGATAGAAGCCATTCTATTTGATATTCTTTTCGTTTATCCATTTTTATGAGCAAGAAACTAATCGAAAGCTACAGAAAGAAACTCGCCGCGGAAGAAGGTTACGTAATCAATCCGCACGGTGGACAGCTTCGTGTTGCACTTTGTTACCCGAACACGCATTCGATCGGAATGGCGAATCTCGGAATGCATACGATGTATGAGCTTTTCAACAACCTTTCGGAAGTTTCCTGCGAAAGAGTTTTCCTACCCGATAATCTTGAGCAAAAAGAATACGAAAAATCCCGCACACCTCTTCTTTCTTTAGAAACTCAAACGCCTGTGCGAGATTTCGACATTGTAGCTTTTTCGATTTCGTTTGAAACGGATTATCTCAATATGGCGAAGATGCTTCAGATGTCGCAAATTCCCGTCTGGTCAAAGGATAGGAATCATTTTCATCCACTCGTCGTAATGGGAGGCGCCGCTTCATTTTTGAATCCGGAACCTATTGCGGATTTCACGGATATTATTGCAGTCGGCGAGGGCGAGATACTTGTTTATCAATTGGTTGACGCGATTTTGGAAGGCGGCACAAAAGACGAAATTCTCCTGAGCCTTTCGAAAATAGGTCGTGGCTTTTATATTCCGTCGCTTTACGACGTTGTCTATAACGACGACGAAACTGTTTTCGATTACATACCAAAAAAAGATGGAGTTCCGAAACGTGTTGGAAGAGCACTTGCGGCGGTTAATCCAAAAGAAGGAACTCTGCGGCGCGCTTTGAAGCGAGGCGAGGCTGAACTCGCCGAGTTTTTAGTAAATCAAGATGTGTTTTGCCCGTCGACATCGGTTTGGTCTCCCGAAGCTGAAATGGGCGATCGTTTGTTGGTGGAAATTTCTCGTGGTTGCTCGCAAGGCTGCCGGTTTTGCTGGGCAGGCTACAATTATTATCCGCCACGCGTGGTTCCGGCAAAAGATATTCTAGCAAAGGCAAAAGAATGGCGTTCAAAGACTGACAAAATCGGCTTAGTTTCAACGGCAGTCTGCGATCACCCGGAAATATCGACGATTCTTAAAGAACTTCGGGCGATGGATTATCGCATTTCCGTTTCCTCGTTGCGCCTGGATCAAATATCCGATGAATTATTAGACGCGCTTGTTGAATCAAAAGATCAGCAGATCGCGGTCGCGCCCGAAACCGGTTCGGACCGATTGCGGCGAGTAATAAACAAAAATTTAACGAATGATGAAATCGTAGATATCTGCGGTGCAGTATTTGATCGCGGAATGCTGACAATCAAGCTCTACATGATGGTTGGTCTTCCGACCGAGACTCAGGAAGATCTTGACGAAATGTTTGTGCTTGTAGAGCGGATAAAAGATCGCATGCTCGAGGCGGGAAAAGAATTTGGTTTCGCCGGGAAGATCATTCCGAGCCTAAATGGCTTTGTTCCTAAGCCGAATACGCCACTTCAGTGGGATGCGATTCTAAATGAAAAGGAACTCAAACAGCGGATAAAATATGTATGCAAGGGCCTGTCGAAGATCCCAAATGTCGATGTGCGATTTATGTCAGCGCGAATTGCTCACGAGCAAGCTTTGTTCTCATCGGGCGATAGGAGAATTTCGAAGGTAATAGAATCGGCCGCTCGTATGAAAGGCAATATAAAATCGGCTCTTCGTGAAACAGGCGTTGATGCCGCATTTCATACAAGCCGAGATCGAAGTTATGAAGAATTTTTACCCTGGTCGATCGTCGATTCGGGATTGTCCTTCGACTTTTTAAAAACAGAGCATGAGAAGGCTCTTGAAAGTTTGTCGAGTTTACCGTGTCCGGCTGTCGAAAAATGCACTACTTGCGGTGTCTGTCCGTCCACCTGGCTTGCAGATGCTCCCGAAAGTCTGATTCAAATCCAGCCTGCGAAAATTCGTGCGATCCTCGCTTAATCGTTCTATTGATCAAATAATAATCCCGAGGGAGTTGCGGTGTGATCAAAAACATAATCATATTGGTACAACCCAAAAGGCAATAAATTCACTTTCTTTGTATAACTGACGTGCGCCTGTACTAGTTGGTTCAAAGCTTTTACCTCCACCCGGGCTTCCGGCGCACCGCTCTTCGAAACGACGGACAAGATTCTCTTTCGAACATTTACAACCGGGTCCTCACCCCTGACAACAGCCATACCCTGCAAAACCGCCGCCTGCATTTCCTGTTTTAGATCCGTACCTGCATAGGCAACCGGAATATAGTTGTATCCGGCGTGTCCGATTAAAAACAGAGCCAGTAAAACAAGTAATAACTTAATTCCCGCTCCGCCTCGCTCTGAATGATTGAGCCCGATTCCTTTATGTTTTTTCATTTCCTTATTCCAGCGATCCAAGGCATGGATCAAGAGGATTGTTTTGCGAAGACTTTCTCAAGGGATTCCTTGATAACAAGTCTTGAAATCTCGTGGTTGTCGACAATTACAGGGCTTCCGATTCCATTAATTAATATCCAATCGAGTGATTTTCCGTCCATTTTCTTATCAAAAAGGAACGCATTTTCCACTTCTTGAATATCTATAGCTTTAGCATTCGGAAGGCTGCCGACCGACGTAACAACGTCGTTTAACAATTCTAAACTATCTCCATCAAGAATATCAAGTCTTTTCGATATCTCAGCAGCTGCGAGAATTCCATATCCGACCGCCTCGCCATGCTTGAAGTACCTGTATTGAGTTACTTTCTCAAGCGCGTGAGCAACCGTATGACCAAAGTTAAGAATTTTCCGCGAACGTGAGTCTCTCCGACCAGCCGCCTCAATCGAATCGGCCATGACAATTTGAGCCTTAAACTCGATATTTGCTGAAATCAATTTTTTCAAACGCGACAAAAAGTCGGCATTATCAAACAGATCGGAAAATTTATCTGTTGGATAATTCTCAAGAAACTCCGCGCTTAGATTAAGCAATTCACGCCCCCCGATCGCCCCGTGTTTAATTGCCTCACAAAACCCCGCTATGATTTCCCGTGTTTCCAGAGTTCGAAGTGTGTTTACGTCTACCAAAACGCCGCTCGGTTGATGAAAAGAACCGACCAAGTTCTTACCGGAATCAAGATTTATCCCTGTTTTCCCGCCTACGGACGCATCGATCATTGCTAAAAGCGTTGTTGGAATTTGAAGAAATGCCAGCCCACGCATATAAATTGCGGCGGCAAATCCCGCCAGATCCCCAACGACCCCTCCGCCAAGTGCAATAACTGAATCGGATCGTGTAAGCCGATTCTCGCTGAAAAACCCAAGTGCTGCGTTCAACGAGTCGAAATTTTTAAATTCCTCTCCGTCCTCCATCAACCAAATAACGACTTCAAATCCGGCACCATTCAAACTTTCGACAACGACGTCGCCGTAGAGACCGAAAACCTTGGCGTTTGACACAAGTACAACTCGATTTGAATTGCCCGGCAAAGATGCACGCGCCCAGGTGCCGGTCAAAATGAGTACTTCAGCACCCACTGAAACGCGATAACTTTCAGACCGTGAATCGAGTTTTACCTCTATTTTGTGATCAGGCGTCATAAAACAAAAAGCCGCAAGTTTATCTTACGGCTCGAAAAAAATGAGAGCAGGTGAAGCAACATGGGAGTGTACCGCACCTGCCAATTCGCAGTAACTGTCCTCACCCCAGCTACCACTGGAAACAGTGAATTAACACTGTTTCGGTTCTTTCGAATATATAATTTTGCAACACAGTTTGGCAAGTAAATTGGAGTTACCGCTACGACAGACTTTGACCAATAACATTCGCAAGTCGATTTGCTTGTGATTCTATCTCCGTTTGGTCCTGCCCCTCTATCATCACCCGCGCCAAATTCTCAGTGCCGGAATACCTCAACAAAAGACGTCCCGTTTTGCCTAATTCGTTTTCTATTTCGCGTGCCGCGTTAGCGATATCCACAACCTCTTCGAAAGGGCGTTTTTCGGAAACCTTTACGTTTACCAATATTTGAGGATACTGCACAAATCCCTCCCTTAGTTCCGAGAGAGTTTTGTTGTTTTCAGCCATCGTCTCCATCAAGAAAAGCGCGGTTTGCATTCCGTCGCCGACCAGAGAATGTTCGGGGAAAATGATATGTCCGGACTGTTCACCGCCAACAGAGGCTCCAGTCTTCAACAGTTCTTCCAAAACATATTTATCACCAACGGAAGTTCGAATCAACGAGATATTTTTTGATTTGAGCGCGATTTCCAAGCCGATATTACTCATCACAGTCGCTACAACCGCATCATTTTTGAGCTCTCCATGCCGTTTAAGATGCTGGGCCATTACCCAAAGAGTCGCATCTCCATCGACGAGTCCACCGTTTTCATCAACGAAGAGCGACCGATCGGCATCACCGTCGAACGCAACACCGAAGGCGGCATTTTCGGCTAGAACTGTCTCCTGCAAACTTTCCAAATGTAACGAACCACAGTCCCGGTTAATATTTTCGCCATCCGGTTTGTTGTTTATTGCAATTACATCCGCTCCGAATCGTTTGAAAAGATCAGGGGCAAGATCGGAAGCTGCGCCGTTTGCACAGTCGACTATGATCCTGAAATTCTTAAGATCTAAACCATTGAATCTCTCCAGGAACGAATCAAGATAGCGTTTTTGAAACTCTTCAACCTTTCCCAGATCGACTTTAGAAGAATCAGCCGAATCGTCGTTTCCTTCGAAGATATCTTCCTCAATTGCCCGTTCCGTATTTTCATCGAGTTTTTGGCCGGTCGGCAGGAAAACTTTTACACCATTATCTTGAAAAGGATTGTGCGATGCGCTGATCACAATTCCAGCATCAAATTTCTCCGCCTTCGTGAGATACGCAATTCCCGGCGTCGGAATAATTCCCGCTGATTCATAGGAAGCTCCTTTGGAATTTGAGCCGGCAGAAAAAGCGCGCTCTATCCATTCCCCTGAAATCCTCGTATCCCTTCCAATCACAAACCGCGGCGGTTTCCCTAATTTTGCACCGAGATGCTTTGCGAGAGAACTTCCTATGATCTTAATCGTCTTTTCATCGAGTGGAAATTTACCTGCTTCCCCACGTATTCCATCCGTTCCAAAGAGTTTTTTCATAAATTATACGCAACCCGCGTTGCTCCAAATCTGAACCATTAATTTCTAATCTGTAGGGGGATTTTAAGTGCTTTTTTTTTCTTATTTACTTATATCGCAGAAATAACCTTGACGACAAACGAAAAATATCCATAATAATTATTTGTAGATAGTATAAACTATTTAGATGTTGACAACCTTTTCCGACCATGTCGAATCCCTACTATGCGACCGATGAATTCGCTGGTAGAAAATAAGTATTAATCTCTGATTAACCACGCCAAAAGTTTTAACAAGCCCTAAGAAGTGATCCTATGAACAAAAAAACCTTGCTTATGCTCTCGGTCGTTGTTTTTTTGCCGGCTTTCATGCTTGCTCAGGACAGTGAGTCTACTCAAAATAAAAAACGTGCCCGTGTCATAGTTACTGAAAATATTACTCTCGAAACCCCAACACCGACACCCCGTAACATTATTATCGTTCCAAGTGCGAGCCCAACAATCGCAATAGAACCACAGACACTGCCAACAAATCGGAATGATACTCCGTCTACGATGCCGGAAACCGCAACGCAAAGCGCAAACTCGTTGCGCTACGTTGAATTGCAAAGCAGGATTGAAGAAGCGAAAAGGCAAATGCGAACAAGGCCCCTGCGAATATCTATGTCGGATGAAGAACAAACGACTTCGATCGTGCGAATCGCTTTTTACAACTGGAATTCACGATCCGTCGATTATGCGGTGATGTCAAAAGAATTGTTTTTGGATAAGGAAGTAAACGTTCTCATACGGACGGAAGGAGAACAAACGGTGCGGGTGAGTACGATCCGCGGGAATGGCGTCAACACACCGGTAATGATTTTCGATCTCTATAATCGTCCACAGTTGCCCCTGATCGTTCAATACCCAATCGAAAAATACGACCGATTCATTGAAATGGCTTACTACGTTTCGACGCATCCCGGTATTGTTACTCCGGAAACTGTCAGTGCCGGACGAACCTACGTTGGCAACGTCATTGACACAGCCCGCGAAAAACTTCGTGCGAAAGGGATTTTTATCCACCCAAAAGTAGCCGATATCGCCGAAAGGCTCGCGCTAGTAGAGCACGTAGATCACAGCCGTTTTCGTAATGAATATCATCCAAGGATTTATAATGATGTTTACGCCCTGTACGCTTTGAATCAAGGTCAAACCTACCGATATTCAGTAAGTAGTGCCGGAGCAGGCGGGATGGTTCAAATGATTCCGGCCACCTATCGAATGATCAGATCGAGATATTATGCCGTCGGGCTGATGCCTGATTTTGTTGAAGGCATGAGAGACCACCTGAATGCAACTCAGGCGATGTTGCTTTACATGCAGATGACTTGGAATGACCTGGGTTTCAACAGCACCGTACGTGAGGCGATGGACAATGGTTTTGCGACCCAGGAACAGCTAATGGCTGCGGGTTATAACTCAAACCCGTCAAGATTACCGCTTTACATCCGGCGTGGAGGCGCAGGCTGGACAAGCTTAATTCCTCGGGAAACAAAAATCTATCTGCAGATTTTCGAATCAGTTGAGCGCTTCGTTCCATTGGAAGCGAGAAGCCGATAAAACTTCAAATGTCGATTTACTTTTCGGGCGAGTCTTCACTCGCCCTTATTTTTTTTCAATCGCGCAGGCAAATCTTCGAATCGGAGTTCGGCTAAATTTATACCTAGAAAAAGAGAGTTCCCGGTTATCTCTTCAATAACGCCGTCTAATCCAACGTTATTTTCTCCTTCCGGTTTCTCGTAATAAACAGTCGCAGTCGTTAGTCCCTTAAGTTTTCCCAAAAAAACATCGAATTCAACGGACGCTTCATTTACTTTTCCGAAATATCTGTTTTTTCGAATTTCAGGTTGCTCAGGACGCTCGAAGAATTTGTATTCGGAATCGGAAAGTTCGATCTTAAAAAGGCTTGATTTTTCATAGCCATTTAGGTTTTTAACCAAACACTTTTCTAAATTCCTTGTCCAGTTTCCCGTTTCAGGAATTCGAATCGAACGAATTCGAAGTGTTGTCGAATAGATATTGCGGTCAAAAATTTGCCAATGGCTATTATTACGTAATACTGGTTTGGGCAAATCTTCGATTATAAATCTACGTCTGTATTCGAGTGGCTTTCGTGTATCAAGTCCCATTTCCTTGTAATTTTGTCGATATATTCTATACTCTTTTACTTTCCAATCAGTTACCTTCAGTTTAGGAGAATTTTATGCGTTTTCAGAATTCAGCTTTTATATTTGTACTAATATTTTCGCTTTTCCTTATGGGATGCTGGAGTGACGAGACTCCGTCAAATAAAAACACGGAATCCAATTCTTCCACGACGAATGAGAGTGCAGCCGCGAACTCTAATATCAATACGACCGACCCGCTCGCAACCGAAAGTAATTCGGCGCCCAAGGAAATGAAAGAAGCCATAACTCTAAAACCAGTCATTGATGCTTATTGCGCAGCGATCAACAAAGGAGACAATACAGCGCTCAAAAACATTTATTCGCTGGCTTCTTGGAAAGCACTCTCAGCAGACGCTCGTGCCGAGGGACAAAATTCAGTTGCGAAGTATTTGGCTGACAGCGAGCCGATCGGTAACAAATGTCAGGTTGTAAATGAAAGAGTTGCAGGAAACGTGGCGGAAGCCTTGGTGATTACCCAAACATATCCAAATGGCGTTCCGCTTAAGTTTGTAAACGAGGGCGGGGGTTGGAAAATGACGAATCAAAGTTCGGATTTCGATGCCGTCCGAAAGAATTCCAAATAGCAATACCCATTAAATAAAAACCGAAGTGGCGTAGCGGTATGATGTGTTTCCACATCTGCCGCTCCTCGCTTTTTTCGCATTTTCAATCTTACGGTCGAAAAGTTAGCTTCCTGCTTCCTTAGTTTTAAAGGCCGGAAGCGTAACCCGCGCCTTCGGTTCCTTCTTGAGTCCTAAAGCCCAGTCCGCCTGCATTAGCGTGTGAATGTCACGCGTACCTTCATAAATGATCGCGGCTTTGCAGTTTCGAAGGTATCGCTCTACCGGATAATCATTTGTATAGCCGTTTGCGCCGTGAATTTCGATTGCCATTGAAGCAGCCTTTTCACTGCGAATCGTCGCTTGCCACTTTGCCAAACTTGCAGCCTTCGTCGAAGATTTACCCTCATTTTTCAGCCAGCCTGCCTTTAGCCAAAGCAGATGACACATTTCATAATCGGCCTGCATGTCTGCAATTTTCTGCTTGACGAGTTGGAAATTTGCTATCGTCTTTCCCTGGACTTCCCTGGTATTTGCATAATCAACAGAGGCATCCCGCGAGGCTTTGATAACACCCGTCGCACCCGAAGCGACTGTATAGCGTCCATTCTCAAGCGAAAACATGGCAATCTTAAATCCTTCGCCCTCTTTACCAAGCATATTTTCTTGCGGAACACGAACATCCTGCAAGGTAAAATATCCTGTGTCTCCTGCACGAATTCCCATTTTTCCGTGAAGCGTTCCACTCGAAAAGCCTTCCATTGAACGCTCGATGATGAAACAACTCAACCCTGAATGGTCACGGTTTTTCATTTTTTCTTCGTCCGTCCAGCAAAAGAACAAAAAATGATCCGCCGTATTTCCAAGCGAGATCCACATTTTTTCGCCATTTAGAATCCAATCGTCGCCGTCACGTTTCGCCGAAGAACGCATACCTATCACATCGCTTCCCGCGTTGGGTTCGGTCAATCCAAAGGTTGCAAGTTTTTCGCCCTTAGCCTGTGGGACCAGGTATTTTTGTTTTTGATCCTCAGTTCCCCAAGTTAATAGAGATAAGGAATTTAAACCAGTGTGAACGCTCATTACAACGCGTAAAAACGTATCGCAAGCTTCTAATTCTTCACATACGAGCCCAAGCGAAATATAATCAAATCCCGCACCGCCGTATTCTTCGGGGATACATACGCCCAAAAAACCAAGCTCGCCCATTTTTGCAAAAATAGACTTCTCGAAATGCTGTTTCTCGTCCCACTCTTTAATATAGGGCGCGACTTCCCCAGCCGTAAATTCGCGAACCGTTTGCCGCAGTTGTTCGTGTTCTTCCGTTAACTCAAAATTAATCACTTTCCTAAATCCCTCTCAAATTGATTTGTGGTAAATTATTGTAATAAATCGAAAAATCAGTCTAACATTTTGTGTTTATTTGTACGAAGCAGCAAACAATATTAGATCGTTGCAGCCTTAGTTTTTAAGTATTTAAAAAATGATTTCGATCACCGAAGCAAAAACACTTGTCGAAAAGGAAATGTTCGAGCTCGAGAGCGAAACTGCCCAACTCCGCCTATGCCAGGGACGAATTCTTGCACAAGAAATCTGCGCGGATATGGACATGCCGCCGTTTGATCGCTCACAAATGGATGGTTTTGCCGTAAAATCGGGAGACGTCGCGACAGCGCCTGCAAAACTCAAGATAGTCGGCGAATCAATCGCAGGTAAAGGCTGGCACCAAACTTTGTCCTCAGGTGAAGCGGTTAGAATAATGACAGGAGCGCCGGTTCCGAAGGGCGCGGATTCTGTTCAAATAGTCGAGCTAACCCTTGAAGAGAATGGCTTTATAGATATCCTAAAACCTACAAAGATCGCGCAAAATATCGTCAGCAAAGGAACGGAGATAAAGCAAAATGAATCAATTTTCGAACCCGGGGAGCTGATCACGGACAAGATGATCGCGTCGCTTGCGGCCTTTGGCTATCACGAGATCATCGTCGCCCGGAAACCGACGGTTGCTATTCTCGCGACGGGTAGCGAAATTGTCGATATTGAAAAACCGCCTTCACGGGACCAAATCCGCAATTCCAATTCATGGATGCTCGAGGCATTTGCTAAAAAGTATGCGAATGTACAAATCCTGCCAATTGCGGTCGATGATTTAGCGGGTTTGAAAAACACTATATTGGAATCGGTCGCAAACTGTGATTGTCTCATTATTTCGGGAGGAGTTTCCGTCGGTGATTATGATTTTACCAAGCCAGCTTTACGTGAAATCGGTGCCGAGATTTTCTTTGAAAAAGTCTCACTAAAACCCGGAAAGCCTACCGTTTTTGCGAAACTGGAAAACACTTTGATCTTTGGTTTGCCCGGTAACCCTGTTTCTGTTGCTGTTACATTTTTTGTTTTTGTACAAGAAGCACTTTTGATGATGCAAAAAGCAAAACATCCCGAGCTGAAAAAGGGATTCGCAAAATTGACCCATCCGATAAAAGCTACCAAAGATCGCGATGGACTACTGCCGGTCTCACTTAAAACAAACAAAAACGGCGAATTAACAGTCGAGACTTTGCGTTTTTCCGGATCGTCAAATTTTATAGCATTTTCTCGCGCCAACGCGCTTGTTTTTGTGCCTCGAGATAAAAACCTGAAAAAAAATGAAGTTGCTGAGATATATTTCTTGTAACGTGAAATATCACTTCTTACTTACTGTATGAAAAAACTTTCGCATTTTGATAAAAAAGGAAAAATAAAAATGGTTGACGTTTCGGGAAAGGAAACGACGGAGCGAATTGCGCTCGCTTCGGCAAAAGTTTTGCTCAATAAGAAAACTATCGAAGCTCTAAATAATCGATCCAATCCGAAAGGCGATGTGTTTGAAATCGCCCGGATCGCGGGGATTATGGGCGCGAAAAAAACGTCAGAACTGATTCCGCTGTGTCACCAGATAAATTTGTCACAAGTTGACATCAAAGCCGGGTTAAAAGAATACGGAATTTATATCGAAGCGGAAGCAAAAACATCGTCTCAAACGGGCGTTGAAATCGAAGCGTTGACGGCCGTAAGCGTTGCCGCGTTAACAGTTTACGATATGTGCAAGGCCGTTCAAAAAGATATAGAAATAACGGAAATAAGGCTCGAATCAAAAACCGGAGGAAAATCCGATTTTGCCAGATAGAATCTTAAATGATTCCAACTAAAACTCAAACTTTTTCAACTAACCGTTAACGTCTCACGAACTTTAGTGTAAAATAGTGCGTAATGTTACTGTGAAATTAAAAGGAGTTACTGAAATGAAATACAAATTAGCCGATGACGCCCGACCGCAGGTCAAGCTTTTACTTGTTGCAACGCTCATCAGCATTGGTATTTGGCTCGCTTCCTGGTATTTTCCATTTGCGAGCTACATGGTCTATCCGCTTCAGCTTTTTGCGACCTTTGTCCATGAAGGAAGCCACGTTTTGGCAACTCTTATGACCGGCGGATCAGTGCAGAGTTTGACAGTCTCGCCCGACACAAGCGGCGTTGTGTGGTCGGTTACCAATAGTTGGCTTTCGCAATTGATTGTTTCCAGCGCCGGCTATGTTGGAACAACCGCGTTTGGGATCGCGCTCCTTATCTGGTTTCGATACAATTACTCTTCGCGAAACGCGCTATATTTCACTTCCGCATTTGTCGGGATCATGACAGTCGTTTTTGGTTTATTGGCTCCGATGTGGAATGTCTTTAATGCATCGGTAAGCTTTGGAAGCGTTGCTTTCACCGTGGTTTCGGGTGCGGTTTTGACCGGAGCTCTCTTTGCGGTTGCGAAGTATGCTGAAATGAAATGGGTTAATTTTTCCCTAGCGTTTCTTGCGGTTCAGTGCCTGCTTAACGCGATCTTCAGCTTGAAAACTTTATTTGTAGTTTCTGCACTTTCCGATGCCCAATCGGATGCCGCAAATATGGCACAGGCGACGGGAATTCCCAGCATAGCGTGGGTTTTGATCTGGATAGGCATATCGGTAGTAATGATCTCGGTCGGGCTGAGGCTTTACGCCGTCAGCCAAAAAGGAAACCACGATCTTCCTTTCGAAGACTGATTAATTCGCAATTTTAGATTTCGATTTGCGATTGGATTTGTTTATTCAGTCGCAAATTTGTTTTAAACAAAAAATATTTCAGTGACCACCATTTTGGAAGTCGGATAATGCACGATAAACCAACAACCCTCGCCGATCTACCTATTGGTTCACGGCTTTTGTATCGCGCGAAAGACGATTGGCGAACTGCCGTCATCTCAAAATTGGACGATGAAAAAGCGACGCTCATCGTTTGTTCACCTTCCGGTAGAACTTACAGATTGCGTCGCGATTTAGCTTCAAGAATTGATTGTGACGGAGAGTTTGTGATTCTACGAGTTAGATCAAAAGAAAACTGGCGCGATAATTTTTCCAAATACGATTTGCGTTGGTAATGTCTACGCTGTTTGTCTTTCTCTACCCGACCCGCAACAATTCAGGATTTCTCAATAAACTTCTTGCTAATGTACCTACTACAACTTTCGTTGAAATGGATGCTTTTCGGTTCGGCTTGAAAAATAATGGATACTAAACAGTGAATTCATTGGCCAGCCATTTAGGTTAAATAACGCAGTTTCCGGGGCTTGTCCCGTTTGGTCCCGCTTGTACACATCGACAAGAACGATTTGCACAGGCGGATCCCGGATTCGCGGTGCAGGTCGTACCGGGTGGGCGACTAGCCGAAGTTGTCGTGCTGCATACGCAACCAAGTGGAAGTGGTACACATGCAATAGATGCGGCATTAATTGCCGCCGGAGCAACGAGTGAAGAAATTATCGGAAGCGCAACAACTGACGCAAGTCCGATCCTTCTTATCACTTCACGCCGCGAAAGTCCCGCATATCGTGCTGCAAAATCATCATCGCTCTCAAGGAGATGCTCGTTTTGGAGCTGTTCAAGCGCAAACCAGATCAGGTCCTCTGTAACGTCCACACCGAGATCACGCTGGAGCTCGTTTCCGATTTCCCAGGGGCTCTTTGTTCCATCGCATTTTTTCCAAATCAGCGATGACGTATTGTTTAGGCAAATTGCCCGATTTGTATCAAGATCATAGACAAGCAAATCGCTTCCAGATTCTTGCACAACAATATTCACTTTTCTTGCTAGTGGTAACATAATGTCATTCCTCAGATTAAGTATTTAATTGAATAGGCTATTGATTTTGTCAGGACGACAAATCAGACGTGCTTTTTTGCACGAATCGTGGAATGGCAAAGTGGGTTTCGCTTAATTAGAACTATAACAACACTGTTTAACCTATGTCAACAGTTTTTTTTCTACATACTGTATTTTTGGGAAAGATTAGCTGCGCAGCTAAGAGCGCCTTTAAAAGAATGGTATTTTCAGGGAATTCTTTTATCAGGAGATCCGCAATGTCGCCGTCCATTACTTTAATATCCGGAGATCGATTTCAGCCGTTTCGTTTATATTTGGGGTAAAATCTTCGGATTGTTTCAAAACTACTTCTGGCTCGCAAAATCGTAAAGGTGCATATTTGTAAGTATTATCAGAGAATTTGAAACTTACATTATGAATAAATAATTCCGCTGTCAATTTGATAATTTTTCAGAATTTAATTGAGCTCTAGCAACTCCCAAAATACGTCGGCTTTTGTTTTCCTGAATGAAAACAACCGCATGGAGCTTGTCTCGATTCCAATCCTTTCCGATCTGAAGCGGCAGCTCAATTTGGAATTTATTTTGAAGTTGTTCCAAACGGCTAAGCGCCTTCAATCTGCGAACGACCGAAACGTGTGTCAGGTTCTTTCCCGCGTTTTCCCCGCGATGAATATTAGAAGTTAATCCGTCTTCCGCCAACGCAAGATAAACCGTGGAAACTTCATGTTTCGGTACCTTTGAGACCAATATTGTAATTTTGTCATCTTCAATAGACAGATTTACATCAGCCTTGTCGAGTTTGATCGCTTTTGATATCGCCGTCTCGGCCTTTTCGAAATTACTTCCAACAAACTCCGCATCACCGTCAACGATCATTTGCGGGGTGTAAATTTTTCCTGTCCGAAACTTTCGGTCATAAAAACGCTGTCTTTGAGTGTTCAGCGGAGAAGCAAATTTATCCCGCCAGCCAAATTCGTCCCAATAATCGACATGAAGCGCAAGCGTTATAAGCTCAGCATTTTCAATCGGTTGCTCGATCTGGAGCTTAGCTAAAACCCGCTCAGCCGGAGGGCAACTCGAACAGCCTTCTGCTGTAAACAATTCCACCAAAACCGGTTTGCGCTCAGCCGCAGAAGGAATATTTTTCTTCTGCGCTGTCGCATGATGGCTTTCTACCGGCTGAGCAGAACACGCTGAAAACATGAGGGTGATTGCCAAGATTTTTAAGATTCCCATGAACGTATTATAACCTAGTCGAGCGTTTTTATTCCTAGAATCGATTTGATAAACTTACTGTTTGCCCAACGAAAGAATTTTTCACCTATGAAAGCTGTGAAGAAAAAAGAAGACGCGATCATTGTTCGCGGCGCGCGCACACACAATCTCAAGAACATTTCTTTTTCGCTTCCGATTAATAAATTAACTGTTGTGACTGGCGTTTCGGGATCGGGAAAATCTTCGCTGGCCTTTGATACGATCTACGCCGAAGGACAACGTCGATATGTCGAATCGCTATCGGCATACGCACGCCAGTTTCTCGAACGAATGGATAAACCGGATGTTGATGAAATAATCGGCATCGCACCGGCAATCGCAATCAAACAAAAAAATTCCACGCGAAACCCACGTTCGACGGTTGCAACCCAAACCGAAATCTATGATTATTTGCGGCTTCTTTTTGCGAGAGTTGGCGAAACTTATTGCTATAAATGCGGAAAGGAAGTGAAAAAAGATTCGCCCGAATCGGCTGCGGACGAAATTCTTGAGACTCTGGATAAGGGTGAGAAATTTCTCATTTTATTCCCGATCGATATTTTCTTCGATCCATCCGCTAAAGCACAAAACGCAACTGCCGTTTTAATGAGTACTCTTGGACACGGATTTTCGCGCCTTTATCGAAAAGGCGAGATAATTGAATTAAACCGTCCTGAGGATTTCATCTTTGAAAATTTTGACGAAACCCTTGTTTTGGTTGACCGGCTGAAAGCGGAAAATAAGGTTAGGAAACGTCTTGTAGATTCACTCGAAACTTGCTTTCGCGAGAGCAAAGCCGCAGTAATAGAATCGACAAATGGCAAGGTGTTTAAATTCTCAGAAGCCTTTATTTGTAAAAATGATGGCACAGAATTCGAAGAGCCGGAACCTCATTTGTTCAGTTTTAATTCACCTTTTGGTGCCTGCCCAACATGTCAGGGATTTGGAAACACGACCGGAATTGACTATGACCTTGTTGTCCCCGACAAGAATGTGTCGATCAAAAAGGGCGCCGTTGCGCCGTTTATTTCTCCGCAGCATCATTGGGCACTTCGAGAACTAAAGGAATTTGCGGCTGACGAAAATATTCCGATCGATGTTCCCTATGCCGATTTAACTATCGAACAACAACGCGCAATCTTAAAAGGAAAAGGAATGTGGCGGGGCGTCGACGGTTTTTTTGAGTGGAAAGAGAAAAAGAAATACAAACTCCATGTGCGGGTTTTCCTGGCAAAGTATCGTGGTTACACAAGATGCCCGGATTGCGATGGCGGCAGACTGAGAATCGAATCCCGCTCAGTAAAGGTCGGAGGTAAAAATTTACCAGAGATCGTTTCGCTTTCGATCACCGACGCCGAAAAATTCTTTCTGGGCTTAGAGCTCACCGAAGAACGCGCAAAGATAGGCGAAAAACTCCTCCTCGAAATTCGTCGCCGTATTAAATTTATGTTGGATGTTGGTCTGGATTATCTGACACTCGACCGTTTGGCATCCACGCTTTCCGGAGGCGAAGCGCAGCGAATTCAGCTTGCGACGAATCTTGGCTCTCTATTGGTTGGAACGATGTACGTTCTGGACGAACCCACAATTGGTCTTCATCCAAGGGACAATGCGCGTTTGATAAAGATTCTCAAAAACCTGCGCGATATCGGAAATACGCTTCTCATCGTAGAACACGATGAAGAAATGATGCGGGCTGCGGATCACATTCTCGACATCGGTCCGTTTGCCGGAGAACTGGGAGGCGAATTGATCTTTGAAGGAAAGTTTAAAAAATTGCTTGCCGACAAAAACTCGCTAACCGGAAAATATCTGCGCGGTGAAAACGAAATAAAAATCCCGCAAACTCGCAGAGAACCCGGGAATCGCACTATCGAGATCCTCGGCGCACGCGAACACAATCTAAAAAATATCGATCTCAAAATTCCTCTCGATATGTTTGTTTGTGTTACTGGCGTGTCAGGCTCCGGAAAATCGACGCTCGTCCAAGATATTCTTTTTTCGGGAGTTCAAAAAGAATTAGGTGATGGAAAAATTCACACAGGCTTTTATAAAGAACTTCGGGGAGCAGAATATGTCGATGACGCTATCATGGTTGATCAATCGCCAATCGGCCGAACACCGCGTTCGAATCCCGTGACTTACATCAAAGGCTATGACGCGATCCGCGAAGTTTTTTCGAAGACGAATTTATCTCATAAGAAAGGATACAAACCTTCCCATTTTTCCTTTAACGTTCCCGGCGGGCGTTGCGAAGAATGCCAGGGAAGCGGAACCGTCACGATTGAAATGCAATTTCTCGCCGATGTTGAGTTAGTTTGTGAAGATTGCCGCGGCACTCGCTTTAAGCCTGAAATTTTGGACGTAAAATTTAAAGGCAAGAATATCCACGATGTTTTGAATATGACCGTTCGGGAAGCAGCAGCGTTTTTTAGAAGCGAAAGAAAAATCACATCCAAACTAAAAACCCTCGAGGCCGTCGGGTTAGGCTATCTTCGTCTCGGTCAATCAGCAACGACACTATCCGGAGGCGAAGCCCAGCGTGTAAAACTCGCTGCCCACCTTGCAGCAAAATCAAAATCCAAAACTCTTTTTATTTTCGACGAACCAACCACAGGTCTTCATTTCGATGACATCAGTAAGCTCCTTTTTGCGTTTAGAACGTTGATCAATGAGGGAAATTCGCTCGTTGTCATCGAACACAATTTAGACGTTATAAAAACTGCGGACTATGTGATCGATCTTGGCCCCGAAGGCGGTGTCGGAGGCGGTGAGATTGTCGTTATCGGAACACCGGAAGAGATCGCTCAGAATGATAAATCGCACACCGGTAGATTCTTAAAGGCTCTATTAAATTAATCGAAATCATTGAATCCTTTCATTTTGCCTCCGTTTCTATTTCAAGTTTAGAATTCATTGCGCTAGGCGGTTTAAAATTCTCAACGGTTACCCACCTACATGCACGTTCGGACGTTTTTCGGGATCGTGTTCAGCTTGCCGAAGAATTTCCCGTGTAACTGGCGCCGTGTCGCCTTCGCCAAATAGGAGGTATCTCATGAGATATTTCAGTGGTGAACCTTCGCTCCAACCAAAATAGACGTGTGGGATCCTTTTGGTTTTATCTCGAAGGAAAAGTAGAAATGCAGCGATTGCGTTTGGAACGGCCGGGGATCGAGTTCGCAAAATATTGTAGCCGTTCATTTCGATTCCTTGAACTTTCAGCTTGCCTGAAAATTCAGATGCGTCGCCGGTATCAACCTCAAAAAATAGGATCGGGTCTTTTTGAGGAATATGGTTATCGACTCGTCTTTCACGTTCGCATTCACCGTATTCCGCAAGATCTCCGTCTTCCCTACGATGGGTGATTATTCTGATCCGACCCTTCGCAGCCTCATTAAGAATCTTTTTCGCAATGTCATCAAGTTCGATTCCTTCGATCCGTATTTCGGTCGAACGGAGAATTCTTGAAATAAATGACGTCGAGATTATGGTAAATATAAAAATCGCCGCGATCTTGATTCCGTCAGGACGCAGGACGATATTTACGAGGGTTGTGTAAACGAATACGGCGGAGATGATCATAAATCCCCAGCGCGCCGCCTGCTGTTTTCTCCAGGCAGAAATTGTCACGGCGATTGCTGCCGAAGTCATCAAAACTAAAACGCCGGTCGCGTATGCCCCGCCTTGATCATCAACGTCTGCCTGGAAGAAATAAGTAATTGCAAAACAGATAACGAGAAAAACCAACACGAGCGGCCGGGTAGCTTTTGCCCATTCCGGCGCCATTCCATATCGGGGCAAATAACGCGGCACAATATTAAGGAGCCCGGCCAAAGCTGATGCACCCGCAAACCAAAGGATCATTATCGTGCTGATGTCATAAGCGGTACCGAAAATTTCACCGAGATATTCGTGCGCGATAAAGGCGAGGGCGCGTCCATTTGCTTTTCCGCCTTCTTCGAATGCCGATGGAGGAATAACTAAGGTAGTGACAAAACTGCTGGCAATAAGCATCACGCTCATAATGAGAGCCGCCACAGTTAATAGTTTTCGCGTGTTGCCAATTCGATTTGGTCTTTGAACGATCGGCATCACAGCAACGCCTGTTTCGAAACCGGAGAGTCCCAGAGCTAGCTTTGGAAACACGAGAAGCGACATAACAAGTATTCCCAAAATCGTTCTGGGTTGTGAGACACCGTTTTCTGTCGCCACAAATAAGGCATTTTTCCAGTTTGGAATTAGATCAGGATGGGTAAAGATCTCGTAAAAACCCGCCGCTAAAACGATCACGTTTAGCGATAAGTAGGTAATCACAAGAACAACGGCAATACTGACCGCTTCCTTAAAACCCTTCAGGAAGATACCAGCAAGACCCAGGATCAAGCCGAGGGTAATGTAAACGGGATGATTGAGAAATGGAAAATGCGCAAGCACAAAGGGATTCTCGATTATATGTGCGGTCGCGTCAGCCGCCGAAAGTGTGATCGTAATGACAAAATCAGTAGCGACAAATCCCAGCAGAATGAGCACGAAAAGTTTGCCTTTCCAGCGCGATAGGAGCTGCTCGAGCATTGAGATCGAGCCCTGACCGTGCGGAGATTCCGCGGCAACACGTCGGTAGATAGGCAGCGCTCCAAAAAGCGTAAGCAGAACTAATACGATCGTCGCGATCGGCGAAAGTGCGCCCGCAGCGACAAACGCGATGCCTGGCTGATATCCAAGAGTGGAGAAATAATCAACGCCGGTAAGGCACATCACCTTCCACCAAGCCTCGCGCGGATGGTCTTCGTGAATTTTCTGTCCGCTCTCAGGTTTCTCTACACCCTTCATCAACCAGTGGCGGAACCGATTGTCGCGCGATATTTCTTCCGTATTCATATACTACCAACTCAACAAAAAAACCATGAAACGCTTCAAAATACGCTTCAAGGTCTATCTATTATCGTGCGAAAATTCAATACCAAAAACGGAATATACGCCTCAATTTGCGGTAATGCAAGCCGTATCGTAGCTTCCTTTCAACACGAGTCACGCTTCCGTAAGCACCGCTTCGATCTCGCCCAAAACCCAGTCAATTTCTTGTTCTTCGATTATGTAAGGCGGCATAAAAAGGATGACATTGCCTAGCGGTCGCAGAATGATATTGCGTCTTAGAAACTCCTGATAGAGGTTTTGCCCGATGTCGGCAAGATATCCGCCGTCTTCGACCTTCAGTTCGAACGCGAGAACCCCGCCAATTATTCGTACGTCCTCCACACGATCAAAGGATGACAACTTTGCTTCGAACTCGAGGAACTTTTTGTTGATAAATGCGATCTTACGGAGCGTATTTTCTTTTTCAAAGAGTTCGAGATTTGCGATGCCAAGCGCGCAGGCAAGAGGGTTTGCGCAATAGGAATGTCCGTGAAAGAAAGTCTTCAGGCGATCGTCATCATAAAACGCATTGAAAATTTCTTCGCGAGCGGCAGTTACTCCAAGCGGCATATAACCCGCAGTTAAGGCTTTCGACAAACAAATAATATCCGGGGAGATTTCGGCATGATCGCATGCAAACATTTTTCCCGTTCGGCCAAAACCTGTTAAGACCTCATCGGCAATTAAAAGGACCCCAAATCTATCACAAAGTTCGCGCACTTTCGCCAGATATTCCCTTTCCCAGACAATCATTCCGCCGGCTCCCTGGAGCATCGGCTCGATAATCACGGCAGACGTTTCTTTATGATTCTTTTCGAGTAAATTTTCCAGACTTTCCGCACAATTCAGATTGCATTTTTTTTCGCATTTTTCGCAACGAAGAGCGTAAGGTGCTTCTGCGCGCAGCACGTGAAAAAGTAAATTCTTAAACGGTGCAGTAAAGGCGGAATCGTCGCTCGCGGACATAGCACCGATCGTGTCGCCGTGATAGGCGTGTTCGAGTGCGATAAATGTGCTGCGTTCTTCGCCTTTGTTACTCCAATATTGGTACGCCATTTTAAGCGCGACCTCGACGGCGGTTGAACCATTATCAGAGTAAAAAACACGCGTCAAGCCTTTTGGCAAAACTTCGACCAATTTTTCGGCTAGTTTAACAGCCGGCTCATGCGTAAACCCTGCAAAGATCACATGTTCAAGCGTTTCAGCTTGTTTCCTCAATGCATCGTTTAAGTAAGGGTGTGAGTGTCCGTGGGTGTTCACCCACCAGCTCGAAACGCCATCCAGCAATTTTCTGCCATCTTCAGTTTCCAGCCAGACACCTTTTCCTCCCACAATCACGACCGGCAACTGGGCAGTTTTTTCCTGCGTATATGGATGCCATAGATATTTTCTGTCCCGATCGATCAAATTCGTCATTAGAAATTCTTGCCGCTGCAATTTTTTATTTCCTCCGGACATTCTCCGATCTGCACCCGTTCATGAAAATCTTCAGGGCGTCCCACAATCGTGTAGGATACTTTTTTTATAGTAGGAAACCGTTTCAAAGTTGCTTCGATACTTGCCATGAAAACTTCGCTGCCGCAACTCATTGTCGCCGTTCCGGTTTGTTGATAATCGGTGTTTATATCATTTCGCTACTCCGATTTTTCGAAAATTTCCCGCCAAGGTACCGCGATCTCTTCTAAAATCTTACAATCGCAGTAACCGCCCTGCTGAGACAGCCAAGCCGAAACTTTTGGAAAATTCATCGCTTTTTGCATCACATACTGCATAGTAAAACGCGAAGTATGATCACACGCTTGATTTTCAAGTTTGAGCGCCAGAAAATCAAAAAGTTTGTCAAACTGCTCTTTTCGCGCCGGTAGTTTTACCAAATGCCTCTCGAGTTCTTCACCGCTGAGCTGCGCCATTACTTCTACTTCTCTTTTTTTTACGATAGCCATAAATCAACCTGTCTGCTCCAATCTTTTAATATTTCCGAATCAAGTTTCTCAAATTCGGGCATTTCCGCAAGCACCCGAACGCCACCGAAATGTTCGATCGCCTTTTTATTCTCGAGGTTCGGCTTGCCGTTCATGATCACACCGAGTATTTCAAGGTTATGATTCCGCAAAGCCTTAATCGTTAGGAGTGTATGGTTTATTGTCCCAAGCGCTGAGCGCGCAGCAACCAAAACGGGTAATTTGAGCGCAGCGACGAAGTCAATCATCAGCTCGCTTTCATTTAGCGGAACTAAAACCCCGCCCGCGCCTTCGACGATCCAAAATTTATCTTCGCCCCTGTTTTGGATAAAACTTAATACTCCTTCGATCCTAATTTCTACGCCGGCAAGTCTGGCCGAAAGATGCGGCGAAAGAGGCTTTTCAAGGCGAATACCTTCATCGTAAATTTCTTCATCGGTACACTTTGCCAGCGTTCTAACCGTTTCGGTATCGTTATCTTCTTCCAAGCCGGTTTGAATCGGTTTCCAGTAACAGATTTTTTCCCGTTGACGAATGGCGTGCATCAAAGCCGCCGAAATTACGGTCTTTCCAATACCGGTGTCAGTTCCTGTTACAAATATACCTTTCATGTTGTTTGAAAGAAGATATCGCGGAGCCAATTAATATATTAAGTACGGCCGGGTTCTATATGGTCTACGCGTAAAATTTCTTTTCTTAGCGTTCCGACAAAATCCTTCAAGATCTCTTCGGTTAAACCGAAATTCAAGGTTACACGCAATCTCGCCGTTCCTTCCGCAACGGTCGGCGGACGAATTGCACGAACATCGAAACCGTGTAACTGCATTTTCTCCGCTATTTTTAATGCTTTTTTACTATCTCCTATAATAATTGGGATAATTTGTGTCTCATCTTCCGGAACTAGAAATTCATGATCAAACAGTAACTTACGAAACGTCTTGATGAGGTTATTTAATCCATCTCGTAGTTCAGATTCTTTTTCAATAATCTCAATCGATACTTTCAAAGCGTCTGCAATTGCAGGGATCGGTGCGGTAGAAAAAATAAAAGAGCGGCATTTATTAATTAGATATTCGATTGCCAAATTACTCCCCGCAACAAACGCACCGGAAACTCCGAGTGCTTTCCCAGCTGTGTTTATTGACAAAAACACATCATCCTCGATCCCATATTCCTCGATCAACCCGCTTCCCTTCTCCCCGTAGAGTCCTACCGAATGCGCTTCATCAATGATCAGATTTGTATTTGTCTTTCGACAAATTTCCGCATATTTTTTAAGCGGTGCGATGTCGCCATCCATCGAAAAAAGAGATTCTGTAACGAGAAATTTTCGCCCTTTACATTCAATCTCGCTTGCTAGCGTTTCTAGCATTTCCATGTCCAAATGTTGGAAAATTACTTTTTTGCACTTTGATAAACGAATTCCATCTATCAAACTTGCATGATTTAATTCATCGGAAAAGACAACATCGTCATCTTCCAAAAAAGTTTGCATTAAACCGAGGTTTGCCTGATACCCAGTCGCGAAATAAAGTGAACTTTCGGTTCGCTTCCACCCGGCAAAACGTTTTTCAACCTGTTGAAATGAATCTCGCTCGCCGCGTAAAAGTCTCGAACCGGTCGAGCCGACACCTTCTCTTTTAATGGCATCAATCAAAGAAGTTTTAATCCGTTCGTCCTTCGCCAAACCAAGATAATCATTTGATGAAAGGTCGATTCCGGAGGGACTTGTAAGTTTCCGTCTCAAGCCCTTGGATTCGATCTCATCAAGTTTGTGCTGCAATTCTGGCTCGATTTCGTTCATCCCTTTCTCTTTCTTCAAGTGCTTTTAATTTAATGCCCTCGCGCCCATCGTAGCGTAAAAATTTCGGTAAGATAGCGGCTAGGACGAGCACAGCGATTATCGATAATATGCCGCCGGAAACGATCGCCGTTTTTGTTCCAAATCGCTCCGCAACGACGCCCATTTTTGCATTCCCAAGCATCGGTCCCGTCAGATAGCTTATCATTTCAATACTCGCCAATCGTCCGCGCAAATGATTTGGAATTGTTTGATTCCAGATCGAACCGCGAAAAATTCCGCTTATCATATCGGAAAACCCGGCTAGCATTAGGAAGAAAAGTGCAAGGATAAGATTAGAAGTTAAGCCGAAGAATGTGATCGCGATCCCCCACCCGAGAGCTGCAAAAACGATAAGTCTTCCATGTTTGTTTATCGATTTCGTCCATCCGGATGTCAAACTCGCAATCAAAGCCCCGAGGGCGATTGCGGCGGGGAAAAAGCCTACATATTTTTCTCCGTAAAACACGGCAAGGGCCGGGTAGAGCGCTTGCGGCATCGCGAAGAACATCGCTGCAATGTCGATAAAATATGTTCCCAGAAGATCCTGTCGTTTGAATGCATACCGCCACCCGTCCTTTATCGTTTTCCAGCTCGGTCGCTCTGCATCTTCCGGTGAAGGTACCGCGCCTATCATAAAAACAGCAATGAGCGATGCAATAAACGTCACCAAATCTATCGCGTATGCCGTTGCGGAGCTAAACTGTGTAGCAATTATACCCGCAATTGCCGGGCTGATGATCGCGCCCATACTCCAGCGCAGCGAATTCAGGGCCATCACGGAAGTCATCAATTCACTTGGAATAATTTTCTGAATCAGCGATTCAAACGCCGGACGCTGGAGCGCTGCGAAACCCGCGTGAAGAGCGACCGATATAAACAAAACCCAGATATGAGGATCTGGAAGGAGAGAGTTCAGCAGAAGCACCGCCGTAACCGTAGTTTGACCGATTTCGGTCAAACGAAGCATTTTTCGTTTATCGAAGGCATCGGCGAAGGCACCTCCGATAAATGCCAAACAAACCATCGGAACGAATTCTGCCAAATACAGAAATCCAACCATTTGGCTGGAATCGGTCAGCCGATACATCTGCCACGGCACGACTATAAACGTCATCATCGAACCAAAAAAAGAAATCAGCTGCCCAAAGAAGAGCAACCGATAATCTCTCGAAACACGCAGAGGAGTTAAGTCAATGGTCAGATGCCTAAACGGATTCATTTAGGTATTTTTTGATCGCACGTTTTCTCATTCCAAATTCAGTCGTCCTTTCCCAATCAAGTTTCGGTGCGGCGTCAGCACGCATGCAGCCATCATTTCTTGCTATTTATCAGCAATCGTGAATGTCATGCGGAAGCCTGAGCAAAGAGCTTCATTCCCAATTTGTTAAGCAAATCCGTGTCACGATTTTTCTCAGGATTCGAAGTCGTCAACAATTTATCGCCCATAAATATGGAATTTGCCCCCGCAAGAAAACAGAGGGCCTGAGCTTCGTCGCTTAGTTCTAAACGCCCGGCGCTAAGTCGCACCATCGAACTTGGCATAATAATTCGCGTCGTGGCGATCATTCGAACAAAATCAAAAACATCTAATTTCTTTTCGTTCTGCAAAGGTGTGCCTTCGACCTTTACAAGTTGATTTATCGGAACGCTTTCGGGATGCGGATCTTGATTTGATAGTTGTTGCAGCAAACCGTAGCGGTCATTCAATGATTCGCCCATTCCTATAATTCCTCCGGAGCAAACTGTAACGCCGGATTTTCGCACATTTTCAAGGGTTTTCAAACGCTCATCATAGACGCGGGTCGATATAATATCCCCGTAAAATTCAGGCGATGTGTCGAGATTATGATTGTATGCAGTTAGACCTGCCTCGGCGAGTTTCTCAGCTTGATCTTCCCGAAGCATACCGAGGGTACAGCAGGCCTCTAAGCCCAATTGCCGTACACCTTTGACCATTTCGACAACCTGATCGAACTGGTCACCATCGGGAACCTCACGCCAGGCCGCACCCATACAAAATCTCGTCGCACCCGATTCCTTGGCATTTTGTGCTGCGGCCAATGTTTTATCAACGCTCAGAAGCTGCTCGCGTTCAACGTCGGTTTTGTAATGGGCCGATTGCGGACAATATGCGCAATCTTCAGGACAACCTCCCGTTTTGATACTTAAAAGTTGGCAGCCCTGTATTTCATCAGTTTTGTGAAATTTTCGATGAACTGTTTGCGCCCTGAGCATCAACTTTGGAAACGGTAAATTATAAATTTTCTCGATTTCGCTGATATTCCAATCGTTTCTTAAATCTGTCATAAATTCTGGTCTCAAATTAATCTGGTTAACGAAAAAGTAATGTAATTTACCGGGAACTTCGTTTGAACTTCGGGAAAATAAGTCTAACTTTTGTCGCCTGTTATCCTGATCCTTTCAATAATATTTTTCGCGCATTTCTTCGCTTCCGCCAAAGTTTCAATTTTACCATCAAGTTGTTTATCAAACACCTCGTTTAAGATTTCCTTAAAATGCGGCGATGGTTCCATCCCAAATTCGATAAGGTGCCGACCCATAAGAATCGGCTCCGGCGCCTCGAGCTCAACCTCCAGTTCGCGTGCTTTTTGGATAAACCACTCTTGCGGCTCTGAATCAAAGTGCTTCTCTTTTGAAACCCATTCAGGATTTCGCCCCAAACTATCAGCCTTCGCAACGCGATAAAGCAGATCGAGTTCAACCTTTCCTGCAAGCCGTCTAAATGCGCCATCGCCCATTTCTTCCCTTACTTTGTAAAACATCCCCGGTTTCAAATGATGTATTACAAGCTCGACAACTTGTTTGCGGACATCGTATCCATCGATCGTATGGATATTCAAAGTGTTTAAGAAGGATTTCGTCGGCCCAATTCCCGCAACATCGTGTCCGTGCGAACGCCATTTACCTTCAAAAAACTCTGTCGTCGCAGGTTTCCCAAAATCGTGACATAAGGCTCCCAGCATCACCGTAACCTTTTTTGCATAATCCAAATCGTCAATCAATTTTCTGGCTTCATCAACGACAAGCAATGTATGCACATCAACATTTCCCTCTGGATGCCATTCTTCTTGTTGCGGGACTCCGACGAGCGCTTTCATCTCGGGAAATAATTGGTCGACTACGCCAAGTTCATACACCAATTGTAAACCGACCGAAGGCCTCTGAGATCTCAGGAGAAGCTTTTCCATTTCGCCCCAAATTCGCTCGGACGGCAAATCGGTCAAATCAATTTGCTTGCAAATTTCAGCAGTTTCGCTTTCGATGTCAAACCCAAACCTCGCCGCAAATTGGGCAGCCCTTAAAACTCGCAAGGAATCTTCCGCAAAGGTCTTCGATGATACCATCCGCAAAATTCCATTCTCAATATCGTCGCGCCCGCCGTTACAATCAATTATCTCTCCTGTAAGAACATCTTTCATGATCGCATTGATCGTAAAATCCCGGCGTTGTGATGCTTCTTCAAATGACATTTCGGGATCGCCCTCAACCAGAAAACCTTTGTGTCCGCGCGAGACCTTCCGTTCACGTCTAGGGATAGAAACATCCAGGTCCCCCCCGATTTTATAAACTGTAAATGCTTCTCCAACTACATTTACATCCCCAAATTCTTCGAGAAGTGGTTTCAGCTTAGCAGGCTTAACTCCATAAACTTCGACATCCCAATCCTTGTGCTGGACACCCATCAATTCATCTCGTACGCATCCTCCGACAAGCATTGCGCGCCCGCCCATTGCCTTAATGGATTCAGCGAGTTTGGTGACTTTTGGAGGAATTTCTGCCATCGTGTGGACAATCCTTTGGTGGGTTTTATTAGTTTAGACGATCTTGGAGATAGATTTTCAGGTTTTCCACACTTATGCGCTCCTGTTCCCATGTGTCGCGGTCGCGAACAGTTACAGTTTGGTCGTCAAGTGAGTCAAAATCGACAGTTACACAGAATGGCGTGCCTACTTCATCTTGGCGGGCGTAGAGCTTACCTATGCTGCCTGTATCGTCATAAACTGAACGAATCTCTTTGGTCAAATCCTTCTTGATTTTACGAGCCAAGGAAACAATTTCATCATTATTTTTTTTCAAAGGCAAAACGGCAACCTTTATCGGTGCGATTTTGTGCGAAAGTTTTAACACTACGCGTTCTTCTTTTTCTGTGTAGGCGTCCATCAATACGGACAAAAGCGTGCGATTTACACCAATGGCAGGTTCGATCACGTATGGGTAGAACCGCTTGTTTATATACGGATCGTGGTACGAAAGATCGTCTACGGAATCTGGATTTATGCGATTTCCGTCTTCATCCAGAGCCTTCTTCGAATGAGCCTTTGTGTCAAAATCGGTACGGTTGGCGATTCCCATGAGTTCATCCCACTGCTTTTCTTCGTCGTCGCGTTCGGGAAAATAGCGATACATGATATCGACTGTTCGATCCGAATAATGTGCCAGGTCACTCGCAGGAACTTCATATTTGTAGAGATTTTTCTCAGAAATGCCCAAGCCGGTAAGCCAATTCATGTAATTTTCCACCCACTCTTCGAAAAATTCCGGTGCTTTTTCAGGGTGGCAAAAGTATTCCATTTCCATTTGTTCAAATTCGCGCGTTCGCAAAATGAAGTTGCCTGGGGTAATTTCATTACGAAAAGATTTTCCAACCTGAGCAATCCCAAATGGCAATTTCCGCCCCGTGGTATTTAAGATATTTGCAAAGTTTATGAAAATTCCCTGGGCTGTTTCCGGACGCAGGTAGGCGAGCGATTGGTAGTCTTCATCGTCTGCAACTGCTCCAAGCCGGGTCGAAAGCATCGTCAAAAATGGTCTTGGTTCAGTGAGATCGCATTTGTCGGTTTCGCCGGGGTGCTTTGAAGGCTTTAATTCGCATTGCGAATCTTCGAGTTTATCCGCACGAAAACGCTTTTTGCAGTTTCGGCAATCGGTCATCATATCGTTGAAGGTTTCTTCATGACCGCAGTGTTTCCAAACTAGACGATTTTGAATGATCGAAGAGTCGATCCCTTCAATGTCATCGCGCTCGTGAACCATCCATTTCCACCAGTTTTGCTTAATGTTGTTGGCTAATTCGACACCGAGGGAGCCGTAATCCCATGCGCTTCCCAGCCCTCCGTAAATGTCGGAAGCGGGAAAAACGAAACCCCGCCGTTTTGATAAATTTACAATCGTTTCTATGTTTGGTGCACTCATATGGTTAGCAGTAAGTTACAGGTAATCAGTAAAGTGGCATTTTACCAAGTAGGAGTAACTATTTGCCAGTTAAGTAACCCTTTTAAATCCATAAAAAAAGGACGGCCGCAGCCGTCCAAATTTAGGTTAGAAATAACTATCCAAATTATTCATATGGAACGGGGGTTGTAGCACCCGGCGGAACTAACCATATTTGGTAAGTCGTAGTAGGACGGGTTCCACCTTGTACTATCGTTAATCTGCTTGGATCAACTCCGCGCTGGCTTACTAAATAGTCTAACGCCATTCGCGAAAGTTTTTCAGGAGTTCGGCTTTGACTGCGTTTGTCCGTTCCGCCATACATAATCACATACCCTTGAACACTTGGGTTATTTTGCAATTCGATCGCCAAACCATCCAAACGGGCTTTGTCGTCATCATTCGACATCGTTGGAAATTCGTCAAAAGCAATCGGAACATTTGGGATTTCCTGAATTTTCTCGATTACTGTACTTCCTACCACACGCTGGCGACAACTTGCATCATAAATGCCATCGGTAACTTCCAGCTCAGCCGTAACAGTGCGTCCGCCAAGTCCGGTTGTATCAACAGTTATCGCGTTTGTTCCAAGGCCACTGGTAACACGGGCATTCGAAGGCGTAATCTTCCACAAATAGTTTAATGCCGCCGCACCGCCGACTGCATCCAAGGCAGCAAACGTTATCAAATCACCGTCGCGAACAACATCAGGATTGCTCACCGTAATATCATACGGGCATTTTTTCTCGGTGGTGTTTTCAACAACATTCAGGCATATACAATTCTTAACATTTTTTACAACGTTAATTTCCTTCGAAAACGTTTTTCCATTTGGCCCTTCGACTTCGACCAAGTGAACACCCGGGGTAAGATAAAACTCAGCACCTTCCGTCGTGCCGCTCATCCCAACGACCTGACCGTCAACTTTAACGGTCATCGCATTTGGCGAGCTTTTCACAGAAAGAATTCCAGTGTTTTTTGGTCTTTTCGTTTTTTTATCGTTATTACCTGCCGCAAAAGCCGATGTAAACCCGACGGTTAACATCAAAGCTAATATGGCAAAAATTTTGAATTTTGAATTTTGCATTTTCTAACCTCTCAATAAACGCCGATTTCTTCGTTACGGCGTTTTCTATCTAATAATTCGATAATGAGCCACGGGTAAAAGCCAACGGAGTAAATCCTCTCGTGGCTTTCACCTTCATAATCTTCTATTCTTCGCCTTCTTCTTCATCCTCGCGTCTTCCCAACTTGCGTCGAGCTGCCAGACCAATTCCTGCAAGACCGCTGCCAAACAAAAGTATGGTCATTGGTTCAGGTACTGGTTCTGTTGGCGGCGTCGGTGTTGGCGTCATCGTCGGTGTTTCCGTCGGAGTCGGTGTCGGCGTTGGCGTCGGTGTCGGTGTCGGCGTTTCCGTTGGTGTCGGTGTCGGTGTCGGCGTTCCCGTTGGAGTCGGTGTAGGC